>CAVYSY010000033.1:0-586292 GCA_963771175.1 uncultured delta proteobacterium
GTGACCGTCGGGACGCGCTCCTTGGCCAGTTCGTCGGAGACATGCCTGCTCCGGCCGAGATCGTCGCGACCCTGCCGGGCGGAGCGTCGTGGAGAACAAGGCCGAAGCCCTCGCTCGTGTCCGGCTGACCCTGCTGCTGGTCGGGACCCCGCTCGATCCCGACGAGATCCGCCTCGCCATCGAGACGCTTCGGGCTCGGGCCGCGGGGAGCGGCGGCCCCGACGTGCAGCTCAGCCGGGCGGCCATCAGGGCCGAGACCTTCGAAGGCCTGCTTCGGGCCGCGAGACGGAGCGGATCGGGGAGGACCGCGGCTTCGATCTCCCGACGATCGTGGCCCTCCACTACGCGGCGGGTTTCGATCGCCGCTCGCCTCGGTCGCCGGCTGATCCTATTCCTCGGGCTCCATGCGCTGCTGCGCGACATCGCCTGGGACGTCGCGACCCGTCAGATGGTCGCCGGCGCCTACGAGACCGAGCGCATACGTGGTGCTCGGAGCCTTCCTGCTCCAGTGGGCCGAGCTGACCTCGCTCGCGGTCGCGGAGGGCTACCGGGCGGCCGAGCGGGAGATCCTCGCCGCCGACATCGCGGCCCGACGGGCCCTGCTCGACGACTACCTCGGATCGGTCGCCGCCGATGCCCAGGGCAGCTGCACGGCTCCGCCGACGTGTCGCCCGCTATGGCCTCGAGCCAGACGGTCCGTACCGCGTCGTCGCGGTCACGCCCGACCCCGGAGCCGACCCGACGCCCGACCGCCCCGGCATCGACGAGGAGGACCTCGAGCGCCTGGCGAGCCGGCTCGACCATCTCGTCCGGCCGCCGAGCGGCATCGGCTCGCCGGTCCCGGCCGGGATCCGGCTCCCCCTGGCGCTCACCTGGCAGGGCCGGATCGTCGTCCTCCTCGGGGCCGCGCCGGCTCCTTCGAGCGAGTCCATCGGGCGATCGACTCGACGATGCGCCGCCCGAGTAGCCGCGGTTCGGCCGACGGTGAAGTCGATGCGACCGGTCCGGCCTGGATCGTCGTCGCCGGTGGGCCGATCGACGGCACCGCTGGGCTGGCGCCGGCGCTCGCCGAGGTCCTCGATAGCCTCCGGACGGCCGAACGGATCGGCCGCCGCGGCTGGATCGACGACGCCGGCGAGCTCGCGGTCGAGCGGCTGCTGCTGGCCACCCGGAGCTGGCGCGTCGGTCGTCGACCGTGAGCTCCGGCCGCTCCTCGCCGACGAGCGCCTGGGCACCGAGAGCGGTCGAGACGCTGCAGGTCTTCTTCGACTCGGGCGAGAACATGCGCGAGACCGCGCGGCGGCTGCACCTCGCCAACCGGACGGTCGCGTATCGGCTCGAACGGATCGAGGCCCTGCTGGGGCACCCGCTCGACGGCGAACTGGGACGGCGGCTGGCCGTCGCACTCATGGTGATGCGGCTGCACTCGGTCTATCGAACGGGAGTCCCAGGCTCCGACTAGAGCGAGCTGCCGACGGCGAACTTCACCTGGACGCTGTCGCTCCTCAGGACGGCGAAGCCGTGATCGAGGGCGGCACGCGGAGTCGGGGCCGGGGCGAGAGTAGCGGCGTCGCGTTACCGCGGGCTTACCCGAAGGCATTGCCTGAGGTATGCAACCGAGCGCAGCCCGATCTGCTGCGTTCGGCCGTTCTGGACGCAGCCCGCCGCCTCGATGCTGGACCGAGCCGGGGTCAGGCAGGGGGCCCGCTAGCGCACTAGCGGTCCTCGACCCGGGCCCTTGCGTCACGGCGGCAACCGACCAGTCACGACGCGCACGGCATCATGGCGTCCATGGCCATGCCCTGCCGACATGCGACCGCCCCTGCCTCGCCCGCCTGCGCTGCCCGCCCGGGACGTCTATGCGACGGTGGGACCTGGGTCGTGGACATCTCGGCATCCAGTCGAGCGCTCGATCGGAGACGCAGGCCGCGGCCCTCGTGCAGGGGCCGCCTACGGGTACCTGCTCCCGGGCTACCCAGTCCCCCTCCGGATCAGCGTCCTTCGGCGTCGATCCGGGATAGCGCGTCAAGGATCGCAGCGATGACCTCCGTGGTCGAGGCCGCCGGGAGGTCGATCCGGGTCGTCGCGGACTGCGTCAGCATCGGGTTGTAGTCGCCGGCATTGCCGGCGAGTGCGCGAAAGTCGGTCCGGACGAGGACCACCGGTTTCCTCGTGCCGAACGCGTAGCCGACCTCCCAGGCCGTCCCCGAGTCTGGATCCGGCCCGTCCATGATCGCGACCACGCCGTCCGCCCAGTCGATCCCGCCCAGATCGGTCGCGAAGATGCCCGGGCCATCCTTGCCGGGCTCCCGCTCCTGCGGCAGGAAGACCTCGTGCCCGGCGGCGCGCAGGGCCGAAGTCACCTCGGCGTTCCAGGTGCGCTCGGACGTCGTGAACAATGGCCCGGCGAAGTAGAGCTTCATCGGACGAGTATCGCGGCGGCCTTGGCTCCCGGGAGCTGCGCCCGATACGGCGCTAGGCGTCGCGCCGGTCTCGCCGCAGGATATCGAGGTAGACACCGGCACCGACGACAGCGGCGACCACCCAGACGAGGATGTTGCCGGAGCCGAAGAGCCATCCGGCCACAAGCGACACCGCGAGCCACGCGATCACGAACGAGCCGAACGCTATCCCGACTCGGCGAGCGACCTTGACCATGGGTCGACCCCCGATGCCAGCATTCGTGGAGCATCCACCGCAGCGTTCGTCTGGGTGGCGCAGGCCGTCAAGGGCCGGATCGGTCCCGGCGAGCGAAATATCATTCTTGCCTGACGATATCGACCGAGATCTCCACCGCCGGGATCGTTCCCCTGTTCTCGAGCCAGTGGGTCGTGTGCCGATCCTCGGGCCAGCCCACTCCCGGCCCATAGTCCGTGGCGACGCCGTTTCGATGGTCGGTGATCGTTCCCTGCAGGATGTAGACGGTGCCGGGTCTGCCCTCGTGGTCGTGGATCGGGCCGAAGACGCCGCCGGGCTCGATGGTCACCATGCGCATTCGAAGCTGGCGCCCTGCCATGCCCTCGATCTCGTCGGCGAGGTCAACCGTCGCCAGGACCTTCACCGCGACACCGTTCGTCTCGGGTGCCACTCGTTCGTTGCTCATCGTGCTCTCCTCGCGGGCATCGTCCGGGTCGCTCGCGCCCCGCAGACGGGCGCGCATGCTCGGTCGCGTAGCCGCGACCTCACGTCCAGCGCGAGTCGTCGACGCCAGCCTGCCGGCCCGCAGACCGGCCTCGATGGGCGACGGCCGTCGGTGTGTCGGTTCCGGCAGCGGGTGCCGATCCGGCTGTTGCGCATCGCGCAAGTCTAGGGCGCCTGTCTCAGGCACCTCACGCGCCGGCGAACGGCGCCATGACGGGAATGTGGTGCACCTGCGCACCGGATGGTGGTCGCCCGCGTCGTTGGGTGATAGGGTTTCGCCGCCGATCGGGCGAGTCGCGGCTGGAGAGAGGGGACGGGCAATTCCGTCGGCCAGCCGATGCACGGGGGTGGTGTCATCGACCCGATCGAAGGAGGCGTCTCGATGCGCAGACTGATTCTGCTCGGCACGGTCGTGGCCCTGTTGGCGATGGCCTTGCCCGGCTCGGCGCTGCGCCACCAGGCCAGCTGCCGGAACCTGCTCGGGCGGGACGATGGCCGGGGCACGTACCGGCAGCTTCACCGTCAAGGGGATCTGCATGATCGCCGAAGGCGCGAACGTCCAGATCAACGGCAACCTGATCGTCGCCAGCGGAGCCAGCCTCGATGATCGTCAGACGGCGGAGGGGTGGCAGGGCGCGCAGCAGGATGCCGGCTGTACATCACCGGCAACGTGATCGTCGGCAAGGGCGCGGTCCTGGGCCTCGGCTGGAACGCACCGGAGGGCACCCTGGGACCCGACACGGTGGGCGAGAACATCATCGCCTATGAGCCGCTGGCGCTCCAGGTGGGCAACGTCACCGTCAATGGCAACCTGGTCTCGTACGGTGGTGGGGTGCTCAGCACGTCCGTCGAGGACTTCCGCAACTTCCCCGTCAAGGACAACACGATCCACGGGAACCTGATCGTCCAGGGCTGGCACGGGGGCTGGATCGGCCTGATCCGCAACCAGGTCGGCAAGAACGTGATCTTCACCAACGAACGTGAGCGTGTCGAACCCTCGAGACCGGACCCGGGACGGACGAGGACTCCAGCGAGATCCAGGGCAGTGCCCTCGGGGCCGAGCAGTTCCCGCGGCCCGATCGGCGGAAACCTGATCTGTTTCGGCAACGTCCCAGCCGCGCAGGTCAACCAGATCGACGCCGGCGACTACAACTTCGTCGGAGGCAAGGGGATCGGCGAGTGCGCGGGACTCACGCAGTAGGCTCGACCGCTCGCGGGACGTGAGCGTCGGCGCCTGACCGCCGGGACCCACGCCGCTCACCGCTGCAAGGAAGGCCCGCCCCCGGCGGGCCTGCTTCACTTGCCCGCCAAGGGTCCGGCTTGCGGTCGTCGAGAGTCCCGCCCGTATCCTGCGGCGGCTCCATCCGCACGAGGGACCTCGACCGTGACCGACAGCGGCGACACGCGATCTCGAAGGACCATCCTGGCCGGGGCCCTGGGCGGACTGGCCGGCCTGGCGCTGAGCGCGCTCGGGAGGCCGGCCGAGACACGCGCGGCCAACGGCGAGACGGTGACCGTCGGCGGCTCGATTCTCGGGTACGGCCACCACCCAGCTTACGGTCTCGGTGGCGCAGCCGGCCATCGCCGGGTACTCGACCGCGACCACCGGCACCAGCGACGGCGTGCGCGGGGAGGGGTACACACCGGACGGGAGTCGGCGTGTACGGCATCGCGCGCTCGGACACCGGCGCTGCGACCGGCGTGCGCGGCGACACGTTCAGCCCATCCGGGACCGGCGTCTACGGCGGGGGCGGGAGCACCGGCGTCTCGGGCTACAGCCAGCAGCCGTACGGGAGGGGCGTCGATGGGTACGCCTACTCGGCGACGGCCGGCCGACCGATCGGGGTGAGCGGCGGCAGCGGCCACGCCTCCGGCATCGGCGTCTTCGGGCAGAACACGCCGGGCGGTCCCGGGGTGGTCAGGTCGAGCGGGAGCGACGTGTTCACGACACCGCCCAAGACCGGCGTCTACGGGCACGCGACCAAGGAACTCCGCGAGCCGCGGCGTGCACGGTCGATCGTCGTCGGGGCGCGGGGTGTACGGCCAGGCCGGCACGGGCAGTGGGGTCTACGGCTCCGCCACGAGCGGCGTCGGCGTCCATGCCACGGCCAGCTCGGGAACCGCCCTCCAGGCCGACGGCCAGGTCCGCTTCAGCACCGCCGGCCGGGGCACGATCGCGAGCGGCACGAAGTCCAAGACGGTCGATCCCGGGGTCCCGTTGACGACGTCGAGCAAGGTCCTCGTGACCCTGATGGGCAATCCCGGAGGCGTCACCTCGGTCCAGCGCGTCAGCGTCAATGCGACCGCCGACACCTTCACCGTCTACCTCACCGCGAACGCCACGGCGTCGACCGCCTTCGCGTACTTCGTGATCTCGTAGGGCGAGCCCGCCGACGGCGGTCCGGCCACGGCGACGGCCCGAGCCGCTGGGTCCGCGTCAGAGCTCCAGGCTGGCGACCACCTCGCCGCCGTCGACCTCGCCGGTCGGGACGAACCCGAGGCCGAGGTAGAACGGCTCGGGGCTGCCGTCGCCCGGGACCCAGCTCACGAGGAGCTCGCGCGCGTTCGGCAGCGACCGGACGTGCTCGACGATCAGCCCGAGCGCCGCCCGGCCGTAGCCGCGGCCCTGGAAGCGGTCGTCGATCATGAACCGCCACAGGAAGTACTCGGGCGTCTCGGTGTCGATCGAGAGCATCGCGAAGCCGACCGGCTGGCCGTCGGCGTAGATCGCCCGGTACCAGGCCTTCGGCTCGTAGTGGGCCTCGGCGAACGAGACGGCGTTGGGGGCCACGAAGCCGACGCTGGTCGGGCGCGACCTGGAGGGCGCAGATCTCGCGGACGGTCTCGCCGGAGACCTCGCGCAGCTCGACCTCGCCACCGTCGCGAACGGCGCGCGGGCCGGCCGGTCGGGAACTCCCCGCCGGCCCGCCGGCCCTCGGCCCAGCCGGCCATCGCGCGCCGCCTCGGTCCCGGAGGTCGTCGACGTCGGGCGGGGTCGGCGTCGCTCGTCACGCCGCGCCTCAGCCCCGGACGACGATGTTGACGAGCCGGCCGCCGCCGGCGTGGACGACCCGCTCCGGCGTCCGCCCGTCGAGCGCGGCCACGACCTTCGGGCCGCGCGAGGACGAGGCGCTCGAGCTCGGCTCGCGCGATCCCGGCGGCGACGATCACCCGGTCGCGGAGCTTGCCGTTGACCTGGACCGGCACCTCGCGGGTGTCGGTCGCGACCGCCGCGTCGTCGACCGCCGGCCAGCGCTCGGTGTGGATCGACGACCACGCCTCGCCGGCCGCGGCGAGGCGGCGCGACCAGAGCTCCTCGGTGATGTGCGGCGCGGCCGGCGCGAGCATCAGCAGCAGCAGCCGGACCGCCTCGTCCCACGCCGGCCTCGCCGGCGACCGGCGTGCCGCGGTAGCGGAACAGCGTGTTCGACAGCTCCATGAGCTTGGCGACCATCGTGTTGAAGCGGAAGCCCTCGTAGTCCTCGGTGACGTCGCGCAGCGTCCGGTGGGCCGCCGCCCGGATCGACCGTCCGCGGCCGCGGCGTCCTCGCCGGCCGGCAGCCGCCCGGCGTCGGGGTCGCCCGGCTCGAGGCCGTGCGGGTCGAGGACGATCGTCCAGACACGGTTGAGGAAGCGGTGGACGCCGCCGATGCCGGTCGGGCTCCACGGCCCGCCCTGGTCCCACGGGCCCATGAACATGAGGAACAGGCGGATCGTGTCCGCGCCGTAGCGGGCGACGAGCTCGTCGGGGTCCTGGACGTTGCCCCGGCGACTTGCTCATCCGCTCGCCGTCGGCGCCCAGGATCTGGCCCTGGTTGAAGAGCCGCCGGAACGGCTCGCGCTGCTCGACGAGCCCGACGTCGCGCATCATCTTCGTGAACTCGCGGGCGTAGAGCAGGTGCATGACGGCGTGCTCGGCGCCGCCGGTGTACTGGTCGACCGGCGTCCACGTCTCGACCATGTCGCGGTCGATCGGCCCGTCCGCCTTGTGCGGGCGACAGGTAGCGATACCAGTACCAGGACGAGTCGATGAACGTGTCCATCGTGTCGGTCTCGCGCCGCGCCGGCCCGCCGCAGCGGGGACAGTCGACGTTCAGGAAGCGCCTCGTCGCGGGTCAGCGGGTTGACGCCGCTGCCGGCGTAGTCGACGGTCTCCGGCAGGCAGGACCGGCAGGTCCTCGTCGGGCACCGGCACGATCCCGTCGGTCGGGCAGTGGATGACCGGGATCGGCGTGCCCCAGTAGCGCTGGCGGCTGATCAGCCAGTCGCGGAGGCGGTAGGTGACCGCCGGCCTGCCGCGCGCCGCTCGCCTCCAGGTCGGCGACGATCGCCGGCCGCCCTCGTCGGCCGGCAGGCCGCTGTAACTGCGCCGCTGTTGACGAGGACCTCCGTCGTCGGCGTGGGCGACGTAGGCCGCCGTCGAGCGCGGCCGCCGTCGTCGCCCGGCGCCGCGACGACCCGCCGGATCGGCAGCCCGAACTGCGTCGGCGAACTCGAAGTCGCGCTCGTCGTGGGCCGGGACGGCCATGATCGCGCCGGTGCCGTAGCCGGCCAGGACGTAGTCGGCGACGAAGATCGGGATCCGCTCGCCGTTGACCGGGTTGATCGCGTCGGCGCCGATCGGGACGCCGGTCTTCTCGCGCTCGGTCGACAGCCGGTCGATCTCGGTCCGGTCGGCCGCCTGGGCGACGTAGGCCTCGACCTCCGCCCGGCGATCGGGCGCGGTCAGCGTCGCGACGAGCGGATGCTCGGGGGCGAGGACCATGAACGTCGCCCCGAACAGCGTGTCCGGCCGGGTCGTGAAGACCCGCAGCTCCTCGCCGCCGGGTGGTGGTCGGTCGGGCGCCGTCGTGAAGACGATCTCGCCGCCCTCGGACCGGCCGATCCAGTTCGTCTGCATCGTCTTGATCGGCTCGGGCCAGTCGAGCCCGCCGAAGTCGAGCAGCTCGTCGGCGTACTTCGTGACCCGCAGGTACCACTGGTCGAGGTCGCGCTTCTCGACCTTCGCGCCGCAGCGCCAGCAGTGGCGGTCGGCGCCCTCGACCTGCTCGCGGGCGAGCGTCCCGTCGTTCGGGCACCAGTCGACCGGCGACTTCGCGCGGTAGGCCAGGCCCGGCCTCGAGGAACCGCAGGAAGAACCACTGGTTCCAGCGGTAGTAGTCGGGATCGCAGGTGACGACCTCGGCGTCCCAGTCGAACGTCGCGCCCATCGACCGGAGCTGGCGGCGCATGTTCTCGATGTTGCGCATCGTCCAGTCGCGCGGGTTGACGTCCGTTCTTGATCGCGGCGTTCTCGGCCGGCAGGCCGAAGGCGTCGAAGCCGATCGGCAGGAAGACGTTCTCGCCGTGCATCCGGTGGAAGCGGGCGAGCGCGTCGGTCGGCGTCTTGATGTACCAGTGGCCGATGTGGAGGTCGCCCGACGGGTAGGGGTACATCGTCAGCAGGTAGTACCGCGGCCGCGACGTGTCGTCGAGGTCGGTCCGGTGGAGGCCGAGCTCCTCCCAGCGCGCCTGCCAGCGCGGCTCGATCGACGCCGGGTCGTAGCGCTCGATGCGGCGGCGCGCTGGTGCGATCGCGGTCGTGCGGTCTCGGTCACGGCTCGGCACGGGCTCCGGATACGACGAGACCCCCCGCCGATCCGGCGAGGGGGTCGTGGTGGTTCGGCGTTCCGCAGGATCTTGGTGGAGCTAAGGGGATTCGAACCCCTGACCTTCTGAATGCCATTCAGACGCTCTCCCAGCTGAGCTATAGCCCCACGCCGGAGCCGGAGTATAGCGCCCGGGCGGTCCGACCGGCGCCCCTGGTCGGCCCGTCGCCGCCGGGCGTCAGCCGCCTTCGTGCGCCTGCGGACCCGGCGCCGACCCCTCGTCCGGCAGGACGACCACCTCGTCCGCGCAGGTGTCGCAGCGATAGAGCCTGGCGCCCTTCGCGAGCGCTCGCTCGATGTCGTGGTCGGCCGGATCGTGATGCTCGCGGCGGGTCATCGGGACGAGCTCGCCGCCGTGCAGGTGGGCGAGCTGGACGCGAATGTCGAACACGAACTCCGTCGTGTGATCAGGGAATGGTAGCGGCCCGACGACGCGGGGCCTGCATTGGGTGCCCCGTCTACGCGCCGCGCACGGCTCGCCTCTACGGCGTGCGGCCGGGTAGCTCGACGCCGCCTCCCAGCCGACGAAGACGCCGTCCACGTCGAGGCGCTGACCGCCGTCGGTGGCGACGAGAGGAGGTCCGGCCGTCCCCGTTGTCCAGCGCCAGGCGACGGTCACCACCGGACAACCCCACGAACAGCCCTTTCGGACCGTCGAGGCTCGAGACGACGGCGTAGCGGTTGGAGCCTCGAATCGCCCGATCGGCAGCTTGCCCTGGTCGGGAGGGAGGAGCATGAGCACGCTCGTCGCATCGGACGCCCGGCGCGGCATCGAGCGCGGTCGGCGCACCAAGCGTCGCCGGGTACCACGTCGCGACGTGGTGCCGTCGGCGGTGAACGTGGTGACGAAGCAGCCGCTCGCGCTCGGCCCGTCGTCGCACGCCTCGCCGAGGGTCGACCCGTCGGCGCCGGTCGCCCGGCCCATGCCGGTCGCCGGGTAGGTCTCGGGCGTGCCGGCGGTGAACGTCCCGTCCAGCAGCGAGACCCAGCCCGGCTCGACGGTGTCGCCGCTCGTCCGCGCGGCGAGCAGACCGGTGCCATCGAGCGTCCAGACGTATCGATCGCCGCTGCCAAGCCGCCGGCGCCTCGCAGCTCGATGCCGTCCGCGAGCGAGATGCCGGTCGCGGTGGCCGCCGCCAGTTAACGAAGAGTGGGCCGTTCGCCGTCCGGACGACGAGTCGTCCGCACGGTCCCCACACGAGTCCCGGGCATCCGGGCCACGACGTCGTCGATGACCATCCCTGTTCCCGACGGGTCGTAGAGGTCGACGATGGCGACGACGCGGTGTCTCCCTCGGGTTGGGTCACGATCGGGACCGGGAGCCGACCGAGCTCACTCACCTTCGGCGGGTATACCCCGAGCTCGATGGTGCCGTCGGGCATCGCGTTCCGCGCGATCGTCGCCAGGGTCGTCTCGGCGCCATCGGGCGGCACGGCGACGACCGCGAGGGACTCGTCGGCTCCCTCGCGGACGAGGATCGCCGTGTCCGGGTCCGCCGCTCCCAGCGGCGCGCGAGCCGCCGGGGACGGTGAGGTCGCCCGGCGCGACCACGACGATGCCGTGCCAGATGGTCTGGCCGTCGACGGGGACGGTCAGCGACTCGGCGGCCATCTTGGAGTGAGGTCGCGGGCGACGCGATCCGTCGCAAGGCACCGGCGCCATCGTCCCGCTGGACCGTCGGTGAGGATCATGTTGCGATCCGAGCCGAGGTCGCCCGGGCCGAGGCATACGACGCGATGTCGTACCGACCGACCTCGCAGATCGAACCGATCGGCGTCACGGCCGGGTTCGCGGACCCGCTTGGTCCGCCCGTCTCGTCGATCACGACCGTTCCGGCCGGCGGGCTCAACGACGGCAGGGCGCCACTCGGCAAAGGCGAGACAGCCGACGGCGTCGGGGCGGCGACCGGGACGGTCCGGCCCAGTCCGCGGACGAGCAGGAACCCGCCACCGACGGCCAGGGCGACGACCGCGGCGGTGGCGAGAGGCGCGACTGCGGCGCCGCGCCCGCTCTCGTCGGCCTCCCAGTCGCGGCGCGGACGACGGTCGGATCGACCTCGATCGGGCTGGCGTCCGCCTCGCCGTGAAGGCTGCGGCGCGAACGAGCGCCTCGGGCTCGGCGAGCGCTGCGGTCAGGCATGTCGCACCTCCGCGGTGCCCGGCGCCTCGTCCGCCAGCGCGGTGCGCAGGTGGTCGAACGCGGCCTGGAGCTGGGACTTGACGGTGTTGGGGCTGACGCCGAGCGCTTCGGCGACCCCCTCGACCGACAGGTCGGCGTAAAAGCGAAGCACGACGGCAGCACGCATGCGGGGTGGCAGTGCACCGATGGCGGCGACGACCGCGGCGCGCTCGGGATACGCCGCCGAGCCCGCCGCCACCACCGACCTCCGGCACGACGTGCAGTGGCACGACCGCGCCTCCTCGTCCGACATGCGTCTGCAGCACCCCTCCATCAGCCGCCGCCACGCCCAGCTCACCCGCCGCGGCGACTGGCTCGCCCTGAAGGATCTCGGCAGCCAGAACGGCACCTTCGTCAACCGTGTCCGCCTCACCGGGGAGCTCGAGCTCCATGCCGGAGATGAGGTCGCCCTCGGCAATGCGCTCCTCCGGGTGCGTGGACCGGGAGCCACCCCCGAGCCCCCTCGGGCCGCCCCCAGCCGGACTCCCTCCTCGCTCCGCGTGGGCATGAGCGCCCGCCGCGTCGTGCTGCTCTCCGTCGCTACCGGCGCCCTGTTGGCCGTGTTCATCACGCTCGCCCTGGTGCGGCTCATGAGAGGGAGAGCTGAACCCGCCTCCGCCCCCGTGGCGCGGCACGCGGCCCCCCAGATCGAGGAGGCACCTCCCGTCCCCGAGACTCCATCAGCGGACCTCGCGTCCCCGGAGGGCGCTCAGGACCCGGAGCCCTCTCCCGAGCCTGTCGCGGAGCCCGTCCGGGAGGAGCAGGTTCGTTCCGCGCCCCAGACGCGCCCCTTGAGCGCCCAGGCCATCGCCAACAAGTCCGGCGCCACGAGGGAGAGCACCCCCAGGGAAGCTCCGACCCGATCGAAGACAACCGGGAACCGCTCCGTCCAGGCAACAGGGAAGGCCTCCGTGAGGGCCCCTGCCTCCTCGCCTGATTCCTCGGCCCCCGCCGTCGAGGACGCGGAAGCGGAAGCCGAGGCCCGCACCCGCTACGAGGCCGGAGATGTCGGCACCGCCCTCGCGATCGCCCGCCGGGCCCACCTCGATGCGCTCTCCGACCAGCTCGTCCGATTCCAGGCCGCCTGGGCCGCGGGCAGTGCCGCCCTGGAGGCCGGTGATGCCCCCACCGCCCTCCAGCAGCTCACCACCGCCCAGGAACTCGACCACGAGCTGTCCCAGGGCTGGAGCCGCTACGCGCCCCGGATTCGCGCCGCCGTGGAGCGGGCCCAGGCCCTGTCACGGTAGACCTGGGTCTCCAGGAAGCCTTGCTCGCAGTGCTATCCTCCGAGCCCATGCTCCCTCCTCGGAAGCCGCTGCGCGCAGGCCATTGGGTCGTCGCATGCCTGATGATGCTCGGGCCCGCCATCGCTCCGGCCCAGGCCTCCGAGGCAAGCACCCCCGCCCTCACCGCCTCGCCTCCGGGAGCGCTGGTGGGAGTGGTGGTGGCCAGCCGGACCTTGGAGCTCGCGCCCAAGGTGGAGGGCCGCATGGAGGTGCTGAAAGTGCGCCTGGGCGAGCGCGTCTCCGCCGGTCAGGAAGTGGCCCTGCTGGAGCTGGAGCCCTTCGAGCTCGAGCTCGCCGCGCGGCTGGCCAACCTCAAGGCGGCCGAGGCCGACCAGGCCAAGAACAGCCTCCTCCTCACCCAGGCCCAGCAGCGGCTGGAGCGTGAGAAGCGCATCCGCGAGTACTCCGCCGCCGAGGCGCTGGAGATGGCCGAGACCCAGGTGGCGCTGGCACTCGCCGACGTGGAACTGGCCAAGGCCCACACCGCCGAGGCCAAGGCCCGGTTCGACCTGGCCGCCAGCAACCTCGCGAACGCACGGGTGCGCGCCCCCTTCTCCGGCGTGGTGGCCGAGGTCCTCCTTCAGCCCGGCGTGCTGGTGGGACGGACCACGCCCCTGCTGCGGCTGGTGAGCGACGAGCTGCGGCTGCGCTTCGCCGTGCCCGCGGCCCAGTCGGGCAACATCCGCCCCGGCACCGAGGTGCACGTGCGGCTGGAGGCCCTGAACATCACCGTGACGGGCACCGTGGACAGCATCTCACCCGAGCTCGACCCGGCCTCACGACACCTGCGGGCCGAGGCGAAGCTGAACGTCCCGGCGGCCCAGCGTGGGCGCATTCCCTCTGGACTGCTCGCCCAGGTGGAGCTGCGCCCCGCCTCCGGCAACATCGCCTCGACCGTGCCCTGAGCCCTCCACGAGGAAATACCTCCGGGGTGCGAGTCACTTCCGCGGGGCCCGCGAAGGAGGCAGGTGACCTCCCTCCCGGGCGCGAACTCGCGCAACTTGTACAATGAGTGGACAAGTTCGCGCGCCGCGCGGCCGGGAGGCCGGCGGGTCTCGGCGGACAGAGGACCCTCCGGGCGCGGTCTGGAGAAACCTGTCCGACAGTCGGACAGGTTTTGGAAGAGCGCGAAGCGACCTCCTTCGGATGGCTCAGCGGCCCTGGGAGATCTTCACCTGGCCGCCCGAGAGCCGCGCCACGTCACCCGGGTTCCACTCCAGCACCTGCGTCTGGAGGCCCCGGCGCGCGAGCTCCTCGCGCATGAGTGTGTTGCGGCTGGCCTCCGTGGGCTCGCCCTCTCCCCAGCCGATGTCGGTGATGATGTGGCCCACCCCCTCGAAGCCATTGGCGTAGGGCAGGAAGTAGCGGGCCTGGGCCGCGGCGCACGCATCCACCGCGCCATCGATGCCCGCCGTGGTGCTCTTGAGCTGACCCTGCTGGAACTGCCGATATAGCCCCCGGAGCTGCTCGAAGGGCACCGCCGCCCAGTAGTGGTTCAGCCCGCCGAAGAAGGGCGACTGGAACTCACGCTGGCAGCACAGCACCACGTCCGCCGGGCCGCGTCGCCGGCAGGACTCGGCCAGCACCTCCGCCATGCCGCCTTCCGGGTCCGCCCCGCTGTCCACCAGCAGCACGCACGAGAAGTCCTCGGTGTTGATGCGGTAGCAGTTGCCCCAGCTCCTCAGGCCCTCGCGCAGCCGGGGGCCCTCACGAGTGGGCTGCTCGCCGTAGAAGGGCAGGATGTCGATCTCGATGTCGCCCACCTTCACCGTCTCGCCCCAGGCGGCGGCCTGGACCGACTGACCGCACGCGCGCACCGTGGCCGCGAAGTCCTGAAAGGTGAGCAGGCTCACCCGAGGCACGCGCGGCACGAGCACCGGCAGATTCGGCCGGGCCAGGTGCGCCAGGAACGAGGGCATGTGCCAGTGGTCCACGTGGCTGTGGGTGATGGCCACCACGTCCACCATCTCCGGCCGCAGGTTGTTGGGGGCCCCGCGCATGTTCAGCAACCGGCGCTGCATGCCGATGGGGTCCACCAGGATGCCCGTTGTGCGCGAGCGGATGAGCAGCGAGGCGTGCTCGCGGCGGTAGATGCCGGGCCCGTCCGGCTCGGGCCACTGGAGCCCGGGAGTCGGAGCCTCCACGAGCCGTTCAATCCACGCCTCGTCATCGAAGGGCCAGGCCTCGCGCACCTTGCGCGGGTCGTTCGTATGGGTGGCCGCACGGAGGAACTCGGCCACCACGGGCACCGCCTCCTCGGGCAGCTCGCTGCTCAGGCGCTCCTCCCCATCCTGGAAGACGACCCACCAGGTGCTCTTCTCGGGGAATAGCACGCGGTCCTCGACGAGGAAGCCACCGTCCTCCGCCCCCTTCGGGCGCAGCACCGGCTGGGGGAGCAGCGTGTTGGCGCGCTCGAACAGCTCCCGCGTGGCCTGGGGGTCCAGGTTCGCGCGGATCATCCCGTTGAGCAGGTCACCGAACTTCACCCCACCGAGGTCCGGCAGTGGCACCAGGTCCACGATGAAATTCGGAGAGAGCATTGTCGGTCACCCCACCTTGGCGGCCCTCTCGGGGGCCGGGCTGCCGGCACTGGTGCGCTCCTGGGAGGACACCAGCTCGAAGTAATAGCCCCGCCTGGACATCAGCTCGTCGTGCGTCCCCCGCTCGACCAGCCGGCCCTGGTTCATCACGAGGATGACGTCCGCGCCCTGGATGGTGCTCAGCCGGTGGGCGATCACCACGCGCGTGCAGCGCAGTTGCGAGAGGGCATCCTGCACGGCGCGCTCCGTCTTCGCATCCAGCGCGTTGGTGGCCTCGTCCAGCAGGAGGATGGCGGGGTTGTGCACCAGCGCCCGGGCGATGGCGATGCGCTGGCGCTGGCCACCCGAGAGCGAGACGCCCATCTCGCTGAGCACCGTCTCGTAGTTCATCGGCATGGCCACGATATCGTCGTGCACCTGGGCGCGCTTCGCGGCATCCACCACCTGCTCCAGCGGCAGCGTGGGGTCCGAGTAGGCGATGTTGCGGCGGATGTCCCCGCGGAAGAGCGAGGGGCTCTGCAGCACCACGCCCATCTGCTGCCGCAGCTCCTGCAGGTCCATGTCCTGCAGCGACACGCCGTCATAGCGGATGGCGCCGGCGGTGGGCAGGTACAGGCCGAGCATCAGGTGAGCCAGGCTGGACTTGCCCGCGCCCGAGCGGCCGACGATGGCCACGAACTGGCCCTGCTGAATCTCCACCGACACGTCCTGCACCACCAGGGGCGCGTGGGGGCTGTAGCGGAAGGAGACGTTCTCCACCTGGATGCTGCCCTGCAGCTTGTGGGTGCGGCGCGTGGTGGCGGGCACCTGCTCGCGCGGCGCCTGGAGCACGTCGTCCACTCGCTCCAGGTAGCTGCCCACGAGCTGGAGCTGGAAGGCGGTGGCCACCAGGTTGGAGATGGGGTTGAGGAAGCTGCCCGCCAGCGCGTTGAGCGCCAGCATCTCGCCCAGGCTCAGCGCCCCATCGAGCACCTGAAGGGTTCCCACCGCCAGGATGGCCAGCGGCGAGGCCATGCGCAGCGTGCTGGCGATGGACTCGGTGAGCGCCTGCAGGCGCCCGCGCTCCAGCGAGACGTTGAGCACGTCCACGTAGAGGTTGGACCAGTGCTGCACGGCCCGGTCCTCCAAGCCCATGGCCTTGAGCGTCTGGATGCCGGTGAACATCTCCACCTCGAAGTTCTGCGAGCTGGCGCTCACCTCGAGGTTCTTGGACATCAGCTCGCGCTGCTTGCCCCGCGCGAAGAGGAAGACGAGCACCTGCAGCAGGGCCAGCCCCACGGCCAGCAGGGCGATCTGCCAGCTCCCGGCGAACAGCAGCGCGAGGTAGACCACGACCAGGCCGCCGTCGAGTACCGCGGACAGCGCGCCCGAGGTGAGCAGCTCGCGCACGGTGGCGTTGCTGTTGAGCCGGCTCATCAGGTCGCCGGCGGAGCGCACCTGGAAGAAGGAGAACGGCAGGTGCACCAGGTGGTCCAGGAAGCCCAGCGTCAGCCGGGTATCCATCACCGTGCGCAGGTGCAGCAGCAGATGGGCACGCACCAGCGAGGAGATGAGCTGGAAGCCCACCAGGGCGCCCATGCCCGTGGCGAGAATGGCCAGCAGCGACCTGTCCCCGTTGGGCAACACCCGATCCACCACCGCCCCGGTGAGCGACGGCAGCGCCAGGGCGAAGAGCTGCAGCAGCAGCGACATCACCGCCACCCGCCCCAGGATGGCGCGCGCCTCCGACAGCAGCCGCAGGTAGCGCTCCGAGCCGCGGGCCGACGAGCCCTTCTGGAAGGACTCGGAGGGCTCGAAGAGCAGCGCGACGCCGGTGAAGGACTTGCGGAACTGCTCCAGGGTGATGTGGCGGCGCCCGAAAGACGGATCCACCACCTGCACGCCCTTGCGCGTCAGCTTCTCGAAGACGATGAAGTGCTTGAACTCCCAGTGCAGCACGGTGCCGGGCTCGAGCAGGTGGATCTGATCCATGTCCACCTTGGCCGCCCGTCCCAGCAGGCCGAAGCGCCGGCCGGCCTCGAGGATGCCGCGAGCGCTGATGCCCTGCGTGCTCAGCCCGGCGGCCACGTGGATCTCATCCAGCGACACCTTGCGGCCGTAGTAGCCCAGCACCATGGCCACGCACGCCGCCCCGCAGTCCACGTTGGTGACCTGCGCCACGTAGGGGATGCGCCGCTGCCGCAGCCGCTCGCCCAACCGCTGGAGCGCGGGAAAGCGCTCGCCGAGCGAGGGCGACTCGGGCGTCGGCGATTCGGAATCAGCCACGGTCGCCTCCCCCGAGGTACTCGAGAATCGGCAGCAGCGTCACCCAGCCGTTGCGCGCGCGCACCTTCACCCGGGCGATGCCGGGCATGCCGGTGTAATAGCTGTAGGTGCGGCCATCGGACTGGAAGGTGCTCGAGGGCAGCCTCGCCGACACCGCCACCACCGGGCCCTGCAGCATCACCGCGTCCGCCAGGCCCGGCCCCAGATAGCGCCGCACCTCGGCCGGTCCCACCAGCTCGTCACTGATCGCCGTGACTTCCAGCTCCTGGTACTCGTAGGGAAAGCCCTCCAGCTCCAACCGGAAGCCCTGCCCCGGTTTGATCATCGGCCGGTAGCGGCCGGGCACCAGCGCCAGCGCCCAGGACTCGGAGCCGTCCCGGAGGACGGAGACCACCACCTCGCCCGCGCTCAGGAACTGACCCTCGCGCACGCGCACGTCGTTGACCTGCCCGTCGAACGGGGCCCGCAGGGAACGCTCCTCCAGGCGCGCCTGGCTCGACTCGAGCTGGGAGCGCAGGGCCGAGAGCGCCGCCTGCGCGGTGGCGTTGGAGGGATTGAGCAGCGAGGCGGCGAGCTGGTTGCGGAACTCGTGCTCCAGGCGCTCGCGCTCCCCGGACTCCACGCCCGAGTACAGCTCCACCAGCGGCTGGCCGGCCTTCACGTGCTGCCCGCGGCTCACCCACACCCGGCTCACCCGTCCACCCGCGGTGGCGGTAACGTCCTCCAGGCCCTTCACCCGCACCAGCAGCGGGCCCTCGGCGTAGTCGTTGATGTCGATGAGAGCCAGACCCACGCCCCCCACCACCACGAGCGCCACGACAATCCAATACGCACTGCGCGCCCACACCGGCGAGAGCTGGAGCAGGCTGCCCCGGGCCTCGGGCCGAGCATGGTGCGTCAGCGCTTCCTGCCGGAAGAGCTGCTGCGGGTTGTCGCTCATGTCCCCTTCTTCATCCGCGCCAGACGCGAACGATACAGCCGCACCAGGAAGTCATGGAAGATGAGCTCCTGGGCCCGCTGGTCCTCCACCATCATGCGATTGATGTGCATGTGGAGGTAGCTGTCGGCCAGCCGCTCGACAGGCACGGAGAGACGTCCCTCGCGCTCGGCTTGGAGCAGGCGCTCCACCACCGGGCGTAGCCGCTCGCTCCGACGTCTCAGGGCCACCAGCCCCGCCTGGGCCAGGCCCCGGGCATCCGGCGGCGCCGTCAGCAGCGTCTCCAGGCTCCGGCTCTCGCGGCGGTAGCGCTGGCCGAGCTGCTCCTCGAAGCGCTTGTCCACCCAGAACTCGGCATGGAAGGCGGCGCGGGCGCGCTCCTCCACGGCCAGCTTGCCCTCCAGCGTCAGCCCCAGGTCGTCCAGCAGGGCGTCCATGCCCTTGAGGACCATGCGCCAACGCAGCTCGGCGCCCGCGTCACCGGGGTAGGCCTGGAGCATGGCCAGCACGGCCTCGCTGTCCGCTGTGAAGAGTTCCTCGGACAGCTCGACGCCGACGGGGCCGCCGTAGCGCTCCACCTCGCGCTCGTAGGTGTCGAGCTGCACGCGCCAGCCCGTCCCCTCCTCCAGACTGGCCGCGCAGGCGGCGCGCAGCGCGGGCCACACCTCCGCGTCCAGCCGCGCGGGCGTCCCGTGGAAGCGCAGCCGCACGTGCTCCTCGGGGTCCTTGTAGCGGAGGAAGAACCAGCGGTCCGCCGCACCCGAGCCCATCACCTTCTGGATGGCCTCGCCCAGCGTGCTGCCCATCAGCCGGTCCAGGGAGGCCGCGCCCCCGTAGAGCTTGAGGTACAGCCACTCGGAGCCGGGCGGGAATCGGCGGGGGGTGGAGCGCGGCACCGGCGCCGGAGCCGGGCGGGCCGGCTGCTCGGCGGGGGCCTGACGCACGAAGGGCACCACCACCTCGTGTACGTAGCGACCCTCCCTGCCCTCCACACACAGCGCGTCGGGCCCGGGGAAGAGCTCGTCCAGCAGGATACGCGAGCGTCCCTTCACGAGCTGGACGAACGTCTCCACGCTCAACGCGTTGTCCAGGTCCACGGGGAGCTGGTTGTCACCATCGCGCAGGCTCACCCACCGGGGCAGCCTCGCCTTCGCACGGAAGCGCTGCACGGCGGCGAAGCGCGGAGCGCCCTCGGTCTCGCCCCACTCCCGCAGCGTCTTCCCGTCCACGGCCCAGCACGCCAGCGAGAGCACCGTCCGGCCACACACCACGCGCGGCAGGAAGTTGGCGTGACTCAGGGGCCCCCACTGGAATTTCAGGCCCATGCGGTGCGGGTTCTGCAGCATGCAGAGGAAGCGGTACACGCCCAGGCCGTACGCCGAGTAGTTGTGCGCGTTGGTCAGCCGGGGGATGACCTCCTTGCCCAGCCGTTGCGAGCGCAGCACCACGCGGGTGCCCTCGACGGAGACCCACAGGTCCGTCAGCGCGATGCGCTCCAGCCCGTCCGCGCCCGACTCCCCGAGGAAGGCGATGTCATGGGGCCGCAACCGGGGCCGGCAGATGACGTTGCCCATGCGGCCCTGCGGCAGGTGGACGATCTCCGCGAAGATGGCGTCCGGCCGCAGCGCCTCCTCGGCGCGCAGGTGCTCGCGAACGAAGCCATCCAGCGCCTCGTCCCCGTGACAGAAGCGCCCCAGGTAGATGGCGCCCGAGGGGCCATGGAGGTTCTCCAGCGCCACCTGGAACTCGCCCCGGTCCACCGCCTCCGCGGAGCTCGCCACCACCGTGCCCACCACTCCGAAAGCATCCGGCAGCGGGCACGGCTCCGAGGTCTTCATCGCCGCCAGGTCCTCGGCGGTGAGCACCAACTCGTGCCCTCCGGTGGCCCAGAGGGACTCCAGCCGGCGCAGCAGGTGCTTGTAGCGGGGCTCCCAAGTCACCTGCTCGCCACCGCCACCGCCCTCCTGGGGGAAGTGGAAGCCCGCCAGCAGCGGGCCCGTGGCCATGCCCGGCGACCTGGAGACGGCGAAGCCGATGCCGCTCTCCTCGTCCAGCGCCTCCACCAGCGGCACCGAGCGGCCCTCGTAGCGCTCCAGGAAGCGGGACGCGGAAGCGGTTGAGCGGATGGTCCTCGCGATTGGGCGGGGTGATGGACCGCAGCACCTGGACGCCGTGCAGCAGCGCGTCCACCACGCGCGAGGAGAGGCTGGCCTCGGGCGCCGGGCGGAACATGTCCACCTGGAAGAGGCGGGGCAGCTCAACGGGCGTGGGCAACGCCTCCAGGCCACGTGCCACCTCGAGGTACGCCGTCGGCGCGTTGCCCGGGCCCCCGAGTCCAGTCGGGACAGCTGCTCGTGGACGCCCGTCAGCCGCTGTCGCACCTCGGCCAGCCCGGGGATGCTCGCGCGAGCCCTCGATGAGGTGGGGCACGGGCTCGGCGCCGGTGACGGGCGCGGCCCAGGTGGGCACCAGGAGCTGCTCGGATACCAGCGTCTCCACGAAGGGGCGGGCATCCTCCAGGGTGATGTCGGGATCGCTCGCCACCAGCGCGACCGCCAGCTCCTCCAGCTTCGCGCCACCGCGGGCCCGCTCCAGCGTGGCCTCCAGGTAGGGCGAGGGCTCCACGCCCACCAGGTGGTAGGAGCGATCGCGCCCGCGCACCCGCATCTCCAGGTAGCGCAGCCGGCCACCGGAGCGGTAGAGGCTGGAGTTGGGCACGTAGCGCAGGGCGTCTCGCACCTCGGGGGTGCCGCGCACCTGCTCCACCAGGGCGCAGACGTAGTCCATGTCCAGCCGCGTGTGGCGGCGGATGGCGGTGCGCTCGGAGATGTGCAGCCGGGTGTGGGGGCCGATGCGGCCCACGGAGTTGCCGGCGAAGAGGCCGAAGGGCGTGGCGCGACCCGCCATGCGCGCGAAGTAGCGCACCAGGGTCCGCTCCACCTTCTGCCCGCGCTCCGACTCCGGCGCGGACTCCCAGGCGGACAGGCTCTCGTCGAGCACCGGCGAGGCGATGAAGAGGGCCTCGCGCACCACGGGGTCCGCCACCTGGCGGCGCAGCCGCTCGCGCAGCACGAGCCGATCCCTCTTCAGCGCCTCCTCGAGCTGCGTCCCGGAGGCCGTGGCCGCGCCGAGCTCCCGAGCCCACTCCACCAGGGCCTCGAAGGGAAGCAGCGGGGTGCGGAAGGCAAAGAATCCCGACGGGGCGAAGGCCGGCAACGGTCGGGCTTCGTTCATGGAATCGGTCACGATGGCGACACCCGAAGAGCGAGCCTGGAGAGAGCCGAAGGATTCCACGGTGCTCGCTCGGGCATCAATGCAAGGGCGGAACAATCCCCACCGGCCTTGCTTCGGGGGAGCATCGGGAGGCTCACCGACCGCGGACCAAAAAAAACTGCTCCAGAGGGGAACGGAGCACCCTCTGGAGCAGCGTGCCGCAATGACCTGGGCGAGGAGACTCGCGGCGGCCAGGCGACGGCCCCACCTGGGAGCGACAGCCCTCCCGGGCGACAGGCGAACTCCTTACTCCGCGATGGTGATCATGGTCAGGGGGCAGCCACCGGTATCGGTACCACCCACCACGCCATCGAGAAGGGAGACCTCGGAGTCATTCAGGGTCTTCAGCGTCTCCTTCTTGAGGGACAGCTTCTTGTTCAGCTTGGGCTCGTTGGTCTTGTTGTCCATGACTTGCTCCTCGCTTCGCGGGGGCTGTGAACGAAAAGCCGGCTTGCCCGAAATCACCGCTCACAGTGAAAAGAAAATAAGTAGAACTATCCAGGCAGTCAAGCAGGCTACTGATTGCCTGCCTGGAAGGATCACCGAGCAGGAAATCCAGGAGAGCCTTCACGTGCCGGACGTAGTGCACGCGAGGGTCGCCCATCCGCATGAGCCAGGCCCCTGCTTGGAGATCCGCTCAGGCGTGAGCGAGAAGAGGAAGGCCTGGTCCCAGTCCGGCTCGAGGTCCGAGACGGCGGCGATGAGAGCGAGCGCCGTCCCGGCGGCGCCGAACTGGAGAGCGGCCACGGCGCGCTCCGGCTCCTGTCCGAACTGTCCGAGCAGGTAGCCCCCAACGCCGACGCCGGGCTGGCGCAGGGCCAGCGTGTGCCGCAACCAGAGCACGGCGGCCTCTTCGAAGACAGGCACGCCGGAGGCGCGGAACAGCCGGTGGAAGACGTGGGCAGTGCCCGACGTGCCACAGCACAGGTTGGCACTGCGCGGCAGGGGCTGGTCCAACGCCTCGCGCGCCACCGCGATGGCCCACGCCAGCGTGCGGGCCTGCCATTCGGGGTGGCCCCACACCCGGGCGGCCCACCACAGCACCCCGACGATGCCGGGATTGCCGGCACACCAACTGAAGCGCGCGTAGGGGTCGGCGAAGGGCTCATCCCCGTGCAGGTAGAAGGGAAATCGCGGAGGGCCCTCCGGCCGGGCCTGGCGCGCCACCCACCGGAAACCCTTCTCGAGCAGGGCCTGGGCCCGCTCCCGGGCCACCCCGTGCGCATGGGCCGCCGCGAGCACGGCGAGCACGACGGGCACCCCGTGGGCCACGCCCATCATGTACAGGCCCCGGGGGAAGGCGGCCTCGCGCCCGAGGAGGGCCCAGTGGGACGGCGGCATGGGCCAGGAGCTGCCGTCGTCGAGGGGCTGGGCCAGTTCCTCCAGCGTCTCCACCACGCGCTCCAGCAGCCGGCGCCCGGAGGGATGGGGCATGCGCTCGAGGGCATACAGCCCGAGGCCCGCCAGTCCATCGCGGATGTCACAGGGATGCGGGAAGGGCGAGCGGCCCAGCTCCCGCTCCACCAGCTCGTCCGTGGCCGCACACAGCTCCTCCACGTCCAGGCCGGGGTGGTTCGCGGCGATGCGGGCCGCCGCCCAGCCCACGCCACTCAAGCCCACGTGAAGGCCGAGCACGGGCTTGCGCTCGCGGGCGAGGACGAAGAGTTCCGTGGCCCGCTCCAGGCAGACGCCCACCTCGTCCAACAGGCGCGAGTCGGTTGCCCGGGAGGCCATGTCGAAGAAGAGCGCGAAGCCGGCATGGCCCGACAGGAGGCCCGCGGGCAGCTTCTCCCGGGGGGTGGCGACCACGTCCGCGACGATGTCCCGGATGGCCTCCAGGGCTTCCGTCTGGAGGGAACCGGAGAGCAACGGGGTCCAGGTGCGCATGGGTCAGACGCAGACGAAGGGAATGGGCCTTGGCGCTTCCATGAGTTTACACGAAATTCCGATTCCGAATCGACCCGCCCAGGCCGCGCACCAGCAGCGCCAGGTTGGCGAGGACGAAGGTCAGCAGCACCAACGCCACCAGGAGCACCCCCCGGTCCGCACCGGGCCGCTCCCCTTCCACGATGAGCCACAGCCGCCCGTCCTGGGGCTGCACCTCCCCCATCTCCCGCAGCAACGTGAAGCCCTCGCGGTAGCGCTCCGCGTCCGCCTCGGCCAGGAGCCGCCCCCTGACGCCGAAGGGTCGCTGATCTGGCTGACGTGGCGCCCTCCCCGGAGCCCACTCCTCACCCGGGAGCGCTCGTCGGCGCACGAGGAACGGTGAGTCGCGCAGCCCCACCACCACGTACACGTCCTCGCCCTCGCGGCCGTAGGCGCCTCGGGCGGTGGGGATGCCATGCACCTGGACGTAGCGGTTGGACGCCAGGAGCTCGTAGCGGTACGCGCCCTCGGCTCCCAATGTGAGCGGCGTGCGCGGCGAGAAGAAGTACGCCAGGTCCTTCCTGAGCATCCCCAGCAGCGCCCCACCCACCAGGATCGCGAGCACGGCCACCGGGGCCTTCACCCCCACCCCGCGCCGCCGCTGGCGCGCCTCCAGCTCGGCGATGCGCCGATCCCGCTCCTGCTGCAGCTCCGAGTCGTTGGACATGAAAAACCCCGGTCCCCACCTTCGGGGAACCGGGGCTTTCTACCTCCGCCTCGCGAGGCGGGGGTGACTAGGCGAGATTGAAGATCTTCTTCAGATCCGACTCGACCTCATCCTCGGAGCAGTCCTTGGCGAGCGACAGCTCCTTGATCAGCAGCGAGCGCGCGGTATCCAGCATCTTGCGCTCACCGAAGGACAGATCCTTGTCGCCCTTCAGAAGGTAGAGGTCACGAAGCACCTCGGCGATCTCGAACACGGATCCCGTCTTGATCTTCTCCATGTACTCCCGGTAGCGACGGTTCCACGTCGTGGAGTCGACCGAGATGTCCTTCTCCTTCAGGATGGAGTAGACCTGCTTGACGTCGTCCTCGCTGATGATCTCCCGGAGGCCGACCGAGCCCACCTTGTTGATTGGGATCATGATCCGCATCCCATTCTCCAGGATGCGCAGCACGTAGAAGGACTGGCGCTGCCCAGCGACTTCGGTGTGCTCAATCCCCATGACTTCGCCAACGCCCTGCCCGGGGTACACCGCTTTGTCGCCGGTCTTGAAGCTCGTCTGCACTCGTTACCGCCTCCTTGGATGGCTCGACACCCGGCCTCAGAAAGCAACTCACGAGTACCACAATCCACCCCTTGCAGCAACACTGAAGCCTTGACCCGCCCAGAATCTCCCGACTAGCGTGGTGACTTTACGTATGCGCGCTCGCTCGGTAGGGCGAGTCGCCACGACGGGACGGATTGGGTTGGTGGTGGGGGGTGGATGGTGGGCCGATACTCGTGGCGTGATCTGACCGCGCGTCCTCTCTTCTTCCCCGCCGTGAGCCTCCTACTTGGCGCGGGGTTGGGCTCGAAAACGAGCGTTGTCGCCGGATTATTCCAGCTAATGGCCGCCTTGGCCGTGGGCATCGCCTCCCTTTGGCTCGCTCGCCTGCCTGGTGCCCATCTGGGCGTGCTCCTGTGCCTCGGGCTCTCCGGAGCCGGATTGGCCGCCCTGGAGGCGGGAGCCGATGTGCCGCGCGCACTCCAAGAAGGTGGCACCGCGGTGCTGGAGGGCGAGGTGGAGCGCGTGGAACACTTCGAGGACTCCACCCGCCTCCTGGTGGCGGTGGCCCGCGTGGGAAAAGGAGCCGGGACGCCCGCCCGCTTCCACGCGAGCCTCTACGCCCAGGGTGAGCCCCCCTCGCTGCTGCCCGGCCAGCGCGTCCGCGTGGAGGCCAGGCTCAAGCCGCTCGAGTCCGCGCTGAACCCCGGAGAAAAGGATTTATCCGCAACACGGCGACGACAGGGGCTCGTCTTCACCGGCAGCTTCCCGTCCGCGGGGCTGCTGGTGCTGTCCCCGCCCTCGGGCTGGCGCCAGGAGCTGGTGCGCACGCAGGCGGGGCTCTCCGAGGCGCGTGCGCGCCGTGGCTCCGTCGGCGGATTCCGCGGCCCTCTTCCTCACCCTGGCCGCCGGGGCAGCGCGCCGCGCTCGATGATGACCTGGAGGAGGACTTCTCCCGAAGCGGACTCGCGCACGTGCTCAGCGTGAGCGGGCTGCACGTGGCGGCGCTCGCGCTCATGACGCTGGCCCTGCTGCGCCGATTGCTCGTCCTGGCCGGGTCGCGGCTGCGGAGCCTGCGGCGCGTGGATGCCCGCCGGCTGGCCGCCCCCGCCTCGGTGCCCTTCGTCTGGGCCTATGTCGTCTTCACCGGCAACCAGCCGCCCGCGGTGCGCTCGGCGGTGATGGCCACGGTGGTGCTGCTGGGGCTCGCGCTCTGGCGGCGGGCCGATGGGCTCAACAGCCTCGCCGCCGCCGCCGCGCTGCTCGTGGCCTGGGCGCCCTCCAGCGTCGCGGACCTGTCGCTGCAACTGTCCTTCCTCGCCGTCTTCAGCCTGCTGCTGCTCACCCCCGCCCTGCGCGAGGCCGTCCCCCTCGCTCCTCCCGACCCGCGCGAGTCCCACCGGCTGAAGCGCCTGCTCGCGAGCACCCGGGAGACGGTGCTGGAGACGTTCTGCGCGAGCCTCGCGGTGACGGTGGCCAGCATTCCCCTGGTGGCCGGCACCTTCGGTCGCGCGAGCCTCGCGGGGCTCATCTCCAACATCGTCTGCATGCCGCTGTGCGGACTGCTCACCGGGTTCGCGGCCGGTGGCGCGGCCCTCTACGTGGTGGCGCCGGTGCTGGCCACGCCGCTGCTGTGGGGCGGAGCGTGGGTCTCACAGTTGCTCCTGGTGTTCACCCGCTTCTTCGCACACGTGCCGCTGGCCACGGTGGACCTGCCCACCTTCGGCACCGCGGCCACCCTGCTCTACGCCGCGGGGCTCGCGTGCTGGGCCCTGGGCGAGCGGCGCTGGCGCCTGGGCGGGCTGCTCGCGCCCGTGGGCGTGGCGCTCGTCGTGCTCGTGCCTCGCCTCACTCCCGAGCCCGGGCTGCGCATCACCTTCCTCTCCGTGGGTCAGGGGGACTCGGTGCTGCTCAGCTCCCGGGGGCACCATGCCCTCGTCGATGGCGGGGGTGTGCCCGGCGGCGCGGACCCGGGGCTCCGCGTCGTCGTCCCCTTCCTGCGCGCCTCGCGCATCGAGCGGCTCGACCTCGCCGTCCTCTCCCATCCGCATCCGGACCATGCGCTCGGGCTCATCTCCACGCTGGAGCAGGTGCCCACCGAGCGCCTCTGGCTCTCCGCCGACAGCGCGGACGGGCACCTGTCCCGGAAGCTCGTGGCCGCGGCCTCCGGCGCTCTCGTGGAGGAGGTGCAGCTCGGTCATCCGTCCTACGCCCTGGGCGAGGCGACCCTGGAGGTGCTCGGCCCGCCCGAGGACCGCGAGTTGATGGAGGGCGTGAATGACAAGAGCGTGGTGTTCCTCGTGCGCCACGGCGACGTCACCGTGCTGCTCCCCGGCGACGTGGAGGAAGAGGGCGAGGCCGCGCTCCTCGCGAGTGGACGGCTCGGGCCGGTGACGGTGCTGAAGGCGCCGCACCACGGCTCGCGCACCTCGTCCTCGGAGGAGTTCCTCGAACGGCTGCGCCCGCGCTACGTCGTCTTCTGCGTGGGCCGCCGCAACCGCTTCGGCTTCCCCCACCCCGAGGTGGAGGAGCGCTACCGGACCCTGGGCACCGAGTGCCTGCGCACGGACGTCCACGGCGCCATCACGCTGGAGAGCGATGGGCACGACATCCGACTGAGCACCTTCCTGACTCCAGAGGCCCCGGCTCCCGAGGCTCCGGTCGCCTCGCGCTCCGAGCCTCGAGACGGGCTTCGGCCCGAGCACTGAGCAGGCCCGTCCGGTGCCATTGCCCTGGAGGGTGAAGGGCGCGATGCCCGCCCGAGCCCCCTCCAGGCTCCCGAGGCCCCGGTTCAGGCGGACCCGGTTGCCCCAGCGGACTTCCATCACCAGCCTTGGGACGATGATTTCCGACGACCTGGATCTGCGGCTGCTCACCGCCGAACTGAAGCACAGGCTCGCCCCGGGCGAGCCCGTGGGCTATCTGCGCGGCAAGTCGCTCATGCGCGATCTGCTCGTGGAGATGAAGGGCTTCTCCGAGTACGAGGCCGAGGAGCTCGTCGACACCCTCGAAGGGCGCGGCTTCCTGCGCTTCCTGGGGGACCCCTCCGAGCGTTCCGTCGCGGACGCCCCCTGGGAGATCTCCCCCCACTCGTAGCGCCTACTCGAAGACGAGCCAACCGAAGCGCGGCAGCGCGTGGAAGTCCCCCACGAAGAGTGGCGAGAAGGACTGGCCTTCCACCTGCTGCCGCCCCACGTGCTCCAGCCGGTAGAGGTTGAAGCGCCAGCGCTCGCCCTTCTTCGGCGGAAGGTTCGGCACCTCGGCCAGCCGGGCGAAGGGAATCTTCATCTCCACCCGCCAGCCCTCGTCGCGGTCCGCGGGGTTGTCCACCGTGCCGCGCACCTTCACCGCCGTCGTCATCCCCGAGTCCCAGCTCAGGTCCATCCCCTGCCGGCGCGCGGGGAAGTAGGCGTCGAAGTTCACGTTGTGCGGAGACACCTGCATCTCGTTGTAGGTGCGCCCGTCCGCGTTGGCGTCGAGGAAGATCTCCACCACCTCCTGCTCGTAGATGGGCTCGTCCCGCTTGCGGAGCGTGCCCCAGACGTCCGGATCCTCCGCATCGAAGGCAACGTAGAGGGACTGGTCGTCGTAGGTCAGGCGCGCCTCGGTGCGCAGCGAGGGCTGGCGCCCATCGAAGCTGCCGCGCAGCACCACCGGGGCGGCGTCCTTCCACGCCGCGTCATTGAGCTCGCCGTCGATGACCGGGGCTCGGGTCGTGCGACGAACCGTGTACTCGGGCAGCGACGGGAGGGCACCGCCGAGCTGCGGACCCAGCACCCGGTTGTCGCCCATGTGCGCCTTCGGCTCGTCCACCGGGAGGCGCGAGTCCCCCTGCCAGAAGCCGAGCACCACCCGGCCGGGCGTCGCGGGCATCGGCACCGTGTGGACGTCCTCCACCACCTTGCCCACGGGCCAGGAGCCCACGGGCGCGGCGCCGCCCGCGAAGGAGTGGTCCGCATTGACGAGCATCTGCCCGCTGGCCGGGTCCACCACGTGGACGAAGAAGTCCCAACCCGGGGGCATGGGGCGCAGGGCCTCGAAGTAGTGCGCGAGCTGCACCGGCTGCCCGGGCTGCGCCCCCTGTGGGGTGACGCGCGTACCGAGGTAGCGCACCGCGCCTCCACCCAGAGTGGCCCCACTGCGGTACGTGAGGTCCGCCGGCGCGGCCTCCAGCACGCGGGCCTGGGTAGGTGGGGGCAAGGCCTTCGCGCGAGGCTTCGGGCCGGCCTGCTCGTCGCGACAGGAGGTGGCGAGCAGCATGAGCAGCGAGAGCGACAGGAGGCGGGAGGCAGGGCGCATCGAGGCCGCGAATCCTAGGACCCCCTCTGGCGGATGTCTCGGAGAAGGGACCCGAACTCCGTCCACGAGGGTGGACGGAGGGCCGGAGCCGGGACGCCCCGGAGGCGGCAACCCCCCGGAACTCCGCCCGTCCGAGCCGGCACCCGGTTTGCTGCCCTCGACCGCGCCATGCACTTCGAATTCGAGCACCTGGGTACCACCACCCCCTTCGAGCTGCCCGAGGGCCTCCACCTGCTGGGCGGAGGCGCCGAGGATCACATCCGGCTCGAGGGGCTCCCGTCCGGCCTGCTGACGCTGCGCATCGAGGACCACCGCTTGATGGTGGAAGCCACCCGCACCTTCACCGTGGAGGGCGTGATGGTGCCCTCGGGTGTCCCACGCCTCGTGCTGCCGGGAGAGGTGGTGGGACTGCCCGACATGATGAGCCTGAAGGTGATGGACCTCGACGGTGACGCCGAGCGGCAGGTGGGCACCCTGGCCGTCCTCAAGAACCTCCTCACGGACACGGAGGCCCTGACGCCCTCGCGGGCCGCCGCCCTCACCTGTCTCACCGGGGCGGACGTGGGCCGCACCTTCGCCCTCGCCGAGGCGAGCACCGAGCTCGGCCGGGGCAAGGAGGTGGCCGTGCGCCTGCGGGACATCGCCGTGTCCCGCCGTCACGCGCGCGTGCGCCACCAGGACGGTGCCTTCCTCCTGGAGGGCCTGGGCAGTCCCAACGGCGTCTTCCTCAACGGCAAGCGGGTGGAGGCGCCCTCCCCGCTCGCCGAGGGCGATGTCATCGAATTGGGCCGGACGCTGCTGCGCTTCCAGGCGCCCATGGCCGAGCCGCCACCTCCCCCGGAGAAGAAGAGTCCCCCGCCCGAGACGGAGACGGCCTCCGCGCCAACCGAGGAGCCTGCTCCCCCCCACGAGGCACCCGCGACGCCCTCCGACGGGGACGCACCGGAGCGCCCGCGGTGGGAGTGGTGGCTCATCGGCCTCGGGGCAACGACGGCCCTGGCGGGGCTGCTCGCCACCTACGCCCTGGCGGGCTGAACGTCAGGCGCGCAGGGGCGAGAGGCCGGCGCGCTCGACGAGGAGCCGTGCCAGGTCGCGGTGATGCGCGAAGAAGCTGGTGAAGTGCACGAGGCCGCGGCGACACCGCACGGCGTACACCGTCACCGGTCCGGGCAACACCTCCACCTTGTTGATGTCGGCGAAGGAGAAGCGCCGCGTGCGTACCAGCCCCCGGTAGGTGATGCCTCCCGCGTCCACGATGATCCGGGTGCGGCCGTAGTACGTCACCGACACCCCGAAGAAGAGGACGAAGAAGACCGCGGAGAGGAACGTCTGGAGGGGGACTCCGTCGAAACGGAGCAGGTACAGCAGCACCCCCAGCCACAGCAGCGTCGCGCCCCCCATGATGGCCGCGAGCACCCGGTGAGGGCGAAATACCTCCTGCCTGCCTTCCTTCGGTTCGCGCCCGGTCATACCGGTGAACCTAAGGTCCCGGCCTGACATGCGCCACCCGCTCCCCGGGCAAGGGAGTCCGTGGGTTGACTTCCTGGGAACTCCGAATGTTCGGAGTTCCTCAGCCATGTCCGGAGCCGCTCAGCTCCGGAAGGGGTTCTGCAGCAGCACCGTCTCGCCGCGGTCGGCGCCCACGGAGATGCAGACGACGGGCACGCCGCCGATCTCCTCCACCCGGCGCACGTAGCGCTTGGCGTTCTCCGGCAGCTCCTCGAAGGTGCGCACCCCGGCGAGCTTCTCGTCCCAGCCCTGCAGCGTCTCGTAGATGGGCTTGACGCGGGCGAGGTCCTCGTAGTCCCCGGGCAGCTCGGTGATGCGCTTGCCGTCCAGCTCGTAGGCGTTGCAGATCTGCAGCGTCTTCAGGCCGGAGAGCACGTCCAGCTTGGTGAGCGCCACGCCCCACAGGCCGTTGACGCGCACCGCGTAGCGCAGCACCACGCCATCCAGCCAGCCGCAACGGCGCGGACGGCCGGTGGTGGCGCCGAACTCGTCGCCCACCTTGCGCAGCCGATCGCCCGTCTCGTCCGTCAGCTCCGTGGGGAACGGACCGCCACCCACGCGCGTGGTGTAGGCCTTGCTGATGCCCATCACCTTGTCGATCGCCGTGGGGCCCAGGCCCGAGCCCACCGCCGCGTTGCCCGCCACGCAGTTGGAGCTGGTGACGAACGGGTAGGTGCCGTGGTCCACGTCCAGCAGCGTGCCCTGCGCGCCCTCGAAGAGGATGCGCGCCCCGCGCTGCACCTGGCCCGCGAGGTAGAGCGACACGTCCGTCACATGGGGCCGCAGCCGCTCGCCCAGCGCGGAGAACTCGTCCTGGAACGTCTGCGCGTCCAGCTCGGGGGGCTGCTCGTTGGCGGCGCGGCACAGCTCGCGCAGCTCGTCGCGCACGCCCGGGAGCCGCTCGTCGATGCGCTTGCGGAGCCGCTCGGTGTTGAGCAGGTCGCGCACGCGGATGCCGCGGCGGGCCACCTTGTCCTCGTAGGCCGGGCCGATGCCGCGCCCCGTGGTGCCGATGGCACTCAGGCCCCGAGCCTTCTCCCGGTAGGTGTCCAGCAGCTTGTGCCACGGGAAGATGACGTGCGCGTTGTCCGAAATGAGGAAGTGCGAGTCATCCTTGAGGAAGCCGCGCTCCTTGAGGGCGTCGAGCTCCTTCACCAGCACCGAGGGATCCACCACCACCCCGTTGCCAATCACGCAGATCTTCCCCGCATGGAGGATGCCCGAGGGGATGAGGTGCAGGACCGTCTTCTGGCCCCCCACCACCAGGGTGTGGCCGGCGTTGTTGCCCCCCTGGAAGCGCACGACCACCTGGGCGTGCTCGGTGAGCAGGTCCACGACCTTCCCCTTCCCCTCATCTCCCCACTGCGCTCCGATGACGACGACGTTCGGCATAGTGGGGCCCGCTTAGCACGCACGAGGGCCCGCGTGACAGTGTTCCGCGAAGCCACAGCCCAGTGATTCGCAAGCGGCCCGCTCCTTGCCCGGCCACCTGCCACCCACATCCGCCGCCACCAGGGCCCGAGCCGCCTCCCGGAGGCGCTCGGCGATGGAGCCCAGGTCCGTGGGGAGCGAGGGAAACTCCGGCTCCGGCACCTCCTCCCCCAGGAAGGCCACGCCCACCCGCACGGGGACGCCCTCGCGCACCAGCCGCCGGGAGGCCAGCAGCAGGGCTGACAGGGACTCGGCATGTGCCTCGGCGCCCTTCGGGTGCCGCTTGCCCGGTTTGAAGGACACCACCCGGGCCTCACCCGTCGGAGTCTCCCAGAGCAGGTCCACCTCGCCCTCGAGAGACGCCGACTCATCCCCCGACAGCGACAGCACGAAGGGCAGCGCGCGATGCACGCTCGACGTCGGAGCGGCGGCCAGCCTGTGGGCGAAGGCGGTGCCCAGGAAGCGCTCCACGGTGGCGAGTGCCTCCCCGACGCCGTCCTCCCCCTCGTCCCAGCCCGCCTCGCGCACGAGCGTCTCCAGGTGCGCGCGCCGCTCGGAGGCGGGGGCCTCCGCGACACGGAAGTCCACGGCCCGCAGGAGGCTCAGCACCCGACTGGCGGGGCTCGGGGCCGGTGCGCCCCAGGACTCCCGCTCGAGGTACGGCAGCGACTCGCGCGGCGGTGCTTCCCAGGGGGCGCCTTCCGCGCGAAGCCCGAGCCCGTGCACATAGCGGTAGCGACGCGGACAGGTGAGGAAGTCCTGCACGGCCTCGGTGCCCACCACCGACACCTCGGGCGCGACCGGGGCCAGGGCCTCGTGGACACGCCGCACCGCGGCCTCGATGCGGGCCTCCTGCTCCAACGGGTCCACGTCCTCCAGCCCGTCCGATTCCGCGGGAGGGGGCAGCGTCTCCACGTCCAGGTCCTCGACGAGCCCGCGCAGCCGCGTGTCCTCCCCCAGCCGCTCGTCGAGCAGGCACCACCACGAGTCGGACGCGCCGCGCTCCTTCCCACCGGAGAGGATGAGCCTGTCCTGGGCGCGGGTGAGCGCGACGTACAGCAGGCGCCGGTACTCGGCCGTCTCGCGCCGCTTCAGCTCGTCCTTCACCTCGTCGAAGCGGGGGGAGCGGTACTTGTCGAGGCTGTCCGGCAGCCACGGCCGCAGGCAGAGTCCATGGGTACGCTCGAAGAGGGCCCGCCCGCTGGTGAAGCGCCTCAGGCCGCCGAGCGCCGGCACCACCACCACCGGCCACTCCAGGCCCTTGGCGCGGTGGATGGTGAGGAGCTGCACCGCGCGCGGGTCTCCCGCCTCCAGCAGGTCCGCCTGGGCCTCGGTGGGGTCCTCGTTGGCCAGCCGCTGCAGCTCGCGGGCGAAGCTCACGCAACCCCCCGTGCCGCGCTCGTCGCGCCGGCCCGCCAACGCGAGCAGCTTCTCCACGTTCGCGCTCGCCTGCTCCGCGTAGGGAGTCCCCGCGAGCGCCTCGCGGTAGCCCGTCTTCTCCAGCGCCACCCCCAGCAGGGCGCGCACGCCGAGCCGATCCCGCTCGCGCCGCAACACCGGCAGTACCGCGAGGAAGCGCTCCAGCCGCACGCGCTCGCCGTCGGGCAGTCCCTCCAGGGCCGAGCTGCCCAGGCGCTCCACGGCGGGCAGGGAGAGTCCCTCGGGCCCGGCGAGCCGGAAGAGCGAGGCATCCGACAGCCCCACCAGCGGCGAGCGCAGCACCGCCGCGAAGGCGAGCGCGTCCTCGGGGTCCGCCAGCAGCGACAGCAGCGAGGCCAGGTCCAGCACCTCCTGCGCTCCGTAGAAGCCGCGCCCGCGCAGCACCCGGTGCGGAATGCCGTGGCGGATGAGGGCCTGCCGATACACCTCCAGGTGCGTGAAGGTCCGGAAGAGCATGGCCACGTCGCCACCACGCGCCGGGCGCAGCTCCTCGCTGTCCTTGCTCACGGCGATGCAGGGCTCCGCTCCCGGGGCCAGCAGCACCTTCAGCCGCTTCGCCACCGCGTCCGCGTCCGCCAGACGCAGCTCGCCCGTGGAGAGCTCCTCGTCGTCCAGTTGCAGCCGCTCCACCACCGGAGCGGGCACCGGGGCCGGACGCACTGGCTGGAGGTCATCGCCCTCGGGGTCGTAGATGACTTCGTAGGGGCGCGCTCCGCCCTCGCCCGCCACCAGCACGCCCGCGAAGGCCTGGTTGAAGAACCCGAGCAGCGGCGGCACCGAGCGCCGGTTGTGCTGGAGGAAGTCGCGTGCGCCGCCCTCGGCTTCGATCTTCTTCGCCAGCACCTCGAAGACGGACACGTCGGCGCCGCGGAACTCGTAGATGGACTGCTTGCGGTCACCCACCGCGCACAGGAAGGCGGGCTCCAGCGGGAGCGCGTCCACCAGGTTCTCGTCCGGGCGCAGCGGGCGCGGGCCGCCGTCGCGCTTCTCGGCCAGCAGCAGCACCAGCTCGAGCTGCAGGCGGTTGGTGTCCTGGAACTCGTCCACCAGCAGCACGCCCAGGCGCTCCTGCACCTGACGGCGGAAGTCGGGGATGTCCCTCAGCAGGTCGCGCGTCTTCACCAGCAGCGCGGTGAAGTCGAGCGCATTGCGCCGGACGAACTCCTGCTCGTGACGAGCCTCCACCTGTGTGAGCAGCGCGCGGAACGAGGCCTCGAAGGGCGCGGTGCGCCACCCGGCGTACGCATCCTCCAGCCGCATCACCGAGCCATCGCTCTTCCCGAAGAGGCTCCAGTACAACTCCTTCATCGAGTTGCCCGGCTCCTTCTTCAGCCGGCGCACGTCGCGGCCGTCCTCCAGGAAGGCCGCCTTGAGCGAGGGGAGCCGCTCGGGCTCGAAGCAGTTCTCCGGCGTGAGGCCCTTCAGCGCGGCCTCGAGCTCCTCGCGCAGGACGCTCCACTCTCCCTTGACGTCCAGCTCGCGCACGGTGTCGCACAGCTTCCGGCACCGCTCGACGAGCTTCTCCAGCCCGGCCCGAGCCTCCTCCACGTTCGAGATGCGGGCCTCCGCCGCGCGCAGGCCCTCCTCGCGCAGCTTGCCGTAGACGGCGACCAGCGAGGACACCAGGCCCTCGGTGAAGTCCGAGCCGGAGAAGGTCAGCTCCTGGCACAGCTCGCGCACCCCCGCGTCACCGGCTTCGAGCGCCTCGAGCACCACGCGCTCGCACACGTCCGTCACCAGCGAGCGGGCCTCCAGCTCGTCGAGCACCTCGAAGGACGAGTCCACGCCCGAGCCCGGCGGCGCACGACGCAGCAACTGGCCGCACAGCGAGTGGAAGGTGCCCACCGAGGCCGCGCCCAGGTTCTCGCGCAGGGCGCGCCAGGTGTCCCGCGAGGGGAAGGGACGCCCCAGCCGGTCGAGCGAGGCCCGGAGCTCCTTCTCCTTCGTGTCCTTCAGCTCGCTCTGCACGAGCACATCCAGGCGCTCCCGGACGCGCGAGCGCATCTCCGCGGCGGCCTTGTCGGTGAACGTCACCATGCACAGCCGCGAGGGCTTCAGGGGCTCGGCGCCCTCACGAGCACCGGCCAGCAGGTGCAGCGTCATCGTCACCAGGCTGTACGTCTTGCCCGCGCCGGCACCCGCCATGAGGGCGAGGTTCTTCTCCAGCGCCAGCAGGGAGGTGTCACTCACGGGCACCCTCCTCCTCCACGAGCCGCCGCTCGGTGATGCGGCACACCGCGCGGTAGCCACAGCTCCCGCAGTCCTTCGGCCTCACGGCGAACTCCCCCGCCCTCACGGTCCGCACCAGCGCCTCCACCGCGTTGGCCAGGTTCGGCTTCGCCTCCGCCGCCAGCTTCGCCCGCACCTCCGGCTCCGTGGACAGCAACTCCTCCAGCTCGACCGCGTCCTTCTCCAGCACCTCCGACAGGTGGATGACCTCGCCCGTCCGCAGCGAGAACCACGCGGCCTGCCGTGTGTCTCGGTGCCCACTGGCCCGAGCAGCGTACAGGTACAGCGGGAGCTGGAAGTCCGAGTCGAGCAGCTTCTTCTTCAGCTCCGACCTGGAGAGCTTGCCGGACTTGTAGTCGATGACGCCCACCTGTCCTCCGCCCATGTCGAGCCGGTCGATGGTGCCCTCGAAGTGGATGACGTCCTCGCCCACCGTCAGCGTCACCTCGTTCCAGCCCTCGGCCGGGTTGCGCGGACCGAAGCGCAGCTCGAAGTCCGAGGGGGTGAAGCGCTCGAAGGGCAGGCCCCGCCGCTCGTCCATGAGGATGCGACGCACCATGTTCTTCGCCCGCTCGCGCGCCAGGCGCCACAGCGCCGGGTGGCCCACGTAGTGGCGCTGCTCGAAGTGCGCCCGCACCTCGTCGAGCACCGTGTCCAGGAACGGCTCCGGTATCTCGTCGAGGCCCAGGCCCAGCAGGTTGCGCTCCTTGAGCCGCTTGAAGAACTCCTCCAGCACCCGGTGCCAGAAGATGCCCTGCCCCCTGCGGTCGAACTCCTCTCCCGGCTGCTCCGGCTCGGGCACCTTCAGCCCGTAGGACAAGAACCCCTGGAAGCCGCAGTTGCCGAAGCGCGCGAGCGCCGAGGCGGACAGCGGACGAGTGGCGTCGAAGCGGAAGGCCTCCCGGAGCGCCTCGCCCAGGGATGGATCGTCCACCACGCCGGTGTAGCGGCCCGCGCGCGTCCCCGAGTCTCCGAAGAAGTGCAGCCGCTCGATCTCCACCTGCACCATCTCCCGCGCGGCGGCGAGCCACGGCGCGTCCTCGAAGCGGCGCTTGAGCAGATTCCGGGCCGGGTCCGGCTCGGAGACGCGCAGCTTCTCCATCGCGAGCGACTCCAGCACCACGCGCTGGCGCAATTCCGACTCCGTGAGCACCTCGTCGAGCGGCGCGATGGCCGGCAACGAGCGCGTCGTCCACGTCTCTCCCGTCAGCCGCCGGATCTCCTCCAGGAAGGTGGAGGGCGCCTGCTCCTGCCCGCCCGGCCCCTCCACCGAGAAGGACAGGCTCACCGTCTGCTCGGCGGTGGCCAGGAGGCTGGCGAACAGGAGCCGATCCTCGGTGAGACGCCACTGCGCGCGGTCCTCGAACTCGCCACCGGTGAGACGGAAGACGTCCCGGCTCAGGTGCTTGTTGAGCGAGCGCCGCTCGGAATCGCCCAGCAGCGGGTTGGGCTCGTCGCGGCCCGGGAAGCGGCCCTCGGCCAGGCCCCCGAGGAAGACGTGCCCGAAGGTGCGCCCCTCCAGCTCGCGGACGTCCAGCACCTCCACGGCGCCCACCGAGGGCCCGCGCGGAGGCAGGTGAACGTCACGCATCACGTCCTGCAACCAGCGACCGAAGGTGCGCCGCCGCAACCGGGGCCCACCGCCCACCGCCGCGAGCGTCCGCTCCAGCTCACGCACCCGCATCGCGAGCGCCGCCCGCGCGGCATCGTCCCGGGCCCGGGCCTCCAGAGAGAGCGCGCCCAGCCCCTCGTCCGCGGGCGTATCCATCGCGCCCTCCGAGTCCAACAACCCAAGCCGCCGCACCACCTTCCACCACGCGGCGAGCAGCTCCGAGGCACGCCCCTGCTCCGGAATGCGGCGGCAGGACTCCAGCAGGAAGAGGCACCGCTCGCGCAGCACCCGGGCCTCGTGGGCGCGCCGCTGTTCCCTCGGGCGCACCTGCTCCGGCAGCGGCTCCAGCCGCCTGGCCAGCGCCTCCAGGCGGAGGTCATAGGCCCCCTTCCCGCGCGTCGCGCCCAGCCGGTCGTCCCGGACGGCCGCGAGCGTGAGGAGCGTGGCAGGAGCCTCGGGGGCGCCCCGGGAGAGCGCGGGCGCGTAGCGACTGGAGACCAGCTCCGCCACGCGCTCGGCGGGGAAACCGTCCTCCACGAGCAGGGGCAGCTCCAACGCGAGGCGCACCGGGCCCGCCAGCGCGAGCGGCTCGCCCCAGGGCAGGCGCACGGGGACACCGAGCTCCGCGAACGCATCCGCCACCCAGCGGACCTCGGGTCCCAGGTCGCGCCAGGCCACCGCGATGCTCCCGGGCGGAACTCCGTCCGACACCAGCCGGCGCACGTCCCGGGCGATGAGGCGGGCCTCGTCCCGGGCCGCTCCGGCGCTCCACATCCGGAGGCCCTCCACCGCGCCCTGGAGCACGTCCTTCTGAGCGCGGGGCGAGAAGAGGTGACGGCCGAGCTCCAGCATGGGGCGCGACTCGAAGGTGACGTCGGCCTTGAAGAGGTCCACGTGGGGGAGGGCCTCGCCCCGGTTCTCGAAGGCACGGAAGAGGGCCGCCAGGGCCGCGTCCGCCACTGGCGAGCCACCCACCGGAGTCTCCACGCGCAGGGTCACCTTCCGCGCGTCGCAGGCGGCGGCCAGGGCCAGCAGCAGCTCCAGCCCCGAGGGCCGGACGTCATAGACGCCGTGCAGCACGAGGGTGCCCACGTCGTCCCAGGCCGTGGGCCAGGCGTTGCGCTCCAGGGCCTCGCGCGCCCCGCGCACTACGTCCTCGCGGTCCGCGAGACCCAGCTCGGCCATCTTCTGCTCGTACGCGTGGTGCAGGAGGGCGAGCATCCGGACGCGGTTGCGCCGCTCGGGAGGGAGCACCTCCAGGGCATCCTGCAGCTCGCGCGGGGAGAGCCGACCGGCCTTGAGATCCAACAGCACGTCCAGGGCGGCGCGGGCGAAGGCGGGCTCGTGGACGAAGTCACCGAAGGGCGTGTCGCCCAGGCCCTGGGCGAGCGAGGCCACCACGGTGCGCGCGACGAGGGGCGAGCACGGGCGCCGACCCAGCTCACGCGCTCCGCCGAGGGCCTCCAGGAAGCCCTCCCAGGTGAAGAAGGAGTCCCCCCGGACGAGCCCGGCCGAACTCCGGACGGCACGTAGGGCGGCCTGACGGCGACCGTTGTCGGGGAAGACCTGGAGGGTTCGACGTGCGTCGGACATGCGGGGCGAAGGATTCTAGAACGGGGAGGAAGGCGCTTTTATGCTCGAAGCCATGCCCTCCGCTCTCTGTTTTCTTGCGCTCGCCTCCCTGGTCGCCGTCTCCCCCGCCTCCGCCGAGTCCCTCCCGTCTGCCCAGCAGGCCTCCGACGCCCCCACCCTCCACGAGCTCAGGTTCGACTGGGGGCGGGATGCGGCCATCACGGGCGTCGCCGGGCTCCTGTGGATTGGCAGCGAGACCCTCTTCAAGGAGGAGCTCGCTCCCGATACGTGCAAGTGGTGCGATCGCTCGGCCGACGGCACGGACACCCTCAACCAGGTGGACCGGTGGGGCCGAGGCATCGCGGCGGAGACGGCCGAGGGTCGCAAGCAGTGGGACACCTGGAGCAACGTCGTGGACTTCGGCGTGCTGCCGGTGGGCGTGCTCGGGACGCAGTACCTGCTGGGCCGGGGCAGCGGGGCGTCGCCGCGCTACTTCGCGCAGGACGCCACGATGATCATCGAGTCGGTGGTGGTGTCCGCGGTGGCGAACCAGGCGGTGAAGTTCGCCGTGGGTCGCGAGCGCCCCTTCGTCCACGTGCTGCCCGAGGACCAGAAGGCGCTCACCGAGCACCCCAACGACAACAACCTGTCCTTCTACAGCGGGCACACCAGCATGGCGTTCGCGCTCGTCACGGCGGCGGGCACGGTGTCCGAGCTGCGCGGGTACAAGAACCGCTGGGTCATCTGGGCGGTGGGCCTGCCGGCGGCGGCCTCGGTGGGACTGCTGCGCATGGGCGCGGACAAGCACTACTTCACGGACGTGCTGACGGGCGCGGTGGCGGGTTCCCTCTTCGGCGTGGGCGTACCCCTGCTGCTGCACGGGCGCCAGCAGGAGACCCAGGAGCAGAACGCGGGCGTGTCCATGCAGGTGTCGGGCAACCTCGGCGGCGTGATGGTGTCCGGGCGGTTCTGAGAAGGCTGTTGAATGGGACGAGCTCATCATCTGAGCCCGAACAGGCAGGTCGAACCGCCCTCGTAGGATGCCCGCTGCAAAGGGGGTCTCATGCACATTCGGCCATCATTCACGGCACGTGTAGTCCTGCTGTTGCTGGCGGTCCTCAGCGCCGCCCAGCTCGCGTGCGTCGGCGGTCACATCCCGCCGTCGATGTTCGAGTTCGAGAACGTCGTGCCCTATACCGGTCCGAAGGAAGGGGGCTGGAAGGTCGCCCAAGTGCTCGTCCTGCTGAGCAAGATCTCCCCCATGTTCTCTTCAACCGCCACCTGCGACATCGAGGTGGGCGTTCCGGAAAGGAATGTGAAAGGGTGGGTTCTGGATGAAGTCGCGCAGGTGGAGGCAGCCAAGGCAGCGGACAAGGCCGCACGCATTGTCCTGCGGGAGCAACAGCCGACCGCCCTGGCCTGTATCAAATTCAGGGAACACATGCAGAGCATCCTGACGGATCCGGTGTCCGGCCCCATCCCTGGCGCCAAGGTCACCAGATTCCAGGAGGTGGGCGTCCCCAGGAAGACGTTTCCGTGACTACGAGAGCCCCCCGCACATCTCGAACACGGTAGAAGAACCGAGCGCCCTCACCAACCCATTGAGGAACCCTGTTCATGAATCCGGAACTGACGGCCGACGCGCTCGTTCAACTCGTCCACCGCTACTACCCGGCGGGCCTCCTCAACATTGATCCTCGATACGATGCATCAGAGGAGGGCCAGCGCCTCACCGCGCTGGTCAATGCCAACGCGGACCCTTCGCCAGCCTGGAAGAGCTTCATCCAGCGGCTCCACGAGGAGTTCCCAGATTGCTCCGTCTGGGACACGACCATCCCCCACCATGACCCCTGTTACTATTGCCGCGTCTCCCTCCCGGGATTCGTGACAGGAGACCCCCGCTATGACTGCATCGTCTGCCTGCTGAGCCAACTCGCTCCGGTCTACGCCCTCTACGCGTCTCACATGGAGGAGAAGGGCCCCGGCCTCCCCCGGGACTACTGGCTCCGCTTTCCGCCATTTCCCCCCGAGTTCCAGGCGCAGGAGGCGAAGCTCGCCGAGTTCATCGAGTCCTCCTTCGGATTCACCCGACTGTCCAACGATGTCCTCTTCACCCCCGTGCCGGACCTCGTCCCGCGCACGGCCAACCACGGGCTTGGCAAGGCGCAGCTCATCGACTGCCTCTTCACCGAGCACCGCTGGTGAGGCGCCTCAGCAGCCCGCCTCCACGGGTCCAGGCTCCGGCAACCGCGGCAGCGAGCCCAGGCCCCACGGCTGCCCGGCCCGCCACGACACCTCGCCCGAGATGCCCCACCCGGCGCACACCACCTCGCGGCCCCGGAACTCCATCCAGAACACCGACTCGTCGGGCCTCGCCGCCTGATCCAGGCACACCACGCGCGTGGGGTGCCTCCCACCATGGCCCCCGAGCGACACCGCGAAGGCCCGGTGCGAGTGCCCGCACAGCACCCACTTCGGGTGCGTCGTCTCCACCAGCCGCCGGGTGATGGGGTTGCCAATCCAGTACGACGGCAACGTGCGGCCCGGCGGCGGCTCCCCCTGCTCCCGGACCCGCTGCGGCAGGCCCCTCGGCCACTCGTGCACCAACATCAGGTCCACGTCCCGTAGCGCCGACACCTTCTCCACCTCGGGCGCGCGGAAGTAGCCGGCCTGCTTCGCCGTGTCGAGCGAGCGCGGCCGCTTCAAGGGCTGCTCGTAGAAGCGCGGCGCGTGGATGCCCGACAGGTACCCCACCCGCAGCCCGTGCAGCACCTTCAGGCCCGCGCGCCCCAGGTAGTGCACGTTCGGCGCGAGCAGCAGACCCTCCGGCGAGTCGTGCAGCGCCTCGAAGTCCTCGTTGTTGCCGGCGATGAAGTACAGCGGCCGCTTCATCGTCCGCACGCCATCCGCGTACTCGGCGAACTCGGCGGGCATGGCGCGCTTGGCCGTCTTGCGCCGGTGGTCGTCCGCGTGCCGGAAGGCCTCCACGTCCCCTACCGCCAGCACCAGGTCCACCGGACGGCCCCGCGCCTCCGCCAACGCGTCGAGCCATGACTCCACGCGGTGGAAGCGACCGTGGATATCTCCCACACCGGCGACCAGGAGAGAATCCGGAGCCATGATGCCCACCACCCTGCCCCGGGGCGCGTTCCCTGTCGAGCGGGATCTCCCCGCGCTGTGTCAAAAATGAAAAGGGGCGCCCCACGCGGGAGCGCCCCCTCTGGCCCGTGGGCTCCCCGGCCCTAGCAGCCCACCGGGTAGGTGATCTCCACGGTGGCCCCGGGAGCGGGCGCCGCGTTGAGGTCGAAGATGACGCTGTTGGTGCCCGCGTCATACGTCCACCCGGTCGTCACCTGCACCCCATCCACCTTCACCACGATGCGCGAGGGGTCCGAGGGCTTCTCGCTGAGCGTGAAGGTGCGGTTGGGACCGAAGGCGCTCTCCGAGAGCTTCTCCAGCGAGCCGGCCCAGTTGGGCGTGCAGATGCTCTCCACCACGCCGCCAGTGGCCTGGGCGAGCTGGATGTAGCGGTTGCCAGAGCTGCTGGCCTTGGGGCAGGTGGCCAGATCGCTCGGCCCGGCGATGGCGGAGAAGATGACCTTCGAGGCGTCTCCCCCCTTCAGCCCCAGGAGGAACGTCTCATAGAAGGACACCGGCTGCGGAGAGAAGTCCTCCTCGTCGGTGATGGCGATGATGGCCAGCTTGGCATCGTTGCGCAGGAAGTTGGCGTTGCCGTCATTGGTCAGCGGGGTGCGCGGGTCGTCCAGGTTGAAGACGAGCGGATCCGACAGGCTGCGGTACATGGCCTCCAGGCCCTGCTCGTTCCAGTGGCACACGCCCACCTGCGTGTTGTGCGCGAAGACGGACTCGGCCGCCGGCGTGGTGGGGGTGATGACGCGCGGCGAGGAGCCATCCACGGGGAAGAAGCGCCCGTTCTCACCGCCCTCGGCTCCACCCGGGCACACCGCCCAGCCGCCCGAGGAGCGCTCGAGGCCGGTGGTGGTGACGGCGATGTGGTAGTCCACGCCCGCGGCGGCCGCGTGGATGAGGAAGGCCGAGAAGTTCTGACCCAGGTTCTGCTGCTCGTCCATCATCGAGCCCGAGTTGTCCACCACGAACAGCACGTCCACCCTGGCCTCGGACTGCTGGATGAACTCGTCGGTCTGGTCCGTCTTCAGCACGCCCTTGCCCACCAGGCCCACCGTGTAGGGCGAGCCCGTGCCCAGATCGAACCGGAGCGCGGCCACGTCATCCCCATCGCTCTGCGGCTCGTACGTCACCTTCATGAGCGTCTCGCTGTTGGCGGCGAGCACCGCCGGGAAGAGCAGGCCGTGCGTCAGCTTGAAGTCGCTCGCGTCGCCCTCGAGGTTCATCCCCACCAACGTCGTGGGCCCGGGGCACTTGTTGTAGACGACCAGCCCGCGCTCCTTCGGGCCGCAGGTGAGCCGATTGACGCCGAAGTCCAGGGTGGTGGGTTGCACGGAGAAGCAGCCCTGCACGCCCTGACCGTGCAGAGGAATCAGCACGTGGCCGTTGGACGGGTGGTTGACCCAGCCCTCCGCCATGCCGGAGAACCCGCCCGCCTCGCCCGGCTTGAAGCGCACGAGCAGCAGGGCCCGCTGGCCCGGCGCGAGCACGGTGTTCCCCGTCTTGTCCGCACTGAAGGACGCATCCGAGCCCTCGGCGAGCTGCATCCCCGCCAGGTAGCACTCGGTGGCGCCGATGTTGCGAATCGCCGCGCTGAGCGTCACCTCGGAGCCCACCGGCACGCTGCCGAAGTCCACCGAGGCCGGCTCGGCCTTGTACTGGCAGGGCGAGAACACCTTGCCCGCGCCCATCACCTTCACCACCTCGGTGGACGTGCTGCGCCCGTCGAGCACCTTGACGGAGAGCTCCGCCTCGCCCGCCCCGAGGCCGGCGCGCGGCATGAAGGTGATGGGCACCGCGATGGACTGGCCCGCGGCGACGGGCATGCTGGAGGGCGCCTGCGCCAGGAGGAAGTAGCCGCCCTTCTTCGTGGAGAGCTTCACGTCGCTCACCAGCACGTCGTTGCGGCAGCGGTTCACGATCTGCACGTCCCGGGTGGCGTTCATGCCCTCGGCCACCTCGCCGAAGTCGAGCGGATCCGGCTGCAACACCACGCACGAGGCACCACCCTCACCTGTCAGCGTCACCTTGGGCCCGGGTTTCGTGGTGCCCACGGGCCGCACGTCGATCTCCAGCCGAGCGGCGCGCACGGGGCCGCTGGCGGTGGGCGAGAAGGCCACGCGGATCTCGACCACGGCGCCCGCGGCGAGCACGTTGCCCACGAGCGTGGGCTCGCTCACCACGCGGAAGGCGCCGCTCGCGTTGTCCAGCAGCTTCACGCCGCCGTACGCCATGTGCTCGGTGCCCAGGTTGCGCACGGTGATGCGCTCCTCGGCGGTGGCGCGCAGCTGCACCCGGCCGAAGTCCACCCGCAGGGGCGTCACCTCGAGCTGCGTGGCAATGCCCGTGCCGGCGAGCTGCACCACGGTGGGCTCGCACGTGGAGCACACCGACACGCGCGCGATGGCCTGGGCGGCGCCCAGCCGCTCCGGCGTGAAGGACAGCGACACCCGGCGCTCCTCGCCCGGCGCCAGCGTGAAAGGCACCCCGGCCTCGCTGGAGCCGAACTCGTCCGCGTCCGCCCCGTCCAGGTCCACGCGCACCGGGCTGTCCACCTGCGAGGGATTGCGCACCACCAGCTCGCGCAGCTCTACGTTGCCCAGCTCCACGTTGCCGAAGTCGATCGCGGGCGTCTTCACCTCCACCCACGCCTTCACGCCCTGCCCGTCCACGCCGAGCCGCGCCACGCCCTCCTTCACGTTGTCGGCGTCGGTGAGCACCTCCAGCATCCCCTGCACCGCGCCCTCCACGTCCGGCGTGAAGCGCACCTCCAGCTCCCGCTCGCCGCCCGCCTTCAGCACGAAGGCCTCGAAGGGCAGCACCTCCACGTTGGGCAGGCTGGCCGTCGCCCCCTGCACGGTGAAGGGAGCTCGGCCCCGGTTGGACAGCCGCACCTTCATCGTCTTGGTGACACCCACCGCCGAGAGGCCGAACTCCAGCTTCTCCGGGAACGCGCCCAGCCCCGTCTGGGCCGGTCGCGACGACCGCGGATCGCAGCCCGCCCCGAACAGGGCCAACACGCACGCTGCCACGCACACCCAGCGCAATCCGACCATTGCAGCCTCCACCAGACCGGCGCCCGCACGGCTCGCGCGCTCACCAGCCATACCTGGGGTGAGGGTCTCTGCAACCTCGGGGCCGAGGAGAAAGGACTGCCCACTGACGCGACAAGTCGCGGGACTCTTGGGAAAACTCTTGGACTCGCGGGAGACGCAACCTGCCCCGCGGTCCCCCTCTTCTGAAAAGACTTCCGGAGTGCCCGACAGGCGACGGGTAAAAACCGGAACCCCCCGGGAGAAGAAAGGGAACCACGAACTCCCGGTTCAGGGCGAAGGTCGGGAAGCCAGGATGAGCAGGCGAGGAGCCAGGCCCGTGCCCCACAGCACGCCGCCCATGCAGATCAACGCACCCACCAGCGCGAGCGGCTGGAGGGGTTCGCCCAGCAGCAGCGCGCCGAGCATCCACGAGAAGGCGGGGGTGAGCTGGGTGGTGATGCCGCCCACGGCCGTCGACGTCACGTGGGCCATGCCGTAGGTGAAGATCATCTGCGCGACCGCCGAGGACAGGCCCACACCGAGCAGCGGCAGCAGCAGGTCCCCACTCAGGGGCCGCCAGTCCTGGAGGGCGAAGGGCAGGCCGAACAGCAGCCCGAAGAGGCAGAAGGACAGGAAGATGGAGGAGGCGTCGGTGTCGTGACGCAGGGCGCGCAGGGCGATGACGGCCGCACCGCTGAAGACGGCGGACAGCGCCCCGGCCCCCGCGCCCACGCCCAGGGTGAAGCCCATCCCCCCCTGGACCGTGCTCCAGATGACGAGCCCCGCGCCCACCGTGGTAGCCGCCAGCCCCGTGGCCAGATAGCCGTTCACCCGCTCGCCCAGGATGAAGAGGCCCAGGATGGCCGCGCAGATGGGCCAGCAGGAGTTGAGCAGCGTGGCGGGCCCCACCGCCAGCTGGTCGATGGCCACGAAATACAAGTAGACGGAGGCGCCTCCGAAGATGCCGCGCAGGGCCCACAGCCCGGGCCGCCCCATGCGCGGCCGCGTCCCGGTGAGCGGGTAGTACAGCGCCAGGAAGGCGAGGCCGATGACGAAGCGCGCGCACACCACCTGTCCCACCGACAGCCGGCCCGACACCGAGCGCGCGCAGAAGGCCATCACGGCGAACAGGAAGCTGGAGATGACGAGCAGCGGAGAGCCGCGCAGGCGCTCGGGGATGGGGGGCATGCGAGCGGCACCCTACACGCGGACGGGGCCGCCGCCCACGGCCCCCTTGTCCGCCCGCTCCCCTCCCTGGCGGCGGGGGGATGGGCCTTGAAAATCCAGCTGTTCAGGGCCATTCAACCCCCGCGCGCCCGCATTCCCCCTACCTGCGCGCCCTTTCAGTGGTACACCGCGCCCCATGTCCGAGCCCGACGTCATCTCCATCCGAGGAGCCAAGGAGCACAACCTCAAGAACATCTCCCTGGAGATTCCGAAGAAGAAGCTGGTGGTGTTCACCGGCGTCTCCGGCTCGGGGAAGAGTTCCTTGGCGTTCGACACCCTCTACGCCGAGGGCCAACGCCGCTACGTGGAGAGCCTCTCGGCCTATGCCCGGCAGTTCCTCGGGCAGATGGAGAAGCCCAAGTACGACACGATCCGCGGCCTATCGCCCACCATCTCCATCGAGCAGAAGGCGGCCAGCAACAACCCGCGCTCGACGGTGGGCACCGTCACCGAGGTGCACGACTACCTGCGCGTGCTCTACGCCTCCGTCGGCGTGCAGCACTGCCCCAACTGCGGCAAGGTGGGCAAGCAGAGCGCCCAGCAGATCGTCGACACGCTGATGGACTCGCCCACCGGCACCAAGCTTCAGGTGCTCGCGCCCGTCGTCACCAACCGCAAGGGCGAGCACAAGGACATCCTCACCGAGGCGCAGAAGCGCGGGTTCTCGCGCGCGCGCATCGACGGCAAGGTGAAGAGCCTGGAGGAGCGCATCGAGCTGGACAAGAAGTGCAAGCACGACATCGCGCTCATCATCGACCGGCTGGTGCTCAAGCCGGAGGTGAAGCAGCGGCTGACGGACTCGGTGGAGACGGCCCTGCGCGAGGGCAAGGGCATGCTCATCATCACCGACGAGACGGGCAGCCTCGCGAGCGACCGCATCATGAGCGAGCTCAACGCCTGCCACGCGTGCGGCCTGTCCTTCGGCGAGCTCAGCCCGTCCTCGTTCTCCTTCAACAACCCGCTGGGCATGTGCTCGGACTGCAACGGCCTGGGCACGAAGGCGGAGATGGACCCGGACCGGATCGTCCCGGACCCCTCTCGCAGCCTGCGCGACGGCGCGGTCGAGCCGTGGGCCAGCGGCATGAACAAGGGCGAGGGCTGGACGGCGGACTTCGTGGAGAGCCTCGCCGAGGCCTTCGACATCGACCTGGACGCGCCGTACGCGAAGCTGCCGGCCAAGGCGAAGAAGCTCCTCATGAACGGCGCCGAGGGCAAGCGCTTCACCGTCAAGTGGGGCGAGGGCGGCCGCTACGAGATGGAGTGGGAGGGGCTCGTCAACAAGCTGATGCGCAGCTTCAAGACGACCACGTCCGAGGCGATGCGCACCTACTACCAGAAGTTCTTCAGCGACAAGCCGTGCCCCACCTGCGACGGGGCGCGCCTGAAGCCGGAGAGCCGGGCGGTGAAGGTGCACGGGCGCTCCATCGTGGACCTGAGCGGGCAGACCATCGGCGACGCGCTGCGCTGGCTGAAGGGGCTGGAGCTGACGCAGACGGAGCGGAAGATCGCCACCGAGCTGCTCAAGGAGATCCGCAGCCGCCTGGGCTTCCTGGAGGACGTGGGCCTCGCGTACCTGACGCTGGACCGCACCGCGTCCACGCTCTCCGGTGGCGAGAGCCAGCGCATCCGGCTGGCCTCGCAGATGGGCAGCGAGCTGACGGGCGTCATCTACATCCTCGACGAGCCCTCCATCGGCCTGCACCAGCGCGACAACGGCAAGCTGCTGGCCACGCTCAAGCGGCTGCGCGACCTGGGCAACTCCGTCGTCGTGGTGGAGCACGACGAGGAGACGATGGAGGAGGCGGACTGGCTCGTGGACTTCGGGCCGGGCGCGGGCGAGCTGGGCGGCGAGGTGGTGGCCGAGGGCACTCCGGCGCAGGTGATGGACAACGAGAAGAGCTCCACCGGCGCGTACCTCTCCGGCCGCAAGGAGATCGAGGTCCCCGATCAGCGACGCGAGCCCGGCAAGACGAAGGTGCGAATCGAGGGCGCGAAGGAGAACAACCTCAAGGACGTGACGGTGGACATTCCGCTCGGGATGTTCGTGGCCGTGACCGGCGTGTCCGGCGCGGGCAAGTCCACGCTCATCAACGAGATCCTCTACCCCGCCGCCGCGCGAGCGCTGTACGAGAGCCGCGAGGTGCCGGGCAAGCACAAGGCGATTACGGGGCTGGAGCACCTGGACAAGGTCATCGACATCGACCAGCGGCCCATCGGACGCACGCCGCGGAGCAACCCGGCCACGTACACGAAGGTGTTCGACGCCATCCGCGAGGTGTTCGCGATGACGCCGGAGGCGCGGGCGTTCGGGTACACGGCGGGACGCTTCTCCTTCAACATCAAGGGCGGGCGCTGCGAGGCGTGCGAGGGCGACGGCGTGAAGCTGGTGGAGATGCACTTCCTGGCGGACGTGTACGTGCCGTGCGAGGTGTGCAACGGCAAGCGCTTCAACGAGGCCACGCTGCGGGTGCTCTACAAGGGGAAGAACATCGCCGAGGTGCTCGAGATGAGCGTGCGCGAGGCGATGCAGCACTTCAGCGCGCACAAGGACATCATGCGCGTGCTCCAGACGCTGGAGGACGTGGGCCTGGGCTACATCCGGCTGGGGCAGAGCTCCCCCACCCTGTCCGGCGGCGAGGCCCAGCGCATCAAGCTGGCGCGCGAGCTGGCGCGCGTGGCCACGGGCCGCACGCTCTACATCCTCGACGAGCCCACCACGGGCCTGCACTTCGAGGACATCCGCAAGCTGCTGCACGTGCTCAACCGGCTGGTGGAGGCGGGCAACACGGTGCTGGTCATCGAGCACAACCTGGACGTCATCAAGAGCGCGGACTGGGTGATCGACCTGGGACCCGAGGGCGGCGCGGGCGGCGGGCAGTTGCTGGCCACGGGCACGCCCGAGCAGGTGGCCGAGGTGAAGGAGAGCCACACCGGGCGCTACCTCAAGCACGTGCTGACGAAGTCGCGGAAGCACCGCGTGGGCCGCAGGCCCGACACGGCGGCTCCCGCGGCCTGATCGTGTGAACATCACGGGGCGGCGAGTTCGATTCCCGCCGCCTCCACCTTCAGGGCCCCAGGTTCTCAGGGACCTGGGGCCTTTTGTTTTTCCGGGGGACCATCGGTGCTGAAGCGCCGTTCGATTCCGTTGATACCTTTTCGGGCGCATGGCAGCGTCGACGACCTCGTGAGCATGACGATTGCGCACCCCCGGAGCGCTGATTGTCGTTTCTGGCGCGCCTTCGTCTGCCGGGCGGACTACGTTCGCCTCCGATGTCCGGAACCCGAAAAGACAAAATCGACAAAATCAGCACTGACGAGGTCCATCGCTGGCTGGGCCCGTTGCTGCGCCAGCGCACGAAGCTGGTGCCGGGAGCAGCCGCCCGCGACGACTCTCTCCTCGCCACCCGCTTCGGTGGCGTGCCCACGGGCTGCCGCGGCGAGTGGTGGCCCACTTGTGACTGCGGCCGCCTCCTGAGCTTCGTTGCGCAGGTGAACCATGCGCGGGACGCCCTGCACTCGCCAAAGCTCGACATCGACTTCTTCACGTTCTTCTACTGCTGGGACTGCAACCCGCTACGGCCACGGAAGAAGCCGGGCGGATTTCGGGTGATTGCGTACCCGTCGCTCCCTCATGACCAGGCGTGCGAACTCCGACCCGAGCCGGACGCCATCAAAGGCAGCAGATGGTACGAGTTCGAGCCTCGATTCGTGACCCCGCGACTCGAACAATCGCTCCCCGATTCCGTTGGGTTTGAGGTGCACTGCCCTCCGCTCTGGGACCGGGTTCCCGGAGACTCCGGTGCTCGGCAGGCGTGGGAGAACTGGCACGTGGTGGATCAAGTTGCCAGCGAGCTGGCGGGTGTTCCCGAGCGGCCTTCGCTTCGCAACCGAGGAGTGGTGCTCGGCGGATATCCGCACTGGGCGAACGGCCCGGACGAGACGCCACGCTGCACCGCTTGCGGAGAGCTGATGGAGCTGCTGCTGCAGATCTCCCCCTCCGAGGTGACGGACGCCACCTGGGGCGATGTGTGGACGCCTTATCTCTTCATGTGCCGGACACATCTGGAGGAAGTCGCGCTTCGCCTGCAGGGCACGTGACCGGACTTCCATTCGCTTGTTCCAGACGATTTGGGAGAGATGTCCGTCATATGATTGATGACACTCTGCCCCGTCCGCCTCCGGGCAGCCACCGTCCGGCGTCGTTCAACTGGACGTGGAGGGCTCCGCTGCTCGCGGTAGAGGCGCTGCCGCACCAGCGCTCCGACGGGCCCGTACCGGCAGCCCGGCCGAGCTCCGCGCGAACCAGTACAGCGCCATCAGGAACGAAATGAACGTGATGAAGTCGAGAGGCGCACGGAGGAACGTCAAGCGCGTCCAGTTGTCGACCCGCGCCAGCAACTCGGGCATCGGGGCGGAGTCCACCGGGACCTTCTGGAAGGCGAGCATCTCCGGGATGAAGTACAGAAAGCTCCACGTGCGCATAACCAGGTACGAGGCCACGCCCACCAGCAGCCACCGCCGCACCCTCCGGTCATGCCAGGTCGACACCAGCGCGGCGATGATGAGCAGCGTGATGAACCCGTGCACCGGAATCCAGAAGCGCTGAAGCGGAACGCCCGAGTCTGGCTGGATGAGGGTGAATGAGGCCGGGGGGGACGCGCTCCAGATGGGGTTCACAACGAAGTGCTCATAGAGCCCACCGCCGATCGCCGCCGCCGACGACACGCAGAGGAGCAACAGGCACCACTTCGCGATCTGGTGCTTCATGCCGCCACTCAAACTACTCACGAGCTCGGCGTGGCGTCGGAACCGTTTCACCGCTCGCCAGAGAGCTCGCCCCGCTACCTCCTCGTCGTCCGCCGACGTGCCGAGCTCGGGCACTTCGCACGCCCGGGCCGTATTCCCACCATCTGGAGTCCCCCGTGCGCGCATACACAGCGGAGGGGCGGGCGCGCCTTGTCAGACGCCGGAGGGCTCCGAACCTTGTACTTTATACAGAAGGGCGGAACCCCCTCCCGCCCTGTGGATCCACGAGGAGCCCCAGCCATGGCCGACATCAAGAGCAAGGAGACCTTCACCCACGCCAATCTGGATAGCGCCACCGAAGAGGAGCTCCGGACGGCGAACCAGGCTCCCGAGGAGTTGGAGCGGGCGGCCAGGCACCAGCCTCCTGGGGAGGAGCGCCGCGACGTCACCGATGCGGACATCGGCGAGGACGGCATCCTCCGCAAGGGCATCGGCTTCCGCGAGGACGCGGACGCCGCCGTGCGCAAGGAGCCGCCCCTGCGCGACAAGAGCCGGGAGTGAGCGGGAGGCGTGTGCCTGTCAACCGGCTGGTGGAGGCGGGCAACACGGTACTGGTCATCGAGCACAACCTGGACGTCATCAAGAGCGCGAACTGGGTGATCGATCTGGGACCCGAGGGCGGCGCGGGCGGCGGGCAGTTGCTCGCCACGGGCACTCCCGAGGAGGTGGCCGAGGTGAAGGAGAGCCACACCGGGCGCTACCTCAAGCACGTGCTGAACGAGGTGGCGAGTTCGATTCCCGCCGCCCTCCACTGGATTTAGCAAAGCCCGCCAAGAGCTACTCGGGGCAGGACTTCGCGCATGGAGCCCTCCACGATCTGGCTTGAGACCTGCCGGGCCACACACTCGAAAGCATAGTCCTTGAAGAACAGGAGGTAGTGGCGCAGGGCTCGCCAGACCGCGGGATCGTACTGCGGGTGGTTGCGATTCATGGCCTCGAGTTCCCCGAGCCAGGGGGAGTTCTCCACCATGTAGGCTCCCCCCACGTCGATCCCCTTTCCGAACAAGGGATGGCCCTCGATGACCTCGTCATTGGGGGCACCCAGTTTCATGCTCTCGCAGTCCTCGAATGTGAGGATGGCGATGCGACGAGGCACTGGCTCGGTCCCCAGCGCTTCATACAGCACCAGGGCGTTGAGTCCATCACCGAGCACGAGCGGGCTGGGCTCTATGGAAAAAGTCCAATCCTCGGGCCACGGCCAAGGAACCGCATACGGTTCCCCCTTGGCCGCAGCCAGCGCGCGCTCCGCATGGAGAACCTCGTCATGGAGTTGGAGAAGTTCATGCCTGTCTCCACCCCTCTGCCTTTGTTCTCGTACCGCATCTTCGTAGCGTCTACGCGCTTCGAACAATTCCCGCTCGTGTCTTTCGATGTTCATGGCGAACTACTCCTGTCGGAATACCTCCATCGCACGGCATTCGTATCGTGATGTCATCAGGTGCGATCGGATAGCCAGTGCCTCCTTTCTTGGCTGCCATCCTTGTCGCCGAGGAGTACGAGGCGAACGGGCTAACGCAGAGGGTGTTCGCGCAGCGCCGGGGCATGACGCTGAGCACGTTGCCGTCGTGAGTGTACCGGCGTAGGCGTCAGAACGGCGCGCTGAAAGGCGGGACGGGCGTGCAACCGCTCCAGGTAGGCGCCCAGGGGGGCGAAGGGCTCCAGGAGACCCGTCGGCCGCGCGGCTTCCAGCACGAAGCTCATCTGGATGTCGGCGGCGCTGAAGGTGTCGCCCAGCAGGTAGTCCCGTTTCTCCAGCGCTCCGGAGATGTACCCCAGGTGGTTCATCATCTCGCTGGAGATGCGCGGCTTGAGCGGCGCGCCCGCCTCGCCCAGGCGTCCCATGTATATCCCGAGGATGAACGGCAGCATGGCCGAGCCCTCGGCGTAGTGCAGCCAGTGCACGTAGGTGTCGTACTCGGCCGAGTCCGGCGCCGGCGCCAGCCGTCCATGGCCATGGTGGCGCACCACGTAGTCGATGATGGCACCGGACTCGGCGAGGACCCGTCCATTGTCCTCCAGCAGCGGGGACTTGCCGAGCGGATGGATCGCCTTGAGCTCGGTCCATCACAAGGCCGCGCCTCCGACGGGTGTGGGAAAGGCCACACGGCCCGGCACCCTCTCGGCAACGAAACCCGAGCGGGCAGGTCAGCGCAGCTGAAACACGTTCGATGCTACGCGATGGCCGGCGAGGTCCGTCACCACAATCACCGCGCTGGAGGCCGGGGTCGCGAACACCACCTGCTGGGTGAGCACGCCGTTGACGAACGGGTCGCTCACCTTCGGCCCGAAGTTCACGCCCGGCCCCGACTCGAAGCGCACGTTGCCGTGGAAGCTCTCCGCGTTCGGGCCTTGCGCGCGGACGGTGATCGTGAACGGCACGAACGGAGCCTGTGTGTCGATCGGATCAATCGAGTAGGTGTCCGGCCACTGGCCATCGACCACGGTGAACGCCGACGGCGCCGTCGCGACGCGCCCATCCGAGAGCGTGACCCGAACGTCGTAAGCACCCGGAACGAGGAGCGTCGGCACCTGCGTCGCGAGCACGCCCTTTCGGGTGAACGTCGGCGTCGCGAGCTCGAGCGAGCCGAGTTCGACCTTCACCGCGGTCGAGACGTCGACCGTGCCCTGTTCGTAATCGACCGTGGCCGGAAGAGGCAGGTCGGCGGATATCTCGATCGGCGTGTACTCGCTCGCGAGCATCTGCGACGGCGACACCGCGCGGATCTCCGGATCCGGCCAGTCCTCACAGCCGGACGCGAGCAGCAGCAGGAACGTTCCAATGCACACGCGTGTCATGGCAGCCGGTACCTCACCCCGAGCGTCCCCTGGAGACCCGTCGCGCGCCCGAGCACGAACGGAATGGATGCCTCGCCGAAGGCAAACCGCGCCTCGCCGAACAGCTCGACGGCGGAAAGCGGCACGCGGAGCTGAAGCCCCACGAGCGCGTCCCACCCCACCGCGGTCCGGACGGTCGACTGAGAGAAGGAGCTCGCCAGGTACTGCAGCGCGAGCGAGGGTCCGACGCCCAGACGTGCATCGAGGCCGACCGGACCCAGACGCAGCACGTTCAGCCGGCCCGACAGATAGAGGGGCACGCCGTGCAACGCCGACGTCACCGTCCCTCTGTCGGGCACCGTCGCGTCGAACCGGGTGAAACGCCAGTCGAGCTCGGCGTCGAGCGCGAGTCGACCGTCCCAGATCGGCGGAGTGATCGAGAACACCGCCGCCACGAGCGGACCGCGGTTGTAGCCGCCGCCGTAGAAGCCGCCCCCGGCGAGGGCGAACGCGTAACGAATCGGCTGGGGGCCGCGAGTCGAAGCCGCAACACGCGAAGGCTCGGACTTTCGAGAAGGCTCGCCAGCCGCCGGCGTGGGCGTCGACTTCGGCTCCGGTTTCGCGACGGGCGCGGGCCGCCGCTTCGGAGGTCGTGACGGCCCGCCGACGGCAAGCGAGGCGACCAGCAGGTTCAGCAAGAAGATCCACCGCATCGGACCGACTTCACCGGCCTGGTGCGTGGCGGTCAAGTCCCGAGCGCAGCCGGTTCACTCTTCGCGTATCGGGCGAGCGGACTAGAGCAGTTTCGCCATGATCTCGCGCTCGCGCTGCTCGAGCTTGATCGAGGCGAGCGCCCAGTCGATGAGATCGTCGGCGACCGACACGTCGAAACCGAAGGCGCTGGCGGTCGCCTTCACCGACGCGCGCTCCTCGTTCGCGATCTCGCCGTCGGCGCACGACACCTCGACGATCATGCGCAGGAGGGCAGCGCGCAGCTCGCGGTTTTCGATCTTGCTGACGATGTCGGTGAGGCGGCTGGGCTTCTGGAATTCCTGCTCGATGAGCGCGGAGATCTGCTCGTCGCGAGGCGACAGGCCGATGCCGGCCACCACGTTGTCGAGGTGCTGGCGCTCGTCCTCGGTGATGCGGCCGTCGCTCGCCACCACGTTGGCCATGGCCTGGACGAACGCCATCAGCTGTTCCTGGGGATACTCGCGCGTCATGTTGTCTCCTTGGCGAGCGGCACGCGGCTGGCCAGTGGCTCGCGGACAGATGAGAGGGGCGGGGCTGCTCGGCGCGGCAGGATAGTCGGCGCCGACGAGGACCGGAACCGGTTTTCGCTCGACCCCCCCGCCGCCACCGAGCCGCCGCCTCGCGGAACGCCGCGACAAACGCCCGGTGCTGCTCGCGCAGTTCCTCAGTCCGTCTCCGTAGCGAGGCTCAACCGTCCAGACAGCTGCAGGTAGCTGCGGACGAGGATCGACAGCATCAGGGCGATCCCCAGGGCTTGGATGGCATGGCTCAGCATGCTCCCCACTGCCATGCCCAGCTGGCCCAGGAGCGGCGAAATGAGCGACGACACCACGCCGCCCATCAGGGTCATGCCGATGCAGCTCCCCCCGCAGATCAGCAGCAAGAGGAAGACCTTCATGCGGTGGCCCTCGGTGAAGGCCCAGGAGAAGATCATCGCCTTGATCGGACCGAGCGGGTGCAGCACCAACGCCGGGGCCGAGATCGCCAACCCGACGCCCAGGAAGATGGCCGGCGCGACACACATCACGAAGCCGATCGCCAGGACGATCCAGAGGCAGATGGTCAGCCAGAGCATCGGCCGCACGCGACCGAGCCCCTCGGAGATGATCTCCCCAGGCGAGCGCTCGCGACCCGTCAGCACATCGCCGAGGAAGCGGATGAAGAGCGGATAGGTCATGGCCGAGAAGGCCGTGGTGGCGAGCAAGAAGCCCACCCGCGCGGCGTGAAACACCCCCTCGTCCAGCGGCGTATCGAGCGAAACGTAGGTGAGCGGCAGGGTCACCAGGCCGAAGACCCCCGCGGCCGAGCAAAAGGCCGCGAGCGCCCGGGGATGCTGGAGGAGGATCCGGAAGGACTCCCACAGGGTGCTCCCCACATCGAGGCCCACCGGGGCGAATCGCTCACCGCAGTGGGTGCACAGGGAGCCCTCCTCCGGGCTCATGCACGCCAGGCAGATGAACGTTCCACAGCGGGTGCAGGTCGTCGGGGCGACATCGACCAATTCGGGGTGCTTCGGGCAGGGAGCCGGAGCAGCGGTGTCCATGTCCGCACTCATAACCCGAGCAGCGCCCGCGGCGGGATTTCGTGACGGTGGCTCGCTCACTGGGAAGGGCCGTAGGCCCTGGATTCGTGGCATCCTTGTCCTCGGAGGGGGATGCCCGACATGCACCTGACCAAGGTGGATGCGATCAGTGAGAGGGCAACACTCACCGAGAGCGACCTCAACGACAACTTCAAGAAGCCCCTCCAATACCAGACGCCCCGGCAGGTGCGCCTCGGCCTGCGCTACACCTTCTGACGGACGCGCTCAGGCGGCGCTCACCGCGGGGGGCACCTGCGCATGGGTGGCCATCTCGGCCACGCACTGCGGCTCGTCCGACCAGAAGCGCAACCACTGCTCGCGCAGCGCGCGGGCGTCCTGCCGGCCCAGGTCGATGAGCATGTCCGCGAAGCCTCCGTCGAACAGCAGGTAGGAGGCCAGGTCCGCCTCGTGCGGGGCCTCCCGGTCCACCAGCCGGAGAATCGCCTTGTGCGCCAGACCGGAGCTGCGTCGGCGGAACTCGGGCGTGCGGACGTACTCGGCGGCCAGCGCGCCGAGGTCCCTCGAGGGCCGCACCAGCAGTTCGCGCACGTAGCGCAGGGGCTGGCTGCGGTGGGGCTCCACCACCGAGCCGAGCGTCTGCGCGAAGCCCGGTCCGTAGGCCACCGTCCCCGCCTCGAGAATCGCGTTGAGCCGCCGCAGCCGGCCGAGGTCCTGGTCCGTGCGGTCCATCATCAGCGTGTTGAGCATCTTCCCCACGAGGAAGGGCGCGGTCGCGAAGGCCTGCTCGCGCTCCTGCTCGGAGCTGCCCGACTCGCCGTCCGGCTTCCGAGCGCGGACCGCCTCGTGCCGCAGCGAGATGACCACCACCCGCTGGGCCCCGAGCCGCAGCGCGGGGCTGAGCGGCACGTTCAGCCGCAGCCCGCCGTCCACGTGCAGCTCGCCCCGGATGCGCACCGCCGGGAAGGCCACCGGGATGGCGGCCGAGGCCAGTGCATGCAGGGGACCGATGCGCGTGGCCTCGGCCTGGTAGGAGGGATCATTCCCCCAGGAAGGGATTCCACCGCCGTGCCGTTGGACGAACACCGAGGCCCGCCCGCTGCCCACGTGCGTGGCGCTCACCGCGAGGGCATCGAGGTGTCTCCTGCGCAGGTTGCGGCCGATCCCCAGCCACGGAATGCCGCGGCTCACGATGGCCCGCAGCCCACGCGGATCCACCAGCCCGCCGTACTGGATGTCGCGTGGATGATCCGCCGGCTTGCCGAGGGCCTCGCGCAGGAGCCGGAAGATGTCCCCCACGCCGAAGCGGAGCACCTCCTCCACCTTCATCCCGGTCCAGTGGGCCCGCATGCCCCGGGCCTGAAGCCGGGGCTGATCGCTCGTCGCGGCGAGGTAGCAGGCGTGGATGGCGCCCACCGAGGTGCCCGCGAGGATGTCCAGCCGCAGCTCCCGGCCGAGCTCCGGCTCCAGCTCCTCGCGGAGATAGGAGAGCACCCCTGCCTCATAGGCGCCTCGCGCCGCACCACCTCCGAGCACCAGACCCGTCTTCAGTCGACTCATCATCGCGGAGACCCTCTAAGAGACAGTCTACGGCGGATGGAGATGTGACTGGGAGGGGCCGAGGACCCCCGACGGGCGGACAAGGCCGCTCGGGAGTATGTTGGCCGAGCGCTTGTTGTCGTCGGCGTCGGACGACCGGAGGGGCCGCGTGCGTCCGGTTCCATGGGAGTATGGCCATGTGGAAGCGAGTGGGAGTCGTACTGGCCGTGTCGCTGGTGGGACTCGGAGCCAATCCCGCCGAGGCGCGTTTCGGTAAGCGCTCGCGCCCGCATGTCGTCGCAACCCCCGTCGAGTCACCGACCGCCGGGCGAGGGCGGGTCGTACCGCCCCAACCCGTTCTACGACCGTGGCCATGACGGGTACGGCGACCCCTGGTACCGCTACTACTACGATCCGTCCTGGGCCTGATCTCGGGAGGCCTGGACGTCGCCTTCGCGCCGGACGCCCTCTTCGTGGGGCCGGGCCTGGGGACGAGCGCGCTGATGCGCGTGATGGGGCCACTCAAGCTGGAGGCGAGCGCCCACTGGACGCCCTTCCCTTTCACCGCCATCTACCTGAGCGACCAGGGCCGCGTGGAAGCAGGGAGGATCAACCGCGAGCTCTTCGCGGGACCCTACGCCGGCGTGGCGCTGCACCTCTGAGCGCGCGGAGCGGCCCTGGGTTGTGTCCAGGGCCACCCGTGGGGTAGGCACGTCGCTTGGAACCCCAACCGACGAGGAATCCCCCGTCCATGGCCAGCACCCCCAGCGCCACGACCAGCGACCGTTTCCCGCCGCAAGTCCCCTACATCATCGGCAACGAGGCCTGTGAGCGCTTCAGCTTCTACGGGATGCGGAACATCCTCACGGTGTTCCTCATCGACTACCTGCTGCGCAACGCCGTGCCCGATGAGGGCGCCCGCTCCGCCCATGCGAAGAGCCTGATGCACCTCTTCATGGCGGGCGTGTACTTCTTCCCGCTGCTGGGCGGATACCTCGCGGACCGCTGGCTCGGGAAGTACAAGGTCATCCTCTCGCTGAGCCTCGTGTACTGCCTGGGCCACGCGTTCCTGGCGCATCTTCGAGAACAACGCCACGGGCTTCTACACGGGCCTGTTCCTCATCGCCCTGGGCAGCGGCGGCATCAAGCCGTGCGTGAGCGCCATGGTGGGAGACCAGTTCAACGAGTCCAACAAGCACCTGGTGAAGAAGGTCTTCGCCATCTTCTACTGGACCATCAACTTCGGCTCCTTCTTCGCCTCGCTGTTCATCCCGCTGACGCTCAAGCACCTGGGGCCCGCCGTGGCGTTCGGCATCCCCGGCATGCTGATGTTCATCGCCACCGTCATCTTCTGGGCGGGCCGCCGGCACTACGTGGTGGTGCCGCCCACCGGCCCCAACCCGCACTCCTTCCTCAAGGTGATCGGCTCGGCGCTCCGCCACCGGGAGCCCGGCAAGCCCTGGCTCGACGGCGCCATGAAGAAGCACCCCGCCGAGGCGGTGGAGGGCGCCAAGGCCGTGCTGCGCATCAGCGGGCTGCATCTTCCCCACCATCCCGTTCTTCTGGATGCTCTTCGACCAGAAGGCCTCCACGTGGGTGGTGCAGGCGCGCTCCATGGACCCGCAGGTCGGCCCCTTCACCTTCCAGCCGAGCCAGATGCAGTTCGTCAACCCGGCGCTGGTGATGCTCCTCATCCCGCTGCTCGTCGGAGTGGTGTACCCGGCCTTCCAGCGCTTGGGCTGGGAGCTCACGCCGCTGCGCCGCATGCCGCTCGGGCTCGCGGTGGGCGCGTTCTCGTACGTCATCGCCGGCTACTACCAGGTGCGTCCTCGAGCGGGGCACGACGCTCGAACATCGCCTGGCAGCTCTGCCCTACATCGTGCTCACGCTGGCGGAGGTCCTCGTCTCCACCACCGGCCTCGAGTTCGCCTACACCCAGGCGCCGCGCGAGATGAAGGGCATCATCCAGAGCCTCTGGCTGCTCACCACCACGCTGGCCAACGTGGCGGTGGCCATCGCCTCCGCGCTCAACGTCTTCACCGGCTCGGGCCAGTTCTTCTTCTACGGAGGCTTCGCGCTGGTGGCGGCCGTGGCCATGGCCCTCATGGCGCGCCACTACCAGGTGCGCGACTACTACCAGGCCGACGTGGTCGGCCCCGTGCCCGACCGGGCCCAGCCTCCGCTCGCCACCGTGGGTGACTCGAAGGCGCTGTAGCTCCGCGCCTCGGCTCCCGCAAAGCAAAGGGCCCCGAGTGATTGCGCTCGGGCCCTTCTCTTTGGGGGACTCACCCCCGTCCTCTCTCAGCGAGAGGGAGGCTCCACGACTCAGGCCGAGGGAGCCGCCTCGGCCGCGGTCGGTCTGCGCGGCGCGCGGGCTGCGTCTCGTCCGCGCCGTGCATCATCCGCTTCAGCATCGGCGCGATGGCCAGCAGCACCGCGCCCGCCACGGCGGTGGCGATGGTGATGGACAGGAACACGTCGAACTCGCCCAGCTTCTCCGCGTAGCCGCCGATGACGCCGGACAGCTTGTTGGCCACCGCGTTGGCGAGGAACCACACGCCCATCATCAGCGAGACGAACCGCGCCGGGCGCCACCTTGGTCACCATGGAGAGGCCCACCGGGGAGAGGCACAGCTCGCCCGACGGTGTGGAAGAGGTAGGCCATGATCACCCACCACGCAGCGCCGCCTTGCCCACGGCCGTCGCTCTGGTTGGAGGCGCCCAGCATGAAGACGAAGCCGAAGCGAGAGCAGCAGCAGGCCCATGCGCCATCTTCACCGGGATGGTCGGGTCCTTGCCCTTGCGGCGCCAGGCCGCGTCCACATGCTCGGCGAAGATCGGGGCCCAGCAGCACGATGAAGATCGGGTTGACGTTCTGGAACCAGGTGGTGGGAACCTCCCAGCCGAACACGCTCGCGGTCCACCTTCGGCGTCCGTGTAGAGGTTCATCAGGCCGCCGGCCTGCTCGAAGGCCGTCCAGAAGAAGACGACGAAGAGCGCGAGATGAAGATGACGACGATGCGGTCCATCTCCGCGCGGGTGAGGGCCACGGCCTTCACGGGCGCCTGCGCCCGCCTGCTCGCGCTCCACCTTCTTCGGCGCCATGCCCACCTCGCCCAGCAGGCGCTTGCCCGAGGGCCAGGAAGAGGATCACGCCGAGCAACATGCCCACGCCGGCGGCGCCGAAGCCCCAGTCCCAGCCGACCTTCTCGCCCAGCGTGCCGCACACGCCGAGGCCAGGAACGCGCCCAGGTTGATGCCCATGTAGAAGATGGTGAAGGCGCCGTCGCGGCGGCCGTCACCGGGCGCGTACAGCCCGCCCACCATGGTGGAGATGTTGGGCTTGAAGAAGCCGTTGCCCACGATCAGGAAGCCCAGGCCCGCGTAGAAGATGCGCCTCGGCTGCCGGGCAGCGCCAGCAGCAGGTGGCCGATCATCATCAGGGTGCCGCCGAGCACCACCGCCTTGCGCTGGCCGATGTAGCGGTCCGCGATGAAACCGCCGATCAATGGGCGTCAGGTACACGAGGCCCGTGTACGTGCCGTAGAGCGCGAGCGCGTTCGCCGTGGACCAGCCCCAGCCGCCCATCTTGTCGGCATCGAGGAAGAGCACGAGCAGGGCGCGCATGCCGTAATAGCTCATGCGCTCCCACATCTCGGTGAAGAACAGCAGGTAGAGGCCCTTGGGGTGGCCCTTCGGGTCGGGGCCGCGGCGGCCGTGCTCTGTGCATGCGCAAGGTTTCCTCGCGGCGGGGAGAGAAAGAGGAATATAGCAGACCACGCTGGTTGTACCAGAAGCCCTGCGCTCCTGGCAGAAACCCAGGTCAGGTGCGAGCGACCCTACGTGCGCCAGTGCGGGCTGGCTGAGGCGCCCCTCGGAGAGCAACGGGGGTCGGATGCGGCCTCCGGATCCGCATTGGAGCAGGGCAGCCGCACCTCCACGCGCGTGCCCTTGCCGGGGTCACTGTGGAGGCGGATGCGGCCGCCCTGGCGCAGGACGATGCGGCGGCTGAGGGCCAGCCCCAGGCCCGTGCCCTCGCCCGCGGCGCGGGTGGAGAAGAAGGGCTGGAAGAGGCGATCCATGTGCCTCGGGCGTGATGCCCACGCCGTTGTCGCCGATGTGCACCACGGCGTCGTCGCCCTCGCGCGAGGTGGACACCTTCACCCGCCCGTCGGCCGCCCACCGCGCGCAGCGCGTTGTCCAGCAGGTTGACCCACACCTGGTTGAGCGAGCCCGGGTCGCCCAGCACCGGCTCCGCGGCACTTGTAGTCGCGCTCCACCTTCACGCCCGGGGGCAGCTCCACGCCAGAGCGCCTGCAGGCGTGGAGTCCAGCGAGCGCGCCCAGGTCCACCGCCACCGCCGTGCTCGCCGGTGCGCACGAAGGACAGCAGGGCCTCGGCCAGGTGGCGGATGCGCTGCCCGCACTCCTCGATGAGGCTCCAGCATGGCCCTGGCCAGCGCCGGGTCCGGGGTGCCGCCGGCTCGAGGCTCTCGCGCAGCGGCAGCAGCGCGTTCATCAGCCCGTTGAGGGGGTTGCGCACCTCGTGGGCGAAGCCGCGAGGTGAGCAGGCCGGTGGCCGCCAGCCGCTCGTTCTCCGCCGCGCGCACCGCCGCGTCGCGCAGGCGCAGCTGCGCGTCGATGCGCGCGAGCAGCTCGCGCGGCTGAAGGGCTTGCCCAGGTAGTCGTTGGCGCCCATGGACAGCCCCTCCACCTTCGCGTCCACCTCCTGGCGCGCGGTGAGGAGGATGACGGGGATGTCCAGCCGTCTCCGGCGAGTGTGCGCAGGCCACTCCAGCATCTGCAGGCCGGACATCACCGGCATCATCACGTCGGACACGATGAGGTCGCGGGCCGCTCCGCCTGCGCGCAGCGCCAGCCCCTCCTCGCCGTTGGCGGCCTCCAGCACGCTGGTAGTGCTGGCCGCAGGCACGCTGCGCAGGAAGCCGCGGATCTCCGGCGTCGTCCTCCACCAGCAGCACGCGAGGCGCGTCCCGGTCGGCCGCGGCCTCCGGGGTGTCGCTCCGGCGAGGCGCCTCCAGCCGCGCCGCGAGGCCCCCGGCGCCGACGGCGCGGGGAGCAGCGCCGCCAGGTCCGGCGGCTCCGCGCGGGGACGGACGCATCCGCGGCCAGGGCAGCTCGCGCAGCTCCTCGCGCACGTGGGCGCGCCCTTGGGCAGCCGCACGTGGAAGGTGGAGCCCTTCCCCTGCTCGCTCGTCACCTCGATGCCGCCCGCGTGCAGCTCCAGCGTCTCCTTCACCAGCGCCAGGCCGATGCCGGTGCCGCCGAAGCGCCGGGTGCCGCTCGCGTCCGCCGGGCGAAGCGGTCGAAGATGACGGGGCAGTCCTGCGCGGCGATGCCCGGGCCGGTGTCGCTCACCTCCACGTGCACGCTGGCGTCGTCCTCGCTCAGCCGCACCGTCACCCCGCCCTGCCTGGTGAACTTGAGCGCGTTGGAGATGCAGGTTCTGGAAGACGCTCTCCATCTTCGCCGGCGTCCACCTGGACGGGGGTCACCGGCCTCGCCCTCCAGCGCGAGCGCCAGGCGCTTCCGCTCCGCCACCACGTGGAAGGGCAGCAGCAGCGAGGCGAGGAAGCCGTGCAGCTCCAGCGGCTGGTAGCGCAGCCGCGCCTTGCCGGACTCGATGCTGGGCCAGGTCCAGCAGGTTGTTGATGAGCCGCAGCAGGCGCGAGGCGTTGCGGTCCATGGTCTCCAGGTGCTGGCGCACGGACGCGGGCAGCACTCCCCGCGTCGCGCTGCAGCAGCGACTCGAGCGTGAGCAGGATGAGCGTGAGCGGGGTGCGCAGCTCGTGGCTCACGTTGTCGAAGAACTCGCTCTTGACGCCGGTCCAGCTCCTGCTGCTTGCGCGAGCGCGTCTCCAGCTGGGCGTTGGCCTCGGTGAGCTCGCGCGTGCGCTGCCGCCACCCGGTCCTCGAGGGCCAGGTTGATGCGGAACATGTCGCTGTAGCGCTGCTGCAGCTCGCTGAGCGAGCTGCATCAGGCCCTCGTTCTGACCGGCCAGCAGCTCGTCCTTGCGGCGCAGCTCCCCGCGCGCGTCCAGCCAGGCCCCGAAGGAGGCCCCACCCAGCGCCAGCGTGGGCACCATGACGGTGGCCGGCGCCACGTCCACCATTCCCACGCCCAGCCCGCCCACCGCGCCCGACACCAGGCCGATCACCGACCACCAGCTCCGCACCGGGTTGGTCCACCGCACGTGGTAGCGGCAGCAGTCCGCGCCGTTGATCTGGCACTGGTACTCCACCACCTCCGCGGGCGGGCGCTTCCAGATGGTGGGGATGGAGGCGAACTGCGCCATCCGTCCCTCGCACAGGTTGCGGTTGGACTCGGGGATGTGGCTCTTGTACGAGAGCTCCATCGAGTTGAAGCCGAGCTTCTCGATGATGAAGGCGCCCGCCCGGTTGAAGGTGGGCTGCAGCTCCACCATCTTCCGATACGTCTGCGCCGGGTTGCCGAAGGTGCGCAGGATGTGGAAGAGGAAGCCGAGCGCCTGCGGGCTGGCGGTGAGCATGCCCGCCTTGCGCATGAAGGCGGGATCACCGGACTCGGTGATGAGCGCGTCGATGATGCGCTCGATGAAGTTCAACGAGACGAAGTTCGTCATCGTCGTGACGTACTCGAGCGACAGGCTGAAGCCCCTGCGCCGCCACATCTCGACGAGTCGCTCGCGACCGTACTCCCGCTCGAAGAAGAGCAGCAGCACGCCCACGGCGCGCACGCCCAGCTCGGGCGCGTCGTCCGGAGTCTGGGCCACGGGCGTGGGGAGTGGAATCGTCGTCTCCGTCAAGGCTTCCTGCCCTCCGTCACCAGCAAGACGGAATACTTCAGTGCGTCGGGGTCACACAACAGATCCATGTAGGCACGGCTGAACGCCCGGTATGCCTCCACGCCCTCGAAGAAGGGCGCCGCCACGGGCTCCAGCGTCCGCAGGCGGATGTCCCAATCCTCTACCAGCCGCGCGTCCGCCTTCCCGGCGACGACCCACAGAGGAGCCAGATGCACCCGGACGTCCACCAGACCCGCCCGACGGAAGAGGTAGTACATCTTCCGCCCTACATGAATGTCGAAGCCGGTGGCTGTGGTCATGGCACCCACCAGCTTGGGGAAGCCCTCCTGGACGAGGGCAGGACAGGGCCAGTTGAACATGCCCACCCCGTCCACCTCGGAGACCACCACCCGGCCGCCGCTGCGCGTCACGCGGAGGAGCTCGGCGAGCGCCGGCTCGGGCTGTGGGAGGTACTCGAAGACGAACTGGCTCCACACGTAGTCGAAGGCGGCGTCCGGAAGCCCGCTGGCGCGGAGGTCCGCCTCCAGGAAACGGCAGTTGCCCAGGTAGGCGCACCGGGCGCGCGCCTCCGCCAGGCGTTGGGTGTTGAAGTCCAGCCCCACCACGCTGCCCTTGGGCCCCACCTGGGTGGCCATCACCTCGGTGATGACGCCCGGCCCACAGCCGACATCCAGCGCGACCTGGCCCTCGGAGAGGCCCGTGGCCCGCAGGTGCTCCAAGACAGGGTTGGCCTGGGCCTGGGCCACCAGGCGACGCGCCTCCGCGTCGGACTCCATCACGTAGGCAGTCAAGCGGCGATGTCCTCATGAGGGGAGCGGCGAGCCGCGCGCCCCTGCAGCCGCTCGAAGAGGGCCGCCATCAGGGTGTGCCACGTCCGGGCGGTGCTGCGGTGGAAGGTCCACTCGGACACGAGGCCGTGGTCGTGGAAACCGGCCGCCTCCAGGTCCGCCACCTCGTCGTCCTCCACCAGTCCCAGTGCCGAGAGCTTGCCGTGCTCGCGGTAGTGCTGCACGCACTGGGCGACAAGAGCCTGCCGCGCCTCGGACACCCGGGGGTGCGTGGGGTCCGGCACCACCAGGGAGAAGAAGGTGGTCATTCTCCGACCAGCTCAGGCCCGGGGAGGCCTCGTTGGCCAGGGCCATGGCCAACGGCTCGTCCTCGCCCTCCACCACGAAGAGGGTGCGGCGCCGGTGCAGCCCGTGGAGGGCATAGCGCGCGGCCACCGTGGACAGCTCCGCCTCGTGGGCCAGCAGGTCGTCCGCGAGCAGGCGCACCACCTCGCCCCGCTTGCGCAGGTGCGACTCCAGCCACCGCAGGTCCTCGGGCCCCGCCCGGCGCACCCGGGGCAGGTCCGCCCGCGTCTTGCCCAGTTGCGTCGTCGGCAGCCGCATGTAGTGGAAGCGGCGCAGCTGGGTGAGCCCCTCCAGTTGCATGCTCCGGGCAATCCACCCGAAGACGCGCTCGGGCCAGCGGTTCTCCACGCGCCAGCAGATGCGCAGGTAGTTCACGTCCTCGAGCGACTCGGCGTAGTCCACCGACAGCTCGGACAGCTCGCGCGAGATGCGCTCGCCCCGCTGGAAGGCGCGGCGCACCGCCAGGTGCTGCAGCATCCAGGTGCGCGAGTGCGTGCGCAGCCCCGAGGCATGGCCCAGCAACTGGTCGTCCTGCGCGTACAGGAAGATCTTCGCGAGGCCCTCGCCGCTGGCGGCCACGGTGCGGTGCGTGTCCTCCAATATCTGGATGTGCGGCCCTTCCTCGAAGGGGTAGTCGGGGTGGAAGAGGCCGACGGAGCGGATGAGGGCCCAGATGTTCTGGAAGGACTCGAAGCGCCCATCGCGCGCGTTGGCGCAGCGCGCCTTCACGAAGGCATCCAGGATGGCCTGGCGCGCGTCGGCCGGGACGTTGCGCAGGCGCACTCCGGCGCGGAAGGGCCGGGCCAGTTCCTGCCCGTCGGGCGTGTTGAAGGGCGAGCTGTCGCGCACCTCCGCGCTGCACCGGGCGCGACGCCCATCGGGCAGCACCAGGGTGAAGTCGTCGACGAGGAGGCCCGCGGGCAGCACGTCCCGATCCCCATCGAAGAGGAAGGCCACCCCCGACGTGTGGAGATCCAACACGGGGCGCTCGATCTGCTGCCCGGTGAGCGGCGACGTGAAGGAGATACCGAAGGGCGCCTCCCCACCCGTCTTGAAGCGCATGTGGTTGCGCCGGTGGAACAGCGACAGGCTGCGTGGCAGGGAGAGCAGCAGGCCGTCCTGATCCACCGCGACCACCGCGGACCAGCCCCGGTAGCTCTTGCCGCTGAGATCGAAGACGACGTGCACCACGTCGCCGAGCGCCGCCTCCCAGTTCCGGGGCAGCGCGCAGCGCAGCAGCATGTGCTCGCCATGGGGGACGAGCCGCGCGCGCAGCTCCTCCTGGACGCGCACGCCCTGCATCAACGTGCACTGGAGCGTGTCGCGCTGGCGCAGCGCCCGCCGCAGCACCGCGAGGATGCGGACCCGATCATCCAGGGTCGCCATCTCCACGTAGCCGATCGTGGCGCTCGGCCGTTCAATCTGGATGCCCACCCGGAAGAAGGCGTCATCCGAGGCCCGCTCCAGGCCCACATGCCGGACGAAGGCGCCACTGGTGCGCAGCACGGTGCGGCCCGCCTGCTCGAGCCGGAAGTCGGTCAGCCGCGTGCCGGGCGTCATCCGCTCGATGGGGGCATCCACCAGCACCTTGAGCTGACAGCCCTCGTTGCTCAGGTCCAGGCACACCGCGCGCAGCAGTGAGTCGTCGACGACGAAAGAGGCCTCCAGGCCCACCGCCGGCATCCGCCGGGAGCTACGCTCGCGCAGCAACGCCCCGAGGCTCCGGCTCAGGCTCTCCAGCGAGGCCGCCGTCAGATCCACGGTGTGGAACTCGTGGCCCTCGGACGCCACCTCCACCAGTTCCTGCATCGTCTCCGCCTGCGCGCCGGGGCAGAGGAACACGCGCAACGCTCGGGGGGCCAGGCGCTCGAGGGCCAGGATGAACTTCCTCGCACCCACCGCGTCCGCCAGGATGATGTCGGGCACGCCCTGCGCGAGGGTGCGGGTGGCGTCATCCCGGGAACTGACGGCGACGATCCTCCTGGGGGCCAACGCCTCGGCAAGCCCCGCGCGGAGCTCCGGGTCCGGGTGGACGATCAACACCGACTGCTCGTGCGAGACCACCGCCACCTCCTGCTGAGAGTCGCGCTCCGAGCGCTTCGCGGGCCTGCCATCCACTCGCATCAGCCCTCTTGCTGGGGGGGTTGCCAGAGAGCCAACATCTCGCGTCGACGGTAACAGCCCTCTTCCTGGAAGAAAAGCCGTGACCTCTCGGTAGCACCGACTGGTCAATAGACTTCAACGACAGCTTTTCCTCGAATCGTGCGTCGAGAGCATGCGAAGGACCTTCGAGCAGTGCCGGCGGCCACGCCTTCTTCCTCGCTGGGGAGACAAGCGAGTGCTGGCCTCGCTCGATGGAGCCGGTTAAATGAGCGGGAAGGAGACGCGATGGGCGCCCAGGTGGACTACGAGCGGGAAATCAACGAGCTGAAGCGGAAACTCAACGCCGTCATCCTCGCCCACTACTACCAGGAGAGTGAGATCCAGGACGTGGCCGACTTCGTCGGCGACAGCCTGGCGCTCGCCCAGGCCGCGGCGAAGACGAAGGCGGACGTCATCGTGTTCTGCGGTGTCCACTTCATGGCCGAGACGGCGAAGATCCTCAACCCCGCCCGCCAGGTGCTGCTGCCGGACCTGAAGGCGGGCTGCTCGCTCTCGGATCGCTGCCCTCCGGCGGCCTTCCGGGCCTTCAAGGAGAAACACCCGGATCACTTCGTGGTGAGCTACGTGAACAGCTCCGCCGCGGTGAAGGCGATGAGCGACGTCATCTGCACGTCCTCCAATGCCGTGAAGATCGTCAACCAGGTGCCCAGGGACAGGCAGATCCTCTTCGCGCCGGATCAGCACCTGGGCCGCTACGTGATGCAGCAGACCGGCCGGGACATGGTGCTGTGGCCGGGCAGCTGCATCGTCCATGAGATCTTCAGCGAGAAGCGCCTGGTGCAGCTCAAGGTGCAGCACCCCGAGGCCGAGGTGGTGGCGCACCCCGAATGCGAAGCGGCGGTCCTCCGGCATGCGGACTTCATCGGCTCGACCAAGGGGCTGCTGGACTACGTGGTGAAGAGTCCCAAGCGCGAGTTCATCGTCGTGACGGAGGCGGGCATCCTCCACCAGATGAAGCGGGGCGCCCCGGAGAAGACGTTCATCCCCGCGCCTCCGGACAATGGTTGTTCCTGCAACGAATGCCCCTACATGCGGCTCAACACGATGGAGAAGCTCTATCAGTGCATGAGGGACCGCACGCCGGAGCTGACGCTGCCGACGGAGCTGCAGTCCGCCGCGCTGGCGCCGCTGCAGCGGATGCTCGACTGGTCACAGTGAGGGGTTGACGCACCGCGCTGTCTGTCGCGGGAGTGGCAATTCCGCCACCGCGCCGCATTCGTGCCTTGCACTGGGGACAACCCGGTGCGATCTGGAGCCATCGTGGGTTTCCGATTCGTCGCCATCCCTAGCCACCGCGTGGTGGCACATCCTCAGTCCCTCCCCTCGGACGAACGGCTCGAACCGGAGCTGCCGCCGTTGCACGAGGCGGTGGAGCGTGCGTTCGCGAGCGCCGAGTTCCGAGACGTGAAGGCAAAGGACCGGCTGCGTGCCCTGCTGAAGGGGGACCTGCCACCCAACCTGGGCAGCCCCGCTGCCGGGTTCGGCCCCTCCGCCGTCTTCGCCCAACCGCCCCAGGATCTGCCCGCGCTGCTGCGGCTGGCCGATGAGCTGGAGTCGCTGGCCAAGCGCGAGGCCGGAGAGCGGGCACTCGTCTGGAAGTGTGGCGAGTGCAACGCCCGCTACGCCGTGCCGGTGGCGCTGGCACGCTCCGTGTCCATCCGCTGCGAGCGCTGCGGCAGCCCCGTGGAGCTCAACCCGCAGCGCAGCCTCGGCGAGGAGTCGCTCATCGACCCGTTCCTCGGGGCGGTGAACGGCGCCCGCCACGAGCTGGCCACCTTCTTCCGCGAGGCCATGGCCCGCGGCTGGCCCGTACTCGTGTCCACCGAAGACACCGGCTCCTGAGCCGAGGGGGGGCTCATTGGGCGCCCGGGGGTGAAAGTCGTTCCCGGGTCGCTCGTGCGGCGCTACCCTGTGTTGGCCATGCAACGCGCCATCCTCCAGCTTCTGCGCTGCCCCCGATGTCGGCGCGGCGGGTTGCGGCCAGAGACGGACACCGCCGAGCTCCTCTTCGGGCCACTGCACTGCTCCGAGTGCCACGCCAGCTACCCGGTGGCCGAGGGTGTGGCGGATCTCGTCGCGGAGCCCGCCTCGAGCGCCCTGGCGCAGCGGGGCATGGAGCAGCGCCTCATCGCCCGCTCCTACGAGCGCTACGTGCGCCCCGCCCTCCAGCGCGCCCTCTCCGCGCCGCCCCTGGACCGCGACAGCGAGTACCTGCTGTATCGCTCGCTGCTCGGCCACCCGGAGGCACCGGTGTTGGATCTCGGTACGGGCACCGGCCTCTTCGCCCGGCGGCTGGCGCGCGAGCCGGGCCTGCCGCCCGTGGTGGGCATGGACGTGTCCAAGGCGATGCTCGAGGAGTCCGTGGCCCTGGCCCATGAGGACGGGGTACGGGTGGACCTGCTGCGCGCCGAGGCGCCCTACCTCCCCTTCCAGGACGGCTCGCTCGGAGGGGTGCTGCTGGCCCACTCGCTGCACTTCATCGCGGATCTCGGCCGACTGCTGCTGGAGGTGGCCCGCGTGCTGCGTCCGGGCGGCCGCTTCGTGGCCAGCACCTGGATACCGCCAGGACGGGCCACCACCTTCGTCCAGCGCACGGCCGGCCTCCACCCTCGCGAGGAGGAGGAACTCAAGGACGCGCTGGCCGCCGCCGGCCTGGGGAGCTTCGCCCGGATTCGGCTGCCGCCTCTCCTGGTGATGAAGTCCGAGAAACCGGTCAGATGAAGATGCCGGCCGAGGCGTCGAGGCGCGCCTTCTGGACCTCGGGCGAGTAGCCCTCGGCCTTCAGCGGCGCCACCACGTCCTGACGGGGCTTCTTGCACTTGGGGCACTCGCACGTGCCCTTCTTGCAGGTGCAGTCCGCCGCGCTGCTACACTGGCACTTCGCGGCGTGCGACTCGCCCGCCTTGTCCGTCTTCGCCGGGGTCGTCTCCACCGAGACCGCCTTCTCCGGCGAGCCCGGCAACACCGCCGAGGGCGGCACGTCGGCCTTGGAGTGGTGGCCCTCGCAGGCCGAGGCATCACCCGACGTCCACAGCACTCCGCCCACCACCACCGCCGCCAACGTCATCCCGATGCGCTTCATCTTCGAGTACCTCCCGGGTGACAACCAGGACACCCGATTCCTCTGGGGCTAGATCCTCTACCCCATATCCCAGCCTCTCCCCCCTGTCCAAACCGAGCGCCCGGTGCTGTCCACCCTCCTCCAGGGAGGGCTGCCATACGGGCGGACCTCGCGCGGCGCTCGCGACAGGGGGTGGTGCCGCATACAGTCCGCCCACCCGTGTCCGCGCGAACCGACCGCCTCGTCTACGCCGCCGCCCTCGTGCTGGGTGCCCTGCCGCTGTGGGTGTCCACGCATGTGCCCATGGTGGACCTGCCGCAGCACCTCCACCTCATCTCCGTCCTGCACCGGCTGGACGACCCGACCACGCTGTACCCGCAGCTCTTCGCCGCGCGGCACGAGCTGACGCCCTACCTGGGCTACTACTACCTCGTCAGCCTGCTCAACTGGCTACTGCCGCTGGACGTGGCCAACCGGCTCTTCCTCTCGGCCTACGTGGTGGGCCTGCCCCTGTCTCTCGCCTTCCTGCTGCGAAGCCTCGGGCGGCCCGCGTGGCCCTCGCTGCTCGCCCTGCCGCTGGCCTACGGCGACAGCTTCGGGTGGGGCTTCATCAACTACCTGGCCTCGCTGCCCCTGGCCCTCCTCTGCTGCGGCCTCTTCGTGCGCGCCCTCACCGACACCGGCCGACGCCGCGCCTGGGCCGCCGGGCTGGCCGTGTGCCTCGTCTCCGTGCTGCTCTTCCACGTGCAGTCCTTCGCCTTCCTCGGGCTCGCCCTGCCCTGGCTGCTCCTCACCACGCGCGTGCCCGAGGACGTGGGCGCCCAGGGCCTCGCGGCGCGGCTGCGGCCCCGAGTGCCCGCGCTCGCGGGCGTGGTGCCCGGCGTGGGACTCTTCCTCTCGTGGGTGGTGCTGCGCCTGGGCCAGCCCTCCGAGGTGGAGCCCGGCTCCCCCTGGAAGGCCTGGGGCCCCATGCTGTCGCCCCAGAACCTGTCCTGGAAGAGCTTCGAGCAGAACCGCGCCGAGCTCCTCGAAGTGCTCGCCAACCTCCTCCGGGATGGCTCGGACCGCTGGCCCCTCTACGCGGTGGGCGCGGTGGCGCTGGCCGCGCTGGTGCTGGGCCTCGTGCGCGGTGCGCCCCGCACCGAGGGCCCCGTGGCACGCTTCCGCCTGCTGGGGCTCGTCGTCCTCGCGCTCGGCTTCTTCTTCCTGCTCCCCTTCGACATCCGCGGCTACATCTACTACCTGAACACCCGTTACGCGCAGCTCGCCGCCGTGCTCGCCGTGGCGAGCCTGCCCGTGGCCCAGCCCGCGCTGCGGCGCCCGCTGCTGTGGGCCAGCGCCGCCTGTGCCCTGCTGCTCGCCTTCGTGCTGGGCCAGGGCTTCCGCGCCTTCTCCCGCGAGGCCGCCGAGTGGGATGCCCTCGTGGAGGCCACCGCGCCCAGGCCCCGGGTGATGGGGCTCGTCTTCGACAGCGGCTCGCGCGTGGTGCGCCACCCCGTCTTCCTCCACGGCGCCGCGGAGCTCGCCCGCGCGCGCGGGGGCAGCACCAACTTCAGCTTCGCCCTCACCCCCCACTCGCCGCTGCGCTACCGCGGCGCGCCCCCGCCCACCTTCCCCTCCGAGTGGCGGCCGAATGACTTCGACTACGCCGCGCAGGGGCCCGCCTACGACCACTTCCTCGTCCGTGGCGTCCACCCCTCGCGCATCTTCGGCGCCCGGCTCCAGCAGGAGCTGGCCGTGGCCGCCCAGGCCGGGGAGAGCTGGCTGGTGCGCCGCCGCTAACGCTCGGAGCCGGGCAAGTGTGGGCCAGTGGTCGCCGCCTCGCGCGTGCCACGCCCCCCGGCCTCACCGCGCCGCGTGAGGTGCATTACATGTCGGCCCATGCCCACGAAGAGCCCCCAGGCCGACCCGCGCCACCTGCTGGACGCGCTCCGCTCCGGCACGCCCCTCCCCGACTTCGCCCCCGACGCGCTGGAGCGTGCCCGCGCCCTCGCGGGTGAGCCCTCCACCGCCACGTCCGCCGACGTCGAGGCGCTGCCCGAGCCGCTCGCGCTCGCCGTCCTCGAGGCCACGGTGCTCGCTGGCAGCCCCGCCCTCGCCGAGGTGCTCGTGGGCTCCAGCCACAAGGTGCTCGTCAAGGCGGCGAAGAAGGCCCTCTACCGGCTGCGCTCTCGGGGCGTGGAGGTCGCCGAGCCGCCCCGTCCCTCGGCCCCCGAGCCCCCCCGCACGGTGGTGGCCAGCCCCGAGACACTGCCCGCCGTCCTCACCAGCATCGACGGCACCGGCGAGCGCGTCCTGGAGCTCGCCCGCCCCTTGCGCGGTGGAGGCGTGGAGGCCATCCAGCTCCTGCTCTCGGATGAGCGCGGCGTGGAGCGCATCCAGGCGGTGGAGACCAGCCGTGGCGAGTACCGCCGCGTGGTGAAGCAGGCCATGCGCCCCGGCCCCGATGCAGCCGTGGAGCTTCCCCACGCCGAGGCGCTGGAGCGGCTGGCCGTCGCCGTGGGGCTGAACCTGCGCACGCACACCGCCTTCCCTCCGGGCCTGGACGCGGTGCTGCGCCACCTGGGCGTGCAACCCCGTGACGAGCCCCCTTCCCTGCCTCCACCGGAGCCGGACGACGAGCGGCTCGTGAACGAGGGCCACAAGCTCCACGAGGAGCCGGAGCTGCGCGGCTGGCTGCCGCCCATGTCCGAGCTGGAGAGGCTGGCCTTCAAGGTGGACGAATTAGAGGCCAGCCCCCTCGCGCTCACCCCCGAGCAGCGCAACGAGGAGCTCATCCAGGCGGCACACGTCCAGGCCCACGCCTTCTTCGCCCAGGAAGGCGTGCGCCGTCTCTACGCCAGCCGCCTGTGGGAGATGGGGCTCCACTTCGAGCGCCTCGGCAAGGAGTCCCCGGCCCGGGTGGCGCGCGCCGAGGCCCGCCGGCTCTGGCACGGGCCCACCGAGCCCCCCTCGCGCTTCGTCGAACGGCTCTACGAGAAGGCGCTGCTCTTCACCATGATGGAGCGCGAGGCCCCCTCCACGAGGGACCAGGCTCACGCCCGGGCGAGGGCTCATGCCGAGCCGCAGGCCCGGTCCACGGAGCCGGAGTCGCTGGAGCGGCGCAGCCCCGGCGGCATCATCCTCCCCTGACAGGCAGGGGGGCCTGCTCACGCCGATACGCGCGAGCGCAGCAGCAGATCCAGGTTCTCCAACTCCCAGGCCTGCGCCCGCGAGTAGTCGTGGAACCGCTTCTCGTGCTCGAGGAACTCGGGCGGGTGGATGCAGCGCCGCCCGTCCTCGCCCCGGCGCGTCCGGTACACGTGGTGCAGCATCTCGTGGAAGACGATCCACTCCACGAAGTAGCGCGGCACCACGGGCTGATCCAACGCCGGGTGGATGCGGATGACGCGCGACTCCGACGAGTAGGAGCCCATCTTGATGCTCTTGCGCGGCCGGGTGACGCGCGGCGCCGGCCCGTAGGTGATGGCGGCGTCGATGCGGCCCCGGAAGTAGCGCTCGTTGAGCCGCTCGTAGATGCGACCCAGATCGTGATGCTGCCCCACCGGCTCCAGCCGCAGGCGCTTGCGCATCTGCGCGGGCGACACCCGGCGGATGTAGGCCTTGTTGCGATCAATGAAGCGGTCCAGCCTCACGCTGGCCTCCGCGTCCCCGTTGCGCACGAAGTCCGCGAGCGCCTGGATGACCTCGTCCGGCGCCGCCAGGAACATGTGGTGCAAGCGCAGGCGCCACAACGCGCGTTGGCGTTGGAACGTGAGCATCGTGTGCGTGTTGTCGTGGACCTCCACCGCCACGGGAGCCCGCAGCCGGGTCCGCAGCCGACGCTCGAGCACGCGCCGCCACACCTTCAGCAGTCGGTTGGGCTCGGCCGCGATGGGCTGCTCGCGGGCGATCCTCCCCGCCGGCGGGCTCCGCTTCTTCGCCAGGTTCTTCTTGTTCACGCGCGCCATAGACGGGCCGATTCTAGGGACCCGTCTGACACGTGTAAACGAGCTCAGGGATGCAAAATCCCTGGAATTCCAACGGCTTATAGCCACTCCCGCGTACTACCGCCCACTTGTCCGCCAGTGGGGGAGCCCACCGTATATGTCCCCCTGGAGCCCCCTACCGGCGGCTCTTCTGGCGGCAGTCCAGCTTGAAGACGACCGGGTCCGACGGTTTCTTGGGAACCTCGAATTCCTTGAAACCCTTGGGGGCGCGAGAGCCGGGGCAGCGATAGTTGACCCGGATCGTCCCGGGTTGCAGGGACAAGGTGCCATTGGGCTTCACGGTGCGGCCTCCCACCTTCAGCGAGGTCTTGGCCGGCGCTTTGAACAGCACGGAGACCTTCGCCGGAGGTGTAGGGTCAGGTGGGGGCGTTACCGATGCCGGCTCGGGGTCCTTGCCCGTCTGCCCGGCAACCGATCCGGAGGCCACCACCGAGGCGTCCAGAGTTCCGCCGTCCTGCCCGGTCTCTGCAATTCCGCCGTCCTGTCCGGTCTCTCCCACGAGCCCAGGGGTGCCGGCCATCGCGGTCTCCGTCCCCGAATCGGCGGAGGGAGCCTCGCTGCCCGCGTCCGACGCCGCGGCCGTGGGCGCGACCCCGGTGGAGTCCGTGGGATCGGCGCCAACCGGGTCCCCTGCCACGGGTTCAACGGGCGACTCCTGTCCAGGCGGAGCCGCGTCCAGCGGGGCCTCCGGGGAAGCGGGCCGCGAAGGCATCAGCATGGGCTCGAGCACGAACAGCCACGCGGCCCCCGCGGCGGCCACGAGGAGCAGCGTCACGAGGGCGACCACCACCAGACTTGGGCGGCGCGACCGGGCGGGAGGGGGCGAGTCCGTCTCGGTATAGGTGTTCCCGTAGCCGGCGGTGGACTCGTCGTCATCCGCGTCGTGCATGGCGGAGGTCGGGTCCGGCTCCAACAGGTCCGACACCTCCGAGTGGGTATCGACATGGGAGTCCTCGTCGCTGACGGAGTCCTCTCCGATGTCGGAGTCCTCGTCCCGGAACGCGGGCGCGGCGCGCATGGGCGGCCGGTTGTTCACCGTGGCGGGAGTGAGGGAGACGGACTGGGAGGCCTCCTCGTCCTCGCCCACGTCCACCGGGGGAGCCCGGCGCCGGTCCAGCGCGGCCATGGAGGAAGTGGAGACCGGCTTGCGGGTGGGCATGGGCCGCGGCGGTGTCCCGGCGGGAGCGCGCGCGACCCGCTCCTGCACGGTGGACTCGCCGGTGGCGGTACGAGGGGCCGCACGCCCCGGCGCGCCCGGCAGGCCAATCCCCGAGGGGCGTCCGGGCAGGGTGCGGATGGCGGTGGGCTCATCCCCCTCCTCGTCACCCATGCTCACCGGAGGGGCTGCGCGGGCGAGCATGTCGCGAGGGCGGGCCATCTCCGTGGCCATCTCCGCGTCCTCGGAATCGCCGGCCAGGGGCAGGTTCTCGGCGCTGGAGCGGCGCGAGGGCCGAGAGGAGAGGCCCGCGGACGGAGGCGCGGGCGCGGCGGGTTGCGGAGTGGGAGGAGCGGCCCCCTTGCGCGTGGCGGGGATGGGGACGTGGAGCATGGTGCGCTCCTCCTCCTCGCCCATCAGCCGCGCGATGTACTCGGACACGTCGTCGCTCTGCCGCATCGCGCCCGAGGCCAGCAGGGCCTCCAGGTCCGCCTGCACCGCCGAGGCCCGCTGGTAGCGCTGGTTGCGGTCCTTGGCCAGGCACTTCATCACGATGCGCGACAGCTCCTGCGGGTAGTCGTCGCGGATGAGGTGGGGCGGCGAGGGCGTCTCGAAACGGATGGCGTAGAGGATGGCCTCTGTCGTCGGCCGGGCGAAGGGAGAGCGCCCGGTGGTGACCTCATAGAGCATGGTCCCCAGCGCGAAGATGTCGGCGCGGTGGTCCAACCGCTCCTGCATCACCGCCTCGGGCGACAGGTAGAGGAACTTGCCCTTGATGATGCCCGGCTTGCTGCGCTCGGCGAGGGCCTCGGCCTTGGCGATGCCGAAGTCCACGAGCTTCACCGCACCGTTGTAGGCCACCATCACGTTCTGGGGGCTGACGTCGCGGTGGATGAGCCCCAGGGGGCGACCATCCACGCCCTTGGAGTTGTGGGCATAGTCGAGGCCCGCGGCCACCTGGGCGCAGATGCGCGAGGCGACGGCGTAGGGCACCGCGGCGCTGAACCTGGCCTCCTCCGCGAGGATGCGCCGCAGGTCCACACCCTCGACGTACTCCATCGTGATGAAGATGGCCTCGTCGATGCTCCCCAGCTCGAATACCTGGACGACGTTCGGGTGGTGGAGCTGCGCGGCGATGCGGGCCTCATCCAGGAACATCTGGACGAACTCGGGCTCCTCCGAGAGATACGGGAGGATGCGCTTGATGACCACGAGGTCCGGCCGGGGAGGCTCCTGCGCGAGGAAGAGCTCCGCCATGCCCCCCACCGCGAGCCGCTTGATGAGGAGGTACTTGCCGAAGGGGGTGGCAACCTGGGGAGTGTTCTCGGAAATGGGAGCCCCCTGGAGGCGATCGCAGAGAAGATTCGAGCTGCTTTTCCCGAGCCTACCCGCAATCACCACCTGGATGGTGGGGCGGAAAGAGGCGCGGATGCTTGACTGAACGCTTGCCCGCCACCGGCGGACGCTCCGGGAGAGGAACCCTCACCTCGGGAGACAAAACGCCGCCCCTCCCCGGAGGAAAGAGCGGCGGATGCAAGGCGGGCCGGGCGAAGGTGCACGACCCGCGGATGCAGGGGGCGTCCGGCTACCCGCCCGTGCCCGCGTCCCACTCACCCGCGAGGTCCACCGCGCAGTTCTGCGGGTAGATGACGTGGGTGAACGTATTGAAGCCGCCGTCCGGCCGCTCGGTACCGGGGACCCAGCCGCCGTTGTTGAAGCAACCGAGGACGTCATCGCTACCGCCATCCGCGCACGGAGCGAAGGAGTAGGTGTCCCACACGCCACGAATGCCGTTGGGGAAGACCACGGTGCCACCATCGTTGCGCACGAGGGCCTGCCAGTCACAACGCTCCGGGCCGCCATCCGTGGGAGAGGTGCCCTCGGTGTTCTTGGTGCCCACCAGGATGCCGCCGGTCACCTCGAAGCCGTAGAACTTGGGGTCGCCCGCGTCAGCGGAGATACGATGGAAGGCAGTCGGCGTGGGGTCAGTAAGAACGAGCGGTCCAGGCACGTACACGCGTGAACCGGCCAGCTCCGGGTTGGGGCGCCCAAAACCCCCATCGGCATTACCAAAGCCCTCTGGGGCGGTGTTGTCCGCGGGCACGGTGCTGGCGTCGGACACGACGGAGATCTGCAGAAGCCCCGACGCCTTGTTGAAGGCGTACTGGTTGCCAATCTGCGTCCGATAGGCCGTGAACTGGTCGAACTTGGAGTTGCTCTGGATCCACCCCGTGATGTCCAGGCGCTGCCCCACCTTGGGCCTGAAGTTCACCGGAAGGTCCGTCCGGAACTTGTCCACGAAGATGCCACGGCTGGGGCTGGAGGAATCGGCCACCCAGAACTCGGCGTAGACCTGATTCAGGCTGGGATCCTTCTTGTAGTCATTCACGTTGTGGATGGCGGTGACCACCACGCCCTCGAGCTTGACCCAGGTGCCGTACTTGGCCTTGCGGGCCTGCTCGATGGTCATCACCGCGGGGCCGGTCTGGGTGCCAGCATCGGTCTGCGTCCCAGCATCCGTCTGCGTGCCGCCGTCCTCGCTGCTGCACACGCCAGTACAGCCCGGCTGATCGCCCGCGTCGTTGTTGCCCTGCCCCTCACGGCCACCGCAGCCGGTGGACAGCGCCGCCGCCGCGGCCACCAGGGCCACCGCTCCAAGAGTCTTGCGCAGAGAAATCACCTTGCGTCTCCTAATGTGGATTTTCTGGCGCCGTACTCCTAGAAGTCCCGCGCCTTCGACCTTGTATGTAGGGCCTTATACCGGTGGGTCACGGGGGCCGGCAAGGAAGGGCCTCGATCCTCCGTGATACATCGGTGAAATCTGATGCCCCTGCCCAAGCACCCCTTCTTCCGCGGCCTGTCCCCCACCCTGCACATCTCCCACCGGGGGGGCTCGCTGCTCGCGCCGGAGAACACCCTGGCCGCCTTCCGCATGGCGGTGGAGCGCTACCGCACCCAGGTGCTGGAGACGGACGTCCACCTCACCCGCGACGGCGAGCTGGTGGTGGCCCACGACGCCACCCTGGAGCGCTGCACCGACGGCGTGGGTGCCGTCGCGGACCACACGCTCGCCGAGTTGCAGCGCCTGGACGCCGGCCACTCGCTTCACCCGCGACGGGGGCCGCACCTTCCCCTTCCGGGGCCAGGGCGTGCGCATGCCCTCCCTGCGCGAGGTGCTGCGCGCCTTCCCCGGGATGCGCTTCAACATCGAGGTGAAGCCGGACGTGCCGGGCATCGAGGACGCCTTCTTCCAGGTGCTGCGCGAGGAGGGCGCGCTGGAGCGCGTCGTGCGTGGGCAGCGAGCTGGACGAGGTGGGCGAGCGACTGGCGCGGGCCATGCCGGACGCCTGCCACTTCTACCCGCGCGACGCGCTGGCCTCCTTCGTGCTCACCGTGCGAGCGGGCGAGCAGCCGCCGGACGACCCGCGCTACACCGTCCTGGACATGCCCCTCTACTTCGGCGACGTGCGGCTGGTGGACGAGGCCCTCCTGCGCGCGGCGGAGGCCCTCGGCAGGTGGATCAACGTGTGGACGGTGGACGAGCCCGAGGAGATGCGCCGGCTCGTCGCCGAGGGGGTGGGTGGCATCATGACCGACAGGCCGGACCTGCTGCGCCAGGTCTTGGACGACCGCCAAAAGCCGGGCTAAGCCCTTGCTCCGCATGCCCCGCACTCCTCCGCGCAAGCGCGCCCCGAAGGCCGCAGCCGCCCCCGTCGCCGCCCAGCCCCTCGCCGCGCCCGAGCCGGTCCTGGCGTCCCCGCCCCCCCAGCCGCCCGAGGCCCCCGCCCGCAACACCGTGCGCCGCGTCCGCGCCCCTCGCGCCAAGCGCTTCGTCGCGCTCGCCGGCAACATCGGCGCGGGCAAGACGACGGCCGCGAAGATCATCAGCCAGTCCTTCGGCTTCGAGCTCTTCGACGAGCCCGTCATCGATAACCGCTTCCTCAAGGACTACTACGCCAACATGGGGCGGTGGTCCTTCACCCTCCAGCTCGAGTTCCTCATCCGGCGCGTCGAGCACCACGAGCTCATCCACTCGGTGAAGAAGAGCTGCGTGCAGGACCGCACGCTCTACGAGGACCCGGAGATCTTCGCCAAGTACCTGCACGGGCTCGGGCACATGACGAACGCGGAGCTGGACCTGTACTTCGAGTACTTCCAGCGCCTGACGCGCAGCATCGTGCACCCGGATCGGGTCATCTGCTTCGACGTGCCCACCGTGGACGTGCTCCTGGGCCGCATCCGCCAGCGCGGCCGCGAGGAGGAGAAGGGCATCGAAAAGGGGTTCCTGCGCGGCCTCAACGGCTACTACGCCTCGTTCCCCCAGGTGCTGCAGAACAAGTACGGCGTGCAGTGCCTGGTGCTCGACGTGACCAACCAGGACATCCGCACCGGCCGGGGACGAGAGGAGTTCCTCGACCGGGTCTCCACCTTCCTCGCCTGAGGTTTCCCATGTCCGAGCTCACCCCCAAGAGCCCTCGCGAGTCCGAAGTGGTGATGACGCAGATGATCCTCCCCTCGGACGCCAACGCGGTGAACACGGCGTTCGGCGGCAAGGTGATGGAGTGGATCGACATCTGCGCCGCCGTGGCCGCCCAGCGTCACTGCCGGCAGGTCGTGGTCACCGCCTCCATGGACGATCTGCACTTCCACGCCCCCATCAAGGTGGGGTGGACCGTGACGCTGCACTCGCGCGTCATCGCCGCCTTCCGCACGTCGCTGGAGGTGGGGGTGACGGTGATGGCGGAGAACCCGCTCACCGGCGAGCGGCACATGGCCACGAGCGCCCTGCTCACCTTCGTGGCGCTCACGGCGGACGGAAAGCGGATTCCGGTCCCCCCGCTGAAGCTCGAGACGGAGCAGGAGCGCGAGGCCTTCCGCGAGGCCGAGCATCGGCGTCAGGAGCGGCTCTCGCGCAAGCAGACGAGCCTCACCTGGCAGCGCCTCATCGTGCCCAGCGTGGCGGGGTCCTGAAAACGAAGGGGTGAGGGGCGCTCGGTGGAGCGGCTTCCCCCACCCCGGCGTCACGGAGTGAAGCCCCGTGACGTTCACATCAGGTCGAGAACGAGGTCCCGCAGCCGCAGGAGGACTTCGCGTTCGGGTTGTTGAACTTGAAGCCCGCGCCCGTGACGCTCGAGACGAAGTCGATCTCCGTGCCCGACAGGTACTTGTTGCTCAGGGCATCGGTCGCGATCTTCACGCCGTCCTGCTCCCAGGTGAGGTCGCCCGCCTTGGTCTCGCGCACCAGGTTCAGGTCGTAGCCCAGGCCGCTGCAGCCGGCCGGCACCACGCGGATGCTGAAGAAGTAGTCCTGGAAGCCCTGGTCCTGGATGACCTTCTTCACCTGGGCCACGGCGGCCTCGGTGAGCCGCACCGGGCTGGTCGGCGTGCCCTGGGGAGCGGGGGTGGTCTGAGCGGGGGTGGTGGTCGTATCCATGTAGGTCGGTCTCCTTACTGGCGCCTTATAACGCCCGGCGCCGAAATTGCCATCCAGGCTAGCGGGCGCACAGGCCTCCAAGCGGGCATCTGTCTCCTCCGAAAGGGAAATCCCGCCGGGCACGGGTTATACGTGAGCCCCCATGGCCGCCTCCTTTCGTGAGCTGCTGTCCGATGCGAAGAAGGAGATCCGCGAGGTCTCCGTCGAGGACGTGAAGCGTCTGCTGGACGCGCGCGCCTCCGTGAAGCTCATCGACGTGCGTGAAGGCGACGAGTACGCGGGCGGTCGCCTGCCGGGCGCGCTCCACATCCCCCGGGGCTTCCTCGAGCTGCGCATCGAGGACAAGGCCGGGCACGACGAGGAGCTCGTCCTCTACTGCGCCGGCGGCATCCGCTCGGCGCTGGCGGCCCGGACGCTCCAGTCCATGGGCTACACGCGCGTGGCCTCGCTGGCCGGCGGCTACAACCGCTGGAGCGACGCCGCACTACCCGGTGGAGAAGCCGGTGGTGCTCACCCCCGCGCAGAAGGAGCGCTACCGCCGCCACCTCATCCTCCCCGAGGTGGGCGAGGAGGGGCAGGCGAAGCTGCTCACGGCCAGGGTGCTGCTGCTGGGCGCGGGCGGGCTGGGCTCGCCGGCCGCGCTCTACCTCGCCGCCGCGGGCGTGGGCACGCTCGGCATCGTCGACGCGGACGTGGTGGACCTGAGCAACCTCCAGCGCCAGGTCCTCCACACCCACGAGCGCGCCGGCCAGCCCAAGGTGGAGAGCGCCCGCGCCGCCATCGAGGCCCTCAACCCCGACGTGAAGGTGGTGCCCTTCGCCGAGCGCCTCACCTCCGACAACGTCCTGCGCATCCTCGAGGGCTTCGACCTGGTCCTCGACGGCGGGGACAACTTCCCCACCCGCTACCTGCTCAACGACGCGTGCGTGATGCTGGGCAAGCCCAACATCCACGGCTCCATCTTCCGCTTCGAGGGCCAGGTCACGACCTTCGTCCCGGGCCAGGGCCCCTGCTACCGCTGCCTCTACCCCGCCCCGCCGCCGCCCGAGCTCGCCCCCTCGTGCGCCGAGGCCGGCGTGCTCGGCGTGCTGCCCGGCATCATCGGCCTGCTTCCAGGCCAACGAGGCCCTCAAGCTGCTCCTCGGCGTGGGCCAGCCGCTCGTGGGGCGCCTGCTCACCTTCGACGCGCTCGGCACCCGCTTCCAGGAGCTCAAGCTGCGGAGGGATCCCAAGTGCCCCGTGTGCGCGCCCGGGCGCCCGGGTGGAGCTCATCGACTACGAGCAGTTCTGCTCCTCGCCCGCCTGACACCGGAGACGCCCGTGCCCATCCAGGAGATCGATCCCGCCACCCTCGCCGCCCAGCTCTCCGGCCCTCCCGAGTCGCGGCCCGCGCTGCTCGACGTGCGCTTCCACGACGAGCACGCGTACGTGGCGCTCCCGGGCTCGGTGCTCATCCCCCTGCCGGAGCTGGAGGAGCGCGCCGACGAGCTGGAGGCCTTCCGCGGCAAGCCCGTCGTCGTCTACTGCCACCACGGCGTGCGCAGCCTGCACGGCGCCGCCTACCTGCACTCGCGTGGCCTGGACGCCGTGTCCCTGCGCGGGGGAATCGATCTCTACTCCCGCGCGGTGGACCCGCGCCTGCCGCGCTACTGACGCGCGCTACTGGAGGGCCTGCGCCAGATCCACCGTCTTCTCGGCGGTCCGGCTGTCGGCCTTCACCTCGATCTCCACCGGCACCGATTCCCGGAGCGACGGGGCGCGCAGCTCCAGATGGTGCGTCCCCTCCGCCAGCTCGTACCGCTGCCCGGACTGGAAGAGGAAGAGCTTCTGACCCTCGCGGTAGATCTCGAGCCCGGGGATCTTCTTGTTGGGCTGCAGCGTCAGGCGGAAGAAGCCCATCTTGAACTCCTCCCGGATCGTCTTCGTCTCGTTGGGCTCACCGTAGTCCAGGGGGATCTCCTTGAGGATGCCCCGGTGCTTGTTCTCCAGGATGATGGTGTCCTGGATGTGCGCGCCCGACGCCTGCTTCAGGCTCGTGGTCGGCTCGGTGGCCATTTCCGTGATGGGCACGGCGGAACGGCACCGCTCGTGGTGCTTGACCGAGACCTGAACGGGCTCGTTGGACTCCAGGTTGATGAAGATGTCCTGCCCGTCGATGGCGGTGCTGTTGAGCGTGTCCAGGAGCGGCTGGCGGAAGACGACCGCCGCGCCCACCAGGGCCAACACCACGACCGCCCCGAGCAGGGTCTTCACCGAAGGCAGCGACCGAGCGCGAGCGACGGGCTCGGACTGGGAAGCGTTGGTGCTGTCCGAGTCCTCGTCGTCGTCCTCCACCTCCTCCACCTTCTCGACGATGGAGGACCGCCGACGCGGCGCCTGGGGCATGCTCGTGTGGCTGCTGGTGCTCCGACGGACGGAATTGGACTGAGGAGACGGGGCCGTCCCCGTGCGCCGCCGCGGAGGCTCGGGCTCCGGGGGCGGCGGCAGCATGGTGCGCTCGGGATCCTCGTCGTCATCCTCGACCGGCCGGTTGCGCGGGTTGAGCGCCATCGCGGCGCGCGAGGGCCGAGGGGCGGGAACCTCCGCCTCCGGAGCGACTCCGGGCCGCGTCCCCGTGCGCCGCACGGCGGGGGCCTCGGTCCCCGTGCTCCGCCCCACGTCCACGCGGCTGGTGCTGGAAGGGCGCGCCACGGACGTGTTGCCCGCGTTGGTGCGGCGCGGAGCCTCGGTGCCCGTGCGGCGGCGGTTGGGCACCTCGGTGGCCTCGGGCGCCTCCCACTCCTGATCGTCCGAGACGTCGCCCATCGGCAGGGTGCCCGAATCCGCGCGCGGTTTGAGCGCCGAGCGCATGCCCGTCCGCGGCTTCTGCTGCTGCATCTCCCCCGGCGGCGCCTCCCAGTTCATCTCGGCGGCGGAGAGCTGCGTATTGGAGTTCCTGCGCGGCGACTCGTGGCGGGAGCTGGCTCGTGGCGGCGGAGGCGGCTCCTGGGGCGGAGGCGACGGCACCGCGGGCATGCCCGACACCGACTCGTCGCTCCGGGGCTCCGGGTTGCCGCTGCGCCGCTCCTCCTCCAGCCGGTCCGCGAAGAGCGTCTCCATCAGCTCGGAGATCTGCACCGAGCCGGCCACCCACCGCTGGCTGACGAGCAGTTCCTCCAGCGCGAGCTGGAACTGGCGCGCGTCCCGGTAGCGGTCGTCCGCGGCCTTGGCCAGCGCCGGCATCACCACCGCATCCAGCTCCGGGGGCACGTCCGCCACCTGCGAGGGCGAGTCGATGCTGCACTCGAGCGCGGCCTGCAGCGTGCCCAGCTCCGTCGTCGCGCTTGAGCGGACGCACGCCGGTGAGCAGCTCGTAGAGCACCAGGCCGATGGCGAAGATGTCCGCGCGGTGATCCAACGCCTTGCCCGCGGCCTGCTCCGGCGCCATGTAGGCGAACTTGCCCTTGATGGCGCCCGACTTCGTCAGCGAGGCCTGATCCGCCGCCTTGGCGATGCCGAAGTCCACCAGCTTCACCGAGCCGTCGAAGCTGATGAGGATGTTCTGCGGCGAGATGTCGCGGTGCACCACCTTGCGCGGGCGGCCCGCGTCGTCCGTGCGCGTATGGGCGTAGTAGAGGCCCTCGCACGCCGCGGCCACGATGCGGATGGCCAACGGCCGGGCGATCCACCCCCCGGCGTTGTACGCCTTGCGCATCACCCGGCCGAGGTCCTCGCCATGGATGTACTCCATGGCGATGTAGTAGGTGCCGTTGGCCTCGCCGAACTCGTAGACCTGGGCGATGTTCGGGTGGTTGAAGCTCGCGGCGAGCAGCGCCTCGTGCCGGAACATCTCCACGAACTCCCGATCCTCGGAGAGGTGCGGGAGGATGCGCTTCACCACGATGTTCTTGGAGAACCCCTCAATGCCCGTCTGGCGCGCAAGCCACACCTCGGCCATGCCGCCGGTGGCGAGCTTCTTGACGAGCTGATATTTCCCAAAAGATTGAGGGTTCATCCCGGGTGGCTCGCCGGGGGGAGCAAGCGCGAAGTGGAAAGCGTCAGAGCGGTGCATCCTAGGCCACCCGCCGGGGTGAGGCAAAGACGACTGATGGGAAACCACTGGTTCCCTCTAGTGGCCAGCGTGTTGCTGGCCACCAGTGCCGCGGCCGATCCCCTCCAGGAGCCCACCGACCAGGTGAACGTCGACCCGCGCGACGATCTGCTGGAGCTGTCCTGGTCCGACGCCGAGGAGCGCCTCCAGGGCAGCATCAGCCCCGCCGTCCCCCGCGAGGGAGAGCCCCTCAAGGTCATCGTCCGGCTCGGCCGCTTCGAGGGCACCCCCTTCGAGGGCCCCATCACCTTCACCCTGCGTGAGGCGGGCTCCACCCACGGACAGACCGTCACCGTCCCGCACGGCGAGCAGCACTGGCAAGCCACCTTCACCCCCGAGAACGACGGCCCCCACCTGCTCGATGTGAGCTTCCGTACCACCCGGTACAAGGCGCTCCACACCCCCCTGCAGGTGTGGGAGAACGCGCGGGTGCCGCGGCTGTTGGGATGGGGAGTGCTGGGCCTGGGAGCACTGGTGCTGCTCGGCTACAGCGTGCGCTCCCAGCTCCGGGGTGAGCGCCCGGAGGAGCCAGCGCCTTCCGAGGCACCACCCTCCATGCCGCTCCCAGAGAATCCGGCAGCGGCCACCTCCGCTGGCCCGGAGGCCGAGGCTCCGCCCTCCCCTGAATCTCCGGCCACGGCGGCTCCCCCTCCTGGGCCCGAGACCCCGCCCGCTCCCGCGAGTGAGTCCGCACCGGCCGAGCAGGCGGCTCCCAGCGATGAGCCCACCGGCCAGTAATTTCGATAGGCGCCCCAGCACCCTCGGGAGGAAGTTTCCTTCCCTGTGACGGCCGTGTAACGCCCTCGGCCGGCGGCTTCCAGGCGCCGAGACGAGAAGACTGTCCGCTCCCGGACGTCCGACTCCCGGGCATCCCGGTTGCACCCTCTCCGCGCGGATCGCGGCGAGGAGGAGTGCATGGGCGAGGGGCGATGGGTCGAGAAGGGAAGACGGGGGCTCCTCGCCGCGATCCTCTTTTTGGGCCTGCCCGTGTGGGCCGATCCGGAAGCGACGGTGGAGGCGCCAAAGCCCGAGGCGGGCGTGGACGCGCCGAAGCCCGAGGCGGGCGTGGACGCGCCGAAGCCCGAGGCGGGCAAGGTAGAGGAGCCGCTGTCGGAGGGCGGTGAGGGACAGGCGGCTGACGCGAAGAAGAAGGGGCCCCAGGTGCGCGCCTTCGGGCGCGTCTACGCCCGGGTGAGCGCGGACGAGCGCGAGGGCTACGAGCGCGCGCTGTCCATTCCGTCGGCGCGCGTGGGCCTGTCCGCGTCACTGTCCCGCCTGGATGCCGAGGTGAGCGCGGACCTGTCGTCCAAGAACATCCTCAAGGACGCCTTCGTGCGCGTCTCGGACAAGCACAAGCGGCTGCGCCTCTACGGCGGCCAGTTCAAGGCCCCCTTCCTGGCGCGCGAGCTCGAGCCCTCCTGGCAGCTGCCGGTGATGCAGCGCGGGCTGGTGGCGGACTACCTCGAGGACACGCACCAGATGGGCGGCCGGCGGCTGGGGTTGATGGGCGAGGTGAGCCTGAAGGACACCTGGAGGCTGAAGGTGTCCGGCGGCGTCTTCCAGGGCGCCAAGAACGAGGAGCTGGACACGCGGGCCAGCGAGGACGCCGCGCTCCGGGTGAGCGTGCGCCCCTTCAAGATCCTCACCGTGGGGGTGAGCAGCTACCTCACGGAGGTCTTCCAGGGCACCCGCAATTACGCGGTGGCCGCGGACGCGACGCTGAGCCTGGGCGCGCTGGAGCTGTCGGGCGAGTACGTCAACGGGAAGCTCCCCCCGGGGCCCTTCTCCGCGCAGCTGGGGCTGGCCAGCTACACGTTGCCGGTGGGCCAGGAGGGGTGGGCGGTGCAACCGGTGGTGGGCGCCGAGCTGCTCCAGATCCGCGGCCCCCTGAGGGCGCGGGGCTACAGCTTCGTGGGCGGCCTCAACGTCCTCTACTCGGAGCACTTCAAGGCCATGTTCCAGGCCGAGCACGCACTGCGCGCCGGGGACGAGGCGCCGGGCTTCGAGTACGCGCTGCAGCTCGCCACCCGCTTCTAGGAACGGAGATCGACCATGCTCCAGTTCGCGGAAGGAGAAGTCACCAAGCTGCGCCGGGAGTTCAAGCTGGTGCTGGGAACGGACGAGGCGCAGGTGCTGTGCGCGCGGCTGTCCATGGCGCTGGGCGAGTACCTCCCGCCGTCCACGCGCATCACCTCCGTGTACTTCGACAAGCCGGGCTACCCGCTGACGCGGCGCGCCCTGGACACGCCGAATGACTGCCTCAAGGTGCGCACCAAGGAGTACTCGCCGGACCTGGGCGCCGGCGGAGTGCAGCGGGTGGTGCTGGAGGTGAAGCGCGAGCGCCATGGCGTCACCCAGAAGCGCCGCGTGTGGGTGCCGCGCGCGCAGCTCGGGCAGGTGCTCGAGGGCGGCACGCGCCTGCTGCCACTCATCGCCGGGGGCAGCCTCCTGCCGACGCTCGCGGTGACGTACCGGCGGCACGTGTACCAGAGCTCGCAGTCGTGGCGCGTGACGGTGGACCGGGACATCGGCTTCCACCGGGTGACGCCGGAGCTGGCGCTCGGCCCGACGACGCTGAGCGCGGAGCGGCTGGGCGAGCCCTTGGTGCTGGACGGGCGCGTGGTGGTGGAAGTGAAGCACCTGGGAGAGGACCTGCCCGAGTGGCTCTCGGCGCTCAACCCCGGGCGAAAGCCGGCGTACAGCAAGTTCGCCGAGGGGATGGCGAGGGTCCACGACTTCGTCGCGGACGGGATTATGGGGGGCTGAGGAACCGTGTTCATCGACTTCGAAGGCATCGACGGCAGCGGAAAGACGACCCTGTCCAACCTCCTGGCGGCGCGACTGAGGCGGCTCGGCTACCGGGTGGCGCACGCGCGCGAGGGTGGAGAGCTGCGCTCGCCCATCGCCCGGCGCATCCGCGAGCTCACCCGCGACTCCAAGCTGCTGGAGATGTCGCCGCGCACCGAGTTCTTCCTCAACCTCGCCCGGGACGCGCAGCAGCTCGAGGAGGTCATCGCCCCCGCGCTCTCTCGCGGCGAGGTGTGCATCAGCGACCGCTACCTCTACTCGCAGCTCGCCCTGAGCGGCGGGGGGCGCGGACTGCCCTGGGAGTCGCTCGAGCCGGCGTGCGAGCTGGCCTCGCAGGGGCTGTGGCCGGACCTCGTCATCCTGGTGGACGTGGAGCCGGACCTGGCCCGGCTGCGCAAGCGCCTGGGGAAGATCAAGGGCGAGCGGGCCCCGGACTCGGACAGCCGCAAGGGACTGGCCGGAGCGGGCCTGGCGGTGCGCATGCGCGAGGCCTTCCTCGCCCTGGCGCGCAGGGACCCGGCCCGCTGGCTCGTCATCGAGAACAACGACCAGCCGCTGCACGTGCTGGAGCAGCGCATCGTCGACGCGGTGGTGGCGCGGCTGGAGGGGCGCGAGCTGCCGGCGCAGCGCATCAACCCGAGCCCCACACCGGTGCAGGTGCCGGCGAAGGTGGACGACGTGGAGGAGCACTTCTTCCGCACGCTGGACGGACTGGAGACGCGCGAGCCCCAGCTCGCGGTGTGGCTGCTGGGAGGCCTCCCCGGCTTCGCCGCGCACCAGCGGCGGCTGGGCTTCGTGGAGCGCTTCCCGGGCCTCACGGTGCGCAGCCTCACCGGCCTGGATGACGAACCGGCCTGGGCCCTGCGCGAGCTGCTGACGGAGGTGGTGCCGCAAGAGGTGGTGGCGAGCCTCGGCACCAATCCGACGCCCCAGGCCATGTCCCTGCGCGAGCGCCTGTACGGCCACGCACCCGCGGAGGCACTCGCCGGCCTCAAGCGCAACGGCTCGCCCGAGGCCTGGGCCCTGCGCGAGCACGCCCTGCGCGAGGGACTGCTGGCCGAGGTGCTCTGCGGACTGGCCGGGGTGGACGACGAGCCAGCCTGGGCGGCGCGCGAGCTGGGCGTGCGGCGCGGGCTGTACTTGGACGTGGCGCGCAGCCTCACCGGCCTGGACTCGCCCCGGGCGGACGCCCTGCGCGAGAGCCTGCTCTCGCATGACAGGCTGGCGGTGCTGCGCTGCACCCAGGGCCTGGACACGCCCTTCGCCCGCGAGCTGCGCGTGGCGCTCGAGGACAAGGCACTCAAGCTGGTGCTGCGCTCGCTGAGCGGGCTCACCACCGACGAGGCCTTCGCCCTGCGTGAGCGCGGCGCGCCCCTGACGAAGGAGGCCCTCGACTCGCTGGATGGACTGGACGACCCGCGGGCCTGGCGGCTGCGCGAGGCCTTCGTGAGCCGCTGGCCCGCCACGGTGGTGTCCTCGCTCGAGGGGCTGCCGCTGACGGAGCGCGCCGAGGCACTCGTGCTGCGCGCGCTGGAGGCCAGCTCCGCCCGCCTGCCGGTGCTGCGCAACGCCTACCGCCTCGTCGCCGCCGCCCACGCCGCCACGCTCCCCGGGGAGCACACGGCCCAGCGGATGGCCGCGGACGAAGCCTCGCCGCCGGCGCTCTGAGAGGGAAAGGGAGAGCGCATGGACTCATTCTTCTCGGAGCTGCTTCAGGAGTTGACGACGGACGTCTCCCAGCCGGGCGCGGGCGTGATGGTGCCCCGCCTGCTGGCGGCGGTGGCCATCGGCACGGTGCTCGCGCTGCGGCCCTGGCGCCTGCTGACGCGCAAGCCGCTGCCCAAGGCGGAGATGATGCAGGCGCAGGTGCTGCTGTGCACCGCGGCGGCGGTCATCACCGCCGTCATCGGCAACAGCACGGCCAAGGCCTTCGGGCTGGTGGGCCTGGGCGGCTTCGTGCGCTTCCGCTCCGGGCTGAAGGATCCGCGCGACGCGGCCATCCTCTTCCTGATGATCGGCCTGGGCATGGCGTGCGGGCACGGCAGCCTGGGGCTGGCCGGGGTGGGCACCGGCTTCGTCGCCGTGCTGCTGCTCGTGTTGGACTTCTTCGACAAGAATGAGCCCACCGTCACGAAGCAGCGGATGCTGGTGTCGGCGCAGGCGGATGACCTGGTGGGCGCGGAGGCGTGGCTGAGGCAGACGCTCGGCGAGCGCAACGTGCTGGTGCGCGGGTGCGCGCTGGACTTCGACGGGCGGCGGCTGGAGCTCGAGGTGGAGGAGAAGGAGCCGGGGATGCTCGCATCGGCGCTGAGCCGGTCCGTGGGCGGCCCCCTCCGGGGGCTCCGGTGGTCGGAGCTGCCCTCCAACAAGGGCGGCTGGGAGGATCGGGGATGAGGGGCAGGAAGTGGGCCGCACTGGCGGCGGTGGTGTGTTGGGTGGGGTGCGGCGAGGGCGGCAGCCTGCCGGACGATGACGACTCGCGGCAGCCGTCCACGACGAACCCGGATGGCACGGTGCCCCTACCGGACATCCCGAGCAAGCCGGGCCCGACCCAGAGCCTCTGGCCGCTGACACAGGGCACCACGTGGACGTACCGCATCACGGACCCGACGCGAGGCACCTTCGAGAAGCGCGTGGAGGTACTGGGAGAGCAGACGGTGCCGGAGACGGCCATGAAGGCCATCGCGGTGCGCAGCACGCAACCGCACCTGGAGGAGCTGTCCTGGCAGATCGACATGAACGGGGTGGTGGTGCGCCTGCGCGAGGAGGACCGCAAGGCGGGCACGCTGGCCCGGGTGACGACCTGGTCGCCCGCGACGGTGAAGGCCCTCTCCGCGGAGCAGCCCCAGGGGTGGAGCTACACGTCCGACATCCGCGAGCTGACGCGCAACGGTGACGGCTCGACGGAGGACAAGGACAAGACGTACGTGTGGAGCGTGGAGGCAGTGAACGAGACCGTCACCACCCCGGCTGGCACCTTCACCAACGCCATCCGCTTGAAGCGCGCGCGAGGCGACAAGGAGAACCAGGAGCGCATGTACTGGCTGGTGCCGGGCATCGGCAAGGTGAAGGAGACCGGCGAGCGGCTGGAGGAGCTCGTCTCCCACGACGTGAAGAACCCCTGAGACGACATCGCGGTAGCAGCCGGAAAGCAGGAGGGGCGCACCTCTCTTCTCGACACCTGGAAGCGCGGTAGCCCCTTTTGCCGTCTCTGTCTCCCTCTTTCAGTGATGGATTGACGGGTCGGCCGCGCATCCCGTGTACTTCCGGGAGGACGTTTCAGGCCCCGTGCGATCCACCGAGAGATGCGACATGTCCACGCGAGTTGTCAGCCCCCGGCTGGAAGGCGCACGGCCACGAGTCGGGTTGAGCGTCCTGGCGCTGCTGGCGCTCATGCTCCAGGCCGCGTGCATTACCACCATTGGAGCCCCTCGCGGCGGCCGCTATGCCCACGACAACTCCGTCTCGGCCGCCTGCCGGCAGAACCCCGCCAACTGTGCCGCCCTGTCGGGGCGAGAGGCGGCCATCACGCGCATGGCGGAGGCGGGCACCACCGTGGCGTCCATCGGTGCGGCGCTGCGGGTGCTCGACAACCTGACGAGGGCCTCCATCGAGCAGGCGCTGACGGAGTGCGCCAACCTGGCCCGCTCGGAGGTCCTCCTGCGCTACCCACGCACGTTCAAGGACCCGGCCCCCGATGCCGACGAGTGCAACGAGTGGACGGTGGACGCCACGGGCAGGAGCGTGACGTGGGCCATGCGGCTGGGAACGGAGATGCACGAGGTGGCCGCCCGGTGCGCGCAGGAGCAGTTGAGCAAACTGCGCCTGGGCGGCTTCAGCGTCGAGTCACGTTACCGCTATGACAGCCGCACAGGGCAGTGGAAGCAGGTGAGCCCCCAGGAGGAGCGTGCGCTGGAGGAGTTCGGCAATCGGAGCGAGTTGAGGGGCTCACTGAAGCCAGACGTGGTCATCCACTCGGGTAACCCGAGCAACGTTCTGGCCGTCTATGACTTCAAGTTCCCCTGCGTCAACCCCGATAAGATACAGGGAATCCCCGCGTGGGAAAGCTACGCCAAGGGGCATTCCCACCATGGTTTCACTCAAAAACAGATGTACCAGAAGCTATTGGGCCCAAACGTCAACCAACCGGGGCAGAACGTCGCGCGCATTGTCCCCCGATGGGGAGTCATCCCATGAACGAGCGCTATCCGAGAGTCCGCGTCCGCGTGGAGAGCGGCGCCCTGATGATCCGCGAAGCCGTGAGCATCACCTTCTACATGCGCCATTCGCATGCGGATGTTTCAAACTCGGTACTACGCTCGCTGGAGTTCTACCGGCGCGTGGTGCAACCCCATGAGTTCTACCAATACTCCCATGAGGCAGGAACGGCAGTGAGGCTCGATGAAGCGGGCTGGGAGCGAAACCGGAACGAACTCCTCGATGACCACAGTGCCATCATCCATATGTCTGGTGGGGCAGAGGGCGAGTATCGGTTCCTCTATCATGGCAGGCCCATCGACACTCCCATGCCCTGGGGTATCGAGCCCGACAGGGTGTGCGCGGTGAGCTTCTGGCTGCCCACCGAATACCTGGAGGAGCACGGCCCGGGGCGGGTACGCGAGCTGGCGCTGGAGTTGGGGGCTCCCCTTCCCTTCTGCTCCGGTCAGGCCGGTCTCGCCTTCAACTGCGAGACCGACATCCTGGGCACCTGGGCAGAGGTCTTCAAACTGTGTTTTCGCTACCCGGGCATGGAGATCCCCGACCCCGAACTGCTCTCATTGGAACTCGGCGCACGGGTCCGGACAGTCAATTGGCTCACTTTCCTGGGCCAACCGGTGCTCGGTGCCGTAGGAGGCGCGGCGGGACTGCGCGCCCGGCTGTCCTCGCCCGGCACCACCGTGCAGGAGCTGGAGGGCGAGCGGGCCGTCGTCACCCTGGGCCCCTGGCCCGAGGCGGGGGATACCGAGCGCGGCCTCGTTTTACCCGCCTACCGGGAGCTGGCGCGCGTGCTGGAGCCCTGGCTCTACCAGGAGAAACTCCGCGCTGCCCTTCCCCCTGGGCATGAGGTGCTCCGCTGGGAACGCCGCTTCCTCGATTGAAGCCAGAAGCGCCTGGCGAGTCCTCTCCCGCTCGCCGCCCACCAGACAGGCAAATGCGAAGAATTGGATGGATGTCCAACGGTGAACCGTTGCACCCCGGTCCGAAATGGCTCGGACCGGAGGCACCATGCACCGATTGTATTCCCTCGCGCTCGGCGCAGTTGCCGCGGCGCTCACCTTCACCGCTGGGACCGCCAGTGCCGCGAGCCTGACCCGCCAGCCCTACCTGCAACGGGTGGGACCCGACACCGCCACCGTGGCCTTCCGCCTGGATGGCGCGTGCGTCCCCACCGTGCTCTACGGCCCCCATGGCTCCACCGACCAACTCGCCCAATCGGCCGACGCGGACCGCAACCACGCCGTCGAGCTCTCCGGCCTGCAGCCGGGCACCGAGTACACCTACCTCGTGGAGGCCTGCGGCGCGCGCACCGACCCCAAGAGCTTCACCACCGCGCCCGTCCCCGGCACCCGCCGCGTCCACTTCACCGCCGTGGGCGACTTCGGCGTGAACAACTCCGACCAGAAGGCCGTGGCCAACGCCATGCTCGGCCGCCGGCCCGAGCTCTTCCTGGCACTCGGCGACAACGCGTACGACTCGGGCACCGAGGCGGAGTTCCAGAACAACTTCTTCCTGCCCATGGCGCCGCTGCTCGCCCAGGTGCCCCTCTTCGCCACCCCGGGCAACCACGAGTACGTCACCAGACCAGGCCCAGCCCTACTTCGACAACCTCTACCTGCCCACCAGCCCCAGCGGCGGCGAGCGCTACTACTCCTTCGACTGGGGCCACGTGCACTTCGTGTCCCTGGACTCCAACTGCGCCATCGGTGAGTCCTCGGCGGATCGCTGCACGCTGGCCGCGCAGAAGCAGTGGTTGGAGCAGGACCTGGCCGCCAGCAACGCGGACTGGAAGGTCGTCTTCGTCCACCACCCGCCCTGGAGCAGCGGCGAGCACGGCTCGCAGTTGAAGATGCGCCGCGAGTTCGCCCCCCTCTTCGAGAAGTACGGGGTGGATCTGGTGCTCACCGGGCACGATCACCACTACGAGCGCTCGTCCCTCATGAAGGGCGATGCGGTGGCCTCCTCGGGCACTCCGGCATCCCCTACCTCGTGGTGGGCAACGGTGGCGCCTCCCTGCGCCCGATCTCCGGGAGCAAGCCCTCGTGGACCGTGGCGCGCAACGACGTGGACCACGGCTACCTCGACGTGAACGTGGAGGACGGCACCCTCACCGCCCAGATGCTGACGCCCTCGGGCAAGGTGCTCGACAGCTTCTCCCTCACCAAGGACCTGCCGCCGCCCTCGTCGCCCCCGGTCGGTGAGCAGCCCGGCCCGACGCAGCCCTCGACGGGCACCCCGCGGCCGGATTCCATCACCGGCGACCCCGGGCTGCCGACCGGCCCGGACCCGCTGCCGGGGGACCCGGGTCCGAGCTCGGCGGGCTGCTCGGCCAGCCCGATGGCCGCCCTGCTCCCCGCGGGCGCGCTGCTGCTCGCCGGAGCCCTGCGCCGTCGTCGGCGCCAGCGCTAGCCTGGGGACCGGGGGAGGCGGCGGAAGCGCCCTGGACATGGCCCGGGGCGCTTCCACTCTTGTCATTGGACGCCCGGAATGAGATTCGCCAGTCATGAAGAAGAACGCCCGCCCGCCCGCTCGCGCGAAACAGCCCCGCCGTGAGCCCTCCTCCTCCTCGGAGGCGTCGCGCTCCGCCTCCCGCCCGTTGCGCGAGGACCTCGTCCTCCAGGCATGCCTCGAGGCCTACGGCTTCGTCCGCCACGAGGGCCGCCTGGCCGACCGGGCCCTGGACTTCACCCTCCGTCACAAGAAGAACCTCTACTCCAACGAGCGCCGCGCCGTGGCCGAGCGGGTGTACGCCCTGCTCCGCCGCCAGCGCACGGTGGACTTCCTCCTCGAGCACGCCCACCGTGACTTCACGCGCCTGGACAAGACGCGCCAGGACGTGCTGCGCCTGGCCGCCTCGCGCATCCTCCATGGGGAGGGCGTGGACGAGGTGGTGCGCACCTCGACGCTGACGGGCACGGATGCCGCCGCCCTGGCCCGGCTCCCCGAGGCCGCCCGGGCGCTGGAGGCCCTCCCGCGGGAGAAGCGCTTCCCCATCGCCGCCTCGGTGCCGGACTTCCTCGGCCCGCGCCTGCGCGAGGTGTTCGGCGCGGACGCCGAGCGCGCCGTCGAGGCGATGAACGAGCGCGGCCCCCTCACCGTGCGCGTCAACGGCTTCAAGGGAGACCGCGAGCGGCTGCGCGCGCTCCTGGCCGAGGAGGGCGTCACCGCCACCCCCACCCCACTGTCGCCGCTGGGCCTCGTCCTCGACACCCGCAGCAACGCCTTCTCGCTCAACACCTTCCGCGACGGCTGGTTCGAGATTCAGGACGAGGGCAGCCAGCTCCTCGGCATGCTGGTGGACGCGCCGCCCACCAAGGTGGTGGACGCGTGCGCGGGCGCGGGCGGCAAGACGCTGCAGCTCGCCGTGCAGATGAAGAACCGGGGCGACCTGTACGCACTGGACGTGGAGGAGACGCCGCATCGACGAGCTGCGCAAGCGGGCGCGCCGGGACGGGGTGCACAACGTGCGCACCCAGCTCATCCCCGCCGATGGACCCGAGGCGGACGAGGCCCTCGCCCCGCTGAAGGGCAAGGCGGACCGGGTGCTGGTGGACGCGCCGTGCAGCGGCACGGGCACCTTCCGGCGCAAGCCGGACGCGCGCTACCGCCTCACCCCCGAGATGATCGACGACCACGTGGCGCGGCAGAAGCGGCTGCTGGAGCGCTTCTCCCAACTGGTGAAGCCGGGCGGCCGGCTCATCTACGGCACGTGCAGCGTGCTGCGCGAGGAGAACGAGGCGGTGGTGGAGGACTTCCTCGCCCGGCACCCGGAGTACTCGGTGCGGCCGGTGGCGGAGGAGCTCGGGCCCGAGCTGGGGGCGAAGGTGGGCCCGGGGCCCTACCTGCGGCTCGCCCCGCACCTGCACGGCACGGATGGATTCTTCGGGGCCATCCTCGTGCGCGCGAAGTAGGGTTGAGGTTCCCCCCCGCCCATTGGAGGGCACGGAATGCCGGAAGCGGTCCACTATCGCGTCTCGATGCTCCGCCCGCACTCGCACCTCTTCGAGGTGGAGGCCACCTTCCCCGCGGGCCCGGACACCCTCGATGCCCTGCTGCCGGTGTGGACGCCCGGCAGCTACCTCGTGCGCGAGTTCGCGCGCCACGTGCAGGAGGTGAGCGCCTCGGCGGGAGGCGCTCACCTGCCCGTGCAGCGCGTGGACAAGCGCACCTGGCGCGTCCAGGCGCGGGGCCGCGCGGTGACGCTGCGCTACCGCGTCTACGCCAACGAGCTCACCGTGCGCACCAGCCACCTGGACGGCACCCACGGCTACTTCAACGGCGCCACCCTCTTCCTCTACACCGAGGCCACGCGGGGCCAGGAGCACCACGTCACCGTGGAGGCCCCCGCGGGCTGGAGGCCCTTCGCCGCGCTGGAGCGCCGGGGCGAGGCCTTCGTCGCGAAGGACTACGACGAGCTGGTGGACAGCCCCTTCGAGGTGGGGCCGCACACGCCCCACACCTTCACCGCCGCGGGCGTGCCGCACGAGGTGGTGGTGTGGGGGGACGCGGTGCCGGACGCGGGCCGGCTGTGCTCGGACCTGCAGCGCATCTGCGAGACGGAGGCGAGGATGTTCGGCGGCCTGCCCATGTCCCGCTACCTCTTCCTCGTCTACCTCACGGACAAGGGCCGCGGAGGGCTGGAGCACAAGGCGTCCACCTCGCTCCTCTTCCCGCGGGTGGGGCTGCAGAACTCGCGGGGCTGGGAGGACTTCCTCACCCTGGCCGCCCACGAGTACTTCCACCTGTGGAACATCAAGCGGGTGAAACCGAAGGCGCTCGTCCCCTTCGACTACTCGCAGGAGAACTACACCTCGCTGCTGTGGGCCTTCGAGGGGGCCACGTCCTACTACGACAACCTCATCGTGCTGCGCGCGGGGTTGATGAGCGCGAGCCGCTACCTCACACGACAGGGCGAGACGCTCTCGGCGCTGCACGCCACCCCGGGCCGCAAGGTGCAGACGCTCGCCGAGGCGTCGCTGGTGAGTTGGGTGAAGCACTACCGCCCGGATGAGAACTCGCCCAACAGCGCCATCTCCTACTACCTCAAGGGCGAGGTGGTGGCCGTGCTGCTGGACCTGGAAATCCGCCGGGCCACCAACAACGCGCGCGGCCTGGACGACCTGATGCGCCTGCTGTGGCAGCGCCACGGCGACGAGTCCGGCGTGCCCGAGGACGGCGTGGAGGCGGCGGCCTCGGAGGTGGCGGGCAAGGACCTGAGCGCCTTCTTCGACCGGGCGGTGCGCAGCACGGAGGAGCTGGACTACTCCGTCTTCTGGCACGTGGGCCTGGAGGTGCACTTCCGCCCGCGTGAGTCCTCGAGCGACAAGGGCGGCAGCCCGGTGCGGACCAAGGGCGACGGCAAGCCGAAGGGCTGGCTGGGCGTCACCACCAAGGGGAGCGCCACCCTCGCCACGGTGGTGGACGGCTCGCCCGCCCAGGAGGCCGGGCTGTACGTGGACGACGATGTGGTGGCGCTCGACGGCTGGCGGGTGGACGGCGCGGGGCTGCTGGCCCGCTGCGACGACAAGTCCCCGGGCGACACGGTGCGCCTCACCGTGTTCCGCCGCGACCGACTGCTGGAGGTGCCGGTGACGCTCGGCCAGAAGCCCGCGGACGCGGCCTGGCTCGCGCGCGTGGAGAAGCCCACCGACGCACAGAAAGCGGCGTACCAGGCGTGGCTGGGCGCTCCCTGGGAGGAATCGGGGTAGGCTGTGGCGCCAGAGGAGCCACATGAAGTCGAAACCTCTCGCCCGTTGCAAACGCCACCCTTCCGCCATCGCTGGCTGGCACTGTGACGGGTGTGGCGCCACGCTCTGCCCGGACTGCATGGAGGCGCGACGGATGCAGACGGTGGACCTGCTCTCCTGTCGCGCGTGTGGCGGCCGGGCGGAGGCCATCATCGTCCACCGCTCCGAGCAGGCCTCGCTCGCCGATCGGCTGGGCAACGTCTGGCGCTATCCCTTCACCCAGCACGGACTGGCACTGGTGCTGGCGGTCGGGACGTTCCTGACCGTCTTCAGCTACCTGACGCAGGCCGCGTTCATCCTGGGTCGGTGGTTCCCCGCCGCGCTCGGCGCCGGCATCTTCTGGGGCAGCTTCCTGGCCATCGTGCGCGCCAGTGCGCGAGGCGAGAACGACGTCCCCCTCCCGGAGTTCTCCGAGGTCGGCGCCGATTGGATCGCCCCGGCCCTACGAGGCCTGCTGGCCACCAGCGTGGTGTGGTTCCCCCTCGTGGCCTACCTCGTGCTCGTCGGCGGCTGGAACGTGCTCCAGTACGTGGACCGCCTGATGGAAGACCCCATGTTCTTCGCGACCGGGAAGTTCCAATCCATCCCGGGGGAGCAACTGCTGAAGGACCCCGTCGCCTGGGTGATGGGAGTGGCCGGCCTCGTCTACCTGCCCATCGCGCTCGTGCTGGCGGCGACCGGCACGAGCCTGCTGGACATCCTCAACCCGCTGCGGGGCGTGCGCGCCATCCGGGCCCTCGGGCGGGACTACGGGGTGACGCTGGGCGCCCTGTTCACCCTGGGGCTCGTGTTCCTCGTCGTCCGCTTCGTCACCTCCGAAATCCGCGCGCTGGACCTCGGCATCGGAACGCGCTGGCCCGCGGAGGTCCTCGAGGTCTTCGTGCCCTTCATCATGGCGCGGGTGCTCGGGCTGCTCGTCTACACGCGCGGCGACGTGCTCGGGTACGGACCTCCGAGCGACTACCTCACGCCCGTGCTGCGGGATGCCACGCCGAGCACCTCGCTGCGCGGGGAGAGCCACCTGCCTCCCGCCCCGGAGGCGATGGGAGCCACCACCTCGGAGGCCCCCGCTCCCACCGAGCAGGTGCAGGCACTCGCCCGAGCGGTGGAGAAGCGCGACATCTCCCTGGCACTCGCGCTCTACCAGATGCTGGACGGCGTGCCCCCCTCCGCCATCGCCCCGGCGCTGCACCTCTTCGTCGGGCAGGCGTCGGCCACGGAGGGACAGTATGAGCTGGCCGTGCGCGCGCTGGAGTCCGCCGCCGACGTGGCCCCGGACGACCCGATCGCCCCGCGCGCCCTCACCCTCCTGGCCCGCGTGCTCGGCGAACGAATGCAAGACGCGGCGCGCGCCGAGGACATCTACCGGTACATCGTCGACCGGTACCCGGATACGGACGCTTCCCGCTTCGCCCAGGCCCGTCTTCCGCCCACCACCTGACACCCGGCATTGCCTCCGCGAGGGAGCGTGCGCAATCCCTCCGCATGCTCCGGGCTCGCCAGTTGCTGCTCCTCCTCGGCCTCGTGCCGCTCGCCGCCTGTGATGGGGGCCTGAGGGTGAACCGCCAGGGCAATCCCTGCGTCGAGGACCTCGTCACCCTGCGGGTGGAGGTGGTGGACGCACAGGGCAGGGAGGTGAAGAACGCCACCGTCACCGCCACCCATGTGGACTCAGGGCGCACCATCACCGGCATCACCAACGAGCGGGGCGTCACCACCTCGGTGAACGAGGACCTCGGCTCGGGCACGGTGCGAGTGTCGGCTACCGCCGGCTCCAAGGTGACCGCACCCACAGAAGTGGTCTGGACATGCGACGAGTGCCACTGCCACCCCGAGCCCTCCACGGTGCGGCTCCAGCTCAATCCGTAGGCCCCTCTGGCGGCCGGGCCTACAATCGGCGTTTGTCCGTCGGGGTCTGACTCGCTAGGTTGAGGTCGCCATGTCGAGCGTGGAAGACCTCATCCAGAAGCCCCTCTCCGAGCTGACCGAGCACTTCATCACGCAGGCCCGCTCCGTGCCGGTGGGACTCCTGGAGGCGCTGGAGGCGGACCCTCGCCAGGGGGCGAAGACGCTCGCCCGCCGCATCCGCGCCCGGCAGGGGAAGAACCGCGCCGAGGGCCAGCGCCTGCGCAACCTGCTCCGGTTCGAGAACGAGTTGTGGGAGCAGGGCCACACCCACATCGCCGGAGTGGACGAGGCAGGCAGGGGCCCGCTCGCCGGCCCGGTGGTCGCCGCGGCGGCCATCCTCCCCAAGGGCTGGAAGCTGGAGGGGCTGGACGACTCGAAGAAGATCGCCGACGAGGAGCGCCGCGAGGAGCTGGCCGAGTCCATCAAGCGCGGGGCGGTGGCGTGGGCGGTGGGCATCGCCGAGGCGGAGGAGATCGACCGGCTCAACATCCGCCGGGCGAGCCTGTTGGCCATGCACCGCGCGCTGCAGGCGCTGGGCATCCAGCCAGACTACGTGCTGCTGGACGCCTTCACGATTCCCGAGTGCGAGCTGCCCCAGCGCGGCATCATCAAGGGAGACGCGCTCTCGCTGAGCATCGCCGCGGCGTCGGTGCTGGCGAAGACGACGAGGGACAGACGGATGCGGGAGTTGGACGCGCAATACCCGGGCTACGGCCTCGCCGAGCACAAGGGCTACCCGACGGCCTCGCACGTGCAGGCCATCCGGGAGAAGGGCGTCCTGCCCATCCACCGCCGCAGCTTCGCGCCGGTGCGGGAGTGCCTCGGGCGCTCCGAGCCGGCCCCGGCCGGGCCCCTCCAGGGAGAGCTCTTCACGAGGAACGAAGCGGACGTGAGCGCGGACAAGGACATCGACGGGTGGCTGGCCGAGAGGGGAATCACCTCGTCGGACTCGCGCGCCCGGGCCCGGAACGCGCTGGAGGCGGCGGGGCTCACCAGCTCTCGCAAGGTGCGCATCAGCGAGCCCAAGCTGCCCCGGGCCGAGCAGGTGCTGGCCGAGCGCTTCTTCCGGGTGTGCACCGCCACCGAGTGCCAGCAGGTGGCGCGAGCGAGCGGAAGGGAGCCGCTGCCGGTGGAGCCGCGCAGCCACTGTGAGCACTGCGGGGGCTCGAACAACCGGCGCGCGGAGGTGGCCTTCCTGGAGGCGTGCCAGCGCCACGGGGTGAGCCGGGTGGTGGTGGTGGGCGGCTCGCCCTCGGTGCGCGAGGAGCTGGAGGAGAAGCTCGGCGGGCGCATCGAGCTGCGCATGGTGGACGGCACCGAGCGGCGCACGGCGGGCAAGGCGCAGAGTGACTTGGAGTGGGGAGACCTGGTGCTCGTGTGGGGCGCCACGGAGCTGCACCACAAGGTGAGCAGCCACTACACGACGCCGGGCACGCCCCACCGCCACAAGGTGGTGCACGTGGCCCGGCGGGGCGTGGCCGCGCTGCTCGAGGCGGGCATCACCCACCTCGAACGATGAGTGAGTCGAGGAGTTACTCCTCATTTGACCAACCTGTCAGGTAACAATCCACTGACGCGTCAATAAGAATAGACATGTCACCTCCCTCGCCACTCACACGACGTCCCAGAGCGACCGCCTTTAGCATTGAGGATCTGCTGGACCACGTTCGACAGGGGAGCATCCGCATCCCTGAGTTCCAGCGGGCTCTTAAATGGAAGGCCCGGGACGTCCATGAGTTACTGGACAGTGTCTACCGAGGCTATCCCATCGGAACCCTGCTCTTCTGGCAGCACGAGGCGCCCGCAGCCCACATCCAAATCGGCCCAGTTAAATTGGACGCCCCCAAAAAGGCCCAAGCGCTATGGGTCGTGGATGGCCAACAACGCATTACCGCACTCACTGGGGTGCTCCTTCACCCATCGCTCAATGGTGAAGGTGGCTACGATGACTTCGGACTCTACTTCGACCTAGAGAAGGAGGATTTCGTTCGGCCTACCCGCCGGGAGCGGCCGCCCGCCCATTGGCTGCCCATGAATGTAGTAGCGGACAGCGAGTTACTGCTCGGCTGGTTGGATCGCTATTCCGCTCGGGCAGAGCACCCCGAGCACACAAGGACGGCCATCAAACTCGGCAAGATGATCAGGGAGTATCAGGTACCGGCGTATATCGTCGAAGCCGATGCGGAGGAAACCCTTCGCATCATCTTCGAGCGACTGAACTCCACGGGCAAGGCACTTTCCAAGGCGGATGTGTTCCAATCGCTCCATGGAGGCTGGAGCCAAGAGCAGCCTTCGGATCTTCGCTCCATGTCCCGCAGCTTGGAGGAGATGGAATTTGGCACCATCGAAGAGGAATGGCTGCTCAAGGCCGTTCTCGCCATCAAAGGTCTCGACATCACCAGGGACTTTCGATCTCAACTCAAGGAAGGCCATGATTTGCCAGGTGCGCTCCGCCAAACGGAACGCGCGCTGCGCGATACAATCGTCTTCCTCAAACGGGATGCAGGAATTCCCCGCATCGAACTCTTGCCGTACAAGCTCCCCCTCGTCATCCTGGCGCGCTTCTTCCAGCTCAATCCCGAGCCTTCCGCACGCTCACGTGAGTTGCTTGCACGATGGCTCTGGCGTGGTGCCATCACCACCTTTCATAGGGGAGAGAGCATTCCCGCAGTCCGCAAGAGCCTGGCTGTCATCAGGCGGAATGAGGATGAGTCGATACAGGCATTGCTCGCCGAACTTCCCGAAGCACCCACCAGGGAACTGAACCTGCGCGACTACAATTTCCGTACTGCGGAAACCAAGCTGCAGGTCAACGCGATGCTCGCACTGCAACCGCGAGATCTCCAATCCGGCGAGCTCCTGGATGTCCCCGCTATCATTGGAACGCAAGGAGCTGCCGCACTACGCCTCATCATCACATCACCCCCGCGCCTGCGCCCTGATGAGGGTTCAGCCCGGCTCAAGAGATTGATGCAGGGGCTCGCCAATCGGATGTTCCACCCGGCGATGCAGGAGCAGTCGTTGCTCACCGCGCTCGAGCACTCTCTCCATCCAGAGGTGCTCAACAGCCATGGCATTCCCTTGCCTGCGTTCACGGCGCTCCAGCAAGGCGACAGGCTGGGATTTCTGACCCTCCGACAAAGATTCCTGGAGCGCCACGTAGACACCTTCCTGGACTTGAAAGCACGTTGGCTGGAATCGGTTCGCAGGCCGCTCCAGTCTCTGCTCATCCTCGACGACGAGGAGGCATGAAATGCAACTCCTGAGCAGAGAGGTTGGCATCCTCGATGTCCGGCTGGGCGACGTCCACGTTGGAACGCTGAATCTACTGGAAGATGAATATACGGAGTTCGTCATCTCCGAGGAGTACCGTCAGCGGTATCCGCGGCCCATTCTCGGACAGGCTTTTGAGGATGACCTCTCCCGGCGGCGTTCGAGCCGAATTCGCTTATTGCCATTCTTCTCGAACCTTCTCCCCAGAGGGACCCCTGCGAGAGCTCATCGCGGGGAAATTGGGCGTGCACCCTCAGAGGGAGTTTTTCCTCATCGCGCGGCTTGGTGAGGATCTTCCCGGTGCGGTCATCATTACCCCGACTGGTGTACTGAGAGGAGACGCCTCCGAGCCCCTGGTAGGACGTGAGGAAGAACCTGCGCCCCTGCGGGAACAACTCCGCTTCTCTCTGGCTGGCGTGCAACTCAAGTTCTCCATGTTGCGCCGGGATCGCGGCATGACGCTGCCCACGAGTGGTCGTGGTGGCGATTGGATTGTCAAGCTACCGGACAATCGCTACGACCTCGTACCAGAGAACGAATTCTCGATGATGAGCTGGGCACACGCCGCTGGCATCGACGTGCCCGAATTCCATCTGGAAAGGGTCACCGACCTCGAGGGCCTTCCCGAGGGCGTGATGCTACGTGAGGGAATGGCATTCGCCATCCGCCGCTTTGACCGCCCAGAGCCCGGCCGGCGTGTCCATATGGAGGACATGGCGCAGGTGCTCGGGCTCTACTCGGACGAGAAATACAAGAAATACAATTATGAGACGACTGCGAACGTGTTGCTCAACGTGGCCGGACTGGACACACTCCACGAGTTCCTTCGCCGGCTTGTCTTCATCATCGCCATTGGCAACGGGGATGCCCACCACAAGAATTGGTCCCTGCTTTACCCAGACGGCATCCACGCGACACTCTCGCCAGCATACGACCTTGGTCTCAACCATCCAGTACATGCCCAAGGAGACCCTGGCACTGAATCTCGCTCGCTCCAAAAGATTTGAGGATGTATCCCTTGAAGCGTTCGAACGGCTTGCGCGCAAACTGGGGCTGAGCGGCGACGAAGTACTTCCGATCGTGAGAGCAGCCGTGGAAGCCACGCTCGATTCCTGGGTCAGCCTACGCGGCGAACTCCCCATACCCGAGAGCTACAAACAACGTATTGAGGAGCACTGGAAGAAGGTGCCACTGCTCGGGATGCAGTAGAGACCATGAATGTGGTGCACGTGGCCCGGCGGGGCGTGGCCGCGCTGCTCGAGGCGGGCATCACCCACCTCGAGCGTTGAGGGCTGGCTACTCCTCGTTGGTGCGCAGCGCCGCGAGGACGTTGAGGTCCTCGAGCGTGGTGACGTCGCCCGTGGTCTGCTTGCCTCCGGCCACGTCGCGCAGCAGCCGGCGCATGATCTTCCCCGAGCGCGTCTTCGGCAGGCCTTCCGCGAAGCGGATCTCATCCGGCCTCGCGATGGCACCGATCTCCTTCGTCACGTGGGCGCTCAGTTCCTTCTTGAGCTCCGGCGAGGGGACAATCCCCTTCTTCAGCGTGACGAAGGCCACCAGCGCGGTGCCCTTGAGCTCGTCCGGGCGGCCCACCACGGCGGCCTCGGAGACGGACTTGTGGGCCACGAGCGCGCTCTCCACCTCGGCGGTGCCCAGGCGGTGGCCGGCCACGTTCACCACGTCGTCCACGCGGCCCATCAGCCAGAAGTAGCCGTCGTTGTCCCGCCGCGCGCCGTCACCGGTGAAGTACTTGCCGGGCAACTCGCTGAAGTACGTGTTCACGTACCGCTGCGGGTCCCCGTACACGGTGCGCAACATCGAGGGCCACGGCTTCGTGACGAAGAGCAGGCCGCCCTGGTTCGCCGGCACCGGGTTGCCCTGCCGATCCAACACCTCGGCATGGATGCCGGGCAGCGGCAGCGTGGCGCTCCCGGGCTTGGTCGGCGTGGCCCCCGGCAGCGGCGAGACCATGATGCAGCCCGTCTCCGTCTGCCACCACGTGTCCACCACCGGGCAGCGCCCGCCGCCGATGACGTCGCGGTACCACATCCACGCCTCGGGGTTGATGGGCTCGCCCACCGAGCCGAGCAGCCTCAGCGAGGACATGTCGTGCCGCTTCACGTGCTCCTCGCCCAGGCGCATGAAGGCGCGGATGGCGGTGGGCGCGGTGTAGAGGATGGAGATCTTCTCGCGGGCAATCAGCTCCCAGAAGCGGTCCGGCCCCGGATGCGTGGGCGCGCCCTCGTAGATGACCGTGGTGGCGCCGTTCATCAGCGGGCCGTAGACGACGTAGCTGTGCCCCGTCACCCAGCCCACGTCGGCGGTGCACCAGTAGACGTCCTCCTCCTTCAGGTCGAACACCCACCGCGTGGTGAGCGAGGAATTCACCGCGTAGCCGCCCGTGGTGTGCAGCACGCCCTTGGGCTTCCCCGTGCTGCCCGAGGTGTAGAGGATGAACAGCGGGTGCTCGCTCTCCACCCACTCGGGCTCGCAGGTGTCGGCCTGCTTCGCCACCAGCTCGTTCCAGGCCAGCTCCTTGCCGCTCAGTTGCAGCGCGCCCTGCGTGGTGCGCTGGAACACCACCACGCGCTCGATGCTGTTCATCTGCGGCATCGCCTTGCGCACGTTGTCCAGCAGCGGCACCACCGCGCCCTTGCGCCAGCCGCCGTCCGCGGTGAGCAGCACCTTCGCGCCCGCGTCGTTCATGCGCTCCAGCAGCGCCTCGGCCGAGAAGCCGCCGAACACCACCGAGTGCACCGCGCCAATTCGGGCACACGCCAGCATGGCCACCGCGGCCTCGGCGATCATGGGCAGGTAGATGCCCACCCGGTCCCCCTTGCGCACGCCCAGCGAGCGCAGCCCGTTGGCGAGCCGGTTCACGTCACGGGCAAGTTCCCCGTACGTCACCTTGCGCCGATCCCCGGGCTCTCCCTCGAAGACGATGGCCGTCTTGTCCCGGCGCTTGTCCAGGTGCCGATCCACGCAGTTGTAGGCGAGGTTGGTGCGGCCCTCGACGAACCAGCGCGCGTGCGGCGGCTTCCAGTCGAGCACCGTCTGGAAGGGCTCCTTCCAGTACAGCTCCTCGCGGGCGCGGGCACCCCAATAGGCCTCGGGGTCCTTCTCGGCCTCGTCCCACAGCCGGCGGTAGTCCTCCATGCTCCGGATATGGGCCCGGCGAGCGAAGTCCTCGGGCGGCGGGAAGACGCGATTCTCGGCGAGGACGGAATGAAACTCGTGCGACGGCGGACGGGGTGCTTCGGCCATGATGGGGCTCCCTCCAGTACGACGACGTCAGAACCCCTGTTCTAGAAGCCCCTCGTGCTCCGTCTCAAGGAGCGGATTTGCACGGGGCCGAGTTCTGGACGGCTTGATAACGAACCCACAGTTCACAGGCGCATGCGGCGGACTGCGTGGGTCTCGGCTCATAGCGAACACGCAGCACACCATCGAATTCCGTGGCGCACTGTGTCGTGCCCTCGAGGTGAACCGTCACCTGGTCCACGATGCACTCGCGGCCGTTGGCGTTGAGCGAGGCATTGGTCAGGCTGCCGTCGAGCGTGAAGGCGTCACCGTCCTCCGCCGCCCCGTCGAGGAAGGAGCCCACGAGCTGCATCTCCATCAGCCCGTACTCCATGCGCAGCACCTCGCCGGAGATGTGCAGCTTTCCATCCCAGAGCGACTCGGGCGCGGACAGCAGGGCGCAGTCGTCGCGCAACACCTCCTGGGCGGTGAGCTCGTAGGGGCCCTCGTTCTGGATGTAGGCACGGGTGCAGCCTGCTCCGAGGGAGAGGAACAGGGTGGACATCAGGAGGGGGCGGGACAATCGGGTAGCGGCCACGGCTCGCATGGTAGCGGAGCAGGGGTACACGTGCCGAGTGCAACCGCGGGACCAGCGGCTAGACTGGCCCCTCTATGGCCCCGTTCAAGAATCCCCTGCCCACCGTGGACTGCATCATCGAGCTGCCAGGGGAACGCGTCGTGCTGATCCGCCGCAAGAACCCGCCGCTCGGCTGGGCGCTGCCCGGGGGCTTCGTGGACGAGGGCGAGCGGCTCGACCTGGCCGCGGTGCGCGAGGCCAAGGAGGAGACCGGACTGGACGTGGAGCTGGTGGAGCAGTTCTTCACCTACTCGGACCCGCGCAGGGATCCGCGCAAGCACACCCTCTCCACCGTCTTCATCGGCCGGGCCCAGGGTGAGCCCCAGGGCGCGGACGACGCGGCCGAGGCCCGGGTCTTCCCCCTGGATGCCCTGCCCCAGGAGCTGTGTTTCGACCACGGCACCATCCTCGCCGACTACCTGACCTACAAGCGGACAGGGCAGCGGCGGAAGCTCTAGGACAAGCGGCCCCGGATGCACTACCTCCCCCTCCTCCTCGCCCTCGGCCTGCTCGTGGCACTGCACGAGCTGGGACACCTCGTGGCCGCCCGGCTGCTGGGCGTGCATGTGTCCCGCTACACGCTCGGCTTCGGGCCGGCCGTGTTCACCTTCCGGCTCCGGGGGACGGACTACGTGCTCGGCGCCGTCCCGCTGGGGGGCTCGGCCCGCATCCACGGGATGAACCCCCACGAGCCGGGAGTGGACCCCGCGGACCCGACGAGCTTCGCGGCGCGGACGCCCTGGAAGCGGATGCTGGTGCTGCTGGCCGGGCCGCTGACCAACTGGCTGTTCGCGCTGGGCGTCCTCGTCGCGCTCTACACCTCGGGCACGCACGTGGTGGTGCCGCTCACCGTGGGCACCATCACCCCCGGCTCGGAGGCGGCGCGCGCGCAGTTGCTGCCGGGAGATCGCATCGTCAGCGTGGACGGCCGGCCGCTGGAGAACTGGTCGGAGTTCGTGGAGCTCATCGTCCAGAGCCCCGGCCACGAGCTGAAGCTGGGCATCGAGCGCCAGGAGGAGCCCCGGGAGGTGACGGTGCGGCCCCGTCCGGACGAGCGGGGCGAGGGGCGCATCGGGGTGAGCCAGCAGTACGTGTACCGCTCCCACGGTCTGGGCCAGGCGCTGATGCAGGCGGTGGCACACACGGGGAACCTCGTGGCCGAGGGCACCCGCCTGCTCGCGCGCCTGCTCCAGGGACGGCAGGGCGTCCTCGAGGCCAACCCGGCGGGGCTGGTGAAGCAGTCCTCGGGCGCGGCGGCCAGCGGCCTGGGGGCCTTCCTGCGCGTGCTGGTGAGCCTCTCGGTGGCACTCGCCTGCTTCCACCTGCTGCCCCTGCCCTCGCTGGATGGAGGGCGGATGCTCTTCCTCCTCTTCGAGGCGGTGAGCCGCCGGAAGGTGCCGGCGCGCGTGGAGACGGTGGTGCACGCGGTGGGCTTCCTCGCGCTGCTGTGGGTGGTGCTGACGGTGGCACTCGCGAACGTGCGCCAGCACCTGGCTCGCGGCGGCACCCTCCGCACTCCCGCCGCCCTCTCTCCCGACGGGGGCTCCACGAGTCCGACGAAGGCCACCGAGGCCCTGGACCCTCCGGACGGCGGCCTGCCCCAGTTGGCGGACGACCTCGGCGAGTGAGCGCCGGGCACGATGCGACGCTGGCCCTCCGGGCGACCGGGAATGCCCTCGGGGCAACGGACCCACGCCGGAAGGAGGCGCCAAGGCGATGGGAAGGCCCTATGCTCCACCCGGCATGAGCACCAAGGCGAAGAACAACGGCCTCTTCTGCGAGCTCTACTGGGGCACCACCCTCAACGAGGCGTGGAGCTTCGACCCGGAGCAACCGCGCGTGCTCGCCGCGCAGGAGGAAACGGCCCCCCTGCCCCTCTACGGCTTCACCCTGCCCGAGGAGCCCTACCTCCTCGCCGAGCGCACCGAGCACGGCTACCGCGTCTTCGTCCCCCCGGCGGCGCGCCTCGAGCGAAGCCGTCGCGGCGAGGCCTTCCGCGCCGTGCCCGAAGCGGAGCTGCAGCGCACCGGGGACCGCGCCTGGGTGGAGCTCACCCAGGATGACCGGCTGCGCCTCTCCGAGGGAGAGCTCTCCCTGCACCTCGCGCCCTCCGTGACAGGCAAGCGCACCTCGGGCCTGGGGCTGAAGGATTTCGGCTGGCTCGCGATGGTGTCGCTCCTCTTCCTCAGCCTGCCGGTGGGCTTCCTCCTCGCGGGGCCCAGTCCCGAGCGCATGGCCGAGTCCAACGCCCGTGCCCTGACCCAGGCGCGCGAGCGCGAGCAGGCCGAGCGCAAGCGGCTCGGGGTGGACACCCCCGCGCGCCCCATCTCCCCGGAGGAGTCGCGGCCCGACGCGGGCATGAAGACGCTGCCCGCCAACCTCGGCGTCCAGTGAGGCTCAGGGCCCCAGGCCCACCCACACCTCGCCGTCCTCGTAGAACTCCTTCTTCCAGATGGGGACGTCCTGCTTGAGCCGCTCGATGGCGTGCTCGCAGCCGAGGAACGCCTCCTTGCGGTGGGGCGCGGCGGCGGCGATGACCACCGCCAGCTCACCCGGCAGCAGCGTCCCCACCCGGTGCACGATGGCCAGCCGCGTCCCGCTGAAGCGCTCGGCCACCTCGGCGCCAATCTCCGCCAGCTTCTTCTCCGCCATGGGCGGGATAGGCCTCGTACTCCAGCCTCAACACCCGCCGTCCGCGCGTCTGGTTGCGCACCGAGCCGGAGAAGGTGACGAGCCCGCCATAGGCCTCGCCGGCCACCGCCTCCACCACCTCCTCCAGCCGCAGCGGCCGGTCCACCACCCGGAACAGCCCGCCGCTGCCCCCGGCCACCGGTGGAATCAACGCCAGCTCCGCGCCCGGGGGCACCTCGGCGTCCGAGTCGGAGAACTCCTGGTTCACCGCCACCCGCAGGTGCGGCAGGAGCGGCGCGAGCGCCGGGTGACGCGTGGCCAGCAGGCGCAGCACATCCGTCACGCGCGCGCCCGGCGGCAGCTCCAACGACTCGCGAGGCAGTCCCACGCGCTCACGCGCCGCGGCGAAGTACAGGACGGTGATGGTGTCAGGCACGGACCCCTCTTAGCGCGACCGGAGCACCGTGCGCGCCCTGAAGCGACCGCCCCCCTGCTCGGGGTTGAAGTCGAGGAAGACGAGCTCGACGGGCGGCAACTGGTCCAACAGCGCATCCACCAGCGAGCGGGCCACGGGGAGCTGCTGCGAAGGCACACCCGGCACCACCTGGGGCGCATCCAGCTCGGCGCGCAACTGCCCCACGTCCACCACGGCGGAGAGGTGCCCGGACTCGAAGGCATTGGCGCCGAAGCGCTCCCGCAGCGCCGAGCCCACGTCACCCGTGGCGCGACCCACCAGCGACTCGCCGCCGTGCATCGTCAATCGATCGGCCGTGACGGTGAACTCCACTGGCTGCTCCATCACCCGGGTGCGCAGGCGCGTGGCATCCGCGCCCTTCACCACCTCGAAGGGCTGCCCGCGCGCCTTCAGCCGCCCGGTGAGCCAGTCCACCACCGGCTCGGAGCGGACGAGCCCCGCCTCGAAGAGCAGGGTGCCACGCGGATCCGGCCTCCGGCTGCCACGGATGAAGTTGCGGTAGAAGGCCGGCGCGTCGAAGTAGGCCAGCATCGTCACGTCTCCCCGCAGCGCGCCCAGCAGGCTGTCCGCGCCGGCCGCGTCGAAGCCCTGCTCCTCCAGACGCTGCAGCGTGCGCTGGCGGCGCTCCGAGTCAGGCGCGCCGAAGACGAGCTTCGCCAGCTCCTCGGGCGGAATGGACACCATCAACGCGGCGATGGGGCCCGCGGGCGCATTGCCCAGCAGCGCCGAGCCGGGCGCGCTCTTGCCCTGGAAGAGGTTCTGCTCCGAGGCCACCCAGCCCTCCAGCTCCGCCCCCCCTCCTCCGCCCGGAACGCCGCCCAGATGCCCCGGATGCCGGTGGCGGCGTCCTCGCCCACCGCACGCACGAAGACGTACACGTTGCCCGTGCCCACCTTCGGCCGCAGCTCGGTGAGCAGCGGCACCTCGGACAGCCCCGGGCCGCTCATCCCAATGATCCGCGCGCGAATGGCGTCCACCTGGGACGTCTCGTCCTGGCTCCGCTGGGGCCGCACATCCGCCCGCGCCTCGGCCGGCTCGTCCTCGGCCGGCTCGCCCTCCTCGGGCTCTCCGTCGCCCGTGTCCGACATCACGAGGTAGAGGTAGCCGCGGTCCGCGAAGAGCAGCAGCGGCGCCCCGTCCTCACCCCGAAGGTGGACGAGGCCCTCGGAGGGCTGGCGGTTCACCACGGTGGCCCCGCCGGACTCCAGCTCCCCCACCACCGCGTCCAGCGCGGCCGGTTCATCCATCACACCCAGCAGCCCCACGGTGCCCTCGAAGCCGGGCAGCGAGAAGAAGCCCACGCCCTCCTCCAGGTCCACCAGTCGGGGCTCGCCCCTCATCTCCCGCAGCACGAGCGACAGCATCGGAGCCTCCTCCAGCGAGCTCCGCGCCTGCGCCTCGCCCACCAGCCGCGAGTAGAAGCCCAGCAGCGGCTCCACGTTGCCCCGGAGCTGGGGGAAGAAGACGGCCACCTCCGCGTCGGCGGGGATGGCGCGCAGCACCGGGCGCGGCACCACCGTCACCCGGGCACTGGCCAGCACCTCATCCTTCTCCAGCGCGCGCACCGTGAAGGCGCCCGCGCGCGGAAAGGCATGGGACACCCGCGCGCCCTGCCGTGGCGGCGAGCCATCCCCGAAGTCCCACGTTACCACCGGCGCGTCCTTGGCCTCGGAGCCGAAGCCCACCGGCACGCCGGCCTCCACCGTGCGATCCTCCCCCGCCTCGGGTTTCACCATCCGTCGGCAACCGGGGCCCACAAGGACCACGGTCACCAGCCAGAAGGCGGTCAGCGCTCGAAGGGAAGGACGCACATGGGGTGTCATGTACGGTCTAGTAATCCAGCGATAGACCGAACATCCAGTACGAGTCCGAGAGATTGAAGCCCTCGCCCCCGAAGTTGTTCACTTTCGCGTACGTGTACTCGGCGAAGATATAACTGTGGTTGATGCCGAGGTCCGAGTCGAAGTCGCGCGCCAGCCGCGGCTCCAGCACGTCCAGCAGGAAGGACGCACCGGCCGCCACCTCCCAGCCAAACTTGTTGCCGCGCCCCTCCACGTCGCCGACCTGCTCGAGCTCACCGCCCTTGGTCACCCACCAGTGCGAGAAGACGAGCCCGGGCTTCACGTAGGGCACCAGGGGAATGCCCCAGCGCAAGGCGGGGTAGTCGAACCGGTAGACGGCGCGCAGGTGCACGGGCAGCACGTGGAAGCCCGTGCGCTCCCCGCTCGTGCCACCCTCGGGCAGCAACGCGGAGGCGTACTTCTCCGCGTAGCCGAGCGACAGGCTCACGCCCGCCGAGCCGATGCCCTGGTAGAAGAAGCGCTGCAGCTCCCCCTCGAAGAGGAGCAGATCGCTCTCCCCGAAGACCTTGGAGAAGGGCGTGTCGGTGAGCCCCTCCTCCTTGTCGAGCTGCGGCCGGTAACCACCGAGCCGAAACTCCACGGAGCCGCTGCGGGGCGACTGCATGGGCACATCGGACGCTTGCTGCGCCTCGCCGGGGAGGGCGGCGAGGAATGCCGCGACGCCGAGGGCTACTGCTCGAGCCATGAACGATTTCTCCTTGAGAACAGCCAGAAACCCAGGACGGCCAGCACCGCGCCGCCCGCAACTCCGCCGCCCGCCGCGCCGCAGCCCGTCTCCTTGCCGCCGGCGTCCACGTACTCCTGCAGGAAGCCGTTGGTCTTGATGGGGGTGCCCTCCACGACCTCCGACTTGTCGCTCTCGTTGCCGGCCTCGTCGATGGCGGTGGCCGCGAGCTGGTACGTCACCCCGTTTTCCAGGCCCTCCACCTCGAAGTCCCCCTGCCCCACGCCCCGATCCGGGCTCGTGACCGGGGTTCCGTCCGGCAGCGTCACGTACAACTTCACCTTGTTGCTCCCCGACGGCTCACTGACACGCACGCGCAGGGCCTCATCCAGCCCGCTCACCTCTTCGATGGTGGGCACGCCCGGCGGCAGCGCGTCGTAGGTGAGCTTCGCGGGCGACGCCTTCGACACCGAGTTGGCGCACGCCCCGGTGTACGCGTCCGCCGCCCTGGTGGAGGCACAGACCCGGAACTCCTGCTCGAAGCCCGAGGCACCGCATGTTCTCGTCCCGGCATCCGACGGGTCGGAGAAGGGCAGCGACGAGACGTCGAACTCGACAACCCCCGTCTTCGTCTGATTGAGGGTCGTCTGGGGCACGGGCGTCAGCGAGAAGCGCGACGTCTGTTGGGCGGCGGTCTCCTGGCACTCGGTGCCTTCGGTGACCCAGATGGCGAGATCCTGACAGGCAGCGGTCCCGGTGGATGTCCAGGTGACGAAGACTCGCTGATTGGCACAGTCCTCCGGAGAGACACTCCGCGTGTCCCCTCCGTTGGCGAACCGGAGATTCACCTGCACTTGTGCGGACGCCACGGTCGACACGAGCACGGCGGCGATAATGAGAAGGGTGCGCATGGGCGGGCAGGTAGGGTAGCAAGTCGGAGGCCAGGGGAAACCCGGCCCCGCTCCCTTGATTTCCGGGGGAAAGTGGCCCGGCTCCCGGTCAAATGGGCACGAGCGCCCCGGCGGCCTTGCCAAATTGTCAGGCGGGACGCTCGGCCAGCCGCAGGCCGGCCTCCACGAGGTTGAGGGCGGCGCCCCGGCCGGCGTTGTCCACCGCGGCGAAGAGGGTGAGCCACTCGGGGGACTGGGGGAAGGAGCGCAGGCGGCCCACGTGGACGGTGGGGTCGGCGGTGACGAGGCTCGTCATCGGGTAGACCTTCTCTCCGGGTGAATCCAGCACCTTGAGCGCGGGCGACGCCCTTGAGGGCGGCGCGCGCCTGGTCCACCGGGGCGGGCTTGCGCAGGCGCACATGGAGGCTCAGCCCGTGGCCGAAGAAGGTGGGCACCTGGACGGCGGTGCCGGCCACCACGGGCACCTCGCCCTTGGGGGCGAAGAGGCGCGCGGCCTCCAGCGTCCAGCCGGCCTCCTCCTCCGTCCAGGGCGAGTTGGCCATGAAGAGGCCCACCTGGGGCACCAGGTTGAAGCCCACGCGGTGGGGGAAGTGGTGCGCCTCGGGCTCGCGGCCGGAGAGCAGGGCCGCCGTCTGGGACTCCAGCTCCCGCAGGCCCTGCTGGCCCCCGGAGGACACGCCCATGAGGGCCGTCACCTGCACCTGGGCCACGCCGAAGGCCTGGCGCAGCGGCTCGAGCACCGTGACGAGGGCGGTCGTCACCGCCGAGGGCACGGACACGATGCGGCCCTTGAAGGAGGCGTCCAGCACCTCGGAGTTGAAGCCGGGGAGCACCAGGGGGACGTTGCCGTCGGCGCGGAAGGCGAGGCTCGCGTCCACCACCCAGGCCCCCGCCGCCTGGGCCGCCGGGGCGAGCCCGCGCGACACTTCCGGCGGCGTGGCGAGAATGACCAGGCCGATGCCCCGGAAGGACTCGGGGGTGGCCTTCTCCACCTCCAGGCTCTCCTCGCCGTACTCCAGCTCCTCCCCCGCGGAGCGCTCCGAGGCCAGCACGGAGAGACGCTCGGCGGGGAAGTCCCGGTCGAAGAGGGCGGAGAGCACCTCGCCGCCCACCACACCGGTAGCACCCACCACGGCGATTCGCAGGTTCTCGTTCATGGCGCGTCCTTTACCCCAGCACCGGCCCGAGTGGTCCTCACTTCTGGTCGACCAGAAGTCTGTCCCCCAATGGCTGTGGGACGACATGCGACATCACTTCTGGTGGCCAGAAGTGGGCGCCGGAGCGGCTCGGAGCTGGAGACGTACGCTCGCCTGCCGGCTTTCCTTCAGGTTGCCAGGAAAGGAAGCAAGAGCAGCAAGCCGTGGACGGGTCCGAGTGCGCCCTCCGGTAGACTGGCACCGGAAGCACCGGCCACAGGGGGCCTTGGGAGCCACCTGCACGCACCTCCGCGAGGCCGAACGGTGACGCACATCGATGTGGACGCTCGTCTCGTTGTGGCTGGTGGCGCAGTTGCCGCCTGATGGCTCGGCGCAACTGAAGAAGGTGGACAGGCTGATGCCCGAGCTCCGGCGCATCGCGGCGGACCCGGCCGTGGTGCGCGAGGTGAAGCGGCAGAACGCGCAGCGCATCCGCCTGGACACCGTCCAGAAGCTGGACGCGGAGTGGAGCGCGACCCCGGCCCTCACCCCCCACAAGCGCAAGGTGCTGGGCAGCACGTGCACGCGTGCACTCGGCCGCGACCTCGAGCGCCTCGGACGGGTGGTGGCCGAGGCCTTCGTCATGGACAACCAGGGCGCGCTCGTAGGCGCCACACGGCGTACCTCCGACTACTGGCAGGGCGACGAGGCCAAGTGGCGCGAGTCCTTCAAGGGAGGCCGGGGTGGGGAGCTGCGCGAGAAGCCCTTCTTCGACGAGTCCTCGCAGTCCTACGTCGTCCAGGTGTCCCTCCCAGTGAAGGACGGCGCCCGCGTCATCGGCGCCCTCACCGTGTCCGTCTCGCTGCTCGAGCTCTGAAACCATGAACCTCCCCTTCCTGGATGGCCTCAAGCTGCGGGGCCGCATCACCCTCTCCGTGGCCCTGCTGTCGGCCCTCTCCCTCCTGTCCCTCACGGCCCTGGGCCTGTCCTTCACCCGGCGCACGCTGTCGAGGCAGATCCACGCCACGCTCAAGGTGGAGGCCGAGGGCCTCAAGGACCTGGTGGAGCGGACCCTCGTCGAGCGCGAGGCGAGCGTGAAGAGCTGGTCCGAGGACGCCATCCTGCGCGGAGCGCTGCTCTTCGACACGTACGACAAGAGCGACGCGGTGCTCGCGGGGCTGGCGAAGCGCCACCCCTCCATCAGCGGCTTCGTCCTCTTCGACGAGCAAGGTCGCGCCGTCTCCGCCAGCTCTCCAGCACTGCTCGAGACCTTCCGGGGCAAGGAGCGCGAGGTCCGCCAGACGACGTGGTACCTGGCGGCACGCGAGGATCGCTTCACCGCCGACTCGCTCTCCGCCGAGAAGGACCCCGCCTTCGGCCGAAGGGTGCTGCCGCTGGCGGCGCCGGTGCTGAGCCCGCTCAGTGGCGCCCGCATCGGCGTGCTGCTCGCCGCGTACGACTGGAGCCAGGTGGGCGACGTGGTGAAGGACGCGGTGCAGCGGGCCCACGAGCGCGCGCAGCGCAGCTTCGCCCTGGAGGTCCACCGCGCGGACGGCACCCTCCTCTTCGACTCGCGCCCCGCCGATGCGCCGCCCATCACCCGGGCCGTGTCCGAGGAGGCCCTCAACGGCACGAAGCTGCGGGACGTGGGGGACGGCTGGCGCTTCGTGGCGAAGGTGGACGCGGCCGAGGCCTACGCCCCGGTGACACAGGCGGCCACGGGGGCGCTTCGGGCTGCTGGCCCTCTTCCTGGGACTGGCCGTGCTGGGCTCCTGGTGGCTGGCGCGGAGCATCTCCCGCCCCATCACCGCCCTGAGCGAGGCGGTGACGCACGTCGTTCAGGAGGGGGACTTCTCCCATCGCGTGGAGGTCACCAGCGGGGATGAGGTGGGCGATCTGGCCAGGGCCTTCACGCGGATGATGGAACATCTGCGCGAGAGCACGCTCGGCATGCAGCAGGGCATGCGCCTGCTCACCGAGGCCATGTCCGAGCTGACCCAGGCGGCCGAGGTGCAGGAGCGCAACCTCTCGCGCCAGGCGGCCGCCATCCAGGAGACGCAGGTCACCGCGCAGGAGATCCAGCAGACGTCGCAGATGGCGGCGGATCGCTCCCAGTCCGTGATGGAGGTGGCCACCCGGGCCGAGGAGGTGGGCAGCGCGGGCGAGTTGAAGGTGGCCGCCACGTTCGAGGGCCTCAAGGAGCTGCACGCGAAGGTGGGCAAGCTGGCGAGCAACATCATCTCGCTCGGCGAGCGCACCCTGCAGATTGGCGACATCGCCCAGACGGTGAAGGACCTGGCGGACCAGTCGAACATGCTGGCGCTCAACGCGGCCATCGAGGCGGTGCGCTCGGGCGAGCACGGCAAGGGCTTCTCGCGTGGTGGCGCGGGAGATCCGCAGCCTGGCGGACCAGTCCATCGACTCCACCGAGCCGGGTGCGGGAAATCCTCGACGGCGTGCGTCAGTCCATCCAGTCCACGGTGGCGATGACGGAGAAGGGGCAGCGGCAGATGCAGGACGGGCTGGAGCAGGTGCGGGCCAGCGGCGAGAGCCTGCGGGAGCTGACGTCCATCATCCGGGACAACGCCGGAGCGGCGCGGCAGATTGCCGTCGCGGTGAACCAGCAGAACGCGGGCATCTCGCAGATCTTCACCGCGGTGACGGACCTGTCCGCGCTGATGGACGAGACGCTCCAGAGCCTCCAGGCCACCACCCGGGCCACGCGCACGCTGCGCGAGGCGGCCGAGCGCATGGAGACGGTGGCGCGCATCTACCGGGTGTAGCGCCTCAGTCCTCCTTGAGGCGAGCGGTGGGCGGAGGCCCGGGCAGCGGAGGGAACTTGGGGTTGCGCTCGGGCTCGGAGGCCCGGACGTAGTGCGGCTCCAGCGCGAAGACCGCCTCCAGGGACTGCTCCTCGGGGAAGCGCACCAGGTGCGCCAGCGCCACCGCCGAGGGGAAGGTGGGCGCGTCCAGCAGCCGAGAGGGTGCCACGCCGTGGGACTCCAGCGCGGCGCGGTAGTCGGTCAGGGCGGGGCCCAGGGCGAGCGCCTCGGGCTCGGCGGCCATGCGCGCGGCCACCTCCTCGGGGCTCATCGCCTCCTCGGGCCCGAGCGCCTCCACGCGCTGGCCCATGCGCCGGTAGCGCCCGAGGTAGAGGTCGTCCTTGCGCGCCACCGCGAGCGCGAAGAGGGGCGGTCCCTCGGGACCCTCCAGGGCCACGGCCGCGAGTGACGAGGCCCCGGCCACCTTGAGGCCCGCCGCGTACGCCAGCCCCTTCACGCAGGACAGGCCGATGCGCAGGCCGGTGAAGGAGCCGGGACCCAGGCCAATGGCCAGCCCCTCCAGCGACTTCAGCGCCACCCCGTGCCGCGCGAGCAGCTCGCCGACGACGCCGGGCAGCGCCTCGCTCTGCTTGCGGGGCGGGGCCACCACCAGGTGCTCGAGGACGCGCACGCCCTCCCCTTCCCGCTCCACGAGGGCCAGGGACAGTGTGAGGGTGGAGGAGTCGAGCGCGAGGAACATGCGAGCCTTCTACCCCGCCAGCGGGCCGAAGGGGATGAAGAGGAAGGAGGTCCGGTCCGCGCAGCGGTAGAGGCGCACCCGGGCGAGCCCCTTGTCCAGCATGTCGAGCTGCTTCGCCGCGGCGAGCGACACGTCCACCACCCGGCCCTGGACGAAGGGCCCCCGGTCGTTGACGCGCACCTCCACCGAGCGCCCGTTCTCCATGTTCACCACCCGGAGGCAGGTGCCGAAGGGCTGCTTCTTGTGGGCGGCGGTGAGCTTCTTGGGATCGAACTTCTCGCCGCTGGCGGTGGGCCGGCCGGCCAGACCCGGGCCGTAGTACGAGGCGAGCCCCTCCTCCAGGTACGCACGCGGCGGGGCCGGTTTCTCCTTCTCCGGCCGAGCCACCTCCCGGTCCTCGGCGGGAGTCGGCCGGGTGGCACGCGGTGCACAGCCCGCCAACAGCCCCAGCCCCACTGTCACGCCCACGAGCAGCCGCCGCATCGCACCTCTAGCGGGTGATGTCGTTGAAGAGAGCCATCCCCATCAGCGCGAAGATGAGGATCAAACCCACCACGTTCGCCACCTCGCGTACCCGCAGGGAGATGGGACGGCGGCGGATGCCCTCCCAGAAGGCCGCCAGCAGGCCGAAGCCGTCGAGGATGGGGATGGGCAGCAGGTTCATCACCCCCAGGTTGATGGAGATGACCGCCATCAGGTTGAGGAAGTAGTCCAACCCCAGCTCCGCGCTCCTGGAGGCGAGCTGGTAGATCATCACCGGTCCGCCCAGCGTCTTCGTGGACACCTGCTGGGTAAGCAATCCCCCCAGGATCTTCACCGTCTGCCCGACGATCTTCGGGACGATGGTGAAGGACTCGCGCAGCGCCTCCAGGGGGCCGAGCTCCACCGTCACCTTGTCCACGGGCAGCAGCTCCGCCGAGGAGGGCATCCAGGGCGCCACGCCCAGCATGAGCGAGGAGGACTCCTGGCCCATCTCCACCTGGGTGGTGATCATGGCCTGGGCGAGTGTCTGGGAGTGCTCCTGCCCGTCCCGCGCCGAGCGCCAGGAGAGCTGGAAGGGCTGGTCCTTCAGCTTGCTGAGCTCGCCCATCAGCACGTTGAAGGAGCGCAGCGGCTGGCCCTGGAAGCCGATGAGCTTGTCCCCGGCGCGGATGCCGGCCTTGTCCGCCGCGCTGTTGGGGAGGACGGACACCACGTACATGTCCGAGGGCTCCGCCCCCAGGGCCGAGAAGCCGTCGCCGCCCGCGAGCTTCCGCACCGTCAGCTTCTCGATGGAGGGCACCCTGCCCCGCCACCGCACCGGCCTCCACCGGCTGCGAGCGCTGGACGATGACCTCCAGCGGCCCCTCCGGCAGCTTCGCCATCTCCTCGTGGAGGGCGGCCTCGTCGGGGATGTTCACCCCGTTGAGGGACAGGATGCGATCGAAGCTCTTCAGGCCGGCCTGCTCGGCGGGCGAACCCGGCGCCACGCCTACCACCGCGGGCTTGCGCACGGGCTGGATGCCAATCTGCCCCCGCTCCACCGAGTCCACCTGACTGGTCTCGACGATCTTCCGCGGCGTCACCTCGGCGATGCGCTGCTTGCCGTCACGCTCGACGGTGAGGGGGATGGGGCGCTCGAAGCGGCCGACGAAGGCCTCGCGCAGCTCCTCGAAGGTCTGCACCTTCTCCCCATCCACGGCGATGATGCGGTCTCCCGGGCGGATGCCAGCGGCGGCCGCGGGCATCTCCGGATCCACGTAGCCCACCCGGGTGGAGGTGGCCTCGTACGACCCCAGGAAGACGAAGAAGTAGATGAGGATGGGGAAGGCCAGGCTGAAGAACGGCCCGGCCCCCACGATGAGGGCCCGCTTCCAAGGCGTGGCGTTGAGGAAACCCCGCTGGGACTCCTCGGGGCTCAGCTCCTCATAGGGCGAGTCCCCGGCCATCTTCACGTAGCCGCCCAGGGGCAGCAGGGCCACCTGGTACTCCGTGTCCCCCTTGGTGAAGCCGAACAGCTTCGGTCCGAAGCCAATGGAGAAGCGGACGACCTTCACCCCGCAGGCCTTGGCCACGAGGAAATGGCCCAGCTCGTGGACGGTGATGAGGACGCCGAGCAGGATGACGAACAGACCGAGGCCTTGAAACATGGTGCCAACACTAACCGTGGGGCCCATGTCCGACAATGCGCTTCGGGGCCCGTGGTCCGGGCGACCGGACAATCGGCGGTCGCTACGGAAGCAGGCCGCGGATGAAGGTGACGTAGACGAACACCAGGGGCGCGTTGAAGATCAGCGCGTCGATGCGGTCCAGGATGCCGCCATGCCCGGGGATGATGCGGCCAGAATCCTTCACCCCGTAGGCCCGCTTGAGCATGGACTCGCACAGGTCCCCGATGGGGCCGAGGATGCCGCCCGCCACGCCCAGCACCAGGCAGTCGGCCACCGTGAGGACGGGGAAGAAGAAGCCCCGGGCGATGAACATGCCGCCCACCGAGCCCACCAGACCGCCCGCGAAGCCCTCCCAGGTCTTGTTGGGGCTCACCGCCGGGTACAGCTTGTGCCGGCCCAGGAAGCGGCCGGCGAAGTAGGCGGCCGTGTCGTTGGCCCAGGTGATGACGAGCGCGGCGATGACCCAGGCCATGCCATCCGGCATCAGTCGCAGGGCGGACACCGCGGTGAGCCCCACCGAGCCATACAGGAAGCCCGTCACCAGGTGCGCCACCCGCGTGGGCGCATCCTGCAGCGGGCCCCGGATGAGGTGGTAGGTGAAGGCGAAGAAGAAGAAGAAGGCCGTCACCCAGAAGGCCCCCTCCCCGGTGCGCGTCGGATCCCGCAGGGGCAGGAAGGGCAGCACGCCGGCCAGCAGCATGCCCACCCAGGCCGCCGGGGACAGCGTCTTCTGGGTGATGATGTAGTACTCGCTGGCGCAGATGGCGGCGGCCACGCCGAGCAGGCCCGCGCTGTACGGGCCCCCCATGACTAGCAGCAACAGGACGACCGGCAGCAGAATCACCGCCGAGACGATCCGGATGACGAGGTTCTTGTTCTTCTCGTTCACGCCTTGGCCCGCTGGGAGTCCTCCCGCATCAACTGCGCGGAAGTGAGGCCGAAACGTCGCTCGCGGTGCTGGTACTGCGCCAGGCAGCGAAGGAAGGCTTCGGTCCGGAAGTCCGGCCAGAGGACGTCGCTGAAACACAACTCCGCGTACGCCGTCTGCCAGAGGAGGAAGTTGGAGATGCGCTGCTCTCCGCTAGACCGCACCACCAGGTCCAGCGGGGGAAGGTCATGCGTCCAGAGGAAGGACTCGAAGCCCTTGGTGTCCAGTTGCGCGGGCGTCAATTCGCCCTTGCTGACGGCCTCGGCCACCCGGCGCGCTGCCTGCACCATCTCCTCGCGCCCGCCGTAGGAGAGCGCCAGCGTCAGCACCATCCCCTTGTTGTTCGCCGAGTCCGCCCGGAGCCTGTCCAGCGGCTCCTTCACGAAGCGCGGCAGCTTCTCCACCTCGCCGATGGCGTTGAGCCGGATGCCGTTCTCCAGGATCTCGGCGCGCTCGCTCTCGAGGTACTCGCGCAGCAGATCCATCAGCGCGGCCACCTCCTCGGCGGGACGGGACCAGTTCTGCGAGGAGAAGGCATAGAGGGTGAGGGCCTCCACTCCCACGCGCCGGGCGCAGCGAGTCACCTCGCGCACACTGGCGGAGCCCTCGCGATGACCCTCCTCGCGGGGCAGGCCACGCATCTCGGCCCACCGGCCGTTGCCATCCATGATGATACCCACGTGGCGTGGCAGGGGCCGTTCCTGGACGAGTCGCTCGAGGGCCGCGACAGAAGGAGGTGACGCAGGGCGTTCCATGAGGCTGCGCAAGATAGAGGCACCACCGTGCCGCGTCCACGGGCGCGTGCAGGAGCGGTCGCCCCGGCGCCCCGAGCGGTCGCCACCCCGGGAGGAACGGCTCTCTCCGTGGGAGACCCGCTTCCCCACGCGGAGGCCACCTCAGGACAGCCACCCGCCCGCCCGGGACTGGCAGTGCGTGTCAGACCTACCCCGTCCCCAACTACCCAATGCCATGAGGAGGAAGAATAGGAGCGGGCCCCGCTCCGCATCAGTCCTCGAGCAGGTTGTACTTGAACTGGTTGGACCGGCCGGCCTTCACCTCGACGGAGCGGGTGACGTCCTTGCCGAGCTCCTTATTGATGAGCTGCACGGTGTGGGAGCCGACCGTGACCTCGATGGGCGCCAGGGGCGTCTGACCGAGCGACTTCCCATCGAGCAGCACGGTGGCGTAAGGCCGGATGCGGAACTCCAGCACGGCCTTCTGGGCGGACCTGGGCTTCTGCACCCCGGTCTTCCCCCCCGGCGGGCGCGGGGACGGCTTCGGCGGCTGCGCGGCGGCGACGGGCTCCTTCGTGCCAGAGTCGGGCGCGTCCCCCTCCAGCGGCGTCCCGGGGAGCGCGGTCCCCGAGTCCTCCGTCCCCGGAGGCGTGGCGGCGGGCTGTACGCCCAGCGGCGGGGTCTCCACCGTCGGCTGGGGCGTCGACTTGATAATGATGGGCGCGGGAGGCGCCTGCGGCACGGAGTTGCTCCGGACGTAGACGACAGCCCCCGCCACGGCGAACAGCGAGACCCCGGCCAGGCCCGCCACCAGGCCGGTGCGGCGCCTGGGCATGGCCTTGGCGAGGTCTTCCGCCTCGGTGCCCACCGCGGTCGCGGCGGGCCTGCCGCTGGAGGAGATGAGCGTGGGCGGCGCCGGCTCCGACGCGCTCGTATCGACCTCCGCCTCGGCGACACGCGTCGCGTTGTCCGCGCGCCCCTCAGCGGGCACCCGCGTCCCACCGCTCGAGCGGCTCGACGGGGCGGCGCCAGGCTCGGAGCCGTTGTTGGAGCGCATACCACTGCCGGTACCGGGCCGGCTCTTGGGGCCGCTGCCGGAGCCGGGCATGGACACATGCCCGCCCCCCTCGCCAGACACCTTGGCCACGAGCTGCGAGAGCTGGTAGGCGCCCACCGGCTCGCCGGTGGAGAGGATGAAGTGCTCCAGGTCCGCCTGGAAGGCGCGGCAGTCCGGGTAGCGGTGCTCGCGCTCCTTGGCCAGCGCTCGCTCGAGAATCTGCACCAGGGGCCCGGGCAGGTCCGACCGGCGCGACGCCGCGGGCACGAGCGGCTCGAACAGGATGGCCTGCATCATGCTCACGTCGGTGGTGGCGTCGAAGGGCTTCTGGCCGGTGAGCAGCTCGTAGAGCACCACGCCCAGCGCGTAGACGTCCACGCGCCGATCGAGCGGCCGGGCCTGGAGCTGCTCCGGCGGCATGTAGGCGATCTTCCCCTTGATGAGGCCCGTCTGCGTCTTGTGGCTCTGGTTGGCGACCTTGGCGATGCCGAAGTCCACCACCTTCACCGCGCCCTGCCGCGACACCAGGATGTTGTCGGGGCTGATGTCGCGGTGGATGAGGCCCAGCGGCTCCCCGGTGTCCGGGTCCACGAAGTCGTGGGCGTAGGCCAGGCCCTCGCACGCCGAGGCGATGATTTTGGCGCAGGCGGCGGGCGGCAGCTCCACTCCCGCGCTGCGCGCCTTCTGGACAGGGTGCGCAGGTTGGGCCCGTCGATGTACTCCATCGCCAGGAAGTAGGCGCCCTCGGCCTCACCGAAGTCGAAGATCTGCACGATGTTCGGGTGGTTGAGCTGCGCGGCCAGCCGCGCCTCGTCGAGGAACATCTCCACGAACTGCGGGTCCTCGGCCAGGTGCGGGAGGATGCGCTTGAGCACGAGGGTCTTTTCGAACCCCATGGGCCCGGCGGCCTTGGCGAGGTACACCTCGGCCATGCCTCCGGTGGCGAGCTTGTTGACGAGCTGGTACTTGCCGAGGTGACTCAAGGACAGGTTCCTCCAGGTAGGCTGGGGACTCGGGCGCGCATCATAGCGGGGGCGGGCCATCCGACGCCTGCATCCCTCCGAAGGGAGTTTGACCCCGACGCGACAGGGTATCTAGGATCTCTGACTTGATGCGTCCCAAGGTCATCGGTCCCTATCGCGTCCTCGAGACGCTTGGAAGTGGCGGCATTGGGACCGTGTATCGGGCCCTTGACTCCCGGACCAACGATTCAGTGGCCCTGAAGCTGCTCTCCGGCGGTCCGGCGATGGATTCTCGGGCCGCCAAGCGGCTGGTGCGCGAGTTCGACACCCTCGTGGACCTGTCCCATCCCAACGTGGTGAAGGTGTACGACACGGGCGTCTACCTGAGCTCGCCCTACCTCGTCATGGAGCTCATCGAGGGGCTGACGCTGCGCGACTACCTGTCGCTCAAGGGCGGGGACATGCACTCGCCCGCCAGCTCGTCCTCGGCCTCGGGGCGGTTCCGGCGCTCCGGGCTGGCGTCCTCGGAGGAGGCGGCCTCGGGGTCTGGCGAGGGGGACTCCCAGCTCTTCGACCTGTCGGCCTTCGCCGAGGAGGCGCCGAGCGAGGAGATGGCGTCGATGCGCTTCGGGACGTCCGGCTCGGCGGCGGTGCTGCCGGTGCCGATGGACCCGTGGCTGGGCTCGGACTCGGACGAGCTGGATCCGCAGGACTTCGAGCTGCCGTACGACGTGGCGGGGCCCGGGGCGGAGCCGGTGAAGCGGGAGACGGCGGCGCGGCTGGAGGAGCTGAACCGGCCCGAGCGGGTGTGTCGGTTGAAGGACACCCTGCTGCAGGTATGCGACGCGCTGGCCTACATCCACGCGCACGGGCTGGTGCACCGGGACTTGAAGCCCTCCAACATCATGGTGGACGAGGACCGTCAGGTGCGGCTGATGGACTTCGGCCTGGCGAAGTTCCTGGCGGACGACGCGGGAGTGACGCTGGACGGGCGCATGGTGGGGACGTTCCGCTACATGTCGCCGGAGCAGATTCTCGGGGAGCCCTTGGACGGACGGGCGGACCTGTACTGCCTGGGGGTCATCCTCTACGAGTTGATGAGTGGTCGCCCACCTTTTGATGCGAAGTCCCCGGTGGACTTGTGGCACAAGGTGCTGGAAACCGAGCCACCGCCCCTGCTGGCCATCAACCAGAGGGGGGATCCGCAGTTGGCCCGGGTGGCCCATCGCCTCATCCGAAAGGAGCCGGACGACCGGTTCCAGACGGCCGAGGAAGTGTACGAGGCACTCTCCGAGTGAACACGACCGGGACGACGACGACGCACACGCTGCAGGTGGAGGAGGGGAAGGCGGGACAGCGGGTGGACCTCTTCATTGGAGAGGCGCTGGGGCTGTCGCGAGCGAGGCTGAAGAAGCTCTTCGATTCGGGCGCGGTGAAGGTGGACGGCCGGGCGGCGAAGAAGGGCCTGCTGGTGGCGGTGGGGCAGCGGATTACGGTGGTGGTACCGGAGGAGCGGCGCGAGGTCGTGCCGGAGCCGGAGGCGCCCCTGGTGGTGCTGCACGAGGACGAGACGCTGGTGTTCGTGGACAAGCCCGCGGGCCGGCCCTCGCACCCGCTGCAACCGGGAGAGACGGGGACGGTGGCGAACGCGCTGCTGGCGCGCTACCCCGAGTGCGCCCAGGCCTCGGAGGACGAGCGCGAGGGCGGGCTGTGCCACCGGCTGGACATCGAGACGTCCGGGGTGATGGCGGCGGCGCGCACGCGCGAGGCTTGGACGGCGGTGCGCGAGGCGTTCGGCAGTCGCGAGGTGGACAAGCGCTACTGGGCGCTGGTGACGGGGCCCCTGGCGGACGAGGGAGAGATCGATCTGCCGCTGCGCCACCACCCGAGGCACCCGGACCGGGTGGAGCCCGCGCTGGACGGAGGCGAGGGAGCGCGGGAGGCACTCTCGGAGTTCCGGGTGCTGGAGCGCTCGGGGGAGTACAGCCTGGTGGAGGTGCGCATCCACACCGGGGTGCTGCACCAGGTGCGCGCACACCTGGCGGCGGTAGGAGCGCCGCTGGTGGGAGACACGCTGTACGGGGGACGCGAGGAGCCGGGCCTGGGCCGCTTCTTCCTGCACGCGAAGGCGCTGGGCCTGACGCACCCGGTGACGAAGCAGCGGCTGCACGTGGAGAGCCCCCTGCCCCGGGAGCTACTCGAGGTGCTCGAGCGCCATGCCCTCCCCGTCCCCGCGGGGGCTACTCGCTGAGGAGTGAGCGTCAGAGGAGTCCACTACAGTGATTCCAGCGATGCGGGCCATCATCCACGTGGACATGGACGCCTTCTATGCGTCCGTCGAGCAGCGGGACAACCCGGAGCTGCGGGGCAAGCCGTTGATTGTCGGCGGGGATGCAAGGCGCGGCGTGGTGGTCGCGGCGTCCTACGAGGTGCGCAAGTACGGTGTGCGGAGCGCCATGCCGATGGCGCGGGCCATCAAGCAGGCACCCCACGCGGTGGTGGTGAAGCCACGCTTCAGCGCGTACAGCGAGGCGAGCGAGCAGGTGTTCTCCATCTTCGAGCGGTACACGCCGCTGATCGAGCCCCTGTCCCTGGACGAGGCCTTCCTGGACGTGACGGCCTCGGTGGGGCTGTTCGGGACGCCGGCGGACATCGCCCGGAGGATCCGCAAGGAGATCGCCTCGGAGACGGGCCTGCCGTCGTCGGCGGGGATCGCCTCGGTGAAGTTCGTGGCGAAGATCGCCTCGGACGTGGCGAAGCCGAACGGCCAGCGCGAGGTGCGCGCGGAGGAGACGGTGGCGTTCCTCGCGGGGCTGCCCGTGGGGCGGCTGTGGGGCGTGGGGCCGAAGACCGAGGAGGCACTGAAGAACGCGGGGGTGGTGACGATCGGCGACGTGGCGAGGAAGGACGCGGCGTGGATGGAGGCGCGCTGGGGCGCGAGCGGACGTCACCTGTGGGAGCTGGCGCAAGGCATCGACCCGCGCGAGGTGGTGCCGGACCGCGAGGCCAAGAGCGTGGGGGCCGAGGACACGTTCGACGAGGACCTGACGGGGCTGGAGGCGCTGAGCCCGCATGTGCATGCCCAGGCGCTCCGGGTGGGCCGCCGGCTCCGGAAGGCCGGGGTGAAGGGCCGGGTGGTGCAGCTCAAGTTGAAGTTCTCGGACTTCACGCTCATCACCCGGAGGCTCACCCTGCCCTCGCCGACGGATGACGGACAGACCCTCTACCGGGTGGCGCGGGAGATGCTGGAGAAGGCCCACGAGGACAAGCCCATCCGGCTGACGGGAGTCTCCATGCAGGAGCTGGGTACGGAGAGCGCCGGGGCGCGACAGCTCGGGCTGTTCACGGAGCCGGAGAAGCCGAAGCGGAGCGACAAGCTGAACGCGGCGCTGGACCGGATCGCCGAGCGCTTCGGCTCGAAGGCGGTGATGACGGCGGACATCGCGGGAAGCGACGAAGCCGAGCCGGAACCCGAGCGCCCCAAGAAGCCCAAGCGCCCCAACTGAGGCTTCGCGCGCGAACGTCCCGACTGAACCCGCGCCCCCGGAGAGAGGGCACGGGTTGCGGGTCAACCCTCGTCGGACTCGGAATCCGAGTCGGAGTCGGGGCCGAAATCGCCGCCCGACTCTCCATCCGCGGACTCGGAGCCGAAGTCGGACTCGTCACCGGAATCGCCGGAGTCGGAGTCACCCGAGTCCCCCGCCTCACCGGCCTCGCCACTGGAGGCCTCGGCGCTGGCCGACGCGTTGGCGGTGGCACCCGCGCCCGCTCCCGGCTTGCGCCCACCCCGACGCCGACGCCGCTTGCGCTTGCGGGGGCCCTCGCCCTCGGACGTGGCGCCCTCGGCCTTCACGGGAGGCAGCTCGCCGCGCTTCCACGCCTCGAGGGCCTCGCGGTGCTGGCCGGTGGCCTCGACGGAGATCTCGAAGACGACCAGCGCGTCGTTGAAGAGCGGGTGGCGGCGGAACGCCCCGGTGCGGCGGCGGCGCTCGCCGGTGAGGGTGCGCTGGGCGATGAGCAGCAGCCGGCAGCGCTCGGCGATGCGACGCGGCAGTCGCGCCGTCTGGACGAACTCGGCGAGCAGGTCCTCGATGCCCTGGGCCACGGAGGGACGGCCCGCCGGATCCTGCGGCTCGACGATGGGACCGGCCTGCGCGATGGGGACGAGCAGCGCGGCCAGCAGGATGGCGTCATCCAGCGGCTCCCCGGAGGAGACGCGCCGGTCGAGCGCCTCGGCGTAGGAGTAGAAGGTCTCCCGACCCTTGCGGCCGTTCTCCCTCAGGTAGGCGGCCACGGGCGGCAGCAGAATCTTCAGCGCGTCCAGCGCGGCGAGCAGCCGCAGACTGGGAGCCGCCACCCCGCCACGGATGAGGCGGAAGGTCTCCTCCAGGAGGCGCGCGGGGGCGCAGCGGGGCAGGTCCTCGACCGCCCCCTCCATGGCGGCGTAGGTGCGCGACTCGATGTCCAGGCCCAGCTTGGAGGCGAAACGCACGGCGCGCAGGATGCGGACGGGATCCTCGCGCATGCGGATTTCCGGGTCGCCGATGGTCCGGATGTAGCGCTCGTCGAGGTCGCGCCGGCCGCGGACGTAGTCAATCACCCGGCCCTCGGCGACGTCGTAGAAGAGGCCGTTCATGGTGAAGTCGCGGCGACGGGCGTCCTGCTCGGCGGTGCCGAAGACGTTGTCGTGGGTGATGAGGAGGTCCTGCGCCGACTCCTGCGACCCCTCGACCTCGCCGCCCTCCTCACCGGTCTCCCCGTTCTCGGGAGCGCTCTCGCCATTGGAGGCGTCGAGCTCGGTGGGGTTGGCGCGGAAGGTGGAGACCTCGATGATCTTCCCGCCCTTGAAGTAGATGTGGGCGAGCCGGAAGCGCCGGCCGATGAGGCGGCAGTTGCGGAAGATGGCGCGCACCTCGCCGGGATGGGCGCTGGTGGCGATGTCGAAGTCCTTGGGCTTCTTGTCCAGCAGCAGGTCTCGCACACACCCACCCACGAAGTAGGCCTGGTGGCCGTGGGCGAGGAGGCGGTGGATGACCTTGAGGCCGTCCGGGTCGAGCTTGTCGGGGTCGATCTCCGCGGGCTCGCCAGAGGGGGTGGTGTCGGAAAGGAACTCGGTATCGGAGAGGGTGTCCTCGGAAAGTGTCTCCGAAAAAGCGGACATAGGGGCTTGGGTCTCCTCCGCGGGCTCGGGAACCGGCAGAACCTCGAGGGAGTCCAGGGACTCGGCCTCGGAGGCGACAACCTCGCGCGCGTCATCGGGCGCAGGCTGGAGCGTCGGTTCGCCGACAGGCGGCGTTTCAGTGGAGTCTCGCGTCATCGCGGTTGACGCCCATGGGGGGCGATTCTAAGGGGCACGACCTATAGCGCATCCTCCCCGGAAGGGAGTAGCACATGAAGACATTGTTGACGGGAGCAACGGGGCTGGTGGGGGCCAACCTCGCCCACCTGCTGTGTGAGCAGGGGGAGCGCCCCCGCCTGCTCGTCCGGGAGCGGAGTGACCGCCGGGGCCTGCGCGGGCTGAGCTATGAAGAGGTGCTCGGCGACGTGCTGGATGCGGATTCCCTCCGGGGGGCGATGAAAGGGGTGGAGCGGGTCTACCACGTCGCGGGCGTCGTCCGGTTCGATCCCTTTACTCGGGAGGACGTCTCCCGCATCAACGCCCAGGGAACGCGAAACGTTCTAGAGGCGGCGAGGGGGGCGGGGGTGCGGCGGGTCGTGGTGGTGTCGAGCGTGGCGGCGGTCGGCCATGGGACGCTGGCCGAGCCGGCGACCGAGGAGAGCACGTACAACTACGCCGGGGACAACCCGTACCACGAGTCCAAGCGGGAGGCGGAGCGGCTGGCGCTGGAGGCCTCGGGACCCACACTGGAAGTATTGGCGGGCAACCCGAGCTTCGTGATCGGCCCCTATGACGTGAGGCCGTCCACGGGGGACTTGCTGCTCTTCGTGGCGAAGGGGCTCGTGCAGGTCTACCCGAGCGGTGGGGTGAACGTGGTGAACGCGCAGGATGTGGCGCGGGGGTTGCACCTCATCATGGAGAAGGGCCGCCCGGGGGAGCGCTACATCCTGGGTGGGGAGAACCTGACCTACCGCGAGCTCCTGACCCTCTGCGCGGAGGAGGCGGGGGTGGCGCCGCCGAGGCTGCCGCTGCCGGACGTGGCGGTGAAGGCGCTGGGGAAGTTCGGGGACGTGGTGGGCCGGCTGTCCCCGGACCTGTTCAAGCACGTGAACACGGCGTTCCTGCAGGCGCTGCCGGTGCCGGCGTACCAGTCGTCGGGGAAGGCGATGCGGGAGCTGGGCTATCAACCGAGGCCGGTGCGGCTCGGCATCCGGGAGGCCCTGCGCTGGTTCCAGGAGGAGGGAATGCTCCCGAGGGACCGGCCCCTCACCCCCCGCGGCGTCGTAGGCTGAACCCCCTGGAGAACCAGACCCCATGAGCTTCACCATCGCCATCGGCTCGACGAACCCGGCCAAGACGACAGCGGCGCGAGCCATCTGTGAGCGGGCCTTCCCCGGCTGCACCGTGGTGCCAGTCGACGTGCCCAGCGGAGTCCCCGAGCAACCCATCGGCGCCCAGCAGACCTCGACGGGAGCGCGCAACCGGGCCCGGGCGGCGCTGGCGGCCGTTGCGGGGGCGCGGATGGGCATGGGGTTGGAGGGGGGCGTGGACCCGGACGGCAGCCTCATCAACTGCGTGGCCGTGGTGGAGGCCGAGGGCCGGGAGAACCTGACCTGGGGTGTGCGCTTCCCCCTCCCGCCGAGCGTCGTCGCCCGGGTGCTGAAGGGCGAGGAGCTCAGCGTGGTCATGGACCAGGTCACCGGCCGGACCGAGAGCAAGAAGCAGCTCGGAGCCGTGGGCATCCTCACCAACGGCCTCTTCACGCGCGCCGAGATGTGGCAGGGCCCGCTCGCCTGCGCGCTGATGCCCTTCCTGCACCCAGGGCTCTACCCCTAACCCCCCCTTCAGGGAGCAGGGATTGACACTCCCGGCGGCTCCAAACGGTGCATCCGGTGGATGCGACCGGGGGTCTTGGGAGGTGGTTTGCCTGGAAGTGACTCCAGGCGTCTCGTGTACTACAGAGGCGCTTCCACCCATTTGGAGGAACGAGATGAGCCGATTCATTTGGTACGACCTGATGAGCTCCGACGTCGCGGGTGCGAAGGCTTTCTATTCGGACATCATCGGCTGGAGGACCGAGAAGTGGTCGGGCGGCGACTACGAGCTCCTGAAGGCCGGCGACAAAGGTGTCGGGGGCATCATGGCGCTGCCTGACGAGATGAAGCGTGCTGGCGTTCCGCAGCACTGGATGGGCTACGTCCACGTCGACGATGTCGATGCCATCGCGCAGAAGGCGCAGAAGATGGGCGGCAAGGTGATGGCGCCTCCCTCCGACATCCCCACCGTCGGCCGCTACGCCGTCCTCGCGGATCCGCAGGGTGCCGTGTTCGCCGTCTTCAAGCCGCAGCCCCGCGAAGGCGAGCAGCTCGCTCCTCGCGAGCAGCTCGGCAACTTCAGCTGGGCCGAGCTCAACACCACCGATTGGCAGAGCGCCTGGAAGTTCTACTCTGATCTCTTCGGCTGGAAGGCCACCTCGTCCATGAACATGGGCCCCGAGTTCGGCGAGTACTTCATGTTCGGCACCGACCCCAAGCAGTCGATGGGCGGGATGTCGAACGCCGCCAACATGATGAAGACCCCCGCTCACTGGCTGCACTACATCAACGTGAAGAACGCCGACGAGACCGCCAGGCGCATCACGGAGAAGGGCGGAAAGGTGCTCAACGGCCCGATGGACATCCCCGGCGGAGACCGCATCGCCCAGTGCATGGATCCGCAGGGCGGTGTGTTCGCCATCTATTCGGCGGGTAAGCGCGCGTAGCGTTGCTTCGTGGGGAAGGTCGCCTCGTCGAGCAGACGCATCGCCCGCCTCGGGTCGGTGGACCCGAGGACGGGCGCCTACGCCATCAAACCGGGTCGGTCGCTAGCGCAGGAAGAGCTCCTCGCGGCTCGGTGCGTCGATGGGCAGCTCCTCGGCCGACAGGGTGTTCAGCGCGGGTGGACGGACGACGCTGACGCCCATCCACTGCTGGAGCTTGTCCAGGGCCAGGGTGCGCTCGGGCTCGGGGAGTTGGAGGATGGAGGAGCCGTGGTTGCCGCCGGGCACGAAGAGGCGCAGCGAGTCGTTGCGCTCGCGCACTTCGAAGGCGCCGGTGGACCAGGGGTCGTTCTCCCCGTAGATGAAGAGCAGGCGCTGGCCGTCGGTGCGCACCCAGCGCTCCACCTGGCGCATGATGGCGTGGTCGAACGGCTTCTCCACCTCCAGGGGCGGGTAGTTCGTCACCGCGTCCTGGCGCGGACGAACCCGGCCAAGACGACAGCGGTGCGAGCCATCTGTGAGCGGGCCTTCCCCGGCTGCACCGTGGTGCCAATCGACGTCCGAGCGGAGTCCCCGAGCAACCCATCGGCTCCGAGCAGACCTCGACGGGAGCGCGCAACCGGGCGCGGGCGGCGCTGGCGGCCGTTGCGGGGGCGCGGATGGGCATGGGGTTGGAGGGGGGCGTGGACCCGGACGGCAGCCTCATCAACTGCGTGGTCGTGGTGGAGGCCGGGGGCCAGGAGAACCTGACCTGGGGTGTGCGCTTCCCCCTCCCCCCGAGCGTCGTCGCCCGGGTGCTGAAGGGCGAGGAGCTGGGCCGGGTCATGGACCAGGTCTCCGGCCGGACCGAGAGCAAGAAGCAGCTCGGAGCCGTGGGCATCCTCACCAACGGCATCTTCACGCGCGCCGAGATGTGGCAGGGCCCGCTCGCCTGCGCGCTGATGCCCTTCCTGCACCCGGGGCTCTACCCCGCGCACCGCTCCGAATCCGTTTGAGGCCTCACCCCTCCAACCGGTGCTCGATGCGAATGAGCCGGACGCCCTTCGGCGTGCGCATGAGCGTGTCCCACCAGTCCGCCCCGTCATACCAATAGCGGATCTGCACCCCGAGCACCCTCCCCTCCCGGAGCGCCTCCACGGCCTCGGCGAGCGGGACGGACTGCTCGGAGGCCATCGCCAGGGCTCCGCCCTTGAGCAGCACCTCCTTCACCACGGTGCAGCGCTGGATGTCCTGGAGGAGCTGCTCCAGCGTGTCCGAGTCGAGGATGGCGTCCTGCAACTGGGGAAGCGGGGTGTTCTCGGGAGCGGCATTCCCGAGGCGGAGAGCTGCTGTCATGAGACGGCGACCTGCTGGTGGGAGGGAAGGAACTCGAAGGCGTTGAGCGGGGCCGGGCACACCTGGACGCAGACGCCACAGCCGTTGCACCGCTCCTCCACCACGCGGGGGCGCCCCAGCTCGATGACGATGGCGTTCTCGACGGGGCAGCGCTCGGAGCAGGTGCTGCAGAACGAGCCCTGCCAGGCGAGGCAGAGCTGGGGACGCACGCGAACGGTCATCCCCGGGACGGGAGCACCCATCGGAGCGCCGGGATTCGCGGAGGACGGACCCCCAGCGGGAGGCGCGAGCGGAGCCATTCCGATCCGGCTGACGCCGTCCTGGGGGACGACGAGCCCCTCTCGCAGGGAGAAGACCGGGATGCTGTTTCCAGTGGCCTCGCCCGCCTGCGAACGGGAGGAATAGAACGCCTCGAGGGAGAAGCCACCGCCCGCTGCGGGAGCAGGCGCGGGTGCGGGCTCGGACACAACGGGCGCGGGCGCGGGAGCACGAGTGGGCTCCGGCGAAGGCGCGGGCTCCTCCTTCTTGCGAAGGAACCCGAAGAGCGCCCGGCGGCTGATGGCGGCCCGCGAGCTCACGGCTTCGCCTCCGTCGCCATGCCCGCCAGACCCGGCTCCCCTGCCCCACCGACGCGCTGGTCGAGCCGCGCCGAGGAACCATGGCACTGCTGGCAGTTCTGCCGCTCCGGGTGCGAGGTGCGCAGCCCGGGGAGCCCCTTGGGCCCGTGGCAGCTCGCGCAATCGGTCCGCATGTGCGTCGAGTGAGGCATGGTCGGCGGTGCGCCCGGCCACGCCCGCGCACCATTCCCGGCCGAGGCCAGCCCGACGAAGCCGTTGCCCGGCATGTCCTTGTACGGGGCCAGCGGGCGAGGCGAATCCCCCACCACATGGCACTGCGTGCAGCTCTGGTACGGCTCGTGGCTGATCTTCGGAGCCACCCGGTTGCCCAGCTTCATCCCCTCGCCGTGGCAGGCGAGACAGCCGGGGACCTCGCGCTGGTCGATGTCGTGCGGAATGGTCGGCGGCGCCCCGTCATACGCGCGGTGGGTCTTCCGCTGGGCCACGGCCTGCGCGCGCTGCTCGGAGGTGGCCACCGGCAGGGGCTTCACCGGCAACTCCTCCTCCGACAGCGAGGCAATGGCCCCCTCGTACATCCGCGCGTTGTCTCCACGCCGCGCCTCGCGCAGCTCGCCGTAGCTCAGAGCACGCTCCGCCCGTTGCGCATGCGGATCCGAAGCCACCGGTCGCTCGGGCATCTCCGGCGCACGGACCCCCGCGAAGTACCCGGTGGCCGCGAGCGCCACCGCCACGGCGGCGCCCACGTGGAGCCAGCGAGCCGGGAGGCCACTCCCCTGTTCGCCCTCGGGGTTCATCCCTGCTTCTCCGCGACGAGCTCACGCCGGCGCACCCGGGCCGCGCACTTCTTGTAGTCCGGCTGCTTGGAGAACGGGTCGTGCGCGTCGAGCGTGAGCCCGTTGATGAGCAGCCGCTCGTCGAAGAACGGGACGAACAGCGAGCCCGGCGGCGGGCTCGCCGCGACCGTCGATCCACACCGGCAGCTCGAGCTTCCCGCGCCGCGTCTCGAGCGTCACCGAGTTCGCCGTTGCCGCACGCCGAGCCGCCGCGCGTCGTCGCGGTTCATCTCGACGTAGGCCTGCGGCATCGCGCGCTGGAGCTGCGGGAATGCGCATCGTCATCGTGCCGGTGTGCCAGTGCTCGAGCACGCGGCCGGTGCAGAGCCAGAAGGGGATACTCGGCGTCGGGCGACTCGGGCGGCGGCTCGTAGGGGCTGGAACCAGATCTGCGCGCGGTCGTCCTTGGTGGTCGAGTGGTAGAACTGGATGTCGCGTGCCCTTCTTCACGTACGGGTCGTCGAAGCCGGAGAAGCGGAACCGCGTCTCGCGCCAGCGTGCCGTCCGGCTGCTGCACCACCGGCCAGCGCAGGCCGCGCGCCTTCACGTACTCCGCGTAGGGCGCGAGGTCCTTGTGCTTGATGCGGCGTGAACTTGCGGTACTCCTCGAAGAGGTGCTCGTCGACGTTGACGTCGTAGTAGTGGGCGAAGTCCCAGATGGGCACCGGCTTGCCGTCCTTGCCCTTCAGCGTCGAAGAGGAACCGGCCGTCCTTGTCCTTCATCCCCGCGATGCCCGAGCTCGAAGAGCCGGTGCGCGACGGCGATGATCTGCCAGCAGTCGTCGCGCGCCTCGCCCGGGCGGCTCGACCATCTTGAACCACTGCTGCGTGCGGCGCTCGGAGTTGCCGAACATGCCGTTCTTCTCGACCCACATGCGCCGACGGCAGGACGAGATCGGCCGATGCGCGTCGTCGCGGTCGGGTAGACGTCGGAGACGATGAGGAACTTGTCCGCGAGCTTGCGGCTCGGGATCGAACAGCTCGTGCAGTTGGGCAGCGACTGGCCGGGGTTGGTGACCTGCACCCAGATCGTGTCGATGTCGCCGCCCTGGTCCGTGGGCGTGGAGAAGCGCTTCCACATCTCGACGGTGTGGTAGCCGGGCTTGGCGTTGATGCGGCCCGCGGGGACGTTCCAGATCTCCTCGGCCTCCTCGCGGTGCTCGGCGTTGGCGACCACGCAGGCCGCCGGGGAGCGCGTGGGCGAGCGTGCCGACCTCGCGCACCGTGCCGCACGCGGAGGGCTGGCCGGTGAGGCTGGTCGGCGCGTCGCCCGGCTTGCCGAAGTGCCCGCTGAGCAGGTGGACGCCGTGGACGAGGTTGTTGATCGCCGTGCCGCGCGTGTGCTGGTTCATGCCCATGCACCACAGGCTGGTGATGCGCAGGTCGCGCCGGCCGAACAGCTCGGCGAGCATCGCGGATGTCCTTCGCCGGCGACGCCCGAGAGCTGCTCCACCTTCTCCGGGCGTGTACTCGGCGAGCAGCCTTCTTGTACTCGTCGAAGGTGATGGCCTTGCCCTCGAGCGTCGGCGGCTCGTCGGCGCGCGCGGAAGGCGCAGTGCTTCTCGACGAAGTCCTTGTCGTAGGTGCCGTTCTCGACGCAGCAGGTGCGCGATGCCGCAGGCGATCGCGAGGTCGCGCGTGCGGCTTGAAGCGCGAGCACGTGATCGGCAGAACCCGCTGGTGCGCGTGCGGCGCGTGCCGATGTCGATGAGGGTGACCTTCTCGCCGCGCGAGCGCCGGTCGATGACGCGCGAGAACAGCACCGGGTGCATCTCGGCGGGGTTGTTGCCCCAGAGTGATGAGCACGTCGCACGTGTCGAGGTCGTCGTAGCAGCCGGCCGGCTCGTCGACGCCGTAGGTGGCGAGGAAGCCCGTCACCGCCGAGGACATGCAGAGCCGCGCGTTGGCGTCGATCTGGTTGGTCGCCGAGCCCGCCCTTGATGAACTTGTTGGCGGCGTAGCCCTCGGGGATCGTCCACTGGCCGCTGCCGTAGATGGCGAAGCCCGCGGGGTTCTTCATGCACGCGCTTGGCGATGATGTCGATCGCCTCGTCCCACGAGATGGGCTCGAGCTTGCCGTTCTTGCGCAGGAGCGGCGTGGTGCAGGCGATCCTCGCCGTAGAGCGCGAGGCCGACGTGGTAGCCCTTCACGCAGAGCAGGCCCTTGTTCACCTCGGCCTTCTGATCGCCCGCGATCGCGACGACCTTGCCGTCCTGCACGCCGACCTGGACGTGGCAGCCGGTGCCGCAGAACCGGCACGGCGCCTTGTTCCACGTGCACGCCGTCGCCGTGACGGGCGGCGGCCGACGGCGTCCGCGGCGGCCTCGTCCTGGCCGTAGCGCGAGCCGGCGCGGCCGCGACCGTCGCCGCCGCCATCGCCGAGCCGCTTGAGGAAGTCCCGGCGATCCATCAGCCTCAGCCCTCCTCGTGCTCTGAGAAGTCGATCCATCACCACGTCCACGAAGCGCACGCCGGCGGCTCCGTCAGCGCGACTCGCGCGAGCGCCTCGCCCTCCTGCGAGCGTCGCCGTCTCGGTCGACCACCGGCAGCCAGCGCTCCTCGCGCGTCGCCGCCCAGCGTGATGCGCGGGTCGCGAGCAGCTCCGAGGGCGCGCGAGCCTCAGCGCGGGTCACAGCGTCGAGGGTGACGACCAGGCCGCTGATCGGCATGCGGGTCCGCCCGTCGCAGCACGCCCGCCCATGGAGCAAGAGGCGGACCACTCCGACGCGCCACCGGCATCCGGCACGCGTGACGCGCAAGTCTGCGCGCGACCGTGCATCGGCGATGCGCGGCATCGCCGCCTCGAGGCGTCGCGAGGCAGACGCGCGCGTGGCACGGACCCTGCTTTGCGCGATCCCCGTGGCGAGCCACCTCTCGATTCATGCGCCCGTCGCTCGTCGCCGTCGCTGCTCGCCGCTCGGCGGATGCCGGCAGGACCAACCCGCGCGCTTCGCAGCCGGCCCCCGGGAGCGCCGACTGGCGACGACGGTCGATCCACGCAGCCGGCGAAGCTCACGCTCGGTCGAGACCGACCAGAAGGACGCGCTCGGCCGGCCCATCCGCGTCGCGTGCGTCACGCTGCCACTCGCTGCGCGACGCCGAAGCCCGCTGCCCCGACGGCCCGAGCGAACTGAAGGAGTTCCACCAGGGCCTCCGTTCAGCCACGGCGACGCTCGCCTGCGCGCGTGCCACGTCACCAGGCCGCGCAGCGCACGCACGCTCCACCTCGCCGACGGGCGAGCCGCTGCCGATGACGCGAGGCGATGACGCTGTGCGCGCAGTGCCACGGGCCGCAGTTCCGCGACTACCAGCACGGCGCGCACGGCGGCATGAACGGCCACTGGGATCTCTCGCGAGGACGACCGCCGCGCAACCACTGCGTCGACTGCCACGATCCGCACGCGCCGAAGTTCGCGGCCGTCGCATCCGGTGCTGCCGCCGCGCGATCGCGGCCGCCGACGGCGAGCCGCCGAGCTCGGAGCGCACCATGAGTGACAAGGTCGACCGCCGCGCCGTGACGCTCAAGGTGCTCGGCGGCCACGCTCGGCGCCGGCGCCTTCGCGCTACGCGATGGCGCCGCTCACGCGAGTGGACGCAGGACCTGACGCGTCGATGAGTTCCTCCAGAAGCACTACAAGGAGCTGACGCCGCGACGAGCTGGCGACGGTCCTCGCGCGACCTCGAGGCCGAGACGCGAAGACGAAGTACGGCCGCGACGTGACCATCCAGCGACCTGCCGCCGCGACGGAGGGCGTCGAGTTCGGCTACGCGCTCAACCTGAGCGTCTGCATCGGCTGCCGCAAGTGCGCCGAGGCCTGCCACATCGAGAACAACCACGATCGCGCGCACCAACAACTCGTACATCCGCGTGCTCGAGATGGAGCAGGGCAGCTTCGACCTGGAGCACGGCAACGCGCACTACGACCACGCCGGTGCCCGCGCCGGGCAAGTACTACATGCCGGTGCAGTGCCAGCAGTGCGACAACGCGCCGTGCGTGAAGGTCTGCCCGGTCGCAGGCGACCTGGAAGGAGCCGGACGGCATCGTCGTCGTCGACTACAACTGGTGCATCGGCTGCCGCTACTGCGAGGCCGCGTGCCCGTACCACGCGCGGCGCTTCAACTGGACGAAGCCGGAGATCCCCGCCGACGAGATCAACCCCGACCAGGGCTACCTCTCGAACCGCATCCGCCCGCAGGGCGTGGTCGAGAAGTGCACCTTCTGCCTGCACCGCACGCGCGAGGGCCGGCTGCCCGGCGTGCCTCGAGGCGTGCCCGACCGGCGCGCGCGTGTTCGGCAACCTGCTCGATCCGAACAGCGAGATCCGCTGGGTGCTCGAGAACAAGCGCGTCTTCGTCCTCAAGGAGGAGCTCGGGACGCAGCCCGCGCTTCTTCTACTTCTTCGACAAGTGAGCCGGTCGCCATCGCACCGAGCATGCTCGCCGCAGTCACACGCGTCGAGCTACCCGCGCTTCCTGCGGCGGCTCGCTGCTGGCGCGCATCGACGGGAGCTGGCGCTTCTACGCCGTGGATGACGCGTGCTCACGGCGATCGCCCTGGTCGGGCGCCAACGCCTGGGCGCACCAGGTCGCGCGACGGCATGGCGCGTCACCGGCGATGACGCGACCACGTCTCGTGGGGGCTCTACATCGCCAACTTCACCTTCGGCGTCGGGCTCGCGGCCGGCGCGGTGATGATGGTCATCCCCGCCTACCTCTACGACGACCACGAGATGCACGACGTGGTGATCATCGGCGAGCTGCTCGCCGATCGCCGCGATCGTCATGTGCCTCGCTGTTCGTCGTGGTCGACATGGGCCGCCCCGATCGCTTCTGGCACCTCATGCCCGGCGATCGGCCGGTTCAACTGGCCGATCTCGATGCTCACCTGGGACGTGATCGTGCTCAACGGCTATCTGCTCCTCAACCTGCACATCTGCGGCTACCTCGCTCTACATGCGCTTCCTCGGGCGCAAGCCCGAGCAAGCGCTGGTACCTGCCGTTCGTCTTCCTCTCGATCGTCTGGGCGATCTCGATCCACACCGTGACGGCGTTCCTCTACAGCGGGCTCGGCGGCCGGCCGTTCTGGAACTCGGCGCTGCTCGCGCCGCGGTTCATCGCGTCGGCGTTCGTCACCGGCCCCGCGTTCGTCATCGTGCTGCTGCAGGTCATCCGCCGCGTCACGGCGCTTCCGCGTCGGCGACGGGCCCGATCGCGCACGCTGACGTCGGTGCTCCGCGTGACGGTGCTCGCTCAACCTGTTCATGCTGGGCTCGGAGCTGTTCACCGCGCTTCTACACGGGCGGCGCGCACGCCACGCGCGGCGCGCTACCTGTTCTTCGGCTCGCACGGGCAGCACGCGCTCGTGCCGTGGATCTGGACGGCGATCGCGCTCAACGTCGCCTCGGCGGTCCTGCGTGCATCTGCCCGCGAGCCGCGCGCGACAGCTGCGGCTGCTCGACCTGGCGTGCGCGCTGCGCGTTCGCCGGCGTGTGGATCGAGAAGGGCATGGGCCTCATCATCCCCGGCTTCGTCCCGAGCACGCTGCACGAGGTCGTCGAGTACGTGCCCGAGCGCTCACCGAGTGGAAGGTGACCGCGGGCATCTGGGCCTTCGGGCTGATGGTGCTGACGGTCGCGGTGAAGGTCGCGCTGCCGGTGCTGAGTGGGCAGCTCGCCGCCTCGCATGCCGAGCACGCACCGGCCGGACATGGAGACACGGCCCCTGAATCAAAGCAGGCCGCGTAGGGTCACAAGACGGACGCGAACAACTGCGGCGCCTGCGGTGTGGTGTGCCCGAACGGGTGCGCCGACGGGAGCTGCCAGTGAGCTGAACGGGGCCGGCGCCGGCTGCACGCGACGAGTCCCGGGAGAGCTACCAGCGCAGGACGAAGGTCGTCCGGCCCCGTTCGAGGTCGACGTCCCTCAAGCTGAGGCTCGCCGTCCCGGCGTGATTGGCCACGTCCACGAGCCCGAGGAGGGTGCTGCCGACCAGCAATGCGGTCGTGCCCGTGCGGTAGGTGCTGGCGGGGAAATCGCGCATCGTCAGGTGCGCGCATCGCTCGTCCACGCATGTGTACGTGAGCTCGCCCGAGTCGCGCACGATGGATTCGCGCCCCCGCGGGGCGAACTTCAAGAGGGAATGCGGCGACAGCCCGGAGATGCGGATCATCGCCTCGAGCGCCGCCTGGAACAGCGGTGTCTTGATCAGCCGGCGTCCGACCTTCCGGAACAGCGCCTGAAACGCCTCATCGCCCAGTTCGGCGCGCGTCGCTTCGGTGAGGGCGTTGTACGTCTCCTCGTCGAGCCACATGACGGGCAGCGCCTGTTCGATGTGCGTCCACGCCGGCCCGGTCCGGGCGCGGATGGCCGCGGTGACGTTGGGCGGCAGCGCCCTGAGCTCATCCATGATGTTGTGCGCGAAGCTGGCCTTGGTCTGAGGGCTCATCGTTCCGCTCACCAGCCTGACAGATTCGTTATGGCAAGTGCAGGGGGGGGAAGAGAGGCGGCGAACGTATAGAGGAGATGAAGCGGCCGGGCGGCCACGGGCGTGGAGGCCCAGTGGATTTTGAGCTTGCGGCCCTACCGGAAACGTTGGCGGCATCACCCTACTATCCACGTAACCGGGGCAAGCCCAGTAGCCCCGCGACAGTCTACGTGTTCCTCGCAAAGCAGGCTCTCTCATCGAGCTTGCTGTCGCCGATGATCAATCGGCAATCGGATTCGGGCGCCTTGAAATTCAGCGCCCGACCGCCATCAGAAGAACCTGAAGCAGGGCTCAACGCCTGTCTTCACTTCGTCGCCGAGGGAGGGGCACGGTTTCCGGGCAGTCCTCACGAAAAGCTATCGAAGTGGCTGATTGAGCACCGGGGCACCTGTAATTGCACTGCCACTCTTTGAGACCATCTTTTCGCACCCAGGAGTTCTTCGTGGTAAGCTGGCAAACACCCGGTTTTTCGAGTAAGCGGATGGCCCTTTCCATCCCCGCGCGAAGTGACTTGTCCTGTTCCTGCTCCCAAGCCCGCTTCAGGAAGGGAATAGCTCCCGGATTACCGGTGCCCAGCATGAGATACATCACCTCGTAGCGGAATTCCAAATTCCCCTCGATCAGCAATTTCTCTCCCATGACCCGGAGGGCCTCCTCTCTGAGAGGAGACCTTCTCCAGCTGTTTGAGCGCTTCAGCCACGGCATCCGGAGGCACACCTACATCCAACGCCAGTGCTCGCAGAACTGGAACGGAAGATGCCCCCTCCACGGCCGCGAATCCCTCGATGGCGGCAGCGAGTTCGAGCGCTTGGACGTAATCGGTGGTGTGTCGGTATTGCTCGATGACCTTGCGATAGAGCGGAAGCGCTTCACGCCCATGCTTCCGGATGAACCGCTCGACCGCCCCCTCGTCCGCGGTTTCTGGCAGATCCAGATACTTCGGCTGGCGTGCCTGCACCATCTGGGAGAACTCTCTCTTCAGACAAGCAGTCCAGGAGAGAGCCAGCCCCAAGAGCAAGCCCAGTCGCACCGCTCCCCTGACGCTCCTTCGTGCCCATGCGCTCGACATTCAGCCCCCTCTGGTATTCACCGGTGTTCATGAATCGTGACCTGCGCGCGCGAATGGAGGCCATGCTCGCCGCCGCGGCAGCGGTCGGAGGGTAGCTCGCCCAGGAACCGACACGATCCTCGGTCTATCGGCCGCGCATCACAAGGGACGCCTGTGGACTCCTCCAAGGGGTCACCCATGGAGCAATCGATGCAGACCCAGGCAAGGCGCTTGGTATCCCCCGAGCCAGAGTCCTCCGCGAGTCCAGTCCTGGCCGAATGCCCGCAACTGGAAGCCCTGACGGTGGAGTCGCTCATCGTGCCGATATTGCAGGCGCAGATCGAGGCGATCTGGCCGCAGGAAGTGGACCTCCTCCTGCGTTACCCGCTGCCCGCGCAGCCTGCCCTCCTCGACGTGGGCTGCGGCACGGGCGAGTTCATGGCCAGGCTCGCGGCGCTCTGGCCGGAGGCTCGCATCACGGGATTGGATCTCGCGCCCACGCTGCTGGACATCGCCCAGCGCCGCACCGCCTCCTCTGACCGCATCACCTACCGCCAGGGGAACGGGGCCCACCTGCCCTTCGAGGATGACTCGCTCGATGGCGTGTTCTGCCGGCACGTCTTGCAAGCCGTCAGCAGGCCCGAGCTCATCCTCGACGAGATGATCCGCGTCCTGAAGCCGGGCGGTGTGCTCCACCTCCTCGCGGAGGACTACGGCATGATCTACAGCTCCCGAGGCGACCCGGACCTGGACAGGCTGTGGCGGGAGGGCTGGATCGCAGCCGGAGAGAACAGCGGGATCGACCTGCGCATTGGCCGGAAGGTTCCCTCGATGCTCCTACACAGGCGGATGCGAGATGTCCGGATGAACTTCGCCCAGGTCGATTCCCTGCGCGTGAATCGGAGCACCCTCCGGAGGCTCTTCCAGCACTGGAAGGACTTCGCCAACGAATGGGTGGTCAAGAACTCCAGCCTGCCAGCGAAGGAGCTGAACGCACTCCATGATGACCTACTCGCCACGCTCGACACTCCCAACGAGCAGGTCCTCTGGATGGTGCCCCTCATCTCCGCGGTGAAGCCCACGTGAGTGAGGCTGTCACGGCGGAGTCGGACCTCCACTCAGGGGGCGACGGATGGGCCCTCGGCCCCGGACTGCTCGACACGCACCCGGGAGAAGTGGCGCACCGAGAGGATGGCGAGCACCACCAGTCCCGGGAAGAAGAGCAAGGAGCCCACTTCACCGCCATCGGCGATGAACAGGAACCAGAACGTCAGTCCACCCGAGAGCCACAGTGGCAAGGAGCGAGGCACGGCCTGGCGCGTGCCGCCCCACAGCAGGACGAGCACGAGCAGGAACAACGCCACTGCGGCGAACGACGCGAGCGTCTGGTTCTGGCCCGCCACCTCGTAGCTGAAGCGGGTGACGGCGAGCGGGTTGTACTCGTTCTTGATGGTGCCCGCGAAGCGCTGGTCGGCGAGCACGTTGGTGTCCTGGCTGATGTAGCGGGACGACCACCCACCGAACTCGCGGCTCGCGCTCGTCCAGGGCAGCAGGAGTGAGAGCAGACACACGCCCGCCGCGCCCAGCACCAGCAGGAGCCGACCGCGCGGAACGGGAGGAGGCAGCCAGCCGGCGGACCTGCTCGACACCCAGGAGGACGGCGGCGGCGAGCCACAGTGGAGGCACCAACCCGCAGCCGAGCTGCAGCGCCGCATGCGCGCAGGTGAGCACGGTGAAGAGCAGAGGCACGAGCGGGTGCCGCGTCACCGAGGGAAGGCGATCCACCACCGGCCACCCGGGCTGTCCGGCCGCACGCCGCTCCTCGGCGAGGACCAGCACGGCACCGACCAACATCACCAGCGACCAGAGAAAGCCGATGCCCGTCACGGGCGGAATGACTGAAAGCCCGATGGCGAGGATGACCAGCAGGGCCCCGATCTGCGTCCACGAGCGACGCGGATGGGCGGAGGTGGACTGAGCAGGCTCGGCTGAAGCGGGCCAGGAGGCCTCTTTCGCCGACGGCATGAGTCGCCCACCGCAGGAGGGACAGAAGGAGCGGAGGCTCCCGGAAGGGAGAGCCTGGCCACAGTGAGGGCAGGACATGGGCCCCACTATAGCCACAGTGAAAGAAGAGGACCCGATGCATTGCCCAGGGACCTGGAGCCAGGGGGCTCAAGGCACCTTCTTCTTCACCCGGCGGCGGGGAAGGGGCTCAGTATCAGGACATTCTTCACGTAATGACATTGCGTAGCCGGGTTGAGGGCCAGGGCACTCATAATTGCACCACCACTCGTCGCCATTCTTTGAATAAATCCCAAACGCCTTATCGCTAAGCTGACAAACATCTGGCTTTTGGAGCAGGCGAAGAACCCGCTCCATGCCCACACGAAGCGATTTATCCTGTTCCCTCGCCAAAGCCTGCGTAAGAAAGGGAATAGCGCCCGGATTGCCGGTTTCCCTCATGAGAGAAACGATTCGGCGGCGACCGTTCACATCTTCTTCAGCCAGCAATCTCTCCCCCATAATCAGGATGGCATCGTCCCGAGAAAGATTCTCCAATTGCTCGAACACTGCTTCCATTGCGACTGCAGGCACACGTACATCCAGAGCCAACTCCCTTAGAACCGGCAGAGAAGAAGCCCCCTCCACAGCCGCGTATCCTTCGATGGCGGCAACGAGTTCGAGCAGTTCGATGGAGTCAGCGGTGTGCGCGAACTGCTCGATGATCTTGCGATAGAGCGGAAGAGCCTCACGACCATGCCTCTGGATGAATCGCTCAACCGCTGCCTCATCCTCCACGACTGGCATATCCTCCAGCGTAGGCTGTCGTGCCTGCACTGCCCGAGAGAACTCTTTCTTCAGCGGCTGAACTGGCTGACAAGCGCTCCAGGAGAGCGTCAGGCCCAGGCACAGAAGCCGCCACACCCAGCCCACGCCTCTCGTATGGACCCGTATCAGCACCAGTCCCCCTGTCGTCGGACTTCAACCCTCTGACTCAGCTCTCGCTCGACAGTCCCGGCAGCCGCGCCTTCAGCGAGGGCAGCACCACGCGGTCGTCCATCATCCGCTGGTCGAACACGAAGCTCTCCGTGGGCTCCACCTGCCATCGGCCGCCGTGCCGCTCGTTCAGCGCGCGGACGATCTCGTAGTAGGTCCACCGCTCGTTCGCATCGAGCATGTAGAGCCCCGGCTCCGCCCACGCGAGCGCCAGCAGCGCCCTCACGGTGTCATCGAGGAAGGAGCACGCTGGATACCACCGGGTGCTCGCCTCCACCCGGCCCCGCTCGCGCATCTGCGCCTCCAGCGAGGCCAACATGTTGTTGCCCGAGGGCTGGTCGTCGATCTGCCACCCCAGCCGCACCACGCGCGCCTCGGGGTTCTGGTGGAAGACCCGCTCCTCCGCGCGCCGCTTCTCGTACCCGTAGCCCGCGGGCGCCTCCGGCTCCGAGTCCACCGTGAAGGGCCCGGGCGCAGCGTTCGAGAACACCATCGCCGTGCTGGAGAAAACGAATCGCACGCCCTGCTGCCGGGTGATCCACGCCAGCTCGCTGGTCCACTCGTAGTTGATGAGCCACGACTCGTTGGCCCGACCCGTGGGCCGTGACGCGGTGGCCAGGTGGAACAGCACGTCGGGTGCCACCGAGCGGACGAAGCCCTCCATCGCCCAGTAGTCATCCACCGGCACACTGTTGCGATCCCAGCAGGCCACCTCGACACCGTGGCGCCGGAGGTACTCGCACAGTCGGGCGCCAATCGTGCCGTTCGCACCCGTGACGATGGCTCTCATTTCCGTGTCTCCACTCGTCCCGGCACCGCGCTCCCTATTGCGTCTTCCGCCCCTTGTGCGTCCGCGGGAGCGCGTGGTGGATGAGTCCCAGGTAGTCCACCGCCTGCACCGGCGGCGGCGGCGGCGGCGTCCCCAGCGCGGCGAGCCGCTTGGTGAACGCCGAGATGATGTCCGGCATCGGCCGCAGCGCCTGGATGAGCGCGTTGGGCCCCTCCAGCGCCTGCAGCAGCGCCGCCGCGGCCTGCTGCAGCGGAAAGCCCCGGCGCAGCAGATCCTGGAGCGAGTTCGACAGCGTGATGATGTTGTGCCCCGCCGTCTGCACCATCTCCACGGCGATCTTGATGACCTGCGGCGCCGACAGGTGGCCATCGGCCATCAGCACGAGCGCGGCCTGGAAGTAGTTGAAGATGGGCACCACGCGCGGGCCGTAGTTCGAGAAGTGCGCCGGCGGCGTCAGCTTGTCCAGGTGGATGAAGATGCGCCGCACCGGGTCCGACACCGGAATCTTCTTCCACGCGGACAGCACCCGCTCGGCCTCGTCCGGGTACACCCCGGCCGTGTCGAGGATCTGCTTCAGCACCCGCTCGTCCACGCGCCCGGCGATCATGTCCGCGAAGAGCGAGTAGATGAAGGCGTCCGCCTCGGCATCATCGCCGAAGAGCACCTCCTCGGACTCCACGGGCGCGTTGGCGCGGCTCTCCAGGATGGCGGGCAGCTTGTAGCCGACCTGCCCGCGCAGCGCCCGGAAGCGCCCGCGCATCAGGTTGCCCACGTTGTCCTTGAGGACGAACTCGTCCCACACCACCCCGTCCAGCTTGAGCTTCTCCTCCAGCACCGAGCGCATCTGCTTGGGGCTGCCGGAGACGATGCACAGCCGCGTGTCCCCGTTGGCCGCCAGCTCGCGGATGAGCGCGGACGCACCGGGCACCGCCTGCTTCTCGTGCGCCTTCTGGAAGGCCGTCCGCAGCAGGTCCCGCAGCGAGTCGAACTCCGTCTGCAGGTACGTCTTGTCCAGGTCCCAGCGGTAGATGCGTCGCGGGGGCCTGGGATCGATGCGATCCGGCAGGCTCACCGCGCCAGACCCTGCTGGATGGCATTGCCGAGGTCGTGCGCCACCGCCTTGGCGGCCACCTTCCCGGCATTGGCGATGGCCCTCGCCTTGGAGCGGCCGTGGGCCTTGATGAAGATGCGATCGAACCCGAGCACCGGTGCTCCCCCGTACTGCTCCCAGTCGGTGATGTCCTTGATGCGCTGGATGCCACCGGACAGCATGGCGATCCCCGCGCGCCAGCGCAGGCTCTCCTTGTACGCGTACTGGGCCAGCTCCACCACCGTGTCGTGCACGCCCTCGAGCATCTTCAAGCACACGTTGCCGACGAAGCCGTCCGTCACCACCACGTCCGCCGTACCCTTGGGGATGTCCACGCCCTCCACGTTCCCGATGAACTGGAGCCCCGGCATGCTCACGAGCTTCTCGTGGGCCTCCACCACCTGGCGCGGTCCCTTGTTGGGCTCGGTGCCGTTGGACAGCAGCGCCACCCGGGGGTTGTCGTTCTTGGAGATGATGCGCGCGTACGCCGCCCCCATCACCGCGAACGTCATCAGGTCCTCCGCGGTGGCCTCCACCGTGGCCCCCACGTCGAGGATGAGCGAGAACGGATCCTCGTTCACCCCGCGCCGGGCCCGCGTGGGGTACACGGCCGCCAGGGCCGCGCGCCGCACGCCCGGCAGGAGCTGGAAGTGCCGCGCGCACGAGAGCACGCAGGCTCCCGTGTTGCCGGCGGACACCAGCGCGTCCGCCTCGCCCTCGGCCACGAGCCGCGCCGCCACCGACACCGACGCGTCATGCTTGCGCGCCAGGGCCTCGCCGGGCTTCTCGTCCATGCCGACGAACTCGGAGGCATGCTGCACCGAGATGCGCTCGCCGTTGTGCTTCGTCTCGGCGAGCGCGTCGTCGATGACGGCCCTGTCCCCCACCAGCAGGGTGTGGATGTGCGGTGATTCCAACGAGAGCTGCGCGGCCCCCCTGATTACCTCCGCGGGGCCGTGGTCGCTCCCCATCACGTCGAACGCAATGGTGATGAGCTTGGTGGCCATGACGGAACCATCCTACAGGTTTATGAAATGCGAGGGGGCCGGACCCACGTGGATCCAGCCCCCGGTGAACGAACCAACAGACAGTCTCAGTTGTTCTCGCTCGCCTGGATCGTCCGGTTGGCGGTGTCGCGCTGGATGCAGCCCTTGGTGAGCGTGTACTGGTAGGTGCCCAGCTCGTCGCGCCAGTACTCGCCCTCGTACGGCCAGTAGAGCTGGTCATCCGCCACGGCGACCGAGTACTTGTACTTCTTGACGACGGAGACCTGGCCGCCCGCCTTGAGCTGCTCCTCGAGGAAGTCCTTCTCCTTGGAGACCGTCTCGAACTTGATGCGCAGGCCGTTGGCCAGGAGCTGCTTGAGGGCCGCGAGCTCCGTCTCCAGCTTGCCCTTGGCCATGATGCCGGCCTTGTCGATGAGGCTGGTGCGCTGCTGCTTCAGGCCGTCCAGGAGCTGCTTGGACAGCTCGGAGTAGCGGAAGGTGTCGGCCTTCTCGGAGAAGGCGTCCATCTCGCCCTCCAGCTCGAGGATGGACTCGTTCGTCTTCTTCAGGTCCTGATCCGTGAGGGCGAGGCGGAGGATGCGCTCGAGGATGACGTCCGTCTCGGCCTTCTCCAGGCCCTCCTTGTTCTTCTTCTGCACGTCGGCGAGCACGCCGTAGTACTCGCTGGCCGCGAGCTCCTTCTTCGTAATCAGCTCGAGCTGATCATGAACGGGCAGGTAGGTGCGCTCGAAGTCCTGGAGGATGAGGCTGGACTCGCGGTAGCGGCAGTTCTCGTAATAGATGACCGCCTTGAGGATGAGCGCCTCGGGGAAGTACTCCTCACGGAAGAAGGGCGAGGACAGGGTGATGAGGTTGCCGAGCGCCTGCTCGTACTGGCCCACGCGGTAGTTGGCCCAGCTCGACTCGAACATGGACTCCAGCCACTGCGAGGTGCCGCGCTCCACCTTGTTGAAGTAGAAGAGCGCGTAGCGGTTCTGCTGCATGCCGTAGTGGGTGCGGGCCAGCTGCATGAAGGCCAGCTCGCGCAGCTTCTGGTTCACCGCGGCCTGCTCGGCGTCCAGGCCCCCCGAGGTGCGGGTGACGCGGACGATCTCCTTCATGGCCTCGATGGCGCCCACGGTGTTGATGTCCGTGCGCTTCGCGGCGGCGCTCGTGGCCCGGTTGCCGGAGCGGAAGAAGGACAGGCCCTCGAGGTACTTGGCGCGAGCGTAGAAGACGTCCGTCTTCGGGATGAGCAGCGTGAGCCGCTTCACCTCGTTGAAGCTCTTGTCCGCGTCCTCCTGACGGCCCACCTGGTCCAGCGCCTTGCCACGCACGAAGTGGTAGCGGGCCAGCAGGTAGTGGAACTCGGTGCGGAAGCGCTCGGGGAACTCCTGGTTCGCGTACTTGGCGATCTCATCCAGGATGACGGTCTCGTTCTTCGTCTTGCGGCTGATGAAGAAGAGCCACTCGAGGCTGGTGCGGAAGAACTTCGTCTCCGGACCGACGGCGAGGATCTTCGAGAACTCACCCAGCGACGAGTGGTACAGGCCCATGCGGTAGAGGGCCTTGGCCAGCACGTAGCGAGCCTCCAGGTGGAGGCCGGCGAGCTTGGCGTCCTGGAGCATCTCGAAGGAGCTCATCGCCGCCTTCTCGTACTCCTCGTTCTTGAAGAGCGGAGATGGCCACGTCCAGGCGCTGGCGATCACCGCTCTTGCCGGACACGTCCACCGCGTCGAAGGACATGGTGGGCGCGGCCTTGGGCGCGCTGGGGGTCTCCGCCGTCAGATCCAACCCCATGCCCATGGAGGGGGTGGACTCCGGCTGGGACGCCGGGGCGGCGGGAGTGCTCGCCGCCGTCCCCGTGTCGGCCGGGGTGGTGGCGGGAATGGTCGTGGGGAGAATGGAAGAAGAGCTCGCGTCCGCGCCCGCGGGGGCCTCGGTCGAGTCCTCGGACTCGTCCTCGACGGGCTGGGCGGCCGTGGGCTTCTTGCCACGCGACGGCTTGCGGGTGGGCTTCTTCTTCTTCTTCTTGGACGGCTGGGAGATGTCCAGACCCTCGAAGCTCTGGGCGGGCGAGGGGTTCGCCCACGCCAGCGTGAGCCCGAGGACGGAGAGGCAGAGCGGCCGGAGCAGACGTTTCATGACTCAGGGTGGACGGTAGGGAAGAAGAAGGAGACACCCAGCTCGAACAGGAGCTGGTTGCGGAGCATCTGGGACGGATTCACGGCCTTCTCGACGTAGATGAGGTCGCGGAACTCGGTGCGAACCGTCATCCAGCGATTGACGAAGAAGCGCATGCCCACGCCGACGTTGCCGCCCATGGTGAGCTGCGCAGACTGGTCGGGCCCGCGGTACTGCACCGCGGTGGCGCCGCCGACGCCGTACAGGTCGAAGTGGAGGAACTGCTCGGCCAGCAGGGAGATCTTCCCGTAGATGGGGGCCCACTGGACGTCCAGTCCGCCGATCAGCCGGATCTCCCCGGGCGCCGAGCGCGCGCGCAGCTCCTCGACGGTGGGCAGGCGGCAACCGCGGGTGGTGCTCCCGCCCGTGCCCTCGGTGAAGGTGCAGATCTGCGCCGTCCCGGACACCGTGGGGATGGAGTAGCCGGCGCGCAGGCTCACGCCCAGCGTCTCGAAGGGGTGGTAGGTGAGCGTGCCCCCGAAGATGTACTTCGAGAAGAAGGCATCCGTGAGGGACAGGGTGGCCGAGGGGCTGAACTCGAAGCGGCCCTTCTTGAGGAAGAGGTGGCCGGAGACGGGATGCACGCGCTCGCGCAGGGGCCCGAGGCGATCCTTGTCCACCTCGGACACGTCACCGGCCTCCTGCTCGGAGCCACCGGAGGTGGAGGGAGCGGGCTTCGCGGCGGGCGCGGGCGCGGGCGCCGACTCCTGGGCCAGGGCCAGCGCGGGCACCAGACAGAGCGCGAGCAACAGGCGACGGGCGGCGGTCTTCATTCGGCCTCCCGACCCGTCGACTTCAGCGGGAAGAAGATGGAGATACCGGCATTGAGGGTCATGATGTTCTGGGTGGCGCCCTTGCTGGTGTTGAGCGGCTGGTCCACGTAGGTCGTGTTGATGAGCGCCACGTTCACCGCGAGGAAGTCACGGGCCACGAAGCGCAGGCCCAGGCCGAGATCGGTGGCGAGGCTGGGACCACGGGTCTCCACCTCGGACGTCAGGGGATTGAGCGTCTTGTTACTCGACGTCTCGGTGTTCATCACACCCATGCCGCCCAGCAGGTAGGCGTCGAAGTGGAGGATGGAGTTGAGGAAGGCCACCTTGCCGTAGAGCGGGCTCCACTCCACGTCGCCCATGGCCGACCACTGGGGCACCGAGTGGTAGATGCGGCTCTGGAAGGTGCGCTTGGCGATGCGCACGTCGTCCGAGGACACCACCTCCATCACCGACACACGCGCGGCGACGGCCAGGGTGTCCGCCAGGAAGTACGCCCCACGCACCGAGGCGCCCACCTTCGAGTAGTAGGGATCGTTGACCGACAGGGTGACGAAGGGCGCCAGCTCGAAGCGGCCCTTCTTGAGGTACACCTTGCGCTGCACGCTCTTGACGCGATCGTCGAGCGTGACGTCGCGCTCGGCCGGCGCGAGCGGCTCGGCGGGGGGTGGCTCCGCCTCCGTGGAGGGCAGCGGGGGCGGCTCCTCCGCGGGCGGCTCCGAGGCAGTCTCGGTTTCTTCCTGGGGCTTGCTCAGATCGAGTCCGAGCCCCGTGTCTTGGGCAAGTGCTGGCACTGGCGCGAGGCACAGCGCGAGCAGAATGGCCTGGAGGCGTTTCACTTCCGGAAGCTCCGTGGTTGGGGCATCCGCCCACCGATGCAATCGGAATCGGAGGCTGAGGCAGATGCGCATCCTATCTGTCCCGCTCGGGGCCCATCAACCGATCAAAGCTCGCCTGCTCCCTCTGGAGGCTCGCGCGTATGCCCCCCCGGTATTGTTGCAGAGAGAGCACCCGAGCCCCTCGCAGCCAGAGCATCCGTGCGACCACGGTACGGTTGGCAGGGAGAGGCGCTGTGCTACGGTGGCCGCCCACATGCGACTCAAGAGGTGTACGTCGATGTCTTCGCGTCTGGCCCTGTTGGTGAGCGCCGCCCTGCTGTTCGGCGGGTGCAAGGAGACCTCCGATATCGGTAAGCCGTGTCTGTTGGTAAAGCGGGGAGAAGACGCCAAGGGCGCGACCATTGCCGTGCCCGTCACCCGGGCCGACTTGAAGGACGGTCAGGACTTCGTTTCCTTCGGCTCGCTGGACTGCGAGGATCTGGTCTGCGTGCTGGATGCCGACACGCCCGTCGAGGCCGCCGAGAACGGGCAGATCAAGGGCTACTGCAGCAAGGCGTGCAAGGTGGAGACGCTGGACACCTGCGCCGTCACCGACCCGGATGCGACGGAGGCCGTGAAGGCCCGCATGGCCTGCCGCCCCCTGCTGTTGGATCAGCAGGCGCTGGAGGACCTGAAGGCCAACGACCCGGCCACCTACCGCGCGACGTTCGGCGACAACACTTCGCCGTACTTCTGCGCCGCCGAGCCGCCCCCGGCCACCAACTGACGTAAACCCGACGCGCGAAGACGTAGAACTTTTTCGCGCGCCGGACGTAGACAGCAGGGCCCTCGCCGCAAGGAGCTCTCTGTCATGAACAAGACGGTCGCCTTCATCTCCCTGGCCGCCGGACTCGCCCTCACCGCCCTGGTGCTGGGCCTGCCCCATGTGGCGCCGCCGCATCCCGCCGAGCCCCACCCCGCCACTCCCCCGGCCACAGCGACGAACGGCTCGCTCTCCATGACGAGCCGGCTGTCGCACCCCTACATCACCCCGGGCACCACGGACCTCTTCGTCACGGTGGATCTCACCGGCGCGCAGGTGCCGGGCGCCAAGCGCACCCCGGTGAACCTGGCGGTGGTCATCGACCGCTCGGGCTCGATGAGCGGCTACAAGCTGCAACAGGCGAAGCAGGCCGCGCGCCACCTGGTCGGGCTGCTGGGTCCGGAGGACCGGCTGGCCATCGTGCACTACGGCTCGGACGTGAAGAGCCTGCCGAGTCTGCCGGCCACGCCCGCCAACCGCGAGCGGATGCTCCAGTATGTCGAGGGCATCTGGGACGACGGCGGCACCAACATCGGCGCGGGGTTGCACGCGGGCCGCTCGCACGTGGTGGCCGCGCGCGGGAACTACTCGGTCAACCGCATCATCCTGCTGAGCGATGGCCAGCCCACCGAGGGCATCACCGATGATGCCGGCCTCACCGAGGTGGTGAAGAGCATCCGCGCCGAGGGCATTACCGTGAGCTCCATCGGCGTGGGCACGGACTTCAACGAGGACCTGATGCAGGGCTTCGCCGAGTACGGGGCGGGCGCGTACGGCTTCCTGGAGGACGCGGGACAGCTCGCCACGCTCTTCCAGAAGGACCTGCAGCAGGCGGCCACCAGCGTGGCGCGCAACGTGGAGCTGTCCTTCGAGCTGCCCGAGGGCGTGACGCTGGGCGAGGTGCTGGGCTACCGCGCACACCAGGCGGGGCGCACGGTGCGGGTGCCGCTGCCGGACTTCTCCGCGGGCCAGGTGGAGCGCGTGGTGGCGCGGCTCACGGTGGTGGGCTCGAAGCCGGGCAGCGCGGTGGACGTCACGGGGCTGAAGCTGGCGTACACGGACCTGCTGAAGGACGCGGCGGTGCAGAGTGGGGCCAGCCTGTCGGCGATGGTGACGGAGCAGCGCGAGGAGATGCTGGCGCGGCAGGACAAGGACGCCACGGTGTACGCCACGCGCGCGCTGAGCGCGAAGAACCTGAAGCTCGCCGCCGAGGCCCTGCGCGAGGGCCGCAAGGAGGAGGCCAAGGGGTATGTGATGCAGAACCAGGCCCTCTTCGAGCAGGCCGGCGCGGTGGCCAGCCCCGCGGCGGTGGCCGAGGACCTCGCCGAGCAGAAGGCCGTCCTCCAGGACTACGAGCAGGCGGACAGCGACGAGGCGGTGGGCACGGCGGTGAAGCGCTCGAAGGCCAAGGCGATGAAGAGCTTCGGCAAGCTCGGCTCCACCTACTGACCCACATCCCCTCCCCTGCCCCCTTGCCCGCCGGTCCACACTTCCGTGTTGACCGGCGGAATCGCCCCGCCCTATCTCCGCGTTCCTCGTTCCTCCTGGCACCACCAGGAGGACGCACCGGAGGCGAGCTTGAGCGCGGACACACCGTGGGTGGGCGTCATCATGGGGGGCAAGAGTGACCTGGAGCACCTGCGCCCCGGAATCGACGTGCTGAAGGAGCTGGCCATTCCGCATGAGGTGCGGGTGGTGTCGGCCCATCGCACGCCGGACTGGATGATGCAGTACGCGGAGACGGCGGAGGCCCGCGGGCTGTCCGTCATCATCGCGGCGGCGGGAGGCGCGGCCCACCTGCCGGGCATGGTGGCGAGCAAGACGCTGCTGCCGGTGCTCGGCGTGCCCATCCCCGCCACCGTGCTCAACGGCTTCGACGCGCTCATGTCCATCGTCCAGATGCCCAAGGGCGTGCCCGTGGGCACCATGGCCATCGGCAAGCCGGGCGCCATCAACGCCGCCCTGTACGCCGCCTCCATCCTGTCGCTCAAGTATCCGGAGCTGCGCCCGCGGCTGGCCGCCTGGCGTCAGGCCCGCACCGACGAAGTGCTTCGAGACAGGGAGCTCTCATGAACAAGAAGACCATTCTCCCGGGCGGCACGCTCGGCATCCTCGGTGGCGGGCAGCTCGGCCGGATGATGGCGCAGGCCGCGCGCACGCTCGGCTACCAGGTGCAGGCGTTGGATCCGGACCCCGCCTGCTCCTCCCGCTTCGTGGTGGACCAGTGCTACACGGCCGACTTCGGCAACGTGGAGCAGGCCACCCGGCTCGCCCGATCGAGCGACGTGGTGACGCTGGAGATCGAGAAGATTCCGCTGACCACCCTGCGCGCGGTGGAGACCCACGCGCCGATGCGGCCGGGCCCCTCGGTGCTCGAGGTGGTGCAGCACCGCGGGCGTCAGCGGGCATGGCTGGCGAAGCACGGCTTCCCCCAGGGACCGTGGAGGCAGGCGGACTCCGAGGAGGCGCTGGCCGCGGCGGTCACCGAGCTGGGCGGGCGCTGCTTCGTGAAGTCCTGCGAGGGTGGCTATGACGGCCGGGGCCAGTACCAGGTGAAGTCGGCCGCCGAGGCCCCTCAGGCCTGGCGCGAGCTGGGTCAGCAGTCGGTGGTGGTGGAGGCCGCGCTGGACCTGGAGTCCGAGCTGTCCGTGCTGGTGGCGCGCGCGCCCAATGGTGAGACGGCGGTGTACCCGCCGGCCTACAACCACCACGAGGAGCGGATCCTCGACTGGTCCCTGCTGCCGGGACAGGTGCCGCCCCAGGTGGTTTCCCAGGCGACGGAGATCGCCCGCACCATGTCGGCGGCGCTGAGCGTCGAGGGCCTGCTGGTGGTGGAGCTGTTCCTGCTGAAGGACGGACGGCTGCTGGTGAACGAGCTGGCGCCGCGCCCGCACAACAGCTTCCACGCCACGGAGGTGGCGTGCCTCACCAGCCAGTTCGAGCAGGCGGTGCGCGCGGTGTGCAACCTGCCGCTGGGCTCGGTGGAGGTGGTGCGGCCAGCGGCCATCGTCAACCTGCTGGGCGACCTGTGGCTGCGCGAGGGCGGACCGAAGTTCGAGCACGTTCTCGCCATGCCGGGCGTGCGGCTGCACCTCTACGGCAAGCGCGAGGCGCGCAAGGGCCGGAAGATGGGGCACCTGTCCGCCGTGGGCCACACGCCCGAGGAAGCCGTGGCCCGCGTCAAGGCCGCCCGCGCGGCGCTGGGGGCGTGAGACCGTGAAGACGAACGCGGCCCGGCTGCTCGATACGCTCGGCGTCCGCTACGAGCTGCGCGACTACGACGTGGACCCGGAGGACCTGTCCGCCGAGACGGTGGCCGCCAAGGTGGGCATGCCCCCGGAGCAGGTCTTCAAGACGCTCGTGGCGCGCGGGGACAGGACCGGCGTGCTCATGGCCGTGGTGCCGGGCAACGGGGAGCTGGACCTCAAGGCGCTCGCGAGGCTGAGCGGCGACCGGAAGGTGGACACCGTGCCACTCAAGGAGCTCCAGCCGCTGACGGGCTACATCCGCGGCGGCGTCACGGCCATCGGGGGCAAGAAGGACTACCCCGTGTTCGTGGACGAGACGCTCGAGCTGTTCGACGTCGTCGCCGTGTCCGCGGGAGTGCGGGGGACGCAGCTCGTCCTCGCCCCCGCGGACTACCTGCGCGTCACCAAGGGCAAGGTGGGGCCCATCTCGCGCGACAAGGCATAGGGCTCACTCCGGGACGAGCAGCACCTTCCCGGAGGTCATGTCCTCCGCCGCCAGCTTCACCGCTTCCTTCGCCTTCCCCAGCCCCAGCCGAGTCCGCACCGGCGTCTCCATCTCGCGCCCGAAGAGCGACGGCACGCCCATGAGCGCCCGGAGTTGCTTGGGGCCGAAGCGGCCCTGGAGGAACCAGTCCGCCAGCCAGAAGCCCTCCACCCGCTTGCGCTCGAAGATGAGCGCTCCCGCGGGGACGTCGCACGGCGCGTCCGACAGCGCGCCATACACCGTCACGCACCCGCCCGAGGGCATGGCCCGCAGGAGCTGCCCCGTCATCGCCCCCGCCACCGCGTCGAAGGCCAGCGTCACGCCCAGCCGGTGGAACAGCTCGCGCAGCCGCTCGTCGAAGCCCGGCTCGCTGCTGTTCACCACGTGCTCCGCTCCCAGCCTGCGCAGCAGCTCCGCCTGCTCCTGGCGACGCACCACGTTCACCAGGGGAATGCGCTCGCGCTGCGACAGCTTCAGCATCATCCGCCCCAGCGAGCTCGCCGCCGCCGTCTGCGCCACCGCGCGGTGCTTGCCCCCCCGCGCCTGGTCCATCAACACCCAGGCCGTGAACGGGTTGACGAAGAGCGTCGCCCCCTGCTCGTCGCTGATGTGCTCGCGCAGGGGCAGGCAGTGCCCCCACGGCACCCGGACGTACTCCGCCCACGACCCGTCCCCCTGCACCGGGGCCCCGAACCCCACCCGCCGGCCCACCAGCAGGCGCCCGGCGAGGCCTCCCGCCGCCACCACCGTGCCGCTCCCCTCGAAGCCCGGCACCGTGGGCAGCGCCTTCTTCAGCCCGTAGGCGCCTCGCAGGAACATCAGGTCCGAGGGGTTGATGGGTGCCGCCGCCAGTCGCACCAGCACCTCGCTCGGGCCCGGCTTCGGCACCGGGCGCTCCTCCACCTTCAGCGACTCCGGCCGCCCGTCGTATGCCGTGAGGACGACCGCACGCATCGTCTCGGGGATGCTCGGTTGATTCATGAATCGAATCCTACCGCCCCCCCTCACGTGGCCCTCGAAATTCTCGCCCGCTCCGAGAACAGGTCTCCGAGGAGAGGCGCGCGAGCACCTTCCTCTTCGAGCACCTGGGTGTCACCTGGGCAACAGTGCCCCCTCCCTCGTGAGCCCTTGTCAGGCCCTCCAGTCAGGCACCAAGATGTCCGCCCCTCCTCGCGCCACGCCCCGCCGGGCCGCTGGATGGCACCCCTGCTCCGCATGCCACTGACACCATTCGAGACCCCGTATCTGTTCTTCACTGGCAAGGGAGGGGTGGGCAAGACATCGCTCGCATGCGCGACAGCCATCCATCTGGCGGATGCGGGCAGACGCGTGCTGCTCGTCAGCACGGACCCGGCCTCCAACCTGGATGAGATGCTGGGCGTTGAGCTGTCGCGCCAGCCGAGGGCCATTCTCGGGTGTCCCGGGCCTGATGGCGCTCAACATCGACCCCGAGGCCGCCGCCGAGGCCTACCGGGAGCGTGTCATCGCCCCCTACCGCGGGCAGGTTCCCGAGAAGGAGGTGGAGAAGATTCGCGAGGAGCTGTCCGGCGCCTGCACCACCGAGATCGCCGCGTTCGACGAATTCGCGGGGCTCCTCGAAGAGACGTGGCGCCAACAATTCGACCACGTGGTGTTCGACACGGCCCCGACAGGACACACCCTGCGGTTGCTCAGCCTGCCCCGGGCCTGGACCCATTTCCTCGACAACAACACCCGTGGCGCCTCCTGCCTCGGACCCCACTCGGGGCTCACGATGCAGCGGGATCGCTTCGCCGCGGCCCTCGCCGCCCTCTCCGATCCCCACCTCACGACAGTCGTGCTCTGCACGCGGCCGGAGCGGGCGGCACTCCAGGAGGCGGAACGAACCTCCAGCGAGTTACGCGCCCTGGGGCTGGCCCACCAGCGACTGATCATCAACGGTGTCTTCCGGGCGACGAACCCGTCCGATCCCGTCGCCCTGGCCATCGAGGACCGGGAGAGGCAGGCACTCGCGCGGATGCCGCCAGCGCTCCATTCGCTCCCCACTGAAGAGGTGCCGCTGCGGGCCTTCAACATGCTCGGCATCGAACGCCTCCGGGCCTTGCTCGACTCCACGCAGCCGCCTCTCGGCGCCGGGCTCCCGGAGCTACCGCCCCTCCCCACGCGCTCGCTCTCCGGGCTCATCGACGAGCTCGCCGCGCCCGGCCATGGGCTCATCCTCGTCATGGGCAAGGGCGGCGTCGGAAAGACCACGCTCGCCTGCGCCATCGCCGCGGAGCTCGCCACCCGAGGCCACCACGTCCACCTGAGCACCACGGATCCTGCGGCCCATGTCGCCTCGACCCTCGCGGGCACCCTTCCGAACCTCGAGGTGAGCCGGATCGATCCACGCGCCGAGACCCAGGCCTATATCGAGAAGACCCTGCGCCGCCGTGAAGCGGAGCTGGATGAGGAGGGCCGCGCGCTCCTGCTGGAGGACCTGGCCTCCCCCTGCACCGAGGAGGTCGCTGTCTTCCACGCATTCTCCCACCTCGTCTCCGAGGCACGCTCCTCGTTCGTGGTGCTCGATACGGCCCCGACGGGCCACACACTCCTCCTGCTCGACGCCACCGGTGCCTACCACCGGCAGATGACGCGCACCCTGCGGCCAGAACATGGGAGGCTGATCACACCGCTCATGCGCCTGCAAGACCCGGCCTACACCCGCCTCCTCCTGGTCGCGCTCCCCGAGACGACTCCCGTCTCGGAGGCCGCGCACCTGCAAGAGGATCTCCGCCGCGCGGGCATCGAACCCTGGGCATGGCTCATCAACAACAGCCTGCTCGCCACGGGCAGCGAGGATCCCCTCCTGCGCGAGCGGATGAGGGCCGAGGTCGAGCAGGTGGTCCGGGTGGCGCGCGACCAGGCCCGGCGCGTCGTGCTCGTCCCGTGGATGGCCGAGGAGCCCACGGGGTTGGAGCGGCTCCACGCACTCGTGGACCACGGAGCCCCGGGCAAGCCGCAGCCCCTTCAGAGCCCGTGAAGCGGAGGGGCTCGTGACCGGCTCCCGGGCCGGCGCGTCAGAACGCGAGGACCACTCGCCCCTCGAGCTCGCCGGACTTCATCCGCGCGAAGATGTCATTGATGGACTCCAGCGGCGCCTGGGTGAAGGTGGTTCGGACCTTGCCCTCCGCCCCGAACTGGAGCGCCTCGGCGAGATCGGCGCGCGAGCCCACGATGGAGCCCCGGATCGTCAACCGCTTGAGCACCACGTCGAAGATGTGCGCGGTGAAGTCGCCCGGAGGCAGACCGACCAGCACCACCGTGCCCCGCCGACGTACCATGCCAACGGCCTGGGAGAAGGCCTGTGGAGAGACGGCCGTGACGAGCACCGCGTGAGCACCGCCGAGCTCGTTCGCCACCCGGGCCACGGGGTCCTCCTGCCGCGCGTTGATGGTGAGCTCGGCGCCCAGGCGACGGGCCAGGGCCAGCTTGCCGTCGGCGACATCCACCGCGGCCACGTGCAGTCCCATGGCCCGGGCGTACTGCACCGCCATGTGGCCCAGCCCGCCGATGCCGGAGATGACGACCCACTGGCCCGGCCGCGCCTCCGTCTCCTTGAGCCCCTTGTAGACGGTGACTCCCGCGCAGAGCAGGGGCGCCCCCTCGGCGAAGCCCACTCCCTTCGGCAGGTGGCCCACGTACTGGGCATCGGCCAGGATGTATTCGGCATAGCCCCCGTTGACGGAGTAGCCGGTGTTCTTCTGCTCCGGGCACACCGTCTCCCAGCCGGTGACGCAATACTCGCAGTGCCCGCATGCCGTGTAGAGCCAGGGCACGCCCACCCGGTCCCCCTCGCGCACCGCCCGCACGCCAGGCCCCACCGAGGCCACCGTCCCCACCCCCTCGTGCCCCGGAATGAAGGGGAGGGAAGGCTTGGCCGGCCAGTCGCCCTGTGCCGCGTGCAGGTCCGTATGGCAGACGCCGCAGGCGGCCACCTTGACCAGCGCCTGCCCCGGACCGGGCGTCGGAATGGGAACCTCCTCGATGGATAGGGGCTGGCCGAAGGCGTGGACGACCGCGGCCTTCATGGTGTCGGGCATGGCGTACCTCCCTCACCACATGAATGGGGCCGGTACCCGCCCTCGTGAACCTTCAGCGAGCAGCCATGAAAGCGTGAGGCGGCCCGCCCCGACGGCGACGGCCCGCTCAACCTGGGGAGGGAGACGCCCGCAGCCAGCCCTCGCGGGCCAGGAACGCCGACACGCGCGAGCGCACCTCGTCGCGAATCTCGCGCACCCGCTCGACCGGCTTGCCCTTGGGGTCCTCCAGCGGCCAGTCGTCGCGCTTCAGGCCGGGCACGTGCGGACAGGCCTCGCCGCAGCCCATGGTGATGAGCCACTGCGCGCCCTGGGCCAGCTCGTCCGTGAGGCGCTGCGGCTTCGCGCCCGACAGGTCGATGCCCACCTCGGCCATGGCGGCCTGCACCTCCGGGTGCACACGCTCGCCGGGCTGCGTGCCGGCGGATACGCCGCGCGCCTTGTCCGGAGCGGCCAGCGCGTTGAAGAAGGCCGCCGCCATCTGCGAGCGGCCGGCGTTGTGGACACAGGCGAAGATGACCGTCTTCATACACTCTCCTGGGTGGAGGCGGGTTTCCGCTCACCGAAGCGGCGGGGCAGGACGACGGACTCCGACTGAGGGAAGAGCCGGCGCCGCAGCCACAGCGACAGGTAGACGAGCGCGATGAGCGCGGGCACCTCGATGAGCGGCCCCACCACGCCCGCCAGCGCCTCGCCCGAGGCCATGCCGAACACCCCCACCGCCACCGCGATGGCCAGCTCGAAGTTGTTGCCCGCCGCGGTGAAGGACAGCGAGGCCGTCTCCTCGTAGCTGAAGCCCAGCTTGCGCGAGAGGAAGAAGGCCGAGGCGAACATGATGATGAAGTAGAGCATCAGCGGGAGGGAGATGCGCACCACGTCCAGCGGCAGGCGGGTGATCTTCTCCCCCTGCATCGCGAACATCAGCACGATGGTGTAGAGCAGCCCGAGCAGCGCGGTGGGCCCCAGGCGCGGCAGGAACTCGTCTCGTACCACTCCTCGCCCTTGCGCCGGGTGAGTCCGAGCCGGGTGAGCGCCCCCGCGACCAGCGGCACGCCGAGGAAGATGAGCACGCTCTTGGCGATGCTCCACATGGACACGTCGAAGGCGGTCCCCTCGGCGCCGAGCCAGCCGGGGACGACGGTGAGGAAGAACCAGCCGAGCACCGAGTAGAAGAGGATCTGGAAGACGGAGTTGAGCGCCACCAGCACGCGCGGCCATCTCGTTGCTGCCGCAGGCGAGCATGTTCCAGATCAGCACCATGGCGATGCAGCGCGCCAGGCCGATGAGGATGAGGCCCGTGCGGTAGTGCGGCAGATCCGGCAGCAGCAGCCACGCCAGCGCGAACATCAGCACCGGCCCGACCACCCAGTTGAGGAAGAGCGAGACGCCGAAGAGCTTGCCGCGCGCGCGCAGCCGGCCCAGCTCGCCGTAGCGCACCTTCGCCAGCACCGGGTACATCATCCACAGCAGGCCGATGCGCGATGGGCAGCGACACGCGTGTCCAGCTTCACCGTGTCCAGCCGCGCGCCGAGGTCCGGGAAGGCCCGCCCCAGGCCGATGCCCGAGCGCCATGGCGGCGAAGATCCAGACCGGCAGGAAGCCGGTCGATGAACGAGAGTTTCCTGACGACGCTGTCGGAGGATGCAGCCGCGGTGGTCATGGTGTACGGGAACTCCAAAGGGGAAGGTCCGGCGAGGCGCACCTCACCGGCATGAATCGGGGCCTCGCGCCGCCAGGAGGCGCTCCACGTCCTGCTTCAGCACCTCGCGCCGGCCGAAGGCGGAGACCAGCGTCTTGAGCTGCTGCTTGCTGAGCTCGTCCAGTTGCGGAGCCAGCCGGTAGTAGACCCAGCTCCCCTCCCGGCGAGACTCGACGATGCCGGCCGAGCGCAGCACGCCGAGCTGGCGCGACGCGTTGGGCTGCGAGAGCCCCAGCGCCGACTCGAAGTGGCAGACGCACAGCTCCCCATGGGAGAGCAGCGCGACGATGCGCAGGCGCGTCTCGTCCCCCAGTGCCTTGAAGAAGCGGGAGGCCTGGCGGACGTCCAGGGTGGCAACGGCGGTGGACATGACGACATAACAATATTCGAATGTCCTTCTGCCGCAATCCCCCCCGGGTCACATCTGTGTGACGGGACTGGCTCCCTACCCACCAGGCAGAGAGAGGCCCCGGAGCAGCCGGCTCACTCCCAGTCGAGCAGCAGCCGGCCGTCCGTGAAATAGCGGCCCGTGGCCTCCAGCTCGGTGGAGCCGTTCTCCACCTGGGGGTGGACGTTCTTCGGAGGGGCCAGCAGCGTGTCGCGGCCCCTGGCGAAGGACTGCTCACGCACCAGCGCGAGGTAGGCCTTGTTCAGCGCCAGGGCCCGCTCGCGCGAGGGCGCGACGAGGAAGGACAGGTCCTTGTCCCCACCCTTCGCGGCCCGCCGCACCGTGGCCTCGTCCAGGACGCCATTGGGGAAGAAGCGCGTGAGGAGTTCCTCGTTGGCTCGGAACTCGTCACCACCTCGCACGCGCTCGAAGTACGTCAGCACCTCCGGCTTGGAGTGCCCGTTCTGCGGCACGTCGGGAATGCCCCGCACGTCCTGGTGCCGCCAGCCCTCCTTGCCCGGCACCTTGCGCGGAAAGGCGAACGTCTGATCCATCGTGACGCCGATGTTGGAGTGGCACCCCATGCAGAAGAGGTGCTCCTCGTACGTCTGCTTGCGCAGGCGCCCCCGGTCATCCTCGATGAAGCCCTCGAGCTGCCAGCCGAACTCGTTGAGCAGCCCCACCTCGGCGTTCCCGGCGAACACCGGCAGCTTGCCCCGCTGCTTGTCCTCGAACTCATTCTCGTAGGCGGCCATCGTGCGCCAGGCGTCCGGCTGTTCCACCTTGCGCGAGTAGCGCAGCTCCTTCATCCGCGCGGACAGGAGCGAGGGCGCGTCCGGGTCCACGTAGCGCACCGAGTGGAGGAACTCGGTACCGCCGGGGTACACGTACGTCACCCGCTTCACCGAGGCCGCGCCTCCCACGTACTGGCCCGGGAAGCCGCGAATCTCCGTCACGCCCGCGCGCAGCTCCCCATCCCCGTCCAGGTCCACCCCCGCCACCCGCTCGTCCAGCGGCTCCACCGTGCGGCGCAGCTTGGAGGCCTCCGTCTCGTAGGGGCGCACCGTCATGGCCGCTTCGAGCAGCGACAGGTTGATGCGGTACACCTCGCGCGACGGCTGGCCGCTGGCATCGCGGCGGAAGGACTCCGGCAGGCGGATGAAGACGTCGTCCGTGCTGCCGTTGGTGGGCCAGAAGGTGCCGAGGAAGGGCTTGTAGCGCACCGCGCGCCAGCCGCTGCCGTCACGCGCGAAGCCGTCCTCGTCGAAGCCCTGGGAGAAATCCAGGTCCGGCTTGTAGCCGAGGTAGCCCTCACGCCCCTCCAGGGCCTCGCGCAGGGGCGTGTAGTTGTCCTCCCGGACCCAGGCGAGGATCTCCTCGTCGGAGAGCCCCGCCAGGGTCGCCGAGCGATCGGCGAACAGGTTGGTCCAGTGGTTCTTCAGCCCGAAGTCCGAGAAGGCGTACTCGGACTGCAGGGCGGCGTCGTTCGCCGTGTTGAGACCGACGCCCTGGGTGTGACACGTCCAGCAGGGATTCGAGACACCCGCCGTCTTCGTGTAGCACATGGAGGGGATGGGAGCCTCCCGGTTCTCCACCCGCTCTCCCGCGGCCCGGGCCACGGCGAGCGGATCATACGAAGGCCGCCGGAGAACGGCGAGGGCGGCGATCACTGCTCCCAACCCGAGGAGCACCAGCGCTCCTCGGGAGACAGGCTTCACGACAGGCGACATTGCTTCGAACCTCGGACAGCGGACTTCGGTTGGATTACTTCGTGTACGGCCAGGCGCTGAACACGGCCTCGCCCGGGTGCTGGACGTTGAAGAACAGCGTCCGCATGTCCGGGGTGAACGCGGGGCCGGTGGCCTCGGCGTCGGAGGGCGTGGCCACCACGCGGAAGGCCTTGCCGTAGGTCTTTCCGACGTGGGCCGGGTTCAGGTCCAGGTAGTAGATGGAGTCCGAGGCGCCGTTGGCGTCGAAGTTGCCGTCGGTGCCGAACCACACGCCGCCCTGGCGGTCGATGGCGATGTTGTCCGGCTTGGACGCGTCGTAGAGCGCGTCATACCCGGCATCGCCCTTCTTCTTGCCCTTCCACACCCGGAAGTAGGTGAAGGCCGTCGAGGCGCCAGGAGAGGACGGATCCGCCTCGCGCACCGCGAAGATGCCACCGGACTTCTCGGTGGAGCGGCCCGACTTCTCCTCGGGGGAGGCGCTGTCGCGGGTACGCGTCACCCACGTGCCATCGCCAGCAACGGACGGCGCGGCGGTGATGAGGGTGCCGTCCTGACGCAGGGCCGTGGTGGTGCCGTGCTCGGTGAAGGCGATGTAGAGCAGCGGAGTGCCGCTCGGGTCCTTCGGGTTCCACTCCAGGTCCTCGGGCCGGTTGAGCTCCATCACGCCCAGCTTGTTGGAGGCGGTGAAGAGCGCGCGGCGGACCTCGTCGTCGTTGGGGAAGCCGCCCAGGCCGTTGTAGCTGACGTCCTTCAACGCCTGGCCCACGGTGTAGTCGGGATAGGTGTAGTCGGTGGTGCCGTCCGACATCTTGACCGTCTTGCCGGCGTTGGGCGCCTTGTCCGTCTCGTTGTTCACGGACAGCTCGATCCACTTGCCCTGGCCCGGCACCTCGGCGGTGGGGGCGACGGAGGCGCCGCCCTTGAGGATCTCCATGCCGTTGAGGTTGTCGAGGTCCGCGAAGTGGGCGACGTACAGCTTGCCGGTGTCGAGCAGCTGGCGGATCTGCTCGCGCGTCATGCCCGCGGTGTAGTTGCCGCTGGAGACGAACTTGTAGATGCGACCGCTGCGGCGGTCGTCACCGGAGTAGATGACGATGGGCTTGTTGGGCACCAGCTTGAAGTCCGCGCCGACGGCGAAGGTGGCGTTCTCCCAGCGCGCGCGGCCCATGCCGCCCAGCTTGCGGTGGCCGACGCCCGCGGTCGTCTTGCCGTAGTACTCCTGCGGGCCCACCGTCAGGTCCATCTCCACCAGGTAGCCGTGCATGTCACGGTTGTGGCGGGCGTTGGTCGAGCCCGAGTCGGTGGTGGGATAGGGGCTGAAGTCACCCGTGGTGCTCGGCGTCACCACCGGGGTGATGGTGGAGCCGGCCAGGAAGGTGTTCGGGTTCTCGCCCGTGGTGGTGAAGACGAGGTTGTTGCTGCTGCTCCAAGCGGTCTCCAGGTCACCGTAGGAGCCCTGGACGTTCTCCTCGGCGGTGATGAGGGTGCCCCACGGCGTCTGGCCACCGGAGCAGTCCGATTGGATGCCGGCCACCACGCCATCGGGCAGCGGATTGCCCGAGTCGTCATGGTCCACGCCGGAGAGGGTCTGGCCCACCACCTTCACCAGCGTGTTGCTGGTGGCATCGAAGCGCCGGGCGTTCGCGGTGAGGTCCACGTTCCACTCGCCCGTGCGCGCATCCTGCACGACGCGGAAGTACGAGCCGCCCACCTGCCGCTTCCAGTGGTTGCCGTAGTCCGCGAGGTCCTGCTGCGACCAGGCGGCGGCGGTGACGTCGTTGTTCAGCGCGCCGAAGCTCTTGAGGAACCGGGCGAGCGTCAGGTGCTGGCCCATGGGCGCCGCGGTGGCCTTGGGACGCGAGTTGGAGATGTACTCGTGGTTGACCCACACCCAGCCAGCGGTGCCGCTGCCGCTGTACACGGGCGAGAGGTTGCCGCCGGCGTTCCAGTCGTCGCCGAAGAAGGCGATGTAGTCGCCGTTGGCGCCAAAGCGCGGCGCCTTCACCGGATCGTAGTTGTTGTTGTCCGCGTCCCCATCGGCATAGCTGAGGGGATCCATCCACTTGGTGACGACGGTGGAGTGGACGCCCTGCACCGTGCGCACGTTGTCCGTGGCGGCGGAGGGCAGCGGGAAGGAGACCCCCGCGGGGAGCGTGCCAGCGGCCACCTGGTCCACGCGCGCCTTCACGTAGTCCGCGAGCGTCTCCGCGCCCGTCTCCGCGTCACCCCGGTAGACGATGGCCACCATGGACGACAGCGGCGTGCCCTGCTCCACGCCCTGGGCGCGCTGCACGTTGCCGAGGCCCGGAATCACCGGAGCCGCCGGCCCCTGGGGACCGGTGGGACCCGTGGGCCCGCTCGTGCCCCCGACGCCGTCGGCGCCATCCTTACCGTTGGTACCGTTGACGCCATCCTTGCCGTTGGCACCCGCGGGGCCCTGGGAGCCCTCACAGCCGACTCCAGCCAGGGCGCTACCGAGGAGGAGCGCGCTCGTGGCGAGGCCCAGAAGACGAGAAGACATTGAAGATGACCTTCCTGACAGATTGGGGGAAACGCCCGCGGCTCAGGCACGGGCTCGCACATCCTGCGAGCCGCGTGTGGCGTTCCCTTGAGGAAGTCGTCACATCTTCATTACGAATGAGGAACGGGTCAGGGCACCACCTGGATGGACTCCAGGCCCTGGAACCGCACGGCACCACCGCGCTCGAGGCCCACGGACCGGGACCAGCCGCCGGGCACCTCCAGCACGTAGCGGCCGGGCTCTCCCACCGAGCGCGCGGTGAGCGTGCGCGGCCGGGCGCTCTCGATGATGCCCACGATGCGCCCCGTCGAATCGATGAAGAGCATGTCCAGCGGGATGAGCGTGTTGCGCATCCAGAAGCTCTGCACCTCTTCCGACGGGAAGATGAAGAGCATGCCCTGCCCCGCCGGCAGTTCCTTGCGCCACATCAGCCCGCGCGTGCGTGTCTCGGGCGTGGCGGCCACCTCCACGTCCACCTCGTGCACGCCTCCAGAAGCGTCCTCGAGCAGCACCCGCGCCCGCGGCAGCGTGGGGCCCACGAAATCCTCCGCGCTCACGTCCGTCACCTTTTTCCAACCCGCCGGCTCCGACGGCCTGCCCTTGGCCTCGGGAGCCTGGCACGACGCCAGCAACAGCACCGCACACAGAACGCGCGGCCCGCGCGGCATCAGCCCATCTGCAGCGGCTTGTTGAGCAGCTTCTCCGCGAGCTGCGTGCCGAGGCTGTCCGCCATCAGCCGCTCCACCACGCCCTCGAACTCGGCGCGCTGGTGCTCGTCGTTGTAGATGAAGCGGATGCCCATGCCGGGCTCCTCCACATCCCCCTTGGACCAGACCACCTCGCCGAGCAGCTCGAAGGGCGCCTCGCGCTGGGGCACGGTGAGCTTGAAGAGGAAGCGCGTCCCGATGGGCAGCGGCTTCTTCGTCTTGATGAAGGTGCCTCCCTTGGAGATGTTCTTCGTGTAGTCCGCGAAGAACGAGTTGAGCTTCTTGTAGTCGACCTTCAGCTCGATGGGCGCGCGAGCGTACTGGCGGAATTCAGCGCCTGTCTTCTGTTCGGCCATTCTGCGTGGAGTATAGGAGAAGGCCATGCGTCAAGTCCTCTTCCGTGCCAAGGAACTGCTCCGACGCCCCCCGGTGCTGGTGCTCGCCGGGGCCCTGGCTGGGGGGGGAGCGGCGCTCGTCCTCCTGCCCCTCTTCGGAGTGCCCGGCTTCGAACTGGGCCTCACCCTGTCCATCGCCATGGGCCTGCTCGGTGGGGGGGTAGGCATCGCCGCGGTGCATCAGGAGCGCCGCCTCCGGGCCGGGCAGGACGCCCCGGCCACTGGGACGGCCCCCTCCGAAGGCCCCTCGCGCGTGGCCTGGAGGGCCCTCGCCCCCGCCCTGCTCATCAATCTGGCCGTGCTGGTGCCCCCCTTCCTCGCCGCCACCCTCTACTCCCTGGTCGGCACCCGGTGCGACCCCTTCGCCCTGGTGGGCTTCTACCCCCTGCTCACCCTCCCCTCGGCGGTGCTGGCCGCCGTCGTGGGCGTCTTCTGCGGCTTCGCCACCCGGCGCTTCGGCCGGGCCGTCCTGCTCTACGTGGGGCTTGCTCCTCCTCTCGGGCGTGGGCACCGGCTGGCCCATCGTCTTCGGGCCCCAGGTCTACGCCTTCAACCACTTCCTCGGGCACCTGCCGGGCCCCCTCTACGACGAGGCGCTGGCCGTCTCCTCCGCCCTCCTCTGGTTCCGGCTGGAGACGCTGCTGCTGGCCCTCGCTGTCTTCGCCCTCACCGCCCTCTCGCTCGACCCGGCCGGGGAGCGCCTGGGCCGCCCCCGGTCGCGCGTCGGGCCGCTCGTCCTCCTGGGCCTCGTCACCGCCCCCATCGTCCTCCTCGAGGCCCACGCCACCGAGCTGGGCCTGCGGATGACGGACGAGGCCCTCATGGCGAGGCTCGGCGGGGTGCGCGACACCGAGCACTTCCAGCTCATCTACCCCCGCGGCAAGCCCCGCGAGGAGGTGGACCGGATGGCCCGGGACATCGAGTTCCGCTACGCCCAGCTCTCGAAGTTCCTCGGCGGAGCCCCCGAGGGCCCCATCCGCGTGTGGCTGTACCGCACGGACGAGGAGAAGCAGGCGCTGGTGGGCGCCGGTCGCACCCAGTTCGCCAAGCCCTGGCGCCAGGAGCTCCACATCAACGGGCGCGACTTCCCCCACCCCACCCTCAAGCACGAGCTGGCGCACGTGATGGCGGGCCCCGCGGGGAGCTGGCCCTTCCGCGTCACCACCCGGCTGGGCGTCTGGCCCCTCATGGGCGTCATCGAGGGCATGGCGGTGGCCGCCGACAACCCCGTCCAGGGAGACCTCACCCTGCACGAGTGGGCCGCCGGCATGCGCAAGCAGAAGCTCGCCCCGGACATCCGCAAGCTGGTGGGCCCCGAGGGCTTCTACCAGTCCGCCCCCGCCCGCGCGTACACCCTGGTGGGCTCCTTCCTGCACCACCTCGCCGACACCTACGGCCCGGAGAAGCTGCGCGCCCTCTACGCCCATGCCGACTTCGAGGCCGCCTACGGCCGCTCGCTGGACTCGCTCGCCACCGAGTGGGAGCAGCACCTGGACTCGCTTCCCCTGGACGAGGCCACGGTGAGCCGCGCCTTCGAGCGCTTCCGCACCGGCAGCCTCTTTTCCCGCGCCTGCGCTCGCGAGGTGGCCCTCCTCCAGGAGGAGGCCCGCGACTACCTCGCGAGCGATCCCCAGCAGGCGCTCGAGCTGTACCAGCGCGCCGCCCGCCTCCAGCCCCAGGAGCCCTCCTACCTGCTGGGAGAGGCCACCGCGTTGGACCGGCTGGAGCGCGCGGACGAGGCCGCCCAGGTGCTGGAGACGCTGGCCGAGCAGGTGAAGGGGCAGCCCTCGCTGGAGGCGGAGGTGGCCCTGGCCCAGGCGGACGTGGCCTCGCGCAAGGGCAACGCGGAGCAGGCGCGGGCCTTCCTCGACCGGGTGCTCGCGCTCGACCCCAGCCCCGAGACGACGCGCACCGCCCAGGTGAAGCGCGCCGCTCTGGACTCCGAGGCCCGCGCCGGCCCCATCCAGGCCTACTTCCGGGAGACGCACGAGGAGCTGCGCCTGCTGCGGCTCGCCACCGCCCTGGAGACCACGCCGAAGGACCCCTACCTCCACTACCTGCTCGGTCGGCGGCTGCTCCAGGTGGACGCCCCCGCCCTGGCCCTGCCGCACCTCTCCCAGGCCCTGGAGGGCGAGCTGCCCGAGGCCATCCGCCGCGAGGCCCTCCGCCTCCGGGTGCAGGCCGCCTACCTGGCCGGGGACTGCGGTGCGGTGCGCCACGAGGCGGGCGCGCTGCCGGACTTCGGCCCCGCCTTCCGCGCGGTGGCCACCGAGTGGGTGGAGCGCTGCGATTTCGAGGACGGCCACTTTCGTGGTCCCCTGGTGCCCCGCGACGCTTTCCGATAAACGCGCCGCCCGCCCTTCCCCGCGGCACGGGGAATGCAACCGTCTCCCATGCGGTTGCCCCTTCACGGAGATCCACGACCATGAACGCCCGTCTGCTCCTCGCCTGTGCCACCCTGCTGCTCGCGGCCTGCGCCCCCCGCAACATCCCGGGGACGAAGATTCCCGACACGGAGGACGCCCGCGCCATCCTCAACGTGATGGAGCACTACCGCTCCGCCATCGAGGCACGCGACGCCAAGGCCCTCCAGCTGCTCGTCTCGAAGTCCTTCCGGGACAACGCCGGCACCGAGGACCCCCAGGACGACCTGACCCACGACAACCTGCCCCAGGCGCTCCCCGCCCTCTTCTCCCGGCTGGACACGCCCCGGGTGGAGCTGGACATCCGCCAGGTGAGCGTGAAGAACGGCGCCGCCACCGTCATCTACTACTGGAACGCGAGCTTCCGGGTGCCGTCGCTGCTCGAGACGCCCCAGCGTGACTCCGAGCTGGAGCAGATGGTCCTCCAGAGGGAGGGCGATCAGTGGCTCATCGTCTCCGGCATCTGAGCCGCTGAGAGCCGCCGCGCGCGCTCACACTCCGGCGAGCGCGCGCAGGCCCCCGGCCCCCATCTGAGCCAGGGCTCGAGCCCGGGCCAGGTAGGTGCGGAAGTCCTTCGGTGCCAATTTGTCAGGCGGCAGCCCCGAGAGGTGGAAGTCGCGGATGCGGCTGGCGGTGTAACGCACCGCCCCGAAGAGCGCGTGGCCGAAGAGGTCCTCCCGCTCCACCGGGACCAGCGAGCGCTCCACCTGGTAGCCGCGCAGCAGCGCCCGGCACAGCTCCGGCCGGTACGCCCCGTTGTCGAAGCACCACGCGTTGAGGGTGATGGCCACGTCCAGCCCGTACGCGTCCCGGCACGCCATCTCGAAGTCGAAGAGCGCGCTCACCCGGTCCCCCAGCCACTTCACGTTGTCCATGAAGAGGTCCGCGTGGATGACGCCGCGCGGAGCCAGCCCCCCGCGCTCCTGCTCGGCCCGCTCCAGGTAGCCCTGCAGCTCGAGGGCGATGGCGGACAGCTCCGCGTCCGGGTGCTGGCGCAGCCCCTCCAGCCAGCCGCGCACCACCTCGGGGCCGTAGGGGTTGGTGCGCGAGCCCCCGAAGGACAGGGTGACGCGGTGTAGCTTGCCCAGCTCCATCCCCAGGCCCTCGAGGTGCTCGGGGGTGAGCTGCGCGCGGGTGAGCTCCTCGCCCGGCAGCCACGCGAAGACGCTCACCCGGCCCCCCTCCATCTCCAGGAAGGGCTGGCCCTCGCGCGTGGAGACGAGCCGCGGCGCGGGGACGTGGGACTCGTTGAGCAGCGCCAGCAGCTCCGCCTCGAAGCGCAAATCCGCCGCCGAGCGCACCGTGGTGTGCCGCACGAAGTAGCGCCCGGAGGCCGTCACCAGCCGGTAGTTGGAGTTGATGGAGCCCTGGGGGATGCCCGCGAACTCGCGCGCGGGTCCCAATCCGTAGGCCTCCGAGAGCCGGGTGAAGGCCGAAGTGTCGAGTGTGGTGTAGAGCGCCATGGATGATGTCCTCCGGGGAACGACTCGCCGCCCCGCGCCGGCCGCCCCGCGTTGACGCCCCGAGGCACCAGACCTAACTACGAACGGCCCCATCGTCTCATTCATAAACGTCCGAAACCATTCAAATTTCAGCTTCGGAGGCGCCCTCCATGGCCGCGAAGGATGGAAGCAACGGCGGGCAGCGGGACTGGAGGAGGAGGGAGAGCCTGACGAGCGCGCTCGTGCAGGTAGGGGTGGTGGCGGTGCTGCTGGCGGGCGCGGTGACGTACGTGGTGCACCGGGGCTCGGTGCGGCAGCAGACGGATGCGCGGATGAAGGCAGCGCGGACGGCGGCCCAGCGCGACAACCCGGCGGACCTGCGCAAGGCGCTGACGGAGCTGGAGGCCCTCTTCCAGCTCGACGCGGACGTGCGCGACGCCCAGGCGCTGGCGGCGGACGTGAACACGCGACTGTGGCTGGAGTACCGCCAGCCCGAGTCCGAGGCCCGGGCCCGCGAGCACCTCGCGCGCGCCGAGGCGTTGGACTCGCGCTCGGGCGAGCGCTACGGGGCCAAGGCCCTGCTGCTGCTCGCCGAGGGTAAGTCCGCCGAGGCGGAGAAGTACCTGGAGGAGCTGAAGACACAGGGGGCCAAGAGCCCCAGGCTGTCGCTCGCGGAGGCGAAGCTGCTGCTGGAGCGAGGACGGCTCTCGGATGCACGACTGGCCTTCTCGCGGGCGAGCGAGGCCGCCTGGAGGGAGCCGCGCTACCCCGTGGCCCATGGTGAGGCCCTGCTCGACGAGGGCATGTACGCCCAGGCCGCCGAGGCGATGAAGAAGGCACTGGCGGCGAACCCGGATCATCTGCGGGCGAGGCTCTCGCTGACGCTCGCCCGGCTGTACCAGGGCGAGGGCCGGGAGGAGGCCGCCAAGGTCGTCTCCGAGATGCTGTCACGCGAGGCCGAGCTCGGCCCGGCGCTGAAGGCCCGCCTACGAGTGGTCCAGGCCGCCCTGGCGCTGGCGGAGGGACGCGCGGACGAGGCCCAGAAAGCCGCCGAGGAGTCTCTCGCCGCCGTTCCGGACGAGCACCATGCCCTCTTCGTCCGAGCGCGGGCACTGGCCCTGAAGAAGGACCCGGGCGCGCGCGCGGCCTTTCAGGAGGCGGTGGCGAAGCATCGGACGGCCCCCCTCCTCTATCTGGATGGCGCCCGGGCGCTGCAGCAGGCGGGAGATGGCGAGGGCGCCCTGGCGCTGCTGGACGCCTACGAGGCCGTCTTTCGCGACGTGCGGGTGGCCGCTCCCGAGGGAAAGACGGTGGGCGCGCTGGAGCGGGACGAGCGGTACTGGCTGGCGCGGGGCAACGTGATGGAGGCGCTGGGCCGCGCGGACGACGCGATGGGCGCCTATGACAAGGCCATGGCGGTGAAGGGCGTGGGCCTGGCGCGCGCGCAGTACGCGAAGGCGGTGCTGCTGATGGCGCGCAAGGACTACGACGGCGCCCAACCGCTGCTGACCGAGGTGGCGCCGGAGAACGGCATGGGCGCCATGCCCGAGGCCTACGAGGCCCTCGGCGACCTGCTCTTCGCTCGGGGCGAGTACGCCAACGGGTGCCAGCGCTACTTCCTCGGGCTGACCCGCGCGCGGCTCCAGGGGGCGCCGCTCGAGACGCTGAAGGCGAAGGCCTCGGACGTGGAGAAGCGCCTGACGGCCGCGGGACAGCCCTCCATGGCCAAGGCGTGGAAGACCGAGGCGGAGGCGATGCTGCGGTAGGGAATTCCGCGGGCGCGAAGTCCAGACGGGGGGAAGACGATATGGCTTTGGACCGGGCAGGGGTTCCCTGGCTCACACCAGTTCTGCTTGCCGCGGGCGTGGCATGGCTGCTGCTTGATGTGCTCACCCCCCGCGCCATCTTCATCCCGCCCGACGGGTGGATGTACTGGCAGGCCTCGGTGAACCTGCTCGAGGGCCACGGCTACCAGGACTTCCGAGGCGTCCCGCTCATCTGGTGGCCGCCGCTGTACGCCGCGTTCCTCGCCGGGTGGCAAGCGCTCTGGGGCGTCTCCGGAACAGCGCTCGTGCATGCGAACAAAGCGCTGGCCGCCGTGGCCGCGGCGGGCTGGGTCTCCCTGTACGTGACCACGCGTCAGGCGGAGGGGGAGCGCATCAGCCGGAAGGAATGGCCCGAGCTCGCCCTGGTCCTGCTCTTCGCGGCCCTGGCGGTGGCCAGCACCTGTAACGGCGTGCTGGCCAACAACCTCGTCCACGCCCTGGTGCCGTTCGCCCTCGCGAGCGCTGTCTCGCTCACGACCGCCGCCTCTTCGGCGAGCCTCCTGCGGCGGGCCGCGGCCCTGACCTTGCTCGGAGCCGCGCTGATGCTCACGCACAACTCGAGTCTGACGCTCCTGCCGCCGCTGAGCCTGTCGGCCCTGCTGGCCCGCGGAGGGACCCGCACCACCCGCTGGGCCGCGGCGGCGCTCGTTTCGGTCGTGCCCCTGGGGATGTGGCTGGCCGTACGTCGGGCCCTCGGACTCTTCTCGAGCCACACCCTCGGCTGGGGAGCCTCGCCCCTGACGCCGCTGGAGCATCTCGGGACTCTCACGCGGAGCGTGGGGGAGCTCCTCTTCACCACCTGGAGGGGACAGCACCTCCCCGTCCTGGTGGGTGTGCTCGGCTGTCTGGGGCTCCTCGTGGCGCGGGCCCGCCGGGAGCGAGGCCATTTCCCCGCCGAGGCGGTCCCCCTCTCCGTCACCCTGTTCGCCGCGGGGGCGCTCTTCCTCCTGTTCAACCTGGTGCACCTGGAGAACGGGCTGGGACGCCGCTTCACCCTGTTCATTCCCCTGACGCTCGTGCCCTCACTGCTGGCGCTTCGACGTGCGGCGAAGGGCCCTCGATGGCTCGGGGCGCTCTCGCTGGCGCTGGCGGTGCTGGCCACCGTCTCGGCGGGGTACCGGTATGTCGAATCGCTGCGGGCCTCGCGGCGCGTCACGCCGTTCGAGCCGGCCCACTGGCAGGAGCAGGCGAGTGCCCTCGCCTACCGGGAGCTGACCCTCACCCCGGGCTACCTGGAAGGGCCCGTCACGGAGAAGGGACAGCAGTGGCTCGTGCCGCCACCGCGCGTGGCCTGGTACGAGCGGGACTTCCAGCGCGCCCTGAGCAGGAACCAGGGCACCGCGGAACCGGGGCCACCCCTCTCGGCCACGCAGCGGGACGAGGCCCCGCTGCCCTGACGCCTCAGAACAGCTCGGTCGGGCTCAGCGAGCGGTGGCGGGCCTGGATGATGCGCCACTCGCCATCGCCCTGCTTCTCGAACGTCCCCTCGATGAGGTAGGCGCTCAGCACGCTCTCCTGCGCGAGGTTCTCGAGTTGGTCCGCCTCGGAGCGGCCGAAGATGATCTTCATCTGCACGTCGCCGCGGGCGGGGTTCACCTCGGTCACGGACAGGTCCTTCACGAAGACGCGGACCCAGCTCCCGCGCAGCACCTGACCCACCAGCACGCCCTTCACCTGCTGCTTGTTCCACCCCTCGCCGGACTGGAAGTTGTCGGAGACGCCCTCCATCAGCTCCGCCATGTCCTTGCGCTCGGCGGCGTCGGTCATCTTCACGACCTGGCGGGTGATGGCCTCCTTCACCCCGGGCTCCTCCCGGGGCCAGAAGGCCAGCACCGCCCCCGCGGCCAGCAACGCCATCACCAGCCCCAGCACATGCACTCTCGACAGCGTCATCCGTCGCTCCCCGGCCTCACGCAGCCCCGGTGTCTTCGCTCTCCAACAACAGCTCGTCCGCGTCGATGATCTCCGCGGGCCGCAGCGCCTCGCCGATCTGCTTCAGCCGGCGATCCGAGAGCTGCTCCAGGTACTTCTTGATGTGCGGGTACGTCTTCACCAGCTCGTTGAAGGCCGAGCGATCCAGGAAGGACGTCGCCGTCTTGCGCTGGGACACCACGGTGGCCGTGGCGCGCAGGCCGGTGAGGAGGGAGATTTCGCCCGCCACCTCGCCCTCGCGCAGCATGCCCAGGCGCACGGTGCCGCCGGCCGGGTCGTCCTTCTGCACCACCAGCTCGCCCGCCAGCACCAGGAAGAGGCCCGGCGAGTGCTCGCCCTCCACCAGCACCTTCTCCCCGGGCTGCAGCGCGCGGAAGGAGAAGCGCTGCAGTAGCGCGTCCCGCTCGGACTCGGGCATGGGCTGGAACAGCGGCGAGGTGGCCATCAGGTTGCGCTCCATGCGCTTCTGCGCGAACGCGGCCAGCACCTGCGGCACCGAGGGGAAGCTCTTGGCCACCGCGTTGAGGTGCTCGCGGCGGATCTCGAACACCTCCATGTCCGAGACGGCGGTGACGGTGGCCGTGGGCGGAGTGCCCGTCAGCAGCGACAGCTCACCGAAGATGGAGCCACCCCCGAGGAAGCCCAGCGTCCGCTCCTCGCCCTCGACCCGCCGCGTCACCTCCGCCTTGCCGGCGACGATGACGTTCAGCCGATCCGAGGCATCCCCCTCGGAGCTCACCACCTCCTCGGGCTTGATGCTCCGGTAGCCCATGCGGCCCACCAGGTCGATGAAGGCGTCGAGCTCCAGGTCCGCGAAGAGCGGCAGGGGCGGCCGGTCGCTCGGGTTGGCGGAGCCGCCCGGATCCGGCGCGGCGAGCACCTCGATGGCCCGGTCGCTCAGCTCCTCGCCGGACAAGCCCATCAGGTCCGTGTCCACCTTGCCGTCATAGAGCGTCTCGGGCGGCAGCGGCGGAGGCACCGAGGCGCGTCCGGCCACGTTGCGCGCCGCGCGCGCGTGCAGCCGGGCCAGCGTGTCCTTCAGCCGCCGCTCCTGGGGCGCCAGATCCAGCCCCAGCTTGCACGCCGCCATCGCGGACAGCAGGTAGTCGCGCCGCAGCAGGCCCTCCGCGCAGGCGTGGTACACGGTCACCGCCCGCTCGCGCTCTCCCAGCTCCGCCAGACACCGCGCGGCCAGCATCCGCGAGCGGTGGTCCTTCGGAAGCCGGCGCACCGCCTCGGCGAATACCGCGAGCGCTCGCTCGAACTGGCGATCCTCCAGGAGGTCCAACCCCAATTCCCGCAACGATGAGTCGTTCATCCCTCTCCTCCACGAACCAATCGGGGTGACGCTATACCCCACTCACTGCTGTTCGAGCGCCTCGAGTTGCGTCTGCGCCTTGGTCTTCAGCTCGGAGCCCTCGGCCGCGAGCTGGACGATCAGCCGGAACTTATCCGCCGAGGCCACTGGATCCCTATCCCTCTGGACGTAGGCCTGCATGTACAGGCCATCCAGCTTCTCCTGGATGCTGTCCAGGCCCGCCTGAGCCTTGGAGTCCTCCGGGCGCAGGCGCAGGGCATCGTTGAAGAAGCCGGCGGCGTTGGACAGGTCGTTGCGAGCCAGCGCCGCCTTGCCCGCGACGACCGCGGACCCCGCGAGCTGCTTGTCGATGCTGTCCCCCACGGGGCCCTTGAAGCCGATCTGCCGGTACAGGTCCGCCGAGCTACGCAGCGGGCGCGCCGCGGACTCCAGGGCGTTGGCCTGCACCTTGCGCAGGGCGTCCTGGTAGACGCGCGCGAACTTGGGAATGAGCGTCTTGAGCTGCTTCGCCCGGTCGCGGATCTCCTTGTCGGTGCTGTGGGTGTCAATGACCCGATCGCACTCGAGCGCCGCGCGCGCGTAGTCGCCCGAGTTGAAGCGCGTCTCCACCATGCTGAAAGCGGCGACGATGAACGCCTCGCGCTGCTCCTTGGCCCGCCGGGCGGCGGCGGCCTTGAGCGCCCGCTCCCGGGCCGCCGCGTCCTGGGCCTCCTCGGCGAGCAGCAGCTCCAGCGCCTCCAGCTTGCTCAGGTACAGTGGCTGGAGCTCGATGGGCAGTCGCTGGATGAGCGCCCGAGCGCCCTCCACGTCCCGAGCCTCCAGCGCCGCCTCCACCTGCTTCACCAGGTACTCGACCTCGAGCTTATCCAGCTCGGCCTCGAGCTTCTCGCGCATGTCCTCGGTGAGCTGCGCGGTGCCGTGCGGCGTCGCTTCCAGCAATGCGCGCGCCTCGTCGAACTTGTTCTCGTCCGCGAGCTGGCGCACCTGCGCGAACGCCTGGACGATGGACAGCTCCTTGCGCGCCACGGGCAGGAAGCCTTCCGTGTCCACGCCCGGGAAGAGCGCCTCCGCCTCCTCGGCCAGCGCCACCGCCTGCGCGTAGCCTCCGGCGCGGAAGGCCTTGCGCGCCTCCTGCATCAGCCCCCGGGCCTGCTCCAGCTTCGGGTTGGGCGGGGGCGGGGGCGGCGGGCCCCGCTTGATGAAGAGGACGCTTCCTCCAATGAGGGCGAGCAGCAGCACGAGCACGCCCGCCGCGATGAGCCCTATCTTGCGCTTGGGCTGGTTGCGGCGCGGGATGTCCTTGATGTCGCGGACCTGCGTCTTGTTGTTCTCCTCGCCATTGGGCGCCGGCTCGCCGCTCTCGGCGTTGGCTCCAGCCTCCGCTGGCCGTGCCTCCTCGCCCGCGGCCTCGCCCGAGGCGGCCGCGGCGGCCTTCTTCTCCGCGACCTCCTTCTTCTTGCGCTCCGCCTCCTCGGCCTCGGCGCGCATCCGCTTGATGCGCTCCTGCTCGTCGATGAAGCGCAGCTTCGTGCGGCCGATGAAGACGACGTCGTCGTGGACCAGCATGCACTCGTCCACGCGCTCGTCGTTCACCTTGGTGCCGTTGCCGCTGCCGAGGTCGCGCATCAGCACGCCACTCTCGCCACCGAACACCAGTTCCACGTGGCGGCGAGACACGGACTGGTCGCTGAGCACGAGGTCGCAATCCTGCCCCCGGCCGATGACCATGCGCACGCTCTTGAAGCGCTTGCGCTTGCCGCGGTCCGGGCCCTCGATGATCTCCAGCGACAGGGGAGGACCGGCGCGCGTGGCGTCCGGGTTGTCGTCGTCGTCCTCCATGGGAGGAATCTCCTCCTCGGCCGTGCTCACGTCGTAGGCGCCCTCATCGCCCTCGGCGTCCCCCTGCTCCTCCTCGGGGTACTCCTCCTCGCGGGGAGCACGGCGGGCACTGGGGGCGGCCTTGACACGGGTCTTGCTCTGCTCGTCCAACCCGGCCTCTTCGGACGGATCAGCGGGCATTGAACGGGAGGGGCGACGGGACGGGGGAGCCATGCGGCCCGGCATCTTAGAGCGCCGGACCCGGACTTGTAGACGCCTCCGCGCCGACAATCGCGAATGATGTAGGCCAAAGTGTGCCCTCCCAGGCGCGACACCATGCCGCACCCGGTGACGAATCCGCTGCTGGTAGGGATGGCGGTGCCAGCCCCGCTGACCACTCCCACGATTCCGAGGTAGACGATGAAGGTCCTGAAGAAGCCCCTCCCCGCGCTCCTGCTGCTCTCCTCGCTTCCCCTGCTCCAGGCGTGCGAAGTCCCCGAGAAGCAGCACACCGTGAAGTTCAGCCCGCAGGTGGGCGAGCAGCCGCTGAGCTGCACTTCCAGCTACACGGGCATCGGGAAGACGGCCACCACCATTGAGCTGCTGGACTTCAGGCTCTACGTGCGAGACGTGACGCTCGTACGCGCCAACGGCGAGAAGCACCCGCTCGTGCTGGATCAGGATGGGACGTGGCAGCGGGAGTCCGTCGCGCTGCTGGATTTCGCGGACGGAACCGGCACCTGCGAAACCGGCAGCCCCGATACGCGCATGGAAGTGGTGGGCCGGGCACCGGACTTCGATGACTACACCGGCCTGGAGTTCTCGCTGGGGGTGCCCGAGGCGCTGAACCACCTGAACATCACGTCCCCGGCTCCGCTCAACATCGAACCCATGTGGTGGAGCTGGATGATGGGCTACAAGTTCATGCGCCTGGATGTGCGTACCCCCAAGAACCCGTCCTTCGTCTTCCACCTGGGCTCGACCGGCTGCACCGGCAGCCCGGCGGAGGGCTATACCTGCGCGGCCTCCAACCAGCCGACGGTGACCCTGAGCGGCTTCGACCCCAGCCGCAACCAGGTGGTGCTCGATGTGGCGGGCCTCTACGCCAACTCGGACCTGGACCACACCATCGACCAGAAGACGGACCTCACCGCCGGCTGCATGTCGAAACCCACGGATCCCGAGTGCCCCGCGCTCTTCTCCCAGGTGGGACTGGCGGAGGATGGCACTCCGCGAACCGTGCCCGCGTCGTTCATCCGCGTCCGGTAGTCCGCGAAGAAACGCCCCTGGAGTGAAAGGAGTCCTCCCGCATGTCGTCCCGAGCCCTGTCGTCGTTCAGTGCCGCGGTGCTGTCGCTGTTGCTGCTCACCGCCTGCGGAGAGGAGAAGCCCTATGCGTGGCAACTGCCACCGGGCTTCCCGGAGCCCTTCGTCCCCTCGGACAACCCCATGTCCGAGGAGAAGGCGGCCCTGGGCCGCTACCTCTTCTACGACAAGCGCCTGTCCGGCAACGGCACCATGTCCTGCGGGAGCTGCCACGAGCAGAAGCGGGCCTTCAGCGACGGCAAGGCAACGCCCACCGGCTCCACGGGGCACCACGTCGCGCGCAACTCGCCCGGCCTCGCCAACGTGGCCTACCTCGCCACGTACACCTGGGCCAACCCCTTGCTCGACACCCTGGAGAAGCAGGCGCTGGTGCCTCTCTTCGCGGAGTCGCCCGTGGAGCTGGGCGCGGCGGCGAACCTGGAGGAGGTGTTGCAACGGCTGCGCGAGGACTCGCGCTACCCGGACCTGTTCCGCGCGGCATTCCCGGACGAGAAGCAACCCATCACCCGGGACAACGTCGTGAAGGCGATCGCGTCCTTCCAACGCACGCTGCTGTCGGGCAACTCGCCCTACGACCGCTACTTCCAGGGAGACATCCATGCCCTGTCCGACTCCGCCAAGCGGGGCATGGAGCTATTCTTCGGCGAGCGCGCCGAGTGCTACCACTGCCACAGCGGGCCGCACCTGACGAACTCCTTCCGGACGAAGGACGCGAAGCAGCTCGAGATCGTCTTCCAGAACACGGGCCTCTACAACGCGGACGGCCAGGGGGCCTACCCGGGGGACAACACCGGCCTCTTCGAGTTCACCGGCGACCCGAGGGACATGGGACGCTTCCGCGTCCCCAGCCTGCGCAACGTGGCCCTGACGGCGCCCTACATGCACGACGGCAGCGTGGCCACCCTGGAGGCGGTCCTGGACCACTACACGGCCGGCGGGCGCGACGTGACGAGCGGGCCCTACATGGGGGACGGCCGGGCGAGCCCGCTGAAGGATCCGCTGGTGCGCCCCTTCGAGCTGACGGACCAGGAGCGCGCCGACCTCATCGCCTTCCTCGAGAGCTTCACCGACATGGACTTCGTGAACGACCCGCGCTTCAGCGACCCCTTCGCCGAGTAGCCTCTACAGCAGCGGGGACGGCAAGGGGCGTCGTTCAAAGGGTAATCGCAAGCCTTCACCCTTCTCCACGCCCTTCACGAAGGCCGCCTGGAGTACCTCCTCGGCCGCCTCCTGGCTGCCCACGCGGGGCACGAGGAAGGCGAGGAACTGGCGGTGGTGAGCCACCAACGTCCGCAGGACTTCGGGGTGCATGCTCATGGTGCCCTCCGGGCCACGAGGCGCTGGCCCATCCGCTCCTGCACTCCATGGACGAGCGCGTAGAAGGTGGGCAGGGCCAGCAGCGTGAAGAGGGTCGAGGTGAGCAAGCCCGCCCACCATCACCACGGCCAGCGGACGCTCGATTTCCGTGCCGTGCAGCGGCAGCACCAGCAGGGGCAGCAGGCCGAGGATGGCGGTCCCCGCCGTCATCAGCTTGGGTCGCACGCGGCCGATACTGGCCTCGCGGAGGGCCTCGGAGAAGGGCTTGCCTTCCGCCACCAGGCCCTTCGTCTGCGCCACCAGCACCAGACCGTTCTGCACCGCGATGCCGAACAGGCCGATGAGGCCCACGAGGCTGGACACGTTCCATGTCTCCCCGGCCAGCAGCAGCGCGAGGATGCCGCCCACGAAGGCGTCCGGCAGGGTGGCGAGGATGACGAGCGTTTCGGCGAGCGAGCCCAGCGCCAGGTACAGCAGGAGGAAGACGGCGAGCAGCGCCACCGCGATGGCCACCAGCGAGGGACTGTGCGGCACGCTCCTGGCTCTCCACCCGGCCTCCCACGTCGAGGAAGTAGCCGGTGGGCAGCTTCAGCTCGCGCCGCCAGCCGCTCGCGCACCTCCGCCGCCGTGCTTCCCAGGTCGCGTCCCGCGCACGCTCGCCTCCACGGCGATGCGGCGGCTGCCCGGCCTCGCGGCGCACGCTGCCCGCGCCCGATCGTCTCCTCGATGGTGGCGAGCTGACTGAGGGGAATCCGGCGAACCGTCATGCCCATCCACCAGCAGGTTGCGGATGGCGTTGACGTCCCCCCGGCGGTGATCCGCCAGGCGCAACACCAGGTCGAAGCGGCGCTGGCCCTGCCACACCTGGGACTCCTCCTCGCCCACGAGCCCCACGCGCACCGCCCGGATGACGTCGCCGGGAGTGAGGCCCACCCGGGCCACCGCGGCGCGGTTCACGTCGATGCGCAGCTGCGGCAGGCCGCTGAGCTTCTCCACGCGCAGGTCCTCCACGCCCTCTACCCGCGCCATGACGGCACGGGCCCGCTCCGCGAGCTGGGCGAGCCGCTCCAGGTCCGGGCCGAAGATGCGCACCGACAGATCGGCGGGGCTGCCGCCCAGGCCCTCGTCGATGCGCATGCCCAGGGGCGTGGTGAAGAGGACGGACACGCCGGGCACCTTCGCCACCGCCTCGCGCATGTCCGCCTCCAGCTCCTCCAGGTTGCGCCGCCGGTCCTTCTTCAGCACCACCAGCACGTCGGAGACGGTGTGCGGCATGGGGTCCTCGGTGCGCTCGGCGCGTCCCGTGCGGCGCACCACGTCCTCCACCTCGGGGAACTCGCGCAGCACGTCCTCCACGCGGTGGTTGAGCCGGTCCACTTCTTCCAGTGATGCCTCGGGCGGCAGCATCGTCTGGAGGAGCAGCGCCCCCTCGTCCAGCCGCGGCATGAAGTCACTGCCCACCACGAAGGCGAGCCCCAGGGCAGGCACCGTGATGGCGAGCGCCACCACGCGGACGAGGCCCGCCCTGCCGCATGCAGGCGTCCAGCAGCGGCGCATACACGGCCTTCACCTGACGGATGAGCCACACGTCTTCCGGCTGCCCCTGCCTTCCGGGGCCGGAGGAAGAGCGCCGAGGCCACCGGCACCAGCGTGAGGGCGAGCAGCAGCGAGGCGGCGAGACACGCCACCACCGCCGCCGCGAGCGGCCGGTACATGCGCCCCTCGATGCCCGACATGGCGAAGAGGGGAATGAAGACGGAGACGACGATGAGGGTGGCGAAGGTGATGGGCCGGCCCACCTCGCGCGCCGCGCTTCAGCGCCAGCGCGTCTTCTGCGGCGGCCTGCGTCGCGTCCAGTCCGGAGCCGGTGGACGATGTTCTCGGTGACGATGATGGCCGCGTCCACCAGCAGGCCCACCGCGATGGCCAGCCCGCCGAGCGTCATGGTGTTGATGCCCACGCCGGTGGCCTTCAGCAGCAAGCCCGCCAGCGCGAGGGAAAGCGGCAGGGTGAGGGTGACGATGGCCGCGCGCCGGATGTCACCCAGCAGGCCGAAGAGGACGAGCACCACCAGGAAGGCGCCGATGAGGATGGCCCGGCTGACGCCTCCCAGCGCGGAGGCCACCAGCTCCGACTGGTCGTACACGATGCGCAGGCTGACGTCCTGGAGGGAGACTCGCCTGCACTTCGGCGATGGCCCGGCGCACGCCCTCCGCCACCTTCATGGTGTCCGCGCCGAACTGCTTGCTGATACGGCAGCTCACCACCTCCCCCTTGAGCCGGTGGGCCATACCGCGACGGATGGCGGGTGCCTCTCGCACGTCGGCCACGTCCCCGAGCAGCACGGGCGTCCCCCCACGCAGCGCCACCACCGTGCCGCGCAAGTCGTCCAACGTCTTCGCCCGCCCCACCGCCCGCACCGTCCACTCCATGGGCCCCTGCACCACGAAGCCACCCGAGGCGTTGAGGTTGGCGCCCTCCAGGGCGTGCTCCACCTCGTCCAGGGAGATGCCCCGGGCCACCATCTGCTCCGAGTCGAGCTGCACCTGGAACTGGCGCAGGTAGCCGCCCAGCCGCTCCACGCCCGCCACCCCGGGCACGGCGAGCAGCCGGTTCTTCACCTCGAATTCGGCCAGGTCGCGCAGCGACATCAGGTCCGCCGTCGCCCGGCTCGGCCTCCAGGGTGAACTCGAACACCTCGTTGAGCCGCCCGGTGAGGCTGGAGACGAGCGGCACATCGGTGCCGGGCGGCAGCTCGCTGGTAGCCGCCGCCACGCGCTCGGCGACGAACTGGCGGCTGCGGTAGTAGTCCGCGTCCGGCTCGAACTCCACCGTCACCTGGGTGACGCCGAGCTGCGAGGTGGAACGGATGCGGCGCACATCCGGCAGGCCCGCGAGCGCCACCTCCATCGGAATGGCCACGGCCGTCTCCAGCTCTTCCGCGCCCATGGCCGGGTTCTGCACGATGACGTTGAAGAGGGGGGCGGACAGGTCCGGGAAGACGTCGCGGCGCAGGCCCTTGAAGGCCACCACGCCGAAGGCGGAGAGGGCCAGGGCCAGCACCACGGTGAGGCCGGGACGCGAGAAGGATGCCTTGAGGGTTTGCGTAATCACGAGAGGCTCCTTCAGTGCTCATGGTGCTCGCCTCCGCCCCGTGACTTCTCCACCTCGGCCTTGAGGAGGAAGGCGCCCTTCCACCACCACCTGCTCGCCGGCCTTCGAGGCCCGAGAGCACCTCCACGTCGTCCCCCGAGGGTGCGGCCACGCCCCACCTCGTCGCCGCTCGAAGGTGCCCTCCTCCTTGGGAAGGAAGGCGAACCAGCCATCCTCCAGCCGCTGGAGGGCCGCCGCCGGGACGGTGGTGACAGTGGCTCCCTGCGCCCCCAGCGGAATGAAGGCCGAGGCGGACATGCCCGGCCTCAACAGCGCCGTCGGGGTTGTCCAGCTCCAGCCGCACGGGGATGGTGCGCGAGGCCAGCGTCCACCCGCTGACCGACGAAGCCCACCTTCGCGGTGAAGTCCTTGCCGGGAAGCGCCGCGAAGGAGATGCGCGCCTCGGGCTCCAGGCTGAATGCGCACCGCATCCCGCTCGAAGGCATGCACGGTGAGCCACAGGCGCGACAGGTTCCCGACGTGGAAGAGGCTCTGGGACGGGTCGGCCATCTGCCCCATCCCGGCGTGGCGCTCGATGACCGTGCCGTCGACGGGCGAGCGCAGGGTGAAGCCCGCGGCCCCTCGACCACTGGCCGCCTCCTGGGCATCCAGCTCCGAGCGCCAGGAGCTCCGACCGTGCCGCCGCGAGGTCGGCCTCGGCCGCGGCCGCTTCGGCTTCGGCGGCCTGCACCTCCTTCTGGGCCACGATGCGCTCGGCGGCCAGGGTGCGCTTGCGCTCGGCGGCCTGTCGAGCGGCGCTGGCGCGGGCCTGGGCTGCCTGGAGGGCCGCGCGTGCCCTGCCCAGCTCGGGGCTCTGCAGGTCCACCAGAGGCTGGCCCTTCTTCACCTGCTGGCCCGCCGAGGCCAGCGAGGGAAAGCACCCGGGCGGGGATGGGCGAGGCCACCTCGGCGTAGGCGTTCTCGTTCACGGCCAGCTCGCCCAGGGCGGTGACGCCCTCGCCGCCGGGGCGCTCTTCCACCGGGGCCGTGGTGACGCGCAAGTCCCGCAGCATCTCCGGATCGATGCGGACGAGGGTTTCGTCTTCGCCCTCACGGTGGGCGTGCGTCTCGGCTTCCTGCTCGTGAGCCTGCCCCTCTTCATGCGGAGGCGTCTCGCGCTTGCAGGCGCAGAGTCCAAGGAGGAAGGCCAGGAGGATGTGGAGGGGCTTCATCGAAGGGCTCCGGTCTGGACGGCGAGTTGGACGCGGGAGAGGGCGGCTTGCAGGAGACGGTCGAGGTAGTCGGCGCGAGAGTCGAGGACGTCCCGGCGCACGAGGAGGAACTCGGCCAGTCCCATCTCTCCGGCCTCGTAGGACTTGCGCGCGAGCAACTCGTTGTCCGCGAGCAGCGGGAGGGCCTCGCGCTCCAGCAGCTCCACGGCCTCGCGCTGCTTGCGGTACTGGGCGAGGGCGGCCTCCACCTGGACGGATTGGGCTCGGCGGGCGGCCTCCACTGCCACCTGGAGACGCCGCACCCGGGCCTCGCCCGTCACCCGGGCGTACTGCCCCCGGGTGAAGAGCGGCAGGGACACGCCCAGGGCCCCGACGATGACACGCTCATCGCCCTCGTTCTCATAGCGGACCCCCACGTTGACGTCGGGCCACGCGGAGCCCTCTCCCAGGCGCCGCTCCGCCTTGGCCTCCTCCAGCTCCGCCACCAGGGCGGTGACGTCCGGACGCTCTGGCAGCGTGGGCGGAAGCTCCACGGGCTGGGCAGCCAGGGCGCTCAAGTCACCACGCAGCGAGAGAGCAGCGTCAGCCGACAGGCCGAGCAGTCCGCGGAGTTCCCCAAGAAGGGCGACCTCCGCGCCCTCGGCGCTCGCCACCTCCGCCCGCGCACGAGCCAGGGCCACCCGCGCCACGTTGACGTCCACCACGGGCACGTCCCCGGCCTCGAATCGCCGCTGGGTGGACTGGGAGAAGTCCCGAGCGGCCTCTTGGGCCCCTCGCGCCAGGAGAAGCCGCTCCCGAGCATGCAGCGCCCGCAGGAAGGTGGCCGCCACCTCCCCGAGGACCAGGCGCTCCGTGTCCCGCTGGCGGGCCGTCTCACGGGCAAGGCCGGCGCGGGCTGCATCGAGACGAGAGCCCCGCTTTCCGCCCAGCTCGACGGGCTGAGAGAGCCCCACGACGACATTCGGTGCCCGTTCTCCGGTGGCCAGGGTGCGGGGGCCCGCTTCGAGCGCCAGCGTGGGGTTGTCGTGCAACAGGGGGGAGGCACCAGCCACGGGCCCTTGCGCTTCGGCCACGCGGCCCGCGGCCTCCAGTAAGGCCGGGGCACGCTGGCGGGCCAGGACCAGGGCCTCCTCCAGGGTGAGTACAGACGACTGCGCCGCACCAGAGCACGGCCAGAGCAGCACGGCGGCGAGCCCGAGGGCTGCCGTCGCCAGACGGTGGAACACGAGACACCTCGCGGATGTGGGCGAGCGTCACGAGCGAGGCGCCACCCTGGACAACCGGGGCACACCACTCCTGATGAGGCTCAAGGCGGGTAGACGAACAGGGCCTTACGCGAGGGGCACTATTGGGACGTGCAGGATGTCACCCACGTCGACGGAGGGTGGCTCGTCCTCTTCGTGCTCGGCGGCGGGAGGAGGCCTTGGAGCCATCGGAACGGTCGCGGGGGTGGGGGCCACGACAACCGGGCGCGCGTGGGAGCAGCAGACGCAATCGGTGCAGTCCGGGGCACACTGCCCGCGCTCGTCATCGTCCCGGCAGCTCTGCGTGCACACGTCACCCGAGCTGGCGGGCGACAACAGGCCACCACCGACTGGGGTAGACAGCAGGAGGCTGAGGAAGAGCCAGAGCCGGAGCACGTGGAGCACTCCTAACACGTCGTCAAATGATTTGTTCGACGTTGCTGCCCGACGAGACCAGATTGCTGCTCGGAGTGTCGCGCATAAGGACCTCAACCGCATGGGCGGCCCCCTTCTCGTCCCCGAGGACGAGGAATAAGGATTGCAGGTATTGGTTCCTCCATGACGACACCGCCCACCACCGTCCTGGTCGTCGATGACGATCGCGCCAACCTCGACTCCGTCGCGCGCATCTTCCAGCGCGAGGGGCTGGAAACCCTCACCGCCAGCAACGGCACCGAGGCGCTGGAGCTGCTGCGCCGGCCCGAGGTCAGCGTCATGGTGACGGATCTGATGATGCCCGGCATGGACGGGCAGGAGCTGCTCAAGGCCTCGCGCACCATCCGCCCGGACGTGGAGGTGGTGCTGATGACGGCCTACGGCACGGTGGAGACGGCCGTGGCCGCCATGAAGGACGGCGCCTACGACTTCATCACCAAGCCCCTCAAGCGCCACTCGCTGGTGAAGGCCGTGCAGAAGGCGCTGGAGAAGCCACGAGCTGGTCGCGGAGAACCGGGTCCTCAAGGCGAAGCTGGCCGAGATGGGGAGCACCGGCGGGAAGCGCCATGGTGGGCCAGTCCCCCGCCTTCCGGGCGATGATGGACACCCTGCGCCAGGCCGCTCCCTCCACGGCCACGGTGCTGCTGCTGGGCGAGTCGCGGCACCGGCAAGGAGCTGGCCGCGCGCGCCCTGCACGAGCAGTCCAACCGCGCCAAGGGCCCCTTCGTCGCCATCAACTGCGCGCGCCCTCCCCGAGAGCATCCTCGAGGCGGAGCTCTTCGGCGTGGAGCGCGGCGCCTTCACCGGCGCGGTGGCCCGCCGCGAGGGCCGCTTCGAGCGCGCCAGCGGCGGCACCCTCTTCCTGGACGAGGTGGGCGAGATGCCCCTGTCCGCGCAGGTGAAGCTGCTGCGCGTGCTCCAGGAGGGCGAGCTCGAGCGCCTGGGCGGCACCCAGACGGTCAAGGTGGACGTGCGCATCGTCGCCGCCACCAACAAGGACCTGCAGCCGCGAGGTGGCCGAGGGCCGCTTCCGCGAGGACCTCTACTACCGCCTCAACGTGGTGGAGGTGCGCATCCCCGCGCTCGCCTCGCGCCGCGAGGACATCCCGCTGCTGGCCGACGCCTTCCTCCGCCGCTTCGCCGCCAAGAACGGCAAGGCCCTGCGCGGCTTCTCCCCCGACGCCCTGAGCACCGCTGGAGAACTACGCCTGGCCGGGCAACGTGCGCGAGCTGGAGCACGCGGTGGAGCGCGCCGTGGTGCTCGCCAAGAGCGACGTGCTCGAGGTCGGCGGACCTGCCCGAGACGGTGCGCAAGGGCCCCCTGGGCTCGGCCGGACAACTCGTCATCCCCATCGGCACGCCCATGGAGGAGGTCGAGCGGCGGGTGATCCACGAGACCCTGCGGCACACCAAGGGCGACAAGACCCTGGCGGCCCGCCTGCTGGGCATCGCGGCGCGCACCATCTACCGCAAGCTGGAGCGCGAGGCCTCGGGCGGTGAGGGCCGGCGGCTCGCTCGCCCCCGGCCGAGTGACAGCCCGTCAGTGCCGGCCGTCGGTGCCGCTGACATTTTGTCCCAAGCCTTCGCGGCTGCGGGCTCCTGCGATCAGCCGCCCAGCTTATTCCGGAATGATTCCGGGCACTTGGCTGTAAGGGATCGGGTTGCCCGCCCCCCTTCGCGGGTGGCACCTCGCTTGCTCAATCCCGGGCAGGCCCTTCTCGGACGCGTGATGGAACTCTTCTTCCGCAAGTACTTCTGGACCGTGAACCTGGTGTTCATCCTGCTCGTCGCCCTGCTGGCGGCGCGCACGGTGAACCTGTTCGTCGAGTCCGCCCTCACGCCGCCGTCCCCGTCGGGCCAGGTGTCGGCACCGCAGAAGGCGAAGCTCCACGAGGTGTTGGCCTCGCTGGACCTCAAGCGCCTGTCGGACCTCACCGGGGTGGCCGTGCCCGAGCCGGACCCCATCGTGGCCGAGCCCACCGACCGCCCGAGGTGGACCCCAACGCCGCGCCCGTGAAGAGCGGCCTGCGCGTGAAGCTGCTGGGCACCCTGGTGGCCAACGACCCGAGTGGTCCTTCTCCTCCATCCAGGACATGACCAACGCAGCGCTCCACGCACGTACATGGTGGGCGACCGCATCCAGGGCGCCGAGGTCATCGACATCGAGCGCGAGCGCGTCATCATCCTCAACAACGGCCGCAAGGAGTTCATCGACAACCAGCCCGGTGATGGCTCCGGGGCCGTGGCCGCCTATACCCCGCCGCCGCTGCCCGCGGGCCCCGCCGTGCAGCCGCCCGGCAACGGCCTGGGCACCGGCATCCGCGCCGTCAGCGAGAACGACTACGAGGTGCCGCGCGCGGAGATCGACAGCACGCTGGCCAACCTCAACGACGTCGCCATGCAGGCGCGCATCGTCCCGGCCTTCAAGGACGGTCAGGCGCAGGGCTTCAAGCTCTTCTCCATCCGCCCGGACTCCATCTACTCGAAGATCGGCATGCAGAACGGCGACGTCATCAAGCGCATCAACGGCTTCGAGCTCGAACAGCCCGGAGAAGGCGCTCGAGGTCTACACGCAAGCTGAAGGAAGCCTCGCGGATCGAGATCGAGCTCGAGCGCAACGGCTCGAGCGTCCGCAAGACCTACACCATCCGCTAACCCGCAGTACCCCACCCCTCCATGAAGACGCTTCCGTCCTGGTTGCTCCTGCTGTGCCTCGGGCTCACCGCGCCCGCGCTGGCCCAGCGCCGCCCCGGCCCGCCCGCTCCGGCGGGCACTCCCGCCGAGCGGCAGGTCGCCCCGCAGACGCCCTCGGGCCCCGAGGCCGGTGGCGCCACCATCGCGGCCCGACGCCCACGTGCGAGGAGGTCCGTCGCCGCGCCCGCTACGGCATCTACTTCGACAAGGTGGAGATCGAGAAGCTGGTGCAGACCGTCTCGGACGTCACCTGCAAGCACGTTCATCCTCCCGGAGAACGTGCGCGGGAAGATCTCCATCATCGGCCCGGAGAACGGCACGCGTGGAGGTGGACCGCCGACCAGTTCTACGCCGCCTTCCTCGCGGCGCTCGACGCCAACGGCCTGGCCGTCTACCAGCACGGGCGCTTCCTGAAGATCGTCGACAAGCGCGCCGCCAAGCAGAACCCCATCCCCACCATCATCGACGGTGACGCGCCCTACACCGTCAACGAGCAGATGATCACCAAGCTGTTCCGCATCAAGAACGTGGAGGTGGAGCCCCTGCGCGGCGTGCTGCAGCAGCTGGTGTCCAAGGACGGCGACACCATCCCGTTCCCGCCGGACATCATCATCGTCAACGACGTGGGCTCCAACGTGCACCGGCTCGAGCGGATCATCGATCAGCTCGACTCGCGCGCGGCCAGCGACGAGATGCGCATCATCCAGGTGCAGTACGCCACCGCGCAGGACGTGGCCGACACGGTGCAGAAGCTCTTCGAGGAGAAGGGCGGAAGCCGTCCCGGCGGCCGCGCGGGTGCTCCCGCCATGGTGCCGCCGCCCGGCGGCAGAGCGGCGCCCCCATGGCCGCCGCTCGCCGACAACGGCACCGGAGGGCCGGTGACCCTCTCGCAGATCATCCCCGACGAGCGCACCAACAAGCTCATCGTCGTCGCCAGCCCCGCCGCCTTCGAGCGCATCCAGAGCTGGTGCGCGAGCTGGACATCCCCATCGCCGGCGACGGGCGCATCAACGTCTACTCCCTGGAGAACGCCAACGCCGAGGAGATCGCCAGCACGCTGCAGACGCTCTCGCAGGGCAGCGCCAGCCGGCCGCGCACGCCCACGCCGCAGCCCGCCGGGCGCCCCGCCCGGGTGGCACCGGCGCCCGCTCCGCCGAGCTGTTCGCCGGCGAGGTGAAGATCTCCGCGGACAAGGGCACCAACTCGCTGGTCATCATCGCCAGCCAGAGCGACTACCGCAGCCTCGTGCGCGTCATCGCGAGCTCGACAAGCCGCGCCGCCAGGTCTTCGTCGAGGCGGTCATCATGGAGGTCAACCTCGACCGCAACAACGAGTTCGGGCTGAACCTGCACAGCGGCTACACGCTGTCCACGCCGCTGGGCGACGGCGCGGGCATCGTGGGCACCAAGTACACCAGCAGCGGCGCGCCCGCCCTCCTTCTCGCTGGTCAACCTGGCCAGCTTCGGCGGCTTCCTCGCCGGCCTGCAGGGCCCCGTCATCCCCGAGCTGAAGGCCCTGGGCATCGACATCCCCGCCTTCGGCGTGGTGCTGCACGCGCTCCAGCAGAGCTCGGACGTCAACGTGCTCTCCACCCCGCACATCCTCACCAGCGACAACGAGGAGGCGGAGATCACCGTGGGCCAGAACGTGCCCTTCCAGGCGGGCTTCACGCCCTCCTCGCTGGGCACCGGCACTCGGCACCACCGCCGGCGGCACCAGCGGCGCCTCCGCCGTCGCTGCTCGGCGCCCTGGGCGGCCTGGGCAGCCTCTACGCCCCCATCCACCGCCAGAACGTGGAGCTCAAGCTCAAGATCAAGCCGCAGATCAACGAGAGCGACTACATCCGCCTGACAGTCGACGAGCAGACCGAGGAGATCGCCTCCACGGACCCGGCGCTCGGCCCCACCACCTCCAAGCGCAGCGCCAAGACGACGGTGGTGGCCAAGGACCAGGAGACGGTGGTCATCGGCGGCATCATGCAGGAGCGCACGCTCGAGTCGGTGCCGAAGGTGCCGATCCTCGGCGACATCCCGCTCATCGGCCAGCTCTTCCGCGAGACGAACACGCAGCAAGACGAAGACGAACCTGCTGCTCTTCCTCACGCCCTACATCATCCGCGACCAGCGGACTTCCGGCGCATCTTCGAGCGCAAGATGAAGGAGCGGCAGCAGTTCGTGGAGCAGTTCTACGGCCAGGTGGCCGGCTACGAGGTGCCGATGGACTTCAGCCGCAAGACGGGTCCGCTGGGCCGCATGCGCCAGGTGCGTGCAGACCGAGGAGAAGCAAGCTGGAGAACGGCGGCCCCGGCGTGCCGGGCGAGCGCGTCATCCGCCCCGAGGGCACGAGCGGCACCCGGCCGGCCAGCCCCTCGCCCGGCGCCTCGGGCTCCTCGCCGCCCGGGGGCGGGGACAGTCTCGCCCGCGGAGCGGCGGTTCCTGACTCCAGTTCCGTCGGAGGAGCCGGTCCCCGTGCAGCCTCCGCCCGCGCCCTCCCGAGGCAGGAGCGGCTCCGCATCCAGCCGGACGCCGGGGAAGAGAGATAGACCATGAGCCTGCTCGCCGACGCTCCGCTCGCAAAGCGCGCCCGACGCCTCCACCCAGATCGTCACCCACGGTCCCGCCTACCTGTGCGGCCGGCCGCTGGGGGAGATCCTCCGTGCCACCTCGGGCCTCACCGAGGAGAAGCTCCAGGAGGCGCTCCAGCTCCAGACCGAGAAGGGCGGCCGGCTGGGCGAGGTCCTGGTGGGCATGAAGGCCGTCAGCGAGGAGGACGTGGCCAAGGCGCTCGGCCTCCAGCTCGACATGCCCTACCTGGCGCGCCTCTTCCTCGAGGAGGTGGACGCCGAGCTGGTCAAGCGGGTGCCCATCAACTTCGCCAAGCAGGCGCAGCTCCTGCCGCTCGCCGTGGATGGGGACGCCGTGGTCCTGGCGGTGGCGGATCCGCTGGACACCACCGTGCTGGACCACGCGCGCATGCTGCTGGGCGCAGAACATCCAGCCGCGCATCGCGCTCGGCTCCACCATCACTCGACGCCATCAACAGCGTCTACGACCGCGCCTCCAACGAGGCCGAGCAGCTCGTGGACGAGCTGGAGGCCGACGGACCTCGACTCCCTCGCCCACGAGCTGGAGGAGGCTGAAGGACCTGCTCGACGACGCGGGCGACGAGGCGCCCATCATCCGCCTGGTCAACTCCGCTGCTCTTCCGCGCCGTCAAGGAGCGCGCCAGCGACATCCACATCGAGCCCGTGCGAGCGCGAGCTCGTGGTGCGCTTCCGCATGGACGGCGTGCTGCAGGAGATCATCAAGCCGCCCAAGCGCTACCAGAACGCCATCGTCAGCCGCGTGAAGATCATGGGCCAGCTCAACATCGCGGAGAAGCGCCTGCCCCAGGACGGCCGCATCCGCATCAAGATCGCCGGCCAGGACATCGACATCCGTCTGTCCGACCATCCCCACCGCCTACGGCGAGCGCATCGTCATGCGCCTGCTGGACAAGAACGCCACGCTGCTGGACCTGACCGAGCTGGGCATGGCCGCCGACACGCTGGAGGGCATGGAGCACGTCATCCGCCGCCCGCACGGCATCATCCTGGTCACCGGCCCCACCGGCTAGCGGCAAGACGACCACGCTCTACGCCGCGCTCTCGCGCATCAACACGCCCGGACCTCAACATCCTCACCGTCGAGGACCCGGTGGAGTACCAGCTCACGGGCATCAACCAGATGCCGGTCAACCCGAAGATCGGCCTGACCTTCGCCCAGGGCCTGCGCGCCTTCCTGCGCCAGGACCCGGACGTCATCATGGTCGGCGAAATCCGCGACCAGGAGACGGCGGAGATCGCCATCCAGGCCTCGCTGACCGGCCACCTGGTGTTCTCCACGCTGCACACCAACGACGCGGCCGGCGCCGTCACCCGCCTGGTCGACATGGGCGTCGAGCCCTTCCTGGTGGCCTCCTCGCTGCATCGGCCATCCTCGCCCAGCGCCTGGTGCGCCGCGTCTGCCCGGACTGCCGGGTGCCGTACACGCCCACCGAGGAGGAGCTGAAGGAGCTCGGCATGTCGCGGGCGCAGTTCAAGGAGCGCTACGGCGTGCGAGAAGATCTACAAGGCCGAGCCGGCTGCCCCACGTGCAGCAGAACGGCTACCGGGGCCGCACCGCGATCTACGAGCTGATGCTGGTGGACGACGACGTGCGCCAGCTCGTCCTCAAGAACGTGGACTCCTCCACCATCAAGAAGGCCGGCGTCGACAAGGGCATGCGCACCCTGCTGCGACGACGGCGCGCGCAAGGTCGCCCTGGGCGAGACCACCATCGCCGAGGTCCTCAGCGTCACCCAGGAGGATTCTAAAGGACTCCCGCCCCGAGCCGCCGGAAGGGAAAGGCTCGGGGCGCGGTTTTACTCCGCGAGCCACCATGCCAGTCTTCGAGTACAAGGGCCTCAATCGAGGCCGGAAAGCCCATCAGCGGGATGCGGGAGGCGGATTCGCCCAAGACCCTGCGCGCCCAGCTGCGCAAGGACGGCATCTTCCTCACGGACGTCATCGGGAAGGCCGAGGGCAGCCGGCCGGCGTTCGCAAGGGCGCCAACGCGGCCCATGCGGACCGCGAGCTGAAGATGGGCGGCGGCGGCCGCATCACCACCGATGACATCGCCATCACCACGCGCCAGCTCGCCACGCTGCTCGGCGCGGGCGTGACGCTGGTCGAGGCCCTCACCGCGCTGGTGGATCAGGTCGAGAAGGAGAAGCTCAAGCGCATCATCTCCGACGTGAAGCAGCGCGTGAACGAGGGCAAGTCCCTCGGTGACTCGCTCGCGGCCCACGAGAAGGTGTTCGGCGCGCTCTACGTCAACATGGTGCGCGCCGGCGAGCACTCGGGCGCGCTGGACGTGGTGCTGCTGCGTCTGGCCGACTTCACCGAGAGCCAGGCCAAGCTGCAGCAGAAGATCATCGGCACGATGACCTACCCGGCGATCATGATGGTGGTCGGCGTGGGCATCCTCACGCTGCTGATGGTGGTCGTCATCCCGAAGGTCACGAAGATCTTCACCGACGATGAAGGCCACCCTGCCCTTCACCACCCGCATCCTCATCTGGGGCAGTCAACTTCCTGCGGGACTGGTGGTTCATCCTCTTCCCGCTCATCGTGTCGGCATCATCTTCGGCCTGACGACGTACTTCCGCAGCCCCAAGGGCAAGCCGGTGTGGGATCGCTTCGTCCTCAAGGCGCCCATCTTCGGCAGCCTGCTGCGGCTGCTGGCCATCTCGCGCTTCTCCCGCACGCTCGCCACCCTGCTCAAGAGCGGCGTGCCGCTGCTGACGGCCATGGACATCGTCAAGGCGGTGATGACCAACTCGGTGCTGGCCGAGGTGGTCGAGAAGGCCCGCGACGCCATCCGCGAGGGCGAGAGCATCGCCGGGCCGCTCAAGCGCTCGGGCGAGTTCCCCCCGCTCGTCTACCACATGGTCGCCATCGGCGAGCGCTCCGGCCAGCTCGAGGACATGCTCCTCAACGTGGCCGACAGCTACGAGAACCAGGTGAACGTGCGCATCGGCGCCCTCACCTCCATGCTCGAGCCCATCCTCATCGTGTTCATGGGCGTGATCATTGCATTCGTCGCCTTCTCGATCCTGATGCCGATTCTGCAGGTGAACTCGGCCATCCGGTGAGGGAGGCATCCCGATGAACGACTCGCTCGACCGGTGGATCCAGGGCGTTACCCTCGCGGCGCTGCTCGCCCTGACGGCGACGCTGCTCACCGTGGGGGTGGCCCTGTACTCCGCCGACTCCGAGGCCGGCACGACGGCCAGCAGCAGCACGACGCAACCCTAGGACATTTTGACAGCAACCACTCCCCAACGACCCGGCGGCTTGCCGAAAAGTCACGAGAGGACAGACATGAGCGACAAGAAGACGAAGCAGCAGCGTCGCCGCCAGCGCGGCATGACCCTCATCGAGATCATGGTGGTGATCACCATCCTCGGCCTGATCATGGCCGCGGTGGGCGTGGCCGTCATTCCGAAGCTCGACGAGGCCAAGCAGGACACGGCGCGGCTGGACATGGCCAACATCAACCAGGCCCTCAAGCTCTACTACGCCAAGAAGGGCAAGTTCCCCGACACCGGCACCGGCCTGAAGGCCCTGGTGGACACCAACAACCTGGAGCGCATCCCCACCGATCCGTGGGGCCACGAGTACATGTACATGAACGAGGGCGGCAAGCCCGTCATCATGTCCTACGGCGCGGACGGCACCGCCGGCGGCGAGGGCCCGGACTCGGACATCTCCTCGAAGGACTCGGCCGCCTCGGCCCAGAAGTAGCAAGCAAGACGCGAAGACAGGAACGACGATCATGACTCCCGAGCACGCCCCCACGCACATGCAGACCGAAGAGACGGTGCGCCCGTCCCGCGTGGGGCGGCTCATCGTCGCCCTCGTCATCCTCGCGGCCACCGCGGGGGCCTTCGGCATCGCCCGCCTCACCTTCGACCCGACGCTCAGCCTGGTGCAGCGCCAGGCGCGAGCGGAGATCCGCGGCCTGGAGGGCTACTTCAAGTCCTTCCACCGCATCACCGGGCGCTTCCCCTCCCAGGCGGAGAACTTCTATCCGCTCCTCCAGGTGGGTCTCATCAAGGAGATCCCCGTGGATCCCTGGGGCCGCACGTACCAGTACCGGATGGACGGCGGGAAGGGCTACGTCATGTCGTACGGCTCGGACGGTGTGCCCGGTGGCACCGGGGATGCCTCGGACCTCATCAGCGGCGGCGTGCTGAACAACGCCATCTTGGGCACGCCCCAGCAGCAGCAGGAGGCGGCACAGGGAGGACAGCCATGAGCGTGCTCGCTCGCCAGCGGGCTCGGGAGCGCGGCCTCACCCTCATCGAGGTGTCGATCTCGCTGGCCATCGCCGCGGTGCTGTTCGCCGCCGTCACCATCTCCATCGGCGCCGTCACCGGCGCCAAGGCCAAGGCATCCGCCAGCGAGCTGGCCGGCGTCATGCGCTCGCTGTACGACACCGCCGCGCTCAGCGGGAAGACGTGCCGGCTCGTCTTCGAGCTGGCCGATCCCAAGGCCGAGGACAGCGCCACGAGCTACCACGCCGAGTGCGCCGCGGGGAACGTCACCACCTCGCGCGACCGCGACGAGATGCTGCGCGAGGAGAGCCGCGACCGTGAGAAGCGCGACAAGGGAGGCGACTCGCGCCGCAACTACACCCGCGGCAGCGACGGCGAGCCCGGGCTGGACGAGATCATGGCCCAGGAGGAGGGCCGCGTGGAGGACGCCGCGCGCTTCTCCGCCTTCACCGCCGAGGAGCTCAAGCCCCGCGAGCTGCCCGGGGGCGTCGCCGTCTCCATCTGGACGCGCCACCAGCGCGAGGCCATCGACAAGGGGGTCGCCTACCTCTACTTCTTCCCCCAGGGTTACACGGAGAAGGCCCACGTCTACGTGCGCCAGGGAGACAACGTCTGGACGCTCACCGTCGCCCCGCTGACCGGCAAGGTCACCATCGTGGGCGAGGCGCTGGAGGTTCCCCGGTCATGAGACGCAACCGCGGCTTCACCCTGCTGGAGACGGTGGTGGCGCTCGCCATCCTGGCGATGGCGCTGATGGCCATCTTCGACATCAACTCCGGCGCGATCGCCAACCACTCCTACGCCAAGAAGCTCACCGTGGCCACGCTCCTGGCCCGCTCGAAGATGACGGACCTGGAGCAGACGCTCTACGACGACGGCTTCGCCGCCGACGACAAGGAGGAGTCCGGTGACTTCTCCGAGGAGGGCTGGGACAACTTCAAGTGGCGGGCGAAGATCATCGCCCCGCAGACGGACGGCGTGTCGCCGGATCAGCTCATTGGAGCCATCTTCAACCTCCCCATCGGAGAGGGCGGAGACCTGGGCGGCCTGGCCTCCATGTTTGGCGGAGGCGGGGGCAAGGACGACAAGGGCGGGCCCCAGCAGGGCATGAATCCCATGGCCGGCGCGGCGATGGGCATGGCCCAGCCCATGTTCACCCAGATGGTGCAGCAGATCACCCAGACGGTGCGCGAGGTGCACCTCACCGTCTACTGGAAGGACGGCACGCAGGTGGAGAGCCTGGACCTGGTCACCCACGTGGTGTCGCTGGGCCCCGGCTCGGACCGCAACGGCGGGTTCCAGCCCAGCAGCGGCACGCAGCCGGGGGACACGTCCAACCAGTGGGTGAACCCGAGCACCGGCTTCATCGTGCAGAACGCCGTCGCGGGCCCCGGCGGAATGGTGGACCCGGCGACCGGTCAGCAGTTGATGCGGCGCTCGGACTGGCTGCAGCAGCGGGGTGGTGGTGCCGGCGGCGGAGGCATCGTGCCGCCCGGCGGTCTGCCCGGCCTGCCGGGGGAGGTGAAGCCTCGATGAAGCGCTCGGCGCGTGGTTTCACGCTGATGGAGATCATGATCGCCGTGGCCATCACCGCCCTCATGGGCGCGATGGTAGCCATGGCCTTCCAGACGGGCTTCAACGCCAAGGAAGTGGTGGAGACCGAGGCCGACCACTACCGCATGCTGCGCGTGGCCATGAACCGCATGGCGCGGGAGATCAGCTCGGCGTACGTGAGCGACCGCTACGACGGGCGGCGCTACCGGGACCAGAACGACCGGCCGACCAACTTCGTGGGCGAGGAGGACCGGCTGCTCTTCACCACCTTCTCGCACCAGCGCATGTACACGGACGCCAAGGAGTCCGATCAGGCGATCGTGGAGTACTCCATCCAGTCGTCCTCCGAACGAGGGGCCAACGGTCGTCAGGACCTGATGCGCCGCGAGAATCCGAATGTTGAAGACCGAATGGACCGCGGCGGAACCACGGATGTGCTCTTCGAGGGAGTAAAGAAGCTGGAGCTCGCCTACTGGAACAGCGAGCGGAAGGAGTGGGACGACGAGTGGGACACCCGCCGGCTGGAGCAGAAGACAAAGCTCCCCACGCGTGTTCGCATCACCCTGGTAGCGCTCGACGAGAACGGCAAGGAAGTGCGCTACACCACCCAGACCCGTGTGATGCTCAACACGGAGCTCCCCCGGTACTGAGATGAAGAGCCCCAAGCATGAGAAGGCCCGGCGGGCGAACGCTCGCCGCGATGCCCGCCAGAAGCGCGCTCAGCGCGGCGTGGCGCTCATCATCGCGGTGGTGGCCATCACCCTGCTGACCGTGGTGGCCACGGAGTTCGCCTACAACACGCGCGTGGACCTCCAGCTCGCGGCCAACCAGCGCGACGAGCTGCAGGCCACGTACATGGCGCGCTCCGGCGTGGCGCTCTCGCGCCTGCTGCTGCGCTTCCAGAAGCAGGTGGACCAGACGCCCATCCCCAACATCGGGGACATGCTGCGCAACCTCCCGGGCATGGGAGGCGGCGCGGGAGCGGGCGCCGGCGCGCAGCAGCCCGCCTCCACGCTCAACCTCCAGCTCTGGAAGCTGGCCCGGGTGGACTGCCACATGCTCCGGGGCCTGGTGAAGGGCGGCGGCGCCGAGGTCGAGGGTGAGGAGGAAGGCCCCGTTGCCCCCGCGCTCCACGACGAAGAGGACGAGAAGTCGTCCGAGGTCTCGCTGGCCCCCGCCAAGCGCTCCTTCGGCAGCTTCGACGGCTGCTTCCTCTCCACCATCTCGGACGAGGAGGAGAAGCTCAACCTGCACCGCCTCAACGCGGGCAGTGGCGATGCGCTCCCCACCATCATGCGGTTGATGGACCTGCTCGGGGACAAGCGCTTCGAGTTCCTGTTCTCGCGCGAGGATGCCAACGGCGCCCGCGTGAACCCGCAGGACGTCATCATCGCCATCAAGGACTGGGTGGACGAGGACCAGGTGCAGTCGGCGCTGAACGTCAATGATCCGGTCAATCCGCTCACCGCCGGCTTCTCCGACGAGGGCTCGCCCTACAGCCGCTACGAGCCGCGCTACCAGCCGAAGAACGCGCGCTTCGACAGCATGGACGAGCTGTACCGCATCCATGGGGTGTCGGATCGCTTCATGGCCGCCTTCCGGGACCGGCTCACCGTGTACCCGGACGTCAACTCCAAGCCCAACGTCAACACGGATGACCCGCTGATGATCTACATGGCCATCCTGTCGGCGGCGGACCCGGCGCGACCGGACCCGCGGTTGAAGGACCCGGTCTTCGTGCAAGAACTCATCACCCGCATCCGCTCGGCGCGGGCCTTCAGCTTCCTGGGGACGAGCGTGGCCGACTTCGTGACGGCCATCGAGTCCGCGGGCATCGCCGTCAACCCGGCCCTCAAGGCGAACGTGGCTGGCAACCGCCTGCTGGGCGACAAGAGCAACACTTTCAGCATCAAGTCCGTGGGTGAGGCGGGGTCGGTCCAGAAGACCATCACCGCCGTCATCAAGCTCGACACCGGGCTCGGACAACTCCTGTATTGGAGAGAGGAATAACGAATGGCCCGGATTCTTGGTCTGGACCTGGGCAGCCACTCGGTGAAGGGGTTGCTGCTCGACGCGAATACGCGGAACCCGGTCGTGAAGGCCTACGCCGAAGTGCGCCGTGCTCCCGAGGGAGATCGTCAGGAGACGCTGCGCGCGGCGCTGCGTGAGTTGCTGGCGAAGCCGGAGCTGCAACACCCGGATCAGGTGGTGGTAGCACTGCCCGGCCAGTCGCTGGCCACGCACCAGCTCGCCCTGCCCTTCAGCGACCCGAAGCGGATCGAGTCCACCATCGCCTTCGAGGTGGAGAGCCAGCTTCCGTTCGACCTGAGCGCGGCTGTCTACGACTACCAGATCGCCTCGCAGGTGAAGGACAAGGGTAGCGAGCTGATCGTGGGCGTGGTGCGCCGCGAGGAGCTGTCGACGCTGCTCGGAGTGCTCAACGAGGTGGGGGTGGACCCGCGTGTGGTGACGCACCCGGGCATCACCTACCAGAACCTGCTGCAGCAGCCGGAGCTCTTCGCGGGCATCGACGCGGAGACGGTAGCCATCGTGGACATCGGTCACGAGCGCACGACGCTGGCGATCGGCCGGCCCGGTCAGGGAGTGGAGTTCGCGCGCACCTTCGCCGGCGGCGGGCAGAACCTCAGCCGCGCGCTGGCCACCGAGTTCCAGACGCCGCTGCCCGAGGCGCACCAGTGGAAGGAGACGCACGGAGCGCTGGCGAGCGCGGCCCAGGCCCAGGGGCCGGATGGCGAGCGCGCCGCGGGGGCCTTCGTGCGAGGCCTGCAGGCGGTGCTGCGCGAGCTGCGCCCGTCCTTCAAGGCCTACACCGCGCGCACCCGCCGGCAGGTGGGCGCCGTGCTGCTGTGCGGCGGTACCGCGCGCATGCCGGGCATCGCCGAGCAGCTCTCCAAGGACCTGGGAATGCCGGTGCACGTGCTGGCGCAGCCGCAGGAGACGTCGGCCGCGGCACCCGCCACGGTGCAGCCAGAGGCGATGCAGGCGTACGCGCTCGCGCTGCGTGGCCAGGCCTCGGGCGCCAAGGCGCCGCGCTTCAACCTGCGCCGGGGCGAGTTCGCCTTCAAGGGTGACTACGACTACATCAAGGACAAGATGGGGCTGCTGGCCTCGTTCGCCGCCACCCTGCTGCTGCTGCTGATCGCCACCGGCGTGGTGCGCAACTCGGTGCTGGCGCGGCGCGAGGCCCAGGTGGACGCCGTGCTGTGCGACGTCACCCAGCGCATCCTCGGCGCGTGCGAGAAGAACTACGACCTCGCGCTCAACAAGCTCAAGGGCGTGGAGAGCCCCGCCGCGGCGCTGCCGAAGATGTCGGCCGTCAACCTGCTGGCGGAGATGACGCAGCGGGTGCCGGCGGACGTGCCGGTGACGTTCGACCGCATCGACATCGACCTCGAGCGCATCACCGTGCGCGGCGAGACGGACAGCTCCAAGCAGATCGACACCATCGCCGCCGCCCTCAAGGGCCACCGCTGCTTCAAGGAAGTGAAGGAGGGCAAGGTGGAGAAGACCCAGGGCAACAAGGTGACGTTCCGCCTGGACATCCAGGTGCAGTGCCCCGAGCAGGCCCAGGGCGGGGAGGGCTAGGACATGGAAAAGATTCGCGGACTCCTCAACGACGCACGCGCCTGGTTCGAGCGGCTGAGCACCCGGGAGCGCCGGATGGTGCTGACCACCGGGGGCGCGGTGCTGGCCTTCGTGCTGTTCATCATCCTCTACTCCTTCTCCAACACCGCGGACTCGTACCGCAAGCGCACGGACCAGAAGCTGGCCAAGCTGCGCGAGGTGCAGACGCTCGCGGCCAGCTACCGGCAGGCCACCGAGGCGCGGCAGGCGGTGGAGCAGCAGCTCACCTCCAGCGACGTGCGGCTCATGAGCTACATCGAGGACAAGGCCACCCGCGCGGGGCTGACCGTGCCCAACATGACGCCCAAGAACGACGTGGGCATCGGCGACGGGCAGATCATCGAGAGCTCGGTGGAGCTGACGTTCACCGACGTGGACCTGCGCAAGTTGCACACCTTCCTCATCGACGTGGAGAGCGGGCCGGGCGTGGTGAAGGTGAAGAACCTGCGCCTCGAGCCGCGCGCCTCCGCTGAAACCCTGACGGCCTGGACGACCGTCGCCACCTACAAGATGAAGCAATGACCATGGCCGCTGAGACCAAGATCGCCCGCTGGAAGCTCGTCGTGGGTTACGGTGCGTTCTCGCTCGTGGCCCTCGTGCTGTGCCTGAGCCTCACCTTCCCGTACGACACGCTGCGCAAGCGCGCCGTGGACGCGGCGGCGGACGCGGGGTTCGCGCTGCGCATCGGCTCGCTGCGGCCTGGGCTGCGGGGGCTGACGGCCACCAACGTGCGCCTGAGCAAGGTGCCCAACGGGATGACGCCCGAGCTGCGGAGCATGCTCGCCAGCAGCACCTCCCTGCTGCCCGGCCCCGAGGAGCTGGGCGAGCCGCTCACCATCGACTCGGTGGCGCTGCGCCCGTCGCTGATGCCGCTGGGGGTGGCCTTCCACCTCAACCTGATGGGCGGCAGCGTCAGCGGCAACATGGGCGGGATGAGCGACGTGCAGGTGGCGGTGAAGCTGGCGGACCTGGATCCCTCGAAGGGCAACCTCAAGGGCTTCAGCGGGGTGGACCTGACGGGCAAGTTGAACGGCTCGCTCAACCTCACCATGCCGAAGACCCGGGGCCAGCCGGACCTGAGCCAGGCCAACGGGCAGCTCGCGCTGGACACGAAGGAGCTGCTCATCGCGGGCGGCAACGTCACCGTGCCCATGTACGGCCAGCCCACGCCGATGGACCTGCCCCGGATTGCCCTGGGTGACATCGACGCGCGCATCAAGATCGAGAAGGGGCTGGGCACCGTCGAGGCGCTGCAGGCCAAGAGCGAGGACCTGGAAGTGCGGGGCTCGGGCACGGTGAAACTGGGCCAGCGGCTGGACGTGAGCCAGCCGGACATGAACTTCAAGCTGCGCGCCGAGCCGGAGTTCGTGAAGCGCCTGGGCCTGCTGGGCGCGGGCCTGTCCATCCTCCCCGCGGACAAGGAGGACCCGAATTTCCGCGCGGCGCACCTGTCCGGCTTCTTCAACCGGCCCAACTTCGGTCCCGCGCGCCCGACCATGCGCTAGCAGCGTGGGCTCCCCTCTCCCGCTCACCACGCTGGGCGCTCTTCCGCCCATGCGTGGCCAGTCAGCCGAGGAGTTTCAGGGGAGCAGCTGGATGTCGTCGACGTAGAGCGTGCCCTGGTCTCCGCCCGACTGATCCTGGATGTAGAGCGCCCGCAACGTGCCGGCGCTCACGCCGAGGCGGCTGAACGGGATGACGAGCTGCTGCCAGGTGCCCGGCTGGACGGGGTGGCCCAGCGCCGCGTCCAGGCGGATCTCCCCGAGGGCGTTCGAGCCATCACCGAGCAGCACGCGCGCGATCTGCCCACCAGAGGTGCCGCCGTTCACCCAGAGCGACAGGGCCTTGTAGCGGCTGAGGTCCACGCCCGTGCTGCTGTGGAAGAAGAGGCTCTCCCAGCCGTCCGGCTCGAAGGAGATGGCCGACGTGCCCGCGTGCACGCTGCCCTGCGCATTCAGGTCGTGCGTCGCCCAGCTCCAGTCGTCGAACCCGGAGTCGAGGCCGTCCGTGTAGAGGGTGAAGGGCGGCGTCGCCGGAGGGGGCGTGCTGGCGTGCACCAGCCGGATGTCGTCGAAATACACCGTGCCCTGGTCCACGCCCGTGTCGTCCTGGAGGTAGATGCCGCGCACGGTGCCCGTGGACAGGCCCATGCTGCCGAGCGGCACGATGATCTGCTGCCACGTGTCCGCCAGGATGGGATGGCCCAGCACCGTGTCCAGCCGCACCGAGCCCAGGAGCAGCGAGCCATCGTAGAACGCCAGCCGCACGCCCTGGCCGCCCGAGGTACCGCCGTTCACCCACAGCTCGATGGCCGAGAACTGGCTCGCATCGAGACCCGAGGCGTGGTGCAGGAAGAGGGCGTTCCAGCCATCGAGCTCGGCGGAGATGGACGTCAGGCCGCCGTGCACCACGGCGCGGTTGCCGAGATCGCGCGTGGCCCAGCTCCAGTCCGCGAAGCCATCGCCCGGGGCGTCGTCATAGACGGTCGCGTGGCCGGAGGTGTCTCCCGTCCATCCATCCATCAGCGCCACGCCCTGGGCGACGGTGACGGGCTGGAGGTTCTTCGTCTGGAGGTAGTCGAGGATCGCCTCGAAGTCGCCGAGGTTGAGCTCCGAGGACTGGGTGGGCGTGCCGGCCACGAACTGGTGGAAGGTGAGGATGAGCCAGCTTCCATCGGCCGCGGCACTGTCGATCCACCCGCGCACCGTGGCCACGCTGATGCCGCTGTGCACGTCATAGGACCTCAGTTGGAGGATGTTGGAGTCCTTGAAGTTCTGGCCGCCGTTCACCGTGCGGTGGCTGCCGTAATACGTCCGCGCGGTGGCCAGCACGCTCGCGTCGTAGGCCCCATAGGGCGAGGCGAACGAGGGCACCGCCTGCAGGCCGAACTGCGTCTTCAACCACGCCTGCGAGTCGCGCAGCTCGGTCTCCACCTCCGTGGCGGACAGGGTGGTGAGATCCCGGTGCGTCATCGTGTGGGCGCCGAGCTCGTTGCCCTCGTCGAGGAGCGTCTGCACCTGCGGCACCGACATGAAGCTGCCCCACCCGTTGCGGATGCCCTCGGTGACCAGGAAGTAGGTGGCGGGGATGCCGCGCGCATTGAGCGCCGGGCGCGCCGCCGTGAACTGCGAGGGCCAGCCATCATCCAACGTGATGCTCACCATGGCTCGCTGGAACGGAGTCGCCGCCCACGCGGGCCCAGCTCCCACCAGCAGGGCCACCGCGAGTCCTTGCCACATCCGACGCAAAACCTTCAGTCCGTCCATGTGTCTCCCTCGTGATGAATGCTCCCCATCGCCAGAGAGCGCCTTCATCATAGAGAAGACAACGCAAGACCAAGAATACCTTAAATCCTTGAATTTTCCGAATAGGCCCCGTGAGCACAACGAGGGCCCTGAGCGGCGAACGACAGCAGAGCGTCCCGTACTCCTCCCCTCGGTTGAGGGACAGCCGACCTGGTCGGACTGCTGGAAGGCCGAGGTGTGCCAGCAGTTGCCCGTCTGCGCCCGGAAATCGGAGTGGCTTGCCCGGCAACCTTGGGTATGACACGCGTGGAAGCGCGATGAACCCAAAAGGACTGAACCCATGACTTCTTCCGCATCCCAGCACCTCCCGAAGGAGGGCGCTGAGCGCCCGAACCCAGCGGCCAACCCGGAGCCACGGAGTGACGCGCCGCGCTTCAGGGGAGCCCGCTCGGGGCTGCTGCGGCTCTGGCACTGGCTGACGGTGCTCGCGGTGACGGGGCTCGCCGCCACGTGGCTGTTGCGCAAGACCTTCCTGAACTACAGGGAGAACGCGCTCCTCCTCCAGCAGAAGCTCCAGGAGTACGGCATCTCCCTGGATGACGAGAAGGCCCGCGCCCTGGCCCGGGCGCTGCGCGAGGGGATGTGGCAGTGGCACTACAACTTCGGCTTCCTGCTGGCGACACTGCTGGTGCTGCGCTTCGTGGTGCGTGAGCCCCTGCCGTTCCGAGCGCGGAAGGGTGGCTCCTGGGAGTACCGAGGCGCGAAGGTGCTCCAGGCCCTCTTCTACGTCGTCATCTGCGGCATGGCCATGAGTGGCCTCGTCATCTACTTCAAGGAAGCGCTGGGGCTGGGCCAGGAGCTGACCGGCTTGCTCAAGGAGGCGCACGAGTGGGCCGCCTGGTACATCGTCGTGTACGCGGTGGCGCACGTCGGGGGCGTCATCCGGGCGGAGCTCACCCATTCCTCCGGACTGGTCTCGGACATGATTGGCCGGGGGCCCACGACGGGGAACGGCCCGGAGTGAGGGAAGAGAGCCGGCGGGCGCACGGCGGGCAGGCGGAGGGGCGATGGGGGGAGCCTGGGTCCGTGCGCGTGGCGCAGCACCCAGGCAACTTCACGCCCCATCTCACAACCCTGCCCGCCTAGAAGACCAGCACGCGCAGGCCGAGCTCGAGCTCGCCGCCCAGCTTCTTGCCGGTGAGGACGTTGCCGCGCAGGCCGAGTTCCATCGGGACGCCCGCCCGGAAGCGGAATCCAATGCCGGCGCCGGCCGAGAACGGGCTGCGATCCACGAGGAAGCCCAGTTGATCCTTCGTGGCGGTGAAGAAGGAGAGCCGTCCCGCTACGAGCGCGTACACCGCGGAGTCCTGGAAGCGCACCAGCCGGTACCGCCCTCCGAGGTCGAAATAGTACTGCCCGAGCCACCTGTAGAATGGCCAGCTCGCGTCGGGGGTGCCGAGCACCCGGAGCGACGTGCCACCCACCGCGAGGCTCAGCTCGAAGGGATTCGCGAGCCGCACCGCGACGCTGGCCTCGTACCGCAACGTCGCCATCGAGCCAGGCGTACCCGGGCCGTACGCCGCCGAGCCGCCGACGAGCAGGTTCCACCGCTTCCGCGAGCCGCGCTCCGCGGGGGGCGGCGTGCCCTCCGCATCAGCCACCACCGGCTCGTTCGAGCCACTCGTCACCTCACCCGGGCCGGACGCCGCCGTGGCCGGCGACTCCGCGGCGAACGCCTGGGCGACCGCGTCGCTCGAAGCAGTCGCGCTGGTGGCGCTGGGAGTGGTGGCCCCGGTGAGGTCCAACCCCAGGCCTTCGGTCGCCATCGGCTGCGACGCTGGCTGCGACTCTGGCTGCGGCTCTGGCTGCGACTGCGGCTCGGCGGCCACGGTCAGCATGCGCGGGTCGGAAGCCATCCGCCGCGGGCCCGTCACCCGCCAGTAGTACGTGCCGGGCTCGAGAGAGATCGCCGCATAGCGCCCTTTCACCGGGCGGTCGAAGACGGTGTCGGTGAACTGATCGTCGCGCGCGACCTCGAGGCGCACGAGCTTCGCCACCACCCGCCACTTGAAGACGACCTTGCCCGGCTCGAGCTCGGCGTCCTCCGCGGGCGCGAGCAGTTGCGGCTGGGCACCCTTGCGGGCCTTGGCCTTGCTGGCCGAGCTACCGCCCCGTGCACCCCTGGCGGCCCAGGCACTCGGTCCCGGCATGCAGAGCCCGAGCACCAGAGAGAGAGACAGCACCGCACCCCAACGTGAAGGTCGAAAGTTCATCACACCGGGGATTGTAGAGCCCGATAGGAAGAAGGAAAGAGAGCGAAGTCCACCCGGCGGACGGATCAAGCCCTACGCAGCGTGATGACGGCGAGCTCCGCCGGAGCGCCCAGTCGCGAGGGCGGCCCGGTGGTGCCGGCGCCCCGGTTCAACCTGAAGCTCGCAGAGGAGAGCTCAAAGGATTGCTCACCTGGCGTGCCCCCCGGTTCGAGTGGCGCAATTGAAGGGTCCGGGCTCGAACTCCACCGGGAAGGGAACGTTTCGGGTCGGGCAATGCGGCACTACCCCGGTAATCACCCTTGGCGGTTGCGTGGCGGACACCCCACGGGTTAGGAGTGTCCCTCGACTCTTGTAGGAGGGCTCGATGCCGGAGCTGGTGTTCTTTCGTCGGGGCGAGGAGGTGCTGCGGGTGGGCCTGGGACGCGAGCGCATGGTGCTCGGTCGCGGCGAGCGAGTGACGTCGTCATTCCCGACCCCGAGGTGAGCCGCCAGCAGGTGGCCCTCTCCTTCGACGGTGAGCGCTGCCGTTGGAGGACCTGTCCGGCAAGGGCACCCTCGTGACCGGCACCGTCCACGCGCAAGGGCGTGCTGGCGGACGGCTGCGGACATCGCGCTCGGGCAGTGGCGCGCCGTGTTCCGGCTCCGTGGCGGCGGCCAGGCCGGAGGCCGCCACCGAGGTGGGCTCGCGCACCGAGCTGCAGCCCCGGGACTCCGCCTCGCGCTGGCAGCCCGCCCAGGTGCGCGTGCAAGCAGGGCGACCGACGAGACCGTCCACAAGCTCAGCGGTGACAGCTTCACCGTGGGCAAGGACCCGTGCTGCGACCTCGTCGTCCAGGATCCGCTTCATCTCCGGCCGCCATCTCAAGGTGACTCGGCGCGAGGGCCATCTTCCACGTGGTGGACACCAACTCCACCAACGGCACCTGGCTGGGCTCGGTGCGCGTCTTCGAGGTGGAGGTCGCTCTGCCCACCACCCTGCGCGTGGGCGAGACGGAGCTCATCCTCGAGCCCGTCACGCCGGCCGCGCAAGGAGCTCGTCCTTCCACGGCATCATCGGAAACGATGCGTCCGTGCGGCAGCTCAACGAGCTCATCGAGCGCGTGGCCCCCTCCTCCGCCGCGGTGGCCATCCTCGGCGAGTCCGGCACCGGCAAGGAGCTGGTGGCCCGCGCCCTCCACGCGTGCTCCGCAGCGCGCCGAGCGCGCCCTTCATCCCCGTCAACTGCGCCGCCATCTCCAAGGAGCTCATCGAGAGCGAGCTCTTCGGCCACGAGAAGGGCTCCTTCACCGGCGCCGCCAACGCGCGCAAGGGCGCCTTCGAGGAGGCCGACGGCGGCACCCTCTTCCTCGACGAGATCGGCGAGCTGCCGCTGGACCTGCAGGCCAAGCTGCTGCGCGCCCTGGAGAGCGGGGAGATCAAGCGCGTGGGCGCCAGCCGCCCCATCGAACGTGGACGTGCGCGTGGTGGCCGCCACCAACCGCGACCTGCTGGCCGCAGGCGCGCGAGGGCAGCTTCCGCGAGGATCTGTACTACCGCCTCTGCGTCGTCCCCCTGCACCTGCCCGCCGCTGCGCAGCCGGCGCGGCGACATCCTGGCGCTGGCCGAGCACTTCCTGCGCACCTACTCGCCCCGGGGCCAGACGGTGCGGCTCACGCCGGCCGCCGTGGAGCGGCTCCAGGCAGCACGCCTGGCCGGGCAACATCCGCGAGCTGCGCAACGTGGTCCACCGCGCCCTGCTGCTGCGCAAGGGCGCCTCCATCGAGGCGACCGACCTCACCTTCGACCAGGAGGTGAACCGCGAGACGGGCGTGCTGCGTACCCGAGATGCCCCCGGGAATGACGCTGGAGCAGATGCTCCAGAAGCTGGAGCGGCAGATCGTCGAGACCGCCCTGCGCCGCTACAACAACAACCGCGAGCGCGTGGCCCGCGAGCTGGGCGTCGCCCGCTCCACCCTCTTCAAGCGGCTCAAGGAGTGGGGCCTCACGAAGCAGGAGGACGAGGTGGAGTAGGGCTCCCGGAGCCGCTCCGTCCACTCCTCGACACCCGCGGGTCCCAACCCGGACGCGCGGGCGGGGCGATTAGAACCTTTTTAAGGCCCGTGCGTTCCAGCTTTCAGGCACCCGATGAGGGTGTCCAGGAGGCCTACACCATGGATGCCGCGGCCATCGCCCTTCCTCCCTTCGCCGAGCTGTACCGCCAGTACCGCACACGGGCACTGGCCATCGCACGTCGCATCGTGGGCGACGCGGATGAAGCGGAGGATGTGGTCCAGGACGTCTTCACCCGGCTCGCCCAACGCCCCGGCGGCTTCGATGGCCGCTCGTCGTGCTCCACGTGGTTGCACCGTGTGATGGTGAACAGCAGCATCAACTGGCTGCGAGCGCGCAGGCGCCGCGAGCGGCTGCAGCACGAGCCCGAGGCCCCGGCCTCGCCGGAGAGTCAGGCCGAGGGCACCGAGATGCAGCGCCACTTCGAGGAGGCGCTGCAGAAGGTGAGTGAGCAGCAGCGCCAGGTGCTGTGGCTGCGGGAGATGCGCGGCTACAGCTACCCGGAGATCGCCGCCATGCTGCGCATCCCCGAGGGCACGGTGAAGAGCGCCCTGCACCGGGGCCGCCAGCGCGCCCAGGCCGTCATGGAGGAGCGCGGCCAGGAGCTGTGAGTCCCGTGGGGTCAGTCCTCGGTCTTCGACCCCACGAAGTAGTCATCCTTGTCGCGGAACAGGATGTTGAAGCTGGTGAGCGAGCCGTAGATGCGGGTGATGTAGCTCTGCATCTCGACCTTCTCGGCGTCCGTCAGCTTCGGAGTGCGCGTTGAGCTTCTGCTCCATCACCCGCACCTTGTCCCGCACCATGACGATCTTGTGGAAGAAGGTGTCGATGGGGATGTCCTTCCCCTGCACGTCCGCCTTCCCGGGCACCAGCTTCAGCGTGCCGCCCTCCCACTTGTTCGCCAGCGGCGCCTCACCGCCCTCGCCCACCGCCTCCCGGATCAGCTCCATCAACTCCGCGCGCGTCATGTTCAGCTCCAGCCCTTCCAGGTCCACCACTTCGTTCGGGTCTCGCTCCCTCCGCCGCACCACCGGGGCCACGCTGCGCGCCGACCGCTCGCGCCGCGCCGCCTCCTCCGTCGCCTTGGCCGCCACGCCCCGCGGATGGAACTTGTTGCAGAGGGGCGCCGAGGGGGGGAACAACCCCCGCTCCGCCTGCAGCCGGCACACGCCCACCCAGCCCCGATGATCCACCGAGTGCGCCGCCCACAGCTTGCAGTTGCCGCACACCCGCTCGTCCGGTGCGAAGACCGGGAGGGGCGGAGGCCCGCTCTGGGCTGAGTCCGACATCAGCGACGCTCCTGGGCCTGGGCCCCTTGCGGACGCCCAGCTCGCGCAGCAGCCCGTCGGCGTCCTCGACCTGATCCAACAGCCACAGCACGTAGCGCACGTCCACGTTGACGTTGCGTGCCACGTCCGGGTTGTAGCCGAAGTCGTTCGACACGTTCTCCCACACGCGGTCGAAGTTCACGCCCACGAGCTGGCCCTTGCCGTTCACCGTCGGGCTGCCCGAGTTGCCGCCCGTGGTGTCCGCGTCCGCGAGGAAGTTGACCGGCACGTCCTTCAGCCGCTGGTCCAGCCACGGCCCGTAGCGCTTCGCCTTGGCCGCCGCGGCCACCTTCTCCGGCACGTCGAAGGGCTCCTGGCCCGTGTGCTTCTCCATCACGCCCGCCAGCGTCGTCTGCGGCGTGTAGAAGGCGCCGTCCCGAGGCGCATAGCCCTTCACCTTGGCGAAGGTCACCCGCAGCGTGCTGTTGGCGTCCGGCGCCACCGGCTTGCCCGCGTGCGCCAGCACCGCCCGGCGCCACTCGGGCATCAGTCGCACGCTCGCCCCGGCCCGCCGGTCGCGCAGCTCGTCCAGCGCCACCACCTCCGCCGTCAGGTCGAAGCCGAAGTCCAGCAGCGGATCCTTCCGCGCCCGGAGCTGCGCCTCCGTCTCGCCGGACATCTTCTGCCGCTCCGCCAGGTCCATCAGCTTCGAGGCGGCATAGAGGGCGTCGATCTTCGCGGACACGTCCTTCTCCGCGGGCGTGCTGCCGAAGTGCCTGTCGATGGCCGCGATGCGCTCCCCCTCGCCGAGCGCCTGCGCCCGCCGCACCAGCGCCAGGAGCATCCGCTTGTCCGCCGGCGCGAAGAAGTTCTTCTGCTCGCGCTCCAGCTTGTCCTTGAGCCGGGGCAGCTCGCGCTCCATGTACTCGGGCCTGCGCTCGAGGTCCGGCTTCGCGCGTTCCTGCGACAGGCGCGCCACCGTCACGGCCAGCGCCGGTGCCTTCACCACCCCACGCACCGAGTCGAGCAGGAACTCGCGCTCGGACGTCCTCGTCTTCTCGGCCTGCAGGGATAGCAGCTCCGCGCGGGCCTTCAGCGCGCCCTGGTACTCCTTGCGCTTCTCCGCCCAGGCCACCACCGTCGCCTCGGCCTGCGCGCTGCTTCTCCACGAGGTGCCCGCGCTTGAGCCCCGCGAGCTGCCCGCCCGAGTTCTTGTAGCGGTTGTGCAGGCCCTTGAGATGAGAGGCCACGGCGATCTTCCCGGCCGGGTCCTTCGCGCCCTCCTCCTCGAGGATGCGGATGAGCTCGCCGTACACGTCGACGACGCGCGGGTAGTAGCGCGCCTGCCGCTCGGCCATGTCATCCGCCAGCAGCGCGCGGAAGGTGGTGCCGGGGTAGCCCAGCACCATCACGAAGTCGTCCGGCTTCACGCCCTCGGTGGCCAGCGGGAAGAAGAACTCCGCCTTGTAGGGCACGTTCTGCGCGCTGTACTGCGCCGCCGAGCCGTCCGGCGCCGTGTAGGCGCGGATGATGGAGAAGTCGCCGGTGTGGCGCGGCCACATCCAGTTGTCCTCCTCGCCGCCGTACTCGCCCACCGCGCGCGGCGGCGCGTACACCAGCCGCACGTCCGCCAGCTCCACCGAGTCGCTCAGCATGTACTGCAGGCCGCCGTCGAAGCCGGCCACCTTGCAGCGCGTGGCCGGGCGCTTCTCGCACTCGGCGACCAGCTCCTTCTCCTTGCGCTCCAGCGCCTTCTGCCGCGTGAGGTCGTCCGCTCCCACCGGCACCGCCGCCAGCATCTCCTTCGTCACGTCCGTGAAGCTGCGCGGCACCTGGATGCGCGCACCCTTGCCCGGCAGCTCCTCCTCGCGGCTCTTCGCCAGGAAACCCTGGGTGATGAGGTCCTTCTGCGGCGTGCTGTGCTCCTGGATGATGCCGAAGACACAGTGGTGGTTGGTGATGATCAGGCCGGACTCGGAGATGAAGGCGCCCGAGCAGCCGCCGATGTTCACCGTGCCCGCCAGCAGGCCAGTCCCCCGCTTGGGATCCCACAACCTCTTGGGCGACACCTGGAGGCCCTGGGCCTTCAGCCACGCCGGGTCGAGCTCGAGGACCTGCTGGGGGGTCCACTTCCCTTCCCCAGCCAGCGCCGGGGCAGCCACGAGTGAAAGGAGCAGGAGCGTCTTCTTCATCGTGCCCCCTCCCTATCTCGTCTTGGCTCCGCTGGCGACGGTCTCGGGCGAAGGGAGCCCGGAGAGGGGGGCACATCACCTCACCCCCGCCCTCGTCCAGGGGCTAACGCCCGCTTCCCCTGCCGCCGGCCCGGGGAGCGCGAGGAGCCTCGCGGAACAACCCCTGGGAGTCCGTGTTGAGGGCCCAAAATGCAGACCTCGAGCGGCGCAAAGCTGAACTTCGGCCGGGTGGCCCTCCTCCTCGTACTCCTGGGCGCGGGTTGGTTCTTCTGGGACTCGCCTGCCCTGTGGCCCCTCAAGCTGCTGGTGGTGATGATGCACGAGAGTGGTCATGCACTCGCCACCCTGGTGGCCGGGGGCGCGGTGGAACGGATCACCCTCGCCGCTCTCGAGTCCGGCGCGTGCCTGTCCCGCATGCCCTCCAGCCTGACGGCCCAGGTGGCGGTCTCCTCCGCTGGCTACCTGGGCAGCGCGCTCGCCGGGGCCTTCCTGCTGCTGGCCACCTTCCGCTTCCGGCTGCGCCGCTGGGTGCTCGCCGCGGCGTGCGTGGGGCTCGCGGTGATGGGCGTCCTCTATGCCGGCGACGGCTTCACCCTGGTCTTCTGCATGGGCACCGCGCTCGCGCTGGGGCTCGCGGCGAAGTACCTGCCGGATGGCGGCGTGGACATGCTCAACCTCTTCCTCGCCGCCTTCACCGCCCTCTACGTAGCGTTCGATCTACGCTCGGACCTGTGGCACGGCTCCGTCAGCGACGCAGCCGTGCTCGCCCACCTCACCCCCGTGCCCACCTGGGGCTGGGCCGCGCTCTGGACCTTCGTCTCGCTCGCGCTGCTCGGCCTCTTCACCCGGTGGTCGCTGCGCGCCGCGCGCCCGGAGAACATGGGGTATGGGCCTCAGCGCCTCGGACGCATCCGGTAAGCCACGAAGGCGGCCACGTCCGGGAAGGCGAAGTACGGGTTGTGCTGGCGCACGTCGCCCAGGGCGGCCACCGGCACGTCCGCGTAGTCGTGCCCCGGGAAGAGCCGCGTGCTGTCCGGCACCTTCAGCAGCACCTGCGACAGCGAGCGGTACAGCTCCTCCGGGTTCCCCCCGCGCAAATCGCACCGGCCGCAGCCGTTGATGAAGACGGTGTCGCCCGATACCAGCGCGTCCTCCGCCAGCAGACAGTGCGAGCCCGGAGTGTGCCCCGGGGTGTGCAGCGCCCGGAAGCCGCGCCCGCCCACGGTGAGGCTGTCGCCCGGCCCCAGTGGACGCAGCGCCCCGCCCGCCAGCGCACGCAGGTCCGCCGAGAAGTCCACCTCCTCGCGCTGCGCGTACACCGGCACGTCGTGGCGCGAGAGCAGTTCCGGCAGTCCGTTGGTGTGGTCGCCGTGGCAGTGAGAGATGAAGGCACCCACCAGGCGCTTGCCATCCTCCCCGAGGGCCTTCTCGATGGCGGGCACGTCCCAGGCCGGGTCCACCACCAGGACCTCCGGCGAGTCCTTCGGGCCCACCAGGTACACGAAGTTGTCCATCGGCCCGAGCTTGAGCTGGCGCACATACAGAGCTTCCATCGTCATCCTCCTGGCGGGGCTCCGCCCTACGGCGTCCGACCCCACTCTACGATTCCCGTGCCGGCCGGGCGCGGCTCTTGAGGAGAAACACCGCTTCGCATTTGAATGCGGACCCTTTCTCCCGCCGAGGAGTCCCCACTTGAGGAACCCGCTGCTCACCCTGGCCTTCGCCCTGCTCACCACGAGCGCCATGGCCAATGACCGAGCCACCCTCCGCTACTCCCCTCCCCCGGGCGAGGAACGTCCCATGGTGGTGGAGGCGACCGTGGGCCCGCAGGGCGGTGACTTCGCGCTGCGGCTGCGCTTCAGCAAGCTGCCCTTCGGGAAGGAGTGCGGGAACCGCTGCGCCAACGTCACCTTGCTGTTCGACACCGACGCAAGCGCCCAGTCAGGCCTGAAGCTGCCCGACAAAGCGGCCGAGAAGGGCGCGGATCTGGCCATCATCGTCCAGGGTGTGCGCGACTTCTCCGGCGAGAACGGGGAGAGCTACCTGCGCGTGAAGGTGCGGCGGCTCGGCGAGGCCCGCACCGTGGATGAAGGCGAGCTGCTCGCCGAGCTGGACCACCGACGTGACTCGGATCGCATCCACATCGAGGACAACACCGTCTTCCTGCTCATCGACGCCAGCAACAACCTGCCCTCGGGCCGCAAGGTGCGCGTCGTCTACCACCCGCCCGGGAGCAATGCCCTCGAGGCCACCCTTCCCGGCATGCTCAGTGGGAGTGCCAGCAGCGGCAATGTGATGATCTTCCGCCGCGGAGGCTGGGGGAAGGCGCCCCAGGGCGGCAAGCGCATCGGCGCCGAGAACAAGTAGGCACCAGCGGTCGGCCCATCGCACGCTACCCAGGCCGTCTGACGGCCTGGCGAGCGAGCCTACCGGCCATGTCAGTCCCACATGCGATATCCGCTCAATGGTTCGTCCGAGCTGCACCCGTGCCGCACGGCCTGGAAGCCCTCCACCCTACATGGGAGGACCAACAGGCCTGTCCCGGCCCCTTGCCTACCTACCCTTCAGATAGGCTCAAGCCGTTACCCCCAGTAAGCGGCCACAGTCACCCCTTGTCCCGGTCCCAACCCAGGCAAGCAAGCGTGCCAACCCCACTTCCGAGACCTTCCCCCATGCGATTTCGTGGCCCAAATACCTGAACAGGTGTATAGCCATCTTCCCCCCGAGGCGTTGCAACCCCTCGAATTTGTTCCCTTTGACGGAGGGCCGTGGTAGTCCGCCGCCCTCACAGCATCCTGCTCCCGGAGCGCGGACTGCGCGAGCCGCGTCCCGCGTTCCATTGGGATACGGACGTTCCTGGCCTGAACACATGAGCATGCTCGCACAAGCGGAAAACAAGACGCGGAAGAAGCAGGGCGCCTCGGGCGGGGGCGGCGATGGTGTCGCCGCGGCCGCCGGGGGCGGGGGCGGCGGTGCCACTCCCGCCGGGCTCGCCGAGGAGGCCCGTCGGCGCTACCTCAACTACGCCCTCTCGGTCATCACCTCGCGCGCCCTGCCGGACGTGCGCGACGGCCTCAAGCCGGTGCAGCGCCGCATCCTCTACGGGATGTGGAACGACCTGAACCTCTCGCACGACGCGAAGTACCAGAAGTGCGCCCAGGTCGTCGGCGCCATCATGGGCCGCTACCACCCGCACGGCGACTCCGCCATCTACGACGCCCTGGTGCGCATGGCGCAGGACTTCTCCCTGCGCTACCCGCTCGTGGACGGCCACGGCAACTTCGGCTCGCTGGACGGCGACTCCGCCGCCGCCTACCGCTACACCGAGTGCCGCCTGGAGAAGCTCGCCGACGAGCTGCTCAACGAGCTCGAGCCAGAAGACGGTCGACTTCCGCCCCAACTACGACGGCACCCGCCAGGAGCCCATCGTCCTGCCCGCGCGCGTGCCGCATCTGCTGATGAACGGCACCACGGGCATCGCCGTGGGCATGGCCACCAACATCCCGCCCCACCACCTGGGCGAGCTGGTCGACGCGCTGCGTCGAGCTCGTCGACAACCCCGAGCTCGAGACCAAGGAGCTCCTCAAGTGCGTCAAGGGCCCGGACTTCCCCACCGGCGGCCAGATCCTCAACTCCCAGAAGGAGCTGCGCGAGATCTACGAGACCGGCCAGGGCTCGCGTGCGCGTGCGCGGCGAGTACAAGCTCGAGGAGCTGAAGCGCGGCGGCCAGCAGATCGTCATCACCTCCATCCCCTACGCGGTGAACAAGTCCACGCTGGTGGCCAAGATCGGGGACATCGTCCGCGAGCGGAAGCTGCCGCTCGTGGTCGACGTGCGCGACGAGTCCACCAAGGACGTGCGCATCGTGCTGGAGCTCAAGAAGGAGGCCAGACCCCGAGCTGGTGATGGCGTACCTCTACAAGAACACGCCGCTGCAGACGAACTTCAACGTCAACCTCACCTGCCTCGTCCCCAACGCGGAGAACCCCGAGGTCGGCACGCCGCAGCGGCTGGGCCTCAAGGAGATCCTCCGTACTTCCTGGACTTCCGTCTCGATGTCATCAAGCGCCGCCCCAGTACGAGCTCGACGAGCTGAAGGAGCGGGTGCACATCCTCGAGGGCTTCGAGAAGGTCTACGACGCGCTCGACGAGATGATCCGCATCATCCGCGAGTCCGAGGGCAAGCAGGACGCGGCCAAGAAGCTGATGGCTCGCTTCAAGCTGGACGAGCTCCAGGTGGACGCCATCCTGGAGATGAAGCTCTACAAGCTCGCCCGCCTGGAGATCCTGGTGGTCCAGAACGAGCTCAAGGAGAAGCGCACAGCAGATCAAGGAGCTGGAGGCCCTGCTCAAGAGCAACGCGCAAGCCTGTGGACCACGGTGAAGGACGAGCTGGCCGAGGTGAAGGCCGCCTACGGCATGGACAAGCGCCGCACCAAGGTGAGCTTCCGCGGACCGAGGAGATGACGTTCGACGCCGAGGCGCCTTCATCGCGGACGAGGACGCCCACGTCGTCCTCACCCGCGACGGGTGGATCAAGCGCGTGCGCGAGGTGAAGGATCCCACCTCCACGCGTCTGCGCGAGGGCGACGCGGTGATGACGGTGCTCGCCGGCAGCCTCAAGGCGAACCTCGTCCTCTTCAGCAACTTCGGCACCGCCTACGTCACCCGCTTCAACGACGTGCCGGCCTCCACCGGCTACGGCGATCCGGTGCAGAAGCTGTTCAAGTTCGACGACGGCGAGCGCGTGGTCGGCGCGCTGTCGCTCGATACCCGCCTGTGGCGCCCGGAGAAGCTGCTGGGTGTCACCAAGCATCGGCCAGGGCATGCGCTTCCCGCTCGCGCCGCACACCGGAGATCTCCACCCGCGCCGGCCGTCGCTACGCGAAGACGGGCGAGGGCGACGAGATCGTCGGCGTGCAGCCGGTGGAGGACAAGGACCTGGTGGCGGTGCTCACCGAGCGCACCAGCGCGCTGGTCTGCAAGGTGGCGGAGATCAACGAGCTGGCCGGCCCGGGCAGCGGCGTCACGCGTCATCAAGGTGGAGGAGGGCGACCGGGTGGTGGACTTCCTGGTCGCGCCCCAGGGCAAGAAGGACGCGGGGATCACGTTCGAGACGCAGAAGGGCCGCAAGCTCACCCTGCACCCGGCGCAAGTACGAGGTGACGGGCCGCGGCGGCAAGGGCCACGAGATGTCGCCGCAAGGACGCGGTGAAGGAAGTCGCGCGCGCACCGTCACGTTCATCCCGCTGCCGGAGAGAAGAAGGAGTAGCCGAGCGATGGCGACGACCAAGAAGACGACCTACACGGGCGCCGACATCCAGGTCCTCGAGGGCCTGGAGCCGGTGCGCAAGCGCCCGGCGATGTACATCGGCGGCACCGACAGCACGGGCTACCACCACCTGCTGTGGGAGATCCTCGACAACTCGGTGGACGAGGTCATCAACGGCTACGCGTCCACCGTGGAGGTCACCCTCCACAAGGACGGCCGCACCATGACGGTGGTGGACGACGGGCGCGGCATCCCCGTCGACATCATGCCCAAGTACAAGAAGCCGGCGGTGGAGGTCATCCTCACCACGCTGCACGCGGGCGGTAAGTTCGAGCAGGGCAACTACATCCACTCGGGCGGTCTGCACGGCGTGGGCAGCTCGGTGGTGAACGCGCTCGCGCGCAAGCTGGTCGTGGAGATCAAGCGCGACGGCAAGCGCCACGTGCAGACGTACGCGCGCGGCAAGCGCCACCAGCCCGCTCAAGGTGGAGGGCCCGGCGCGCGGCACCGGCACCTCCATCGACCTTCGAGCCGGACCCGGAGATCTTCGGCGAGAAGCTGAAGTTCGACGCGGAGCTGATCCGCGAGCGGCTCGAGGCCAAGAGCTACCTCCACAAGGGCATGACGGTCGTCTTCCGAAGGACGAGACGGCCCACCCGCACGTGAAGGAGGTCACGTACAAGCACGACGGCGGCATCGCCGAGTACCTCACCAAGGTGGTGACCGAGCGCGGCAAGCCGGTGGTGCCGTCGGGCAGCACGGCCATCTTCTACCACTCGCGCGAGAACGGCGTGCGCCTGGAGGCCGCGCTGGTGTGGACGGAGGCCACGGACGAGCACATCCGCTCGTACGTCAACGGCATCCCCACGCCGCAGGGCGGCACGCACGAGGCCGGTCTGCGCGGCGCCGTGGTGAAGGCCGTGCGCAACTACATCGAGACGCACGACCTCTCGCCCAAGGGCGTCACGCTCACCGCGGAGGACATCCGCGAGGGCATGACGGCGATCCTCTCCACCTACGTGGTGGAGCCGCAGTTCCAGGGCCAGACGAAGGGGCGCCTCAACAACCCGGAGACGAACGGCCCAGGTGGACGACGTCATCCGCCCGGCGCTGGAGAAGTGGCTCAACGACAACAAGTCCATCGCCGAGGCGGTCGTCGCGCGCATCGTCCTCGCCGCCCGCGCCCGCGAGGCCAGCCGTGCCGCCAGCCCAGGCGGTGAGCCGCAAGACGGCCGTGAGCCACCGGCTCAACCTGCCGGGCAAGCTGGCGGACTGCTCCTCCACGGAGCCCGGGCACCAGCGAGCTGTTCCTCGTCGAGGGTGACTCCGCAGGCGGCTCGCGCCAAGCAGGGTCGCGACCGGCGCACCCAGGCCATCCTCCCGCTGCGCGGCAAGGTGCTCAACGCGGAGCAGGCCTCCACCGACAAGGTGGCGGGCAACAAGGAGCTCACGGACATCGTCAGCGCGCTGGGCTGCGGCATCGGCAAGCGACTTCGACATCGACCAAGCTGCGCTACGGCCGCGTCTTCCTGCTGATGGACGCCGACAGCGACGGCCACCACATCGCCACGCTGCTGCTCACCTTCTTCTACCGGCACCTGCGCCCGCTCATCGAGCAGGGGCACGTCTACCTCGCCCAGCCGCCCCTCTACCGGGTGGACATCGGCAAGGAGACGTACTGGGCGCTGGACGAGGCCGACCGCGACCGCATCATCCGCGAGAAGGCCAAGGGCAACGCCAAGCCCAACGTCATGCGCTTCAAGGGTCTGGGCGAGATGACCGCGGACGAGCTGAAGAAGACCACGCTCGATCCGAAGAAGCGGCCCGAGCCTGCAGGTGACCATCGACAACGCCGCTGGAGACCGACCGCGTCATCAACGACCTGATGGGCAAGGACGTCAGCGCGCGCTTCAAGTTCATCATGGAGCGCGCGACCGAGGTGGAGGAGCTGGACGTGTAGGACTCCGTCGGGGGCGGGCTCCGGGGACTCCCGGGACCGCCCCCGGTGTGTGGAGTGGGCATGGTGTGGTGCCCAGCCCCCGTGCTCGGCTAGCATCGCGGTCGTGCATCTGAAGACCCCCCTCGTCCTCTCGCTCGCGATCCTGTTGGGCACGACCGCAGGTCCGACCGAGGCCGCGCCTCGCCGTGGCTCGTCCGCTTCGGCGCGCAAGGCGCGCAAGGCGAAGAAGGCGCCGGTGGCCGAGCAGACCGCGCCCGCTCCGGAGACCGCGCCCGCTCCGGAGACCGCGCCCGCTCCGGAGACCGCGCCCACCCCGGCCGAGGCTCCGGAGGATGCACCGGTGGAGGCCCGAATCCAGGCCCCCATCCCGGCTCCGCCCGCCGAGCCGACCCCCGCCCCCCAGCCTCCGCAGTCCCCCCCTCCCGCGTGGGCGGGCCACGTCGCGGTGCTGGCCGTACCGGTGGATCGGGGCTCTTCCGAGTCAGCCACTCGCATCGAGACCGAGCTGCGCGACGCGCTCGGCGGCCGGGCGGACGTAAGGCTCGTGGACTTCACGAGCCTCTTCCCGCCTCCGCCTCCCATCTCCCTCAAGCAGGGCGATGCCCTCTTCGAGGCGGGCAGGAGCCTCTACGACAACCTGGATCCGGAAGCCGCGGCGAAACAGTTCACCGAGGCGGCGGCCTTCTATGAACGCTACGCGGCGGACACGAAGCCCGAGCGACTGGGCCGCGTCTACATCTTCCTGGGCGCCTGCCGGCTGCTCAACGGGGATGTCGCCGGAGCGCAGGAGTCCTTCGGCCGCGCGCTGCTCGCCGCCCCCGGCCTCCAGCCCGAATCCGAGCTCTTCGGCCAGGAGGTGCATGACGCCTTCAACGCCGCGAAGGTAGGCCTCTCGCGCCAGCCGAAGGGCACGCTCGCCATCGACTCCGTCCCCTCCGGCGCGCAGGTGCTGCTGCACGGACAGAGCGTGGGCACCACGCCGTTGAAGGACGTGGAGTTCGCGCCCGGCCCCCATCAGGTGGTGCTCACCCTCTCCGGCTACGTCCCCTTCGGCGTCTTCCAGGACGTCGCCCCCTCTCAACGCAATACGTTGCGCCCCATGCTCGTGCCCACGCCCGGCCTGGCCTCGGTGCAGGATCTGGCCGCCAATGCGTCCTCCAAGCCGCTCGATGCCGAGCTGCTCCCCTCCGAGGTGGCCGCGCTTGGCGAGCGGCTCGGCGCGCGCTACGTGGTGCTCGCGGTGGTGAAGAAGGGGCGCGGGGACCGGGTGGAGGCCACGTTGAACGCGTGGGATGTGCAGATGAAGAATCGCCTGCTCGGGGTGGAGCTGCGGCCGGAGGAGGCCCGCGACCGCCAGGAGGCCGTGGAGAAGGTGCATGCATTCCTCACCGGAAAGCTGGTACCCACCCCCTCTCCCCTGCCCATCGCGCTGCCGGCGGTGGTGAAGAAGCCCTGGTTCTGGGCGGCAGTGGGCGGGGTGGCGGCGGCCACCACCGCGAGCATCCTGCTGGTGTCCCAGCCCAACAAGCCGCCACTGGGCGTCCGGCTGGGGAACCCCGGCGCCGGCTGGTAGCGTCCATTGCGCGAATGTCCATGCGAGTCCCGCGCCTCGAGGTCCAATCCATGAAAGCCCTTGCGCTCGTCCTGCTCCCCACCCTCGCGCTGGCCGCCCCGCCCGCGGCGAGCCGGCGTATCACCTCGCTCATCGTGCCCATGGATTCCGCGGCCGAGGCGAGTGGCCCCAAGCTGGAGAGCTACATGAACGAGGCCCTGGCGCAGTTCCAGGGCTACACCGTGCGCAAGGCCGAGGACCTCTTCGGCCTGCCGCCGGATGAGGAGGCCCAGGCAGCCCTCAAGCGCGGCGAGCAGGGCTACAAGGAGAGTCTCGACGCCTTCGAGAAGAAGGACTACGAGGACGCCGAGCGCAAGGCGCGAGCCACCCTCAAGGAGCTGCAGAAGGCCGCCGCGGCGATGACGACCTCCTGCAACCCGCTGTGCGATGCCACCGCCCTGTACGCCGCGGTGATGCACCAGCGCGGTGATGGCGAGGAGGCCAAGCTGGCGCTGTTGGACCTGATGGCGCTCGACCCCGCCTACGAGCTGGACGCCAAGCGCTACAGCCGCGAGTTCCTCGCGCTCCGGATGCAGGTGTCCACGAGCGTCAACGCGGCGCTGCGCGGCGGAGCAACGGTGAAGTCCCGTCCGGCCGGCGCGCGCGTCTACATCGACAGCGAGTTCAGGGGCTACACCCCGGTGACGGTGCCGACGCTGGCCGTGGGCAAGCACCTGCTACGCCTGGAGCGCCCCGGCTTCCGCCAGTACGGACAGTTCCTCGAGGTGAGCCCGGACGACGTGGAGGTGAGCGCCGTGCTGGAGCCCACGGAGGCCTACAAGGCGTATGACTCGAAGCTGGACGCGATGGCCACCGAGGTGTCTCGGGGCAAGGGCTCCAGCCTCGCGGTGGCCGGGTTGGGCAAGGCGCTCGGGTTGGATCGGGGCATCGTGGGCACGGTGCGCAACCAGCCGGACAGCAACACCTCCGAGCTGGTGCTGGGCCTGTTCGACCTGAAGACCGGCAACCGGATGGGCAGCAAGCGCGTGGTGCTGCAGGGCGACGAGTTCGGTCAGCTCAAGGCGGAGGTGACCCGACTGGTCAATCAGCTTCTGAACACCGCCGACGGTGGTGGGGAGAAGGTGGTGAAGTCGTCGGATCCACTGGAGAACTCCCACGGCACGGACGAGTGGAACGGAGAGGATCGCGGCGGCAAGCGGCGCACCCAGGAGAAGAAGTCCAAGGGGGGAGATCCCCTGGAGTCAGTGAACGGTACCGAAGATTGGTGAGTCACGGCGCTTGTGCGCCGGAAAGCGGGGCCTAGAGTCCGGAGGGACATGCGTGCCCTCCTGCTCCTGTTGCTCCCAGGCCTCGCGCTCGCACAGACGGGGCTCATCGTCCAGCCAGCCACGCCTCCGCGCGGGGTGACGCTGCCCCCCACCTCCGCCGCGTTGGTGGACGAAGCCACCGCGCTCTCCGTCAACCCCGCGGGCCTGAATTTCGTGGGGCCCCCCCAGCTCTTCTACCTGCACGAGCGCAACCTCGCGCGCGACCAGGTGGGCGATGGGCTCTACCTCGGCACCCGCCTGCTGGATGGCCTGAGTGCGGGCTTCAGCCTGGAGTGGCTGCGCGGGCAGGGTCTGCCGGACTACCGGAAGACATCCTTCGGACTGGCGCTCGGCTCGCGGAAGCTGTCGCTCGGCGTGGGGTTCCACGGTTTCTCCTCGGACAACGCCGAGCTGGACCGGCTCAACGGCATCGACCTGGGCCTCACGGTGCGGCCCGCGCGCTTCCTCTCCGTGGGCGCGGTAATCAAGGACGTGAACGCGCCTGAGGAGGGGGCGTTCTCCCTGCCCCGGAGCTACAACCTCGCCGTGGGCGTGCGCCCCTTCGGCGAGCGCCTGACGCTGGGCGCGGACTACACCGCCACCGAGGGCCACTGGGACGACGGGCGCCTCACCTACACGGTGCAGGCCACCGTCCTCCCCGGCCTGGGGCTGGGCGCCGGCCTCTCGCATGGACTCGGGAGCGAGCGCGAGCTGGCGCTCCAGTTCGCCGCCACCCTGGACAGCTCGCGCTTCGGCATCACCTACGCGGGAGGCGGCGCCGAGGACGGCGGGCTCGACCACGTGGTGGCGGTGCGCCTCTCCAGCCAGAAGTACCCTTCCCTGCGCCTCGGCGGCGGGTCGGTGGCCCTGCTGGACCTGGATGACCGGCTGCGGCAGCGGTCGAGCCCCGCGCTGTCGCTGCTCGGCTTCTCGGAGTCGGACCCGTACATCCGGCTGGTGCGCTGGCTGGACCAGGCGGCGAAGGACCCGCGGCTCAAGGGCGTGCTGGTGAAGGTGTCGGACCTGCCGGGCGTGGACTGGGGCAAGGCGGAGGAACTGCGCCAGGCGGTGCTGCGGCTGCGCGCGGCCGGCAAGCGGGTGATGGCGGTGCTCTACAGCGTGGACGACCGGGCCTACTTCGTGGCCTCGGCCGCGGACGAGGTGTACGCGCTGCCCGGCTCCGCGCTCATCATCAACGGCCTGTCCGCGAGCGTCACCTACCTGGGCGGGACGATGGAGAAGCTGGGCGTCACCTGGGACGTGGCGCGCGTGGGCGAGTACAAGACGGCCCCCGAGCAGCTCGTGCGCCGCGACATGAGCCCCGCGCAGCGCGAGACGATCGAGGCCTACCTGGACACCGAGGTGGGCCATTACGAGGCGGCGGTGGCGAAGGCGCGCAACATCCCCGTCGAGCGCCTCCGGGAGGCCTGGGCCTCGGGCCTGCTCACCGCCCAGCGCGCCAAGGAGTTGGGCCTGGTGAACGGGCTGCTGCTCCCCGAGGAGCTGGACAAGAAGCTGGCGGCCCTGGCCCCCGGGGCCCACTACGACCCCTACTACGCGCCGAGGGACGAGAGGGATCCGCGCTGGAGCGGACGCCGCCGCATCGCCGTGGTGCCGGTGCTGGGCACCATCGCCGGAGGCAAGAGCCGCGAGTCCCCGCTGGGCGGCGAGGCCATCGCCGGAGCGGAGACGGTGGCGCTCGCCCTGGAGCGGGCCCAGAGAGACCCGTCCGTGGTGGCCATCGTGGTGCGGGTGGACTCGGGCGGCGGCGACGTGCTGGCCTCGGAGCTGATGTACCGCGCGGTGCTGGAGGCGAAGAAGAAGAAGCCCGTCATCGCCTCCATGGGGGACGTGGCGGCCTCGGGCGGCTACTACGCCTCCATGGGCGCGCATGAAATCTGGGCGTCCCCCACCACCCTGACGGGCAGCATCGGCGTCTTCTACCTCAAGCCCGCGCTGCGCGGCCTGCTGGGCGACAAGCTGGGGGTGAACCGGGAGACCATCTCCCGCGCCCCGATGGCGGACCTGCTCAGCCCCTGGAGGCCGTGGACGGAGTCGGAGCAGAAGGCGGTGCAGGCCTGGGTGGACTCGGCCTACGACGACTTCATCACCGAGGTGTCCACCTCGCGCGGCCTGGAGAAGGCGAAGGTGGACTCCCTGGCTCGCGGGCGGGTGTGGTCCGGCTCGGCGGCGAAGGAGCGCGGGCTGGTGGACTCCCTGGGTGGGCTGATGGAGGCGGTGGACGCGGCACGCAAGCGGGCCGGCGTGCCCACCACGGAGGAGTTGGATCTGGTACTGCTGGGCGAGTCGCACGGGCTGCTCTCCTCCCCGGGCGGAGAGCCGGGGGTGGCGCTGGCCAAACTCCTCCCCGCGCCCGAGCCCCTCCTGCCGCCGGGAGTACAAGCGCTCGTCCAGGAGGCGGGCCTGGATGCCCCCTGGATGGTGGAGTCCGGCCTGAAGGCCCTCCAGCCCTTCACCCTGACCGTCCGCTGACGTCATGGAGAGGACACCGGGAGGCGAAATTCTCCGGCCTCCCGGCCAGCCCTCTGTTAGTGTAGTGCATGGCGCTTTCAGGTCGGCCTCCAGGCCGCCTGGACGCTCCAGGGGCCGGCGGTTTCGGTCAGCGGGTAGCCCGTGCCAGTGCGCGGGAGTCCCGAAGACCCCGCGGCAGGCTTCTGTCCCACAGACATCGACCTCGCGCGCGTCTCGGCCGGGGGACCCCCCTCCCAGGGGACGCGCGCCGCAATTCCCGTAGGACCCATGAGCGAAACCGACAACCGCGATCCCCGAGACCTGCCGTCCCCCGTGGCCGCCCGCGCCGAGACGCCGCCCGACCTGGACGACGGCGATGACGAGGGCGACGAGGGCCCCGACGAGGGCGAGGGCTCGGCCTCCACGCCGGGGCAGCCCGGTGGTGGCCCGCAGCAGCCCGGCCAGGGAGGCCGCCGCCGCCGCCGCCGCCGCCGCCGCAAGGGCGCACAGGTGCAATTCACCCCGGACGGGCAGGCCTACCGCCTGGTGCCCGGGCCGGATGGCCAGCAGCAGCAGGTCTTCCTCACGCCGCAGGAGCTGCAGCAATACCAGCAGCGGCAACAGCAACAGCAACAGCAACAGCAGCAGCAGCCCCCTCAGCAGCAGCATCATCAGGGCGGCGGTCAGCCGAGGCACCATCAGCCGGCGCCCCAGCCCTCGCTGGCGCCGGTGGAGGGCGTGCTCGACACCGAGGCGAAGGGTCCCAACGCCTTCCTGCGGCAGCTCAAGCGCAACCTGCTGCCCGCGCCGGACGACGCGGAGATTCCGAAGAACCTGGTGCAGAAGATGCGGCTGCGCCCGGGCCAGTACATCAACGCCCTCGCGCAGTTGAAGGGCAACAAGGGCATCATCCAGCGAGTGGAGCAGGTGGACGGCCGCCCGCTGGAGCAGATGAGCCGCCTGCCGCACTTCGCGGACCTCACGTCCGTGGACCCGGTGGAGCGCATCAAGCTGGAGAACGGCCACCGCGAGATGGTGACGCGCGTGCTGGACCTGGTCTCCCCCATTGGCAAGGGCCAGCGTGCGCTCATCGTGGCGCCTCCGAAGACGGGCAAGACCATCATGCTGCAGCGCATCGCGCAGGCGGTGGTGGCCAACCATCCGGAGATCCACCTCATGGTGCTGCTCATCGACGAGCGCCCCGAGGAAGTGACGGACATGCGCCGCAGCATCAAGGCCGAGGTGCTGGCCTCGAGTTCGGACCGGCCGACGGGCGACCACCTGAAGGTGGCCGAGCTGGCGCTGGAGCGGGCACGGCGCCTGGTGGAGAGCGGCAAGGACGTGATGATCCTCCTGGACTCCATCACGCGACTGGCGCGCGCCTACAACAAGGAAGTGGACAACTCGGGCCGGACGCTCTCGGGCGGCGTGGACAGCCGCGCGCTGGAGCGGCCCAAGCGCATCTTCGGCGCGGCGCGAGCCACCGAGGAGGCCGGCAGCCTGACGATTGTGGGCACGGCGCTCATCGACACGGGCAGCCGCATGGACGAGGTCATCTTCGAGGAGTTCAAGGGCACCGGTAACTCCGAGGTGACGCTCGACCGGTTCCTGTCGGAGAAGCGCATCTTCCCGGCCATCAACATCGGCCAGTCGGGCACGCGCAAGGAGGAGAAGCTCTTCACCCACAAGGAGTACGAGAAGGTGAAGAAGATGCGCCAGATGCTCTTCTCGGTGAAGCCGGTGGAGGCCATGGAGGCGCTCGTCAAGCGGCTCAGCCGCTACACCTACAACGACGAGTTCCTCGAGGAGCTGTGAGCCGCTGAGCCGACTCACGCGCGACGAGGCGCATCACGAGGGCCTGCTCTCCGCGTACGCGGGGGCAGGCCCTTCGTGCTGTAGCCTCCGCGCCAGCGAGAAAGGACGACCCCACCATGCCCATGCTGCGCGTCGGAGACCTCGAGGTGAACTACCGCGAACGGGGCCAGGGAGAGCCCGTGGTGCTCATCCACGGCAACTGGACCACGAGCCTGTGGTGGCAGCCGACGCTCGAGCTGCTGCCGCCTGGATTTCGGGCCATCGCGTATGACCTGCGCGGACGCGGGCACACCCGAGGCCCCGACCACCTGCAGGCCATCCCCACGCTGGCGGAAGACCTCCACGGGCTGCTCGATGGCCTGGGGCTGATCCGCGTGCACCTGATTGGCCACTCGCTCGGCAGCGCGGTGGCGATGCAGCTCGCGCTCGACCACCCGGAGCGTGTGCACACCCTCACCCTGATGGCACCGGCCTGGGTCGATGGCATGCCCGCGGCGTACAACCTGCCCGCGCACCAGCTCGCGGCCCAGGACAACCGCGCCGTCTACGCCATGGCTCTACGTAGCATCGCCCCGACCGCTCCGGACAATGCGCTGTGGCAGCAGCTCATCGAAGAGGGACACCAGCAGCGCCGGGAGGCCACCCTGGCCACGCTCCAGGCCCTCGTGGACTGGGCCCCTGGCGAGCGACTGACCGCCCTACGTCCCCTTCCCTCTCTCGTGGTGAGCGGCACCAAGGACATGCTCTGCACCGTGGAATCGGGGCAGCGGTGTGCCAGCCTCATCGGCGCCCGCCAACACGTGATGAAGGGCGTGGGGCACTCGCCCAACCTGGAAGCCACGCGCGACTTCGTCGAGCTGTGGAAGGAGTTCCTCGCCCCGCACCGCGAGGGCTGAAAACAGCCCTTCATCGCCCATTTCCAGACGATTGCCTGGACTCGAATCAGGGCGCTCCCGCTCCAGGTGGGAACACCCTGGTACGATTCGAGCTGACCAGGACGGAAGTTCCCGCGCGGGGGGAGTGACATGGCGCGCATGGAAGTGGGCATCAACTATCCGAGCGGCCCGGGCAAGAACAGCCCGACCTATGGCTGGGATTTCGGCATTCCACCGCCGGGCTGGGGACCGCTGCTCTGGAAGACGGTACTCGCGGATGACCTGCGGCAGTTCCGGGAGATCGGCTTCGTGGCGGTGCGCTGGTTCATCCTCGGCGATGGGCTGACCTACGGGACGCCGAAGGATGACCACCCGCCTCGGCTCGAAGGAAGTGACTGGCGCTTCACCCCGCCGCCCTCGCTCGATGGCAGCCAGATCATCGAGGACTTCCACTTCATGCTGGAAGTGTTCCGCCAGGCCAACACCCCGGGGAGCCCGCCCATCCGACTGCTCCCCTCGCTGATCGACTTCCTCGCGTTCAGGCCAGGAGTTCCGGTCAACGGGGGCTGGGTGAAGCAGGGCCGCGCGGACCTCGTGCGAGATGCAGCGAAGCGCACGCACTTCCTCCAGACCGTGTTGAAGCCACTGCTGGAGCTCACCGGGCGGCCCGAGTACCGCGGGCTCATCTACGCCTGGGAGCTCATCAACGAGCCCGAGTGGGTGACGTACACCGACAGGCCCACGCCGGAGCGGCCCCTCGCCGTGGAGGACATGCGAGCCTTCATCCGGGAAGGCGCGGCCCTCATCAACGGGTTCGGCTACGACCCCGTCGCGAAGCATGGCCACTTCCGCTCCTCGGTGGGCTTCGCGATGTACCACACGCTGTTCGACCGACCCGCCTTCCAGGACTCCTTCGGGGTGTGGCGGCCCGCGGGGTGGAACTCGCCGGGACTCGGCCTGACCCTGCATCAGTTCCACCACTACGCGCACCCGGCGCACCGTCAGGACAACCTCCTCGTCCCCCACCCGGCGGGACGGCTGGAGCGCAACACGTTCGATCCGCGCTGGCCGTGCATCCTCGGGGAGATCGCCACCGGCCCGGACTGCAACCCCTGGCCCGAGCTGCCGCTCCAGGACATCCACAACCGGCTGACGCTCGCCGAGCAGTATGGCTATCCCGCCACCTTCCTCTGGTCGGCCCGCCGCCCCGCCGAGGAGGATCTGCCCGGAGCCCCCACCGCCACGCTCTGGACGCCGCGCATCCGAGCTCAAATCCAGAAGTTCATCCGCCCGACCGGGGTGGCCTGAGCGAGCCGCCCTCCGCCGGACTACGCCACGCGGCCAATCAGCTCCGTCACCACCGTCTGCGTCCCGGTGAGGTCCGAGGAGTCACGCCGAGGCCGGGCTGTCTCCATCGCGGCGCCGTTCGCCATCCACCAGCGCTCGGCGTCCTCCTCCGTCCACGCGCCCGCGTCCGCACACGCATCCAGCGCGAGCCGCAGCTCGCGGGCGGAGTCGAAGCGGTCATCGGGATGCTTCGCGAGGCAGCGGAGGATGATGTCGCACAGGTCCCTCGGCAGCTCGCGACCCAACCGGGTGCTCGGCGGAGTGGGCGTCGTGTGCAGGTGGTGCGAGCAGATCTCCACCGAGGTGCGGCCCTCGAAGACATGGCAGCCGGTGAGCAGCGCGTACCCCACCGCCCCCAGCGAATACAGGTCGCCCCGCGCGTCCACCCGTCCCGGAGAGACAATGGCCTCCGGCGCGAGATAGAGCGGCGTGCCGACGACCAGATGCACCCGCTGGGCGGAGGCCTCCTCGGAGCCGCCCACTTCCTTCACCAACCCGAAGTCGAGCACCTTCACCAGATCCGGCACGCCGCGCCGTCGGCACAGGAACAGGTTGGCGGGCTTGACGTCGCGGTGGAGCAACCCCTGGCCGTGCGCCTCCTCCAGCGCCCCACACACCTGACGCAGGATGTGGATGACCCGCGAGGGCGGCTGGGGCCCCGCGGCCGTGAGCAGCACGTCCAGGTCCACACCCTCCAGGTACTCCATCACGTAATAGAAAAGGCCCTCGGCGGTGCGGCCGTAGTCGTAGATGGCAATGGTGTTGGGGTGGGTGAGCTGGCTGGTGAGCTGCACCTCGCGCTCGAAGCGCTCCAGGCCCCGGCCGTCCGAGTCGGCGCGCAGCAGCTTGATGGCGGTGCGGCGGCGCAGCAGGGCGTGGCTGGCCAGGAACACCTCGCCCATGGCACCGGCCCCCAGCGGCTGGAGCAGCGTGTACTGGCCCAACTGCTTCGCGGCCTGCACCTGCTTGCGCAGGCCGTAGATGACGTGGGAGGTCAGGGTGGCGAGGGTGACGGCGACGCAGCCCCAGAGCAGGGCATCGAGCGTGGGCACCACGGAGTCGGAGCGGGACCCCGCGTGGGCCATCAGGATGACGACGAGCGCATCCGGCAGGGCGCCGAGCAGGGAGATCCAGAACGTCCTGCGCACGGAGCTGGGGACGATGACCGCGTGGCTGATGAGCGCGCCGTTGGTGCTCAGCAGCAGCGACAGCGTGTCGCGGTCATAAAAGGCATCCAGCTTGAGCAGGAAGAGCACGCCGAGCAGGCCCGCGCTGTCCATCCAGGACAGGGCGCGCAGGGAGCGGGGCCCGCCGCGGCACTGGAGCCAGAGACCGAGCGCCATCAGGGCGCCGATCAGGTGGAAGGCGTAGCTGGGGTCCACCAGGGCGCGCGTCCACGGCACCTCGAAGAAGAGGACGGCGGCCAGGGTGGTGAGGGCGTAGAAGGCGAAGGTGAGCGAGCAGAGCGCCCGGTAGAGGAGCTCGAGCCGCTCCTGCAGAAAGGAGCGGGCCTCATCGGACGCGAGCGAGGCGGCGCCGAAGGAGGGGGGCGGCGAGAAGTAGGGTCTGACCGGGGGGCGCTCCATTCGCCCCTCCGTTCTACACCACCCGGCTCCCTCGTGCGGAGGGGGAGGCTGTGGGAGGGGAGCAGTGGCCAGGCATCGTCGAGGCCAACCTGACCACCACTCCGCTCCTCGAAGAGAGACGTGGCGGTCGACGAAGAGTGGCGCGGCATTTTGAATTGCCGGCTCGGGGAGTGGCTCGTTAGGGTGTCCACCCCATGACCAACCCTCGTCCCCTCCTCTCCGATGACAAGCGTTCCCCCGCCGTGGCCGAGGCTCTGGCCGGCTTCCACCGCGATGTCGTCGACCAGGTCCGCACCGCCGTGGAGCGCGACCCCGTAGTGGTGGTGGGCATGGCCCAGAACCCCTTCGTCAAGCGGGCGCGCCAGGCCCTCACCGAGGCCGGCGTCCAGTTCACCTACCTCGAGTACGGCAGCTACTTCGGCATGTGGAAGCAGCGGCTCGCCATCAAGCTGTGGAGCGGTTGGCCGACCTTCCCCCAGGTGTTCGTCCGCGGCGTGCTCATTGGCGGCTTCAACGACACGACCAAGGCCCTGGCGGACGGCTCCCTCAAGAAGATGCTCGGCTGAGCGCGGCGCCGCGCTTGCCCGTCCGGTTCCCAGGCCGCCAAGGCCCGGGACCCGCACGGGTTGCGCGAGCAGCCACCTCCGGGCGCAGGGACTGCGCGTGCGCCCCTCGACGCGCCCTCGGAGGAGGGATGGCGCCTTCCTTGCATCGGAAGCCCTCAGCATCGGGCCTCCGGGAGCCTGGTCGCGGTGGCCAGGCATGGGCGGGGGCCCCCCACAGGAGCACCACCATGCGAGCCATGCCTTCAAGCTACCTCCCCTATGCCCTCCTCGAGGAGGAAGAGACGGAGACCCTGCCCGCTCCCTCCTTGTGCACGGTGGACGAGGTGATGGCCCGCGAGGTGCTCGCGGTCCGCCCGGACATCAGCCTGCGGACGGCCGCCGAGTTGATGCTGGAGCACGCCATCAGCGGTATGCCCGTGGTGGATGAGGAGGGCCAACTGGTGGGGATGCTGTCCAAGACGGACCTGGTGCGTCACCGCATCGAGGACGACGTGGAGGCCAGCGTGGAGGTGTTGCCCACGGGCCAGCACTTCCTCGATGGCAGCACCGCCGAGGATGTGATGACGCGGCAGGTGCTCACGGTGCCCGAGGGCATGTCGCTCGCCATGGCCGCGAAGATCATGGTCAACGCGGGGGTCCACCGGGTGCCCGTCGTGAACCAGATGGGCGCCCTGGTGGGACAGCTCTCCACCACTGACATCGTGAGGTGGGTGGCGGGGCTGCCGTAGCCGCTCCACGGCCTCCCCGCCCTGCCCTGCCGCTACTGCTGGGCCGCGGCCAGGGTGGTGGAGGTCGTGCCCGCCGGGAGCACGTCCTGCAGGGTCCGGCCCTGCACCCAGCCGTCGTGGTACACCACGCCCGTCTGAGCGATGGTGCTGTTCCGGTACAGGCCCACCTTCAGGTAGTTGCTCTGCCCGCTGTAGAGCGTGGCGGCGTTGCGCTTGGGAACGACGAGCTTCCCGTTGTGGTACAGCTCGACGAAGCCGTTGTTCGCGTTGGCCGACCACTTCACGTGGAAGATGAAGTCCTGCCACTGGCCGCGCACCAGCGGCGTGGTCCACAGCACGGTGGTGGCCTGGACGCGGAAGTAGAGGGTCTCCCCGTTGACGTAGAACTCCACCGGCGGCGAGCCGCTGTTGCCGTCGTGGTGCCACTGGGTGAAGAGCTGCCACGTCTTCGCGCTCGGGAAGTCCGAGGCGAACATCGTGCTCCAGCGGTAGAAGTACTCATCGCCCTCCTTCTCGCGCGTCATCTTCACCAGCTCGTTGCGGTTGCCGCTGGCGCTGATGGGGTTGTCCCCCTGCTTCACGGTGACCTTGATGGCGTAACGGCCCTCACGCACCGGCGAGGGAATCACCTGCAGGCGGTCCGAGCTGACCATCTGCGTGCTGCTCCACTGCGAGCGGTCACCCGTCTCGAAGTCGCCGCGCCACACGACGCTCGGAGCCCGTGCGCCCGACACGGCCGCCGCACAAGGACGCGCCTCGACGATGCTGGCCCAATCGTTCAGGGTGTTGCCGTTGACGGTGACGCGCAGGCGGCGCGCGGTGGTGGCCGGGAAGGAGTAGGTCTCCGCCGCCGTCGTCGTGCCGCTGCTCTTGCCGGTGTAGACGGGCGTGTAGTTGATGCCGTCCAGGGAGGTGGTCACGACGAAGTTGTTGGCGCGCTGATTGCCCTGGTGCCACGCCACGGCCACCCCCGAGACGGAGCGATTCGAGCCCAGGTCGTAATCAATCCACGAGCCCTTGCCGAAGTTGCTCCAGCGCGTGTCGAGCCGATCATCCAGCGTGTTGCCCGGGACGTTGCCGTCGTTGCCGCTGGCGATCACCGAGGACGCGGACAGTTGCGTACAGCCCGAGGCGGTCAGCGCGTCTTCCGCGACGGCCAGGGTCTCTTGCGACTCTTCGGAGACCAGGTCATCGGGGTGTTGTCCACAGCCAGCGCCGGCGAGGACGAGCAGGGCTTCAGCGAGCAGGAGTGTCTTCTTCATGTGGGAACTCTCCAGGGAGATCAGGACAGACAGCGGGAAGGCCGGGCCGCGCGAGCGGTCGGCGGACGGTGTTCAGGGGGTTCTGCGGACGCGGCTCTCCCGTTGCGCCAATCAGGGACGGAGCCCTGGCGCCGAAAGGGATTGCGCGTACGCGTGAGGCCTTGACTCCTTCAGTGCCCTCGAATGGCAGGCATGAGGAGGAAGGAGCATTCCCTAAATCTGTCTTGAGCTCAACACAACGCATCAAGCTCGCGTGAGGGGCAAGCAGGCAGCTCGAGGGAGGCGCCGGGTCAACCCCCGTTGCTAATCACAGACAGCCGTGCCGAGCGCGGAGTCCACGAGACAGCCCGTGCGGCCCAGCGCCACGCAGTCCACGGCCCGCACCCAGCCGAGGACCTCGTCGCAGTAGACGCGCCGGGTGCCCTCGCAGCGGTCGACGAAGGAGGCATCGCAGCGGGTGGCCGGCGCATACACGCACTGCACGGAGTCCTCACCGAGCTGCATGCAGGCGGAGTTGGGCGCCTTGCAGTCGAGGAGGGAGCGGTGGGCCTCCCAGTCCGAGCCGACGTTGCACAACTCGTACTGGCCCTCGCCCACGCAGCGGGAGCGGGTCTCGCAGGCATCCGTGACGCAGCCCGAGCCCACGAAGGTCACCAGGGGCAAGAGCCAGAGCAGTCGGAGAGAAGAGACGACGGGCATCATGGTGGGCTCTCCAGGTGGATTCAGAGGCACTGCACGGGCCTGTCGGGAGTGCGACGTCCGCAGCGACCGGTGCCGGGCTGGTTGGTGCAGTCCTCGGCGGAGACATAGCCGCCCATGCAGGAGACGAGCACGGTGCCCTCGCAGGACGTAACGAAGGACTCGTCACAGGCCGTGAGCGGCGAGCGGGCGCAGAAGAACCTGGTCCCATCCGGGCTGCTTCGGGGGGTGCGGCGCTCCACGCAGAGCGGCGCGGGCTCCAGGCAGGGGTACACCACGGGGGAGCCGGAGCCCACGAGCTGATCGACCCCGATAGAGCACTCCATGACGACGTTGCCCTCGCAGTGGGGCTCGAAGTCGCACCCCACCCGGCAGGCCCAGAGGCCCGGGGCGGAGAAGACAAGGGAGAGGAGGAGGAGGACGCGGGTTCGCATGGGCCAGCACATGCTGGAGCGCGGAGAAACCCGAAGCAAGCGCCCTCCGTCGCGAACGCGCGGAGGCGGCGCTCACGTCTCGGAGCACAGGAGGGCTGGCAGCCCGACGGACTGCTCGTAGATGTGCTCGAGGAACTCGGGAACCAGCGAGGCGGCGATGATCCACAGGCAGGGCCGCGCCGATGGGTCATCGTGCAGGCGCGCCTCCTTCGCGTAGGCGCCGTCGTCCTCGCACAGGTAGACGAAGGAGGTGCGTCCCCGGAGCGAGTACCAGCGGCGCGCCTCGTCCAGCAGCGCCACGTAGGCGGTGCGCGCCTCCCGCGATAGCGGGAACAAGCGAGCGGCATCGAGCAGGCCGGAGAGGTTCGTTCCGGGATGCCCCAGCTCGAGCACCATCGCGGCGAGCGGGACACCGTCGCGGCGCGCCACGAAGATCCGCCGCTCACGCTCCAGCCCCACGCTCCGCCAGGCCCGGGACACACCCCACAGCTCCAGGCCGTCACGCGTGAAGTCCAGCGCCTCGACGTAGCAGGCGGGCCGGGTGCGGGCGAGCTCGCCGGCCAGCAGGAACTTCTCTCCAATCGTGGCGGGTCCGATCTCCAGCTCCCCCATGGGCTGACCGCTCGGCGCGTCGCACTGCGCCTCCATCACCCGGAGCGGCAGCACCAGCGACTGCTCACGCTCCTGCATCCGCTGGGCGAACCGCACGTGCGTCCGGTACATCCAGGGGAGGGTCGACTCGGCGTAGCAGAACATCCACCGGAACTCCGGGTCCCCCTGCGCGTGCTCCACCGTGCGCAGGTAGGTGTCGCGCAGAATCTGTCCCGGCACATGCGGCGTGTCGACCGGCCTCCCGGGCCTCCGCCCGAGCTGGTGCAGCAGCCAGGAGTGGCTGTAGGGCTTCACCGCGGAGAGCGACGCCTCCACGCCCCGCTCCGAAGGCCACACCGTCTGGCAGAAGAACTGGGGCAATTGCGCCGCCTGCGTCCCGAGGTCCATGAAGCTCCTGCGGAGCGCCTCGACGCGCTCGATCGACCCGACGAACGGGTTGAAATAGCCCGAGGCGACGTACAGGTCCCAGAGCGGTTCGAGCAGCTCCTCACTGGTGCGAGTGGTGGGGCAGAGCGACTGGGAGACGAGGCGCGTCCACAGCACCGCGTCCCGCTCCGTGCGCGGCCGCACCTCCAGGCCAAACACCCGCCGCCCATCGATGCTCGCCAGGGATACGTGGCGCACCTCGCCACTCAGATAGAGGCACTCGCCACCGGCCAGCTCCAGCTCGAGCGGCAGGAAGAGCCCCGGGAAGATCAGGTCATCGGGCTCGCCACACAGCCCCAGCCCGGAGAAGGAGAGGTCGACGACCTCGCGCTCCCGCCGTCCCAGCTCCTTCCACAGCGGATGGTCGAAGCGGGCCCGCAGCCCCGGGGGCGCCGGCACGCGGCGGTGCCAGCGGTGGCGCACCTTCCACAACCGCTCGGGCAGGGGCGTCACCAGCCACTCCCCTTGCGCGACGGGCCCCGTCAGGCGCATCCGGTAGGCCGAGTTGTAGCCGATCACCTCGATGTCATAGGGCGGGTCACCCCACTCCACGCCCGGCTCGGCGCAGTGCCAGTGCAGCAGACTCCGACTGGCGTCCAGGCGCGCCAGCATCACCCGCACCGTCCGGCCCGGCTGACGCAGCACGCCCTTGTTGTTCATGGCGGAGATGGCCGTGAGGATGGATTCGATGCGCTCGCTCCCGGAGATCTCCTCCTGCACCGGCAGGGGTGAGGCCTCGGGCTCGGCACCGCCGCGGAGGAGCGCGTCGTCCAGCACCGTGAGGATCTGCCGTCCCTGCTCCGGAGAGACCCCGACGAGCTGGAATCCCAGGGCGGTGCCCCGCGCCCCGGCGTCGCTCCACCGCAGCTCGCTCGTCAGGGGGCCGATGCTCGTGCCTCCTGCGTCAAGGCACACCCGCAGCGTCCGCTCACGTGACAGCAGCTCCGCCGCCCCGCCGCTCCCGGCCAGCGTCCAGACCGAAGTGGGACTCAGCCGCGTCGCGCGGCCCAGCACGACCCCGTGCTCGGGCACGGCGAGCTGGATGCCACTCGGACCATGGAGCGAATACCCCGAATAGGGGCTGGTGACCGACCCCGCTGGAAGACCTGTCAGCGGCTCCGTGACTCCTTGCATGGCGATTCCCCCTGCGAGGCTCTCAAACCCTTGCATTCAAGAGGAAACATGCTCAGCGAATCCTCGTCAAGGACTCACGTGACAGCCATTGAATTCCCCACCGGAGCACCCATGCCATGGAAAAGCTGCACCGGGGACATGCCAGGAATTGAAGGGCTCACGGGGCTTCCCGTGCTCACGCTCCGGCGAGCAGGGGCGAACGGACTCCGGATGAGACAACCCAGAGCTGGTGGGAGGTCCGGGTGATGGCGATGTGCAGCCGGCGACGCGCCTCGTCATTCGCCGGGTAGGCCCGCGCCGTCGCGTCCGGGATGACGACGTAGTCGAACTCCAGTCCCTTCACGTTGTCCACGTCCGTCACGTCCACGCCCGGCTCGAACGCGAACTCCCCCTCCAGCACGAGCCGCGCCCAGGACATGTCCGCGACGACCCGGTGGAAGGCCCGGGCCTGCTCGGGACCGCTGGCGATGACGGCGACGGAGGCGTGAGGCTCCCGCTCGAGCAGGTCGCGCAGGGCCTCGCCGATGAACAGGTGGGCCTGGGCCTCGTCCGGAAAGTGGTGCAGCCCCACGGGCGCCCCCTCCCGGCCCGCCTGGGGCGCCGCGGTGGAAACCTGGGTCCCCAGCACCTTGCGCGCGAGCTCCGTCACCGGCCTCGGGCACCGGTAGGACACCTGGAGCCGGCAGGTGGCCGCGTCGCGGATACCGAGCTCCGCGAGCACCGCGGGCCAACCCGAGAAGCTCGTCGTGGTCTGCTGCATCTCGTCGCCCGCGATCGTGCAGCTCCGCGCCTCGCCGAGCAGCCTGCCCACCACGAACAGCTCGAAGAGGGAGAAGTCCTCGGCCTCGTCCAGCACGACGTGCACCAACCGTCCCACGGCGCCCAGGTTCCCCCCTGGGACCGGAGGAACAGCAGGAGCGGGAGGTCCTCGAGGTCCAGGGTGCCGGCCAGCTCGTCGGGCGTGTCGCTCTCCAGGGACTTCCCATCGAGCGTCTGGAGCCGGTCGGGGTCCACCCCGTCGAGCTCGCGCGCGAGCGGCGTGGCGATCTGCAGCATCGTATGCCGCACCGTCTCGTCGACCGCCGTGAGCGGCAGGTCCCCTTGCGAGTAGGAGACGACGCTCTCCAGGAAGCGCCGGTCGGTGAAGATCTCCGCGAGCCGCTTGCGCAGGCGCGGCAGGGTCGTCGCGGATGAGGGAAGCACCCCCACCCGGGCCGCGAGCGCCCGGCGCAGGGCCGGGTGACGCTTGAGCTTCGAGACGAGGGGCGGCGTGTCCTCCCACAGCTTGATGCCCTTGGCGCCGAACGCGACGCGCGCGGTCGTGGACGCCCACGCATCGAGCGTCTCCACGGACACCTTCCCCAGGCCGAGCGGCGCGAGCAGCCGCCGGGAGAGCCTCGCCAGCCCCTCCTCGGGGACGATGACCTTCATCCTGGACTCGGGGTAGCGGGCGTGGTCGTCGAAGGCGATCTTCGCGAGCCGGTGGAGGGCCACCGTCGTCTTCCCGCTGCCCGCGCTCCCCAGCACGAGCAGCGGCTGGTCCGCGTTCGCGCTGACGGCCTCGAACTGCTCGGCGTCCAGCAGCGCGGTCACGTCGAGCGCCCCCTCGCGCCGGGAAGCCCCCTCCCCCACTCCGAGCTGGCCCGGGCGCACCGCCGTCCCCGTTCCGCCGGCGAGCCGACCGGGGCCCACGCTCCGCCAGGCGCCCTCGGGAGTGCGCGTGAGGAGGAGCGGGCCAGCCTGGATGCGGACCAACACCCCGCGCTCGATGACGACCAACCGCCGCACCTCGACGGTGCCCTCGGACAGCCGCTCACCGAACCACTCCTCGTACGCGTCTCCCTCCCCGTAGCGGTAGAAGACGCGAGCCACCGGGGCGAAACGCCAGTCGATGACACGGACATCGGCGGAAGCATCCGCGAAGCTGGTCCGGCCCAGCAGGTAGTCCCGGATGCCGGCGGGCCCGTTCAGGCGCAGGTGCGCGAAATACGGGGCACTGGCCTCCGGGAGCGTGGTCGTCTCCTGTCGCTCCAAGAGGGCCCGTGCCTGGTTCATCTGGTGGAGCAGGTGGGGCAGGTCGGCCACGGGCGCGGTCGCCGCCTCATCCCGCAGCACCTGCAACTGGGCGACGAGCCCCTGCGACTCCTGGGTGCGATTGGCGCCCCGGCGTCGCGCGGCCTCCAGCGAGGCGTGGACGCGGTCGAGGAGCGCCTCCTCCTCCGCGATGATGGCCCTCGCCTCCGCGGGGAGTTCTCCAACGGGGTTGCTCATGACGGGCTCAGCCTCTCCTCCGGACTCGGAGTGGAATGCAGGAGTCCCTGACGTACACGGGGACGACGCATCCCGTGAAGATAAAGAGGCAGCCGACTCCGCGCTGGCTGCCCCGACGTATTTCAGCGGACGTCCGTTGCCGGACGGAAGCCGCGGGCCTCGGTGGAGTAGTATCCCGCGCCGGGAGTTCACTGCATGAAGAAGGCGTTTTCACTCGGGTTGCTGCTCACCCTCCTGCCCCTCGAGGCCGGGGCGCAGACAGGCAAGTACCCGTCTACCGGGAGTTGTGACGGGCTGCCCCGCATCGACGTCTCGACCCCTCGGGGTGTCTGCGTCGGCGTGGTCGCCGATGGGTTCCGGTTTCCCCGCACGGTGACTCCTCTCGCGGATGGCAGCCTCATCGTGGTCGACATGGGCGGCTGGGTCCCCAAGCGAGGCTCGCTCTGGCGCCTGTCGCCGGATGCCTCCACCCATACCTATGTGAAGCGCAAGGTGCTCGAGCGCCTCGATCGTCCGCATGGCGCGGCCATCGGCCCGGATGGGTTGCTGTACATCGGGGAACTCTCCCGGGTGTTCCGCTTCAACCCCGATGCGGCCGATCCCTCCGCCACGGTGGAGACCGTCGTCGCGGATCTCCCCATGGATGGGCGCCATCCGCTGACGGCCATCGTCTTCGACAAGCAGGGCTACCTGTACGTCAATCGCGGCTCCGCCTCGGACAACTGCGAGACCACCAAGGGGTACCGCCCCGCCAACGGCCGCTTCTGCCCCGAGGCGGAGGGCCACTCCGCCCGAGGCGTCATCCGGCGCTACACCCTGACCGGCCCGAACCGCACGGCCACGAAGTGGAGCAACTACGCCGTCGGCCTGCGCAACTCGATGGCCATGGCCATCCATCCCGAGTCGGGGCTGTTCGTTCAGGGCGAGAACTCCCGAGACTCCATCAACAGGTTGAACAGGAGCCTCGACGATCGCACCCTGCCTCACGAGGAGCTCAACATCATCACCCCGTGGCAGGACTACGGGTGGCCCTATTGCTACGACGACAACAAGGCCAGCCCCGAGTTCAAGAGCTTCGACTGCTCGCGCATGCGCAAACCCGCGCTGCGGCTTCCCGCCCACGTCGCGCCGCTGGGCATGGCGTACTACACCGGCGGCATGTTCCCGGACTGGTACAAGGGGAAGCTGCTCATGACCTGGCACGGGTATCGGGACTTCGGCCAGAAGCTCGTCGCCATTCCCACCGATGCCGTCGGCAAGCCCGTGGGCGAGCCCCTGGAGGTCATCAACGGCTGGTACAGGAAGGGCTCCCAGCCCATCGGCGCGCCCGTGGGTGTGAGCGTGGGCAAGGACGGCTCCATCTTCCTCGCCGAGGACAAGAACGGCACCGTGCTGCGCGTGTTCTTCGATCCCTCCAAGGGTAACGGCATCCCCACCCCGGGCCTGACCGTCAATCCTGGCAACGACCCTGGCCAGGAGGCGCGCTGCCAGGAGCTCGCCACGCGTGATGACTCGTTCTCCCGGATTCAACGCGACATCATCGACCCGCTCTGCACGAGCTGCCACGGCGCCGCGGGTGGCAACGCCGGCAGCCTTCGCCTCGCGCGCTGTGATGACATCGGCAACGCGCAGCGGCTGCTGGCCCCCCGCGCCGGGCGCTCGCCCTTCGTCGTCCCCGGGAGCCTCAAGAGCGAGCTCTACCTGCGCATCGAGGGGACGACGCCAGGACTGCCTCCCATGCCCGCCGGTGGGTTGAGCCCCGAGCAGCTAGGCGAGGTGGCGGGATGGATCAACGAGGGCGCGCCCGTGCCCGTTGCCCGGACGCCCGGAGCGAACATGCCAGTGGCCACCGACAGCACTCCGTGAGGGCCCACTGTCACCGGGTAGTCTCAACGCGGCCACCTCCACGGGTACACCGGATACGCGCCGGGCTGACAGTCCGAGAGCAGGCCGTAGGCCAGGCTCGGGCTGCAGAGTTGGAGGATGTCCCGCGTGTCCAGGAAGGTCTCGTCGTGCGCGTGCTGGTAGCAGGAAACCGGCGCGGTCGACATCGCGCAGCGGCAGAGGTCGATGGCCTCCTCGGTGGACAGGAACGTGCCGGGGAGCTGACTGGCCGCGTAGCACTCGGCGGGGGCCGTGGATATCGCGCCCTGGCAGAGCCATAACGCCTGGTCCGAGGTGAGCGACACCTCGCGCTCCGCCTGCTGGTAGCAGGCCAGCGCCCCCTGGCCCCCCTGCTGGGCCACCGCGCTCGACGCCCCCAACAGCACGCCCGCCATCACGAGCACCGCGCCGCCCTGCCTCCTGGCCCTGACGCCTCCGCCGTGTGTCCCCCACATGCCGTGTTCCTCTCGCCCCGTCTCACTCAATATGGAGCGCACCCGGGAGGGCGCAAGGCAATGGAACCAGGAGGGGCCCTACCTTCATTCTGGCGTCCGAGCGCCGCACGAGGTGGGATGGGCGAGCCGCAATCCTTCCGGGAATCGGGACCTGGTCCCAGGTGGTGCCATGCGAACGCTGCTCTCCTCGATCCTCGCCCTCACGCTCATCACCTTGCCGTGCGGCTGCCGGCGACCGTCCGGGTCCGCCTCCGGAGCCGACGCGGGCACCCCGCGCGCCCCGGCGGCCCCCGAGGAGACCGTGACGGTGAAGGGCTCGGACACCATGGTCCTGCTGGGCCAGCGCTGGGCCGAGCGCTTCATGGAGCAGCACCCGAGCGCGAAGCTCCAGGTGACGGGCGGCGGCTCGGGCACGGGCATCGCGGCGCTCATCAACGGCACCACGGACATCGCCATGTCCAGCCGGCCCATCAAGGACGCCGAGACCCAGCAGATGCGGCAGCGCAACCCCAACGGCCCGGTGGAAATCACCGTGGCCCGGGATGGCATCACCTTCTATGTCCACGAGACCAACCCGGTGGAGGTCCTCACCCTCGCGCAGCTCCAGGGCATCTACCTGGGGGACATCACCAACTGGAAGGACGTGGGCGGCAAGGACGCGCCCATCGTCGTCTACTCGCGGGAGAACTCCTCGGGCACCTACGTCTTCGTGAAGGACGAGGTGCTCGGAGGCGAGGACTTCACCGTGCGTGCCCAGACGCTGCCCGGGACGGCGGCGGTGGTGCACGCGGTGGCCAAGGAGAAGAACGGCATCGGCTACGGCGGCGCCGCCTTCGCCAAGGGCATCCGGGAGCTGAAGGTGAAGAAGGACGCGCAATCGGAGGCCATTCCCCCCACGGAGGACAACATCCGGAGCGGCCGCTATCCGCTGGCGCGCAGCCTCTTCTTCTACCTGCCCCGGGAGGCCACCGGCGCCACCCAGGCCTTCATCGACTACGCTCTGTCGCCCGAGGGACAGAGGATCGTCACCGACGTGGGCTACTTCCCGGTGAAGTAGTCTCCGAGCCGCTGGCACGGGCGGCCCGGGATTGCGTAGGCTGGATGCATGATTCAGGGCTCGGGCCGCTGCCACTACCACCCGGAGCGCACCGGGCTCGGCATCTGCGTGGAGTGCCGCCGCGTCATCTGCCGCGAGTGCACCACACAGTTCGAGGGCATCAACCGGTGCGCCAACTGCCTCGAGAAGCGTCTGAAGGCGCTCGAGGGGCCGTCGGAGCGCCGCGAATGGAGCGTGGGTAACGTGCTGCTGGCCCTCATCGGTGCCGTCATGGTGTACGGCGGCGTCCTGCTGCTCGCCAGCATGGCATCGGAGCTCTGAGATGGCCGTCTCCGCGCTCGAACTTCGCCCCCGGGGGGCTGTGGCCATCCTGGACGCCGGCCTGCGCGTGTGCGTGCGCAGCTCCGGCGTCTGGGCCCTCACCCTGCCCGGCGGGGCGCTCGTCACCGCCGCCCTGCTGCACCTGACGGACGCGGTCACCCATCACCGCGACCTCGGCCTGCCCGCGCTCCTGTTCACCCTGGCCTGGCTGGCCCGCGGCATCTTCCAGGGCGCCGCCTGCCACCATGTGCAGGAGCTGCTGCTCGGCAAGAGCGCGGGAGAGCCCACCGCCTGGGCCTCGCTGCGCGCCGCGCTCGCCCGCACGCCCAGCCTCCTGTCCGCCGTGGCGTACCTCTTCATCTTCAACCTGCTGTCGCTCAGCATCACGCTGGGCTTCGCCTTCTTCTTCCTGTCCGCGCACCTGGTGGGCTACGCCGCCACCATGCAGGGCAAGGGCAGTCCCCTGGGCTTGTATGGGGTGTGCTCGCGGATGCTCGGCCCGGCGCGAGCCAGCGCCATCGGGGTGCGCTGGCTGCTGCAGGTGCAGTTCCTGGTCTTCCTCAACCTCCACATCGGGGCAAATGCCCTGCTCTATATCGGCCGCAAGCTGCTCGGGATCGACCTCACCTTCGTCGAGCGCTTCGCCTCGATCGACAACGCGCCCTGGGTCGTCTTCCTGGTGGCCGCCACCTTCACCCTCTTCGAGCCCCTGCGCGCCGCCACGTCCACGCTGCTCCTGGTGGACGGGCGGGTGCGCCAGGAGGGGTTGGATCTCCTCGCCGCGGTCCAGCAGCTCCCCGGCCGGAAGGTGGCGAAGGCGGCGCTCGTCCTGTTCGCCGTGCTGGGCTCCTTCCTGGTGGCCCCTCCGGCCCGGGCGCAGGAGGCCGAGGCGTCCATGTCTCCCATCGGCATGGAGCAGCGCCTGGTGAATCTGGCCGAGGCCTGTGAGCTGGAGGCCTCGGAGGCGGAGCCCTGGAAGAAGACACTCGCCTCGCTGAGCACGGCCGAGGCCCAGAAGTTCCAGCGGCTCGTGCGCGACGTGGAGAAGGGCGTGTACGAGGACGAGGACTGCGGGGCCATCAACCGGCTCGAGCAGGGCGTCACCCTGGCGAGCCAGACCACGGAGCTGGAGAGGTCTCAGGCTGACGCGCGAGCGGCCCAGGCGAGTGCCCGGGACATCCTCTCCCGGCCCGAGTTCCAGGTGCCGGAGCCCGGGGACGAGAAGCAGGACCCCACGGCCGAGGAGGAGCTGGGCCCGTGGGAGCGCTTCCTGAAGTGGTTGGGAGAATGGCTCGCCGAGCTGTTCAAGCGCTCGGATCCGGAGCCGATGCGGATGCCCAACGCGGGAGCTGGCGGCCAGGCCTTGGCCAACATGCTGGTGGTGGTCCTCATCGCCGGGGTGCTGGTGGTGCTCGTGCTGGTGCTGCTGCGGGCGCTCCGCAAGGACGCGAAGGATGGCGAGGGCGGAGGGCTCGAGGTGAGCACGCAGGACGCGGCGTCGCTGGCGGCGGACCCGACGAACGCCCTCTCCCGCCCGCCCGAGGGCTGGGCCCACCTCGCCGACGAATTGGCCGCCCGGGGCGAGTACCGCGAGGCGGTGCGCAGCCTGTACCTCGCCCTGCTCTCCCGCCTGCACCGCGAGGGCGTCATCCACTACGACACCGCGCTGAGCAACTGGGACTACCTGCGCCAGTTCAAGGGCCGCCGCGAGTGGCTGCCCCCCTTCCGCGAGCTGACACGGCGCTTCGACTTCGCCTGGTACGGCAACCTGCCGGTGGGCGTGGAGGGCTACCGCGACTTCCGCACGCTGTGCGCCCCCATGCTGGCCACTCCCGCGACCCAGGAGGCCTCCGGTGCGTGACCGTTTCCCCCTGCTCCTGGTGGGCGGACTGCTCCTCACCGGCCTGCTAGGCACGTGGCTGGTGCGCGGCGCGGCCCGGGGTGGCTTCGCCGATACGCTCTCCACCTGGCGGGCCCAGCCGGATGGTGCCCGCGGCCTCTACCTGCTGGCCGAGGAGAGTGGCCTGCCCGTCGTCCGGCGCACCGCGGACCTTCAAATCATGCAGGGCGCGGGCTCGCTGGTGCTGCTCGCCGTGGAGGTGGAGGACGCCCGCGAGGACGACCCGGACCAGACGGCGCTCGCCACCGGGCGCGACGAGGGCCTGGAAGACGAGGACGTCCCCCGCCACGGGCTCAACAAGCTGCACGTCCCCGAGCTCGACGAGGACGAGGCGGAGAAGCTGCTCGAGCACGTGCGGGCCGGGCACACCCTCGTCTATGTCCCCTGGGGCTCGCAGGAGAACCGGCTGCTGGACGCGCTGGGCGTGAAGCTCACCAAGGCGGACACCTCGCTGCCCATGCGCACGCTCGTGCCGCCCCTCTCCAGCCCGTACACGCTGGGTGTGGAGCGCGTGGAGGCGAAGGTGCAGGCCTACCTGCAGCTCCCCGAGGAGGGCGTGGTGCCAGTGCTGGCCGATGAGCCACTCGGCATGACGGTGGCGGCGGTGGTGCCGTACGGCGCGGGCCGGGTGCTGGTGGTGGGCGCTCCGGAGCTCGCGATGAACCAGGCGCTCGCGCGCGCGGACAACGCGCAGTTCTGGCTGAGCGCCCTGCGCGCGCTGGGCCCGGGCCCCTACGAATTCGACGAGCACCACCACGGCTTCACCAACGAGCGCTCGGTGGTGGACTTCGCCCGCCGCTACGGCCTGCACTTCGCGGTGGCGCAGCTCCTGCTGGGACTGTGCCTGTGGGCGGTGGCCCTCAAGCGCTTCGGCCGGCCACTGCCTCCGCCCGAGTCCGTGCGCGTGGGAGCCACGGACGCCCTCTTCGCCATGAGCCGCCTGTACCGCGAGGGCCGCCACCACGCCTTCGCCGCCGGCCTCATCACCCGGGGCCTCACCCAGGAGCTGGCCCTGCACGCGGGCCTGCCCGCCCACGCTCCCGCGAAGGCCGTCGCCGAGGGACTGGCCTCGCGCGGGCGGGAGGACCTGGCCAACGGCCTGCGCGCCATCGCTCGCAACGCCGAGGCCACCTCCAGCGAGGGCGAATTGCAGCAACTGGCCTCGCGCGCCGCGGTGCTCCGCCAGCGCATCCATCCTCCGGGCCGCCCCCGAGCGCGCCCGCCGCTTCGCAACCCGAGGAGTCATGACCCTGCCCACCTTCGCCCCCACCTCCCCCAACGCCACCAGCAACGCCGTGGCCGCCGCCCACGCCATCCGCGAGGGCGTGCTCGCCGAGGTGCGCAAGGCCGTCGTCGGCCAGGACGAGCCCCTGGAGTTGATGCTCGTCGGCCTGCTCGCCGGCGGCCACGTGCTGCTGGAGGGCGTGCCCGGCGTGGCCAAGACGCTGATGGCCAAGGCGCTCGCGCGCGGCGTGAGCGCGGACTTCAAGCGCATCCAGTTCACGCCGGACCTGATGCCCGCCGACATCCTGGGCACCAGCATCTTCGACCTGAAGAGCCAGTCCTTCGTGCTGGTGCGCGGCCCGATCTTCACCGACCTGCTGCTGGCCGATGAAATCAACCGCGCGCCCGCCAAGACGCAGTCCGCGCTGCTGGAGGCCATGCAGGAGCGAGGCGTGTCGATGGAGGGCCGGAACCTGACCCTCTCGCCGCTCTTCACGGTGTTCGCCACGCAGAACCCGGTGGAGTCCGAGGGCACCTACCCGCTGCCCGAGGCGCAGCTCGACCGCTTCCTGCTGAAGATCGAGGTGGACTACCCGGCGCCCGAGGAGGAGGACGCCATCCTCGCGTCGGTGCACCGGGGCTTCGACGCGGGCGACCTGGCGCGCGCGGGCGTGACGGCGGCGGTGACGAAGGAAGGGCTGCTGTCCGCGCGGGCGGCGCTCAACGAGGTGACGGTCGAGCCCCCGGTGCTCGCGTACATCCGCAAGCTGGTGGCGGCCACGCGCACCTCCAGCCGCATCCGCCTGGGGGCGGGCCCTCGCGCGGGCGTGCACCTGCTGCTGGCCGCGAAGGCGCTGGCGGCGCTGCGAGGCCGGGGCTTCGTCACGCCGGATGACGTGCGCTTCCTCGCGGGGCCGGTGCTGAAGCACCGCCTGCTGCTGTCGCCGGACGCGGAGCTGGACGGGGCCACGCCCTCGGACGTGCTGCGCGAGGTGGTGCAGTCCGTCGAGGTCCCCCGGTGATTCCCACCGGGCGCCTGTGGGCGCTGCTGTGCCTGCTGGCCGTGCCGATGATGGCCGCGGGATTCTTCCCGGGCCTCGGCGCGTGGTGCTGGTGCTGGACGTGCTCGCGCTGGGGCTGGCGGCGGCGGACTTCCTGATGGTGCGCCGGGTACGCCTGGAGGTGAGCCGGAAGCTCCCGCCCCGCCTGTCCGTGGGCGTGCCCAACAAGGTGGAATTGCTGCTGGTGCACCGGGGCGGCCAGGCGGTGGACGTGCGCGTGCGCGACGACGTGCCCGAGTCCTTCACCGCCACCCCCGACGAGGCCCCGCTGCACCTGCCAGCGGACAGCCAGACGCGCTGGGTGTACCGGGTGTCGCCGTCCAAGCGGGGCAAGTTCGGGTTCGGAGACATCCACGTGCGGGTGCGCGGGCCGCTGGGGCTCGTCTTCCACGAGCGGCACTTCTCCGCGGCACAGAACGTGGCGGTGTACCCGGACCTGCGAGGCGCGAGCCGCCTGCTGCTCTCCGGCGCGGCGCTGGACCTGGTGAACCTGGGCCTGCGACAGCTGCGTCGGGACGGCCGGGGCAGCGAGTTCGCGCGCCTGCGCGACTATGCCCAGGGAGACTCGGTGCGCGAGGTGGACTGGAAGGCCACGGCGCGGCGCACGAGGCCGGTGACGCGGGTGATGGAGTCCGAGCGCTCGCAGTCCATCCTCATCTGCGTGGACGCGGGCCGCTCGATGGCGGCGCAGGTGGACGGGCTCACCAAGCTGGACCACGCCGTCAACGCGGCGCTCTTCCTGGCCTTCGTGGCGGTGCGCAACGGGGACCGGGTGGGGCTGGCGGTGTTCGCGGACGGGGTGAAGGCGTACCTGCCTCCGGCGGCGGGCCGCATGCAGTACCGGAAGATCTTCGACACGCTCTACTCCACCACGCCGAGCCTCACGTACGTGGACTACCTGGCGCTCTTCAAGGAGCTGAACGTGCGCCTCACGCGGCGCAGCCTGCTGTGCGTGTTCACGGACTTCCTCGACGAGGAGCAGGCCTCGACCATGGTGGCGCCGCTGCACCGGCTGGCGCGGCGGCACGTGCCGCTGTGCCTCTCCGTGCGGGACACGGCGCTGGCGAAGCTGCTGCGCACCGAGCCCTCCGGCCCCGAGCAGGCCTTCCAGCAGGCCGTGGCCAGCGAGCTGCTCACGGACCGCGAGACCCTCAAGGCCAAGGTGAGCTCCGGGGGCGTGCAGATGCTCGACGTACAGCCCGACGAGCTGAGCCTCGCCGCGGTCAACCGCTACCTGGACATCAAGGCGCGCGGCGTGCTGTAGGCACCGCGTCCGTGGAGTCGCTCGAGAGGGAACTCATTCCTCATAGAGAACATTCACGGGATCGCCCTTGATCAAGGCATCGAGGTTCTGCCGACTGGAGACGACCAGGAAGGAGTACGTCGCCTCGGCACCATCCTCGATGGTTTCGACCGGAGAGGGCGCAAGCGTCTCCGGATCGGCGATACAGGAGATGAGCTTCCTCACCCCACCGAAAACGAGACGGGCGGGCCTACCCTTGACGCTCAAGCTCTCGTCCTCCGTACAGTCGGAGCGACCACGCTTCTCGGCTTTGGCGAATGCCTCATCATCAGTGCCAGCATGAATGAGATAAATGTTCTCCATGACCGGGTACTCCACCTGTGGCCCGTCCCTGAACTCGTAATAGAGGACGACATGCGCGGCATACCAAGGCATCGTTCTCTCTCTCTTGGGTTATCGGGCGCGGCCCCATCCACGCTGTCTGGAAGGATTCCGGGTCACTTTTTCCCGCCGTCCGCTTCGGCCTGCCGCGCCCCGCGCATCCAGTCCGAGCCCAGGTACGCGTAGACGCCCAGGCCCACGGCGAGCGCGAAGGACACCTTGAAGGCCACCGACAGCTTCGGCGGGTGGATCTGCGAGATGGTGCCCTCGATGAAGCCCGCGAGCACGAAGAGCGCGAGCGTGCCGAAGAGGAGCTTCACCGCGCGCACCGCCTCCTGGCGCAGCGCCATGCCTCGGGGCAGACCTCGCGGCGCCACCTGCCCCCGGGCGATGACGAAGCCCGCCGCGCCCGCGATGCAGATGGCGGTGATCTCCGGAATGCCGTGGGGGAGGATCCACGCCCAGAACCAACCCGCCATCCCCTTGGCCGCGTAGACCTGCGCGAGCGCGCCCAGCATCAGGCCGTTGATGAAGAGCATCAGCCCCGTGCCCACGCCCGCGGTGATGCCCAGCGCGAAGGCGAGGAACGCCACCTGGATGTTGTGGGTGAAGAGGAAGGTGGTGAACTGCGGCCTGCTCCCCCACGGACATGCCCTGCCCCGCGGCCTCATCGGCGGCGCGCTTGATGGGGTCCAACGCCATGTGCTCCTGGGGGACGAGGTAGGGGGCCGCATCCGGGTCCACCAGCATGCCCAGGTAGCCGAAGCCCGTGCCCGCCAGGAAGAGGAGCACCGATGCCGCGTACATGCGCCACTCCTGCCGCATGAGCGCCGGGAAGCCGCGAGCGACGAAGCCCCACACGTCCGCGAACCGAGGCCGCTGGCCCGGGTAGGTAATCGCGTAGGCCCGGCCCACCAGGTCATTGAGGTATGCGCTCACGTCGGCCGAGCCGCTGCGCGCGCGCACCCACAGCAGATCGCTGGAGACGGCCCGGTACAGCTTGCCCAACGAGCGGGCCTCCTCCAACTCGAGGGCGCGCAGGCCCTGCCCCTCCGCCTTGTCGAGCAGGGACTCCAGCTTCTCCCAGCGGGGCCGCCGCGCCTCGATGAACTCGGGCATCTCCATACGAGGCGACTCTAGCCCAGTCCGTGAGGGACTGAGGCTACTGGGGTTGCGCGGGGAGCAGGCCCGACCAGCCCAGTGTCAGCAACCCACCCCAGCCGCCCCAGATGCGCGCCCCGTCCGGACCGAAGCCCCGGCGCACCGAGGTCCCCAGCTCGACGCCGCCGAGCCGCAGGCGGGCCCCCACTCCGGCCGCGAAAGCAGCGGGGCCGTCCACCCGAGGCGTGGCATCCACCAGCGCATCGAGCTCGGCCCCGAGTGCCAGCCGGGGAATGGGCAGGAACCACGCCTGATACGTGCTGTCCCAGGTGGCCCGAGCCTCGCCCGGACGGATGGCGTACCCCTGGCTGGTGGAGAACGCCCAGCGCTCCCGGCGCAGGCCCGCGAGCACCGCCGGGCGAAGCCGCAGACCCTGAGCATCCTGCTCGAAGCCGGGGCCCGTCAGCGCGGCATCGAAGGACAGCAGCGCGCGGAAGGAAGGATGATCCGTCAGCCGCACCCGCCCCGACAGCGAGGCGGACAGCGACGTCGCGGGCAGCGCCCCCTCCGTACCACTCCCGCGCAGCAGCTCCCCGGGACGCAGCACCAGTGCCGTGCCCACGGCCACCCGCTCGGCCACCCGCCCCTCCACTGCGAGCGTGGTACGCCCGCGAGCGAGGTCCACACCCGCCGAGCCCAGCTCGGGCTGAGCGCGCAACTCGAAGAGCCAGGCCTGCGGTAGGAAGGCCGTGGGCAGCGGGGCCGCCTCCACCAAGCCGCCCGTGGGGACGCCCAGCATCGGCAGCAGCGCCGCCTCCTCCGGGGCGGACTTCACGGGGAGCTCGGGCTCCATGGGGCGCTCGGGCTCCAAGGTCGCCACCTGCGTCGGGGCCCCCGACTCCGCCGGAGCATGGGCACTGACCTGTTGGAGCGACGTGTCACCCCAGAGGGCCTCCACCACGGCCACGCGCTCGCCGCCGCGCATCCCCGGCACGGCCCGCGTCATCAGCGAGCCGTCCGACTGGCGCCGCGGCGGCTCCTCCACCTGGGTGCCGTGCAGCCCGCGCAGCTTCAGCGGGGCGAGGGGCACCTCCAGCGGCTGGCCGCGTACGTCCAGCACCTGCACCTTCACCCGGAACGCCCCGGCCAGGGGCTCGAGGTCCACCTCCACGCGGGGCGGCACCACCGTGAGCGTCAGCTTCTCCGGGCGTGCGTCGGGCACCCCGCGCGGCAGCAACTCCAGCGTGTGCGTGCCCACCCCCTCCACCCGCACCGGGTGCGTCGTGGGAGCTCCATCGAGGCGGAAGTCCAGGGACTCGGCGCCCTCCACCGCCAGGTCCAGCCAGTACGCCCCCTGGAGACCCTGGGGCCCCACCACGCCGCGCTCCGTCTTCACACGCAGCACTTCCACCTGCCGCACGGCGGACACCCTGCCCACCAGACCCGCCGCGTCCACGGCGCGCACCCGCGCGTAGTACCGGCCGGGAACCAGCGCGCGGGCCACGGACTTCAAGGCCTCCGGCGCCGCCTGCACCGTCTCGCCGTGGACCCGGTCATTGAAGCGCTCGTCGCGCGCCAGCTCCACCCGGTACGACGAGGCCCCCTTCACGGGCGCCCACGCCAGCTCCTCGTCCACGCCCTTGTCGTCCAGCAGCAGCCGCACCGAGCGCACGCCGCCCGCCCATTGGGGCGCCTCGGGCAGCGGGCGCGGCTTCTCGGGCTGCTTGCCCTTCTCCACCCGCGTCCCGTGGTCCTTCGGCACCTGGACACTCTGGCCCTGCGCGCTCACCTCCGCCTGACCGTCGAAGATGGAGACGCGGCTCATCTGCTGCGCGTCCACGCCCACGTGGAGGTCCTTCGAGCGCGCGGCCACCGTGGCCGCCGGCATCTGCACGCCCAGGGGCTCGCCGCGAAGCTGCGCGAGCGAGACGTTCAGCTCACCCTGCAGCAGCTCCACCGCTCCGGACTTCTTCACCTTGTCCGTCGCCTTGGCGGCCTGCCCGTAGATGACGACGAGCGCGTTCTCGTTCATCTGCAGCCGCGTCTCGTCGCGGAAGGTCACCTCGGCGCCGGCCTCGCGCAGCGTGTTGACGGAGTCCAACCGCCACAGGCCCTGTCCGGTGTTGGCCCGACGCCAGTCCACCTTCCCCGCCGGCTTCGCGTTGACCTCGGGCTTGACGAAGGTGAGGCGCGCGTCCGGGTCGCCCTTGATGCGCAGCACCGTGCCCGGTTTGAGCTGGTGCGGCGGAGCCCCCATCTTGTTGAGCGCGTGCAGCTTCGCGGAGCCAACCGTCGCGTCGCCGAACACCTTGCGCCCCACGCTGCCGCACGTGTCTCCGGGCTGCACCACGTACACATCGTCCGCGGCTTCCTCGGCCCACGAGACGACCGGAAAGCACAACATCAGGGCGAGCGCGGCGGCGAACCCGCTAACGCTTGAGCTTCTGAGCACGCGACACCTTTCGAGTCAGATCGAGGGGATCCAGTGGCAGGGGGATGAAATCAAACAGCCCTCCCTCGAGAGCGCCCGTGACCAGTTCCCAGTCCTCCGCGGGACCGCACAGCAGGACCGGGGGAGTCCCCGGGCGAGCGGCCAGGGCCCTCGCGAGGACGAGCGACTCCCGCCCGCCCGCGACGACGAGCAACGCGCCGAAGCCCTCCAGCGGCTCCTGCGTCGAGGCCACCCGCGCCTGGAACCCACACACGGAGAGCGACATCACCAGCGTGTTCTCCGTGGCACTCTCGCCCGAGGCGAGCACCCCCACGGGCAGCCCCCCGGCCACGAGCCGAGGAACAGACACCTCGTGCCGCGCGGACCCGAGCCCGAGCCCACGCTCCGTCTTCTTGCCCTCTCCCCGCTTCGGGGCGGGCGCGCCCACCGGCTCGGCGAGCACGGCCAGCAACTCCTGGCGCAGGGTCGGCGCATCCGGCGGACGCCGCTCGGGCAGCTTCTCCAACGCCTTCATCACCACGGCTTCCAGGCGCTCGGGGAGCGAGAGGTCCGGTCGCGCCTCGCGGAGCGGAGGCACCGGCTTGTAGAGGTGCGCGGCGGACATCTCCGCCGAGGGCATCACCGGGAAGGGAGGCACTCCGGTGAGCAGCTCGTAGAGCACACACCCCAACGCGTACAGGTCGCTGCGCCCGTCCAGCGGCAGCCCGCGCAGCTGCTCGGGGGACATGAAGCCCGGTGTCCCCACCGCCGTGCCCGCCTGGGTGAGGCGCGCCTGCTCCACCCCGCCGAACGTGGCGAGGCCGAAGTCGAGCACCTTCACGCGCTCGCCGCGCTCGTGCGCCTCCAGGAAGAGGTTCGCGGGCTTGATGTCGCGGTGGATGATGCCGAGCAGGTGCGCGGCCTCCAGCACCTCCAGCACCTGCACGGCCAGCCCCACGGCGCGAGGCACTGGCAGCGCACCCTCGCGTGCCAGCAGGGACGCCACCGTCTCGCCAGACACCAGCTCCATGGCGAGGAAGAGGAAGCCCGCGTCGAGCCCGTAGTCGTACACCTCCACGGAGCCCGGGTGGCGCAGCCGGGCGAGCACCTGGGCCTCGCGATGGAAGCGCTCGGGGAAGCCGGGGGCGCTGGCGATGTGCGGGTGCATCACCTTGAGGGCGACCTGGCGATCCAGGCCGAGCTGCTCCGCCACATAGACCGTCGCCCATGCCTCCCGCGCCGAGCAGTCGCAGGACGCGGAAGCGCCCGCCGATGATCTGTCCCACCTGAAGCGTCAAACCGGCACCTCGTAGATGCGCGTGGCGACGGAGCGGCCGTGCAGCTTGCGCTCGCCGGCGGGCACCAGTTCCAGACCGCTGTCGCCGATGCGCTCGCGCGTGGACTCGCTGACGAGGATCTGCCCGGGCTGGGCCATGGACTCGAGCCGCGCGGCCACGTTCACCGTGTCACCGATGACGGTGTACTCCATGCGCTTCTCGCTGCCGACGTTGCCCGCCACCGCGGGGCCGGTGTGGACGCCGATGGCCAGTTGGATCTCGATGCCCCAACGCTCGCGCCAGCGGCGGTTGCCCACGTCGAGCCAGCGGCGCAGGTCCTCGGCCGCCTGCACCGCACGCAGCGCGTCGTCCGGATGCGACTGGGGCGAGCCCCACACCGCCATGATGCAGTCGCCGATGAACTTGTCGATGATGCCCCCGCGCCGCTGGATGATCTCCGTGGCGATGGTGAACAGCTCGTTGAGGAGCGCGACGATGATCTCCGGGGGCTGGGACTCGGACAGCCGGGTGAAGCCCACCACGTCCGCGAAGAAGAGGGTGACCTCGCGGCGCTCGCCCCCGAGCCGCAGCTTGTCGGGATTGGACACCACCAGGTCCACCACGTCCGGAGACAGGTAGCGGCTGAGGGCCGAGCGCACCTGCGTCTGGGCAACGAGCTCGCGCTCCTTCGCATCGAGCGTCACGGCCATGCTGTCGAAGGCGCGGCCCAGCATTCCCAGCTCGTCCCCACGCCGGGAGACACGCGCGTCCACGCCCCGGAAGGTGCGCTCGGCGATGGCCCGCGTCGCCGCCACCAGGGAGCGGATGGGCCGGGTGAGGTGCCGGGCCAGGAACAGGCCGGCCAGGAGCGCGACCAGCGCGGCCACCAGGATCGCGATGAGGAAGGACCTGCGCATGTCCGACAACGACGCGTACACCACGGTATGGGGCTGCTGCACCACCACGGCCCAGCCCCGCTCGGAGAGGGCCTCCAGCGAGCCGAGCATCTCCCGGGGGCCATCCTGGAAGTCCGATATGGCCACCATGCCCGTGGTGAAGGAGGAGTCCCCGCTCAGCGCGGTGAAGAGGCCGTACTTCGAGAAGTCCTCCCGAGCCGCCACCCGGGCGGGGTCCGCGTGCAGCACGAGCCGCCGCTCCCGGTCCACGACGAACACCCCCTCGTGCGAGCCGAGGAACTTCTCGCCAAGCTCGTCCATCAGCGCGCAGAGTTCGCCGAGATTCACCTGGGTGCCGAGGATGCCGCGCACGGTGCCGTCCTCGGCGGTGATGGGGAAGGAAGACCTCGAGCACCGGGTCGCCCTGCGCGCCGACGCGCACGCCCCGGGTCACCAGGTGCCCACCGCTGGCGAGCTCCTGGAGCAACGCGGGCTCCAGGCGGGAGGGAACGTCCGGGTCCGACCACCTCGCGCGCCTTGAGGGTCGTCACGCTCTGGCCACTCGGGGCGTACAGCGTGACGAAGTCGATGGTGGACAGGGCCCCCAACCGGGTCCCGACGAGGCCGACGCGCGTGGCGTCGTCCCCCAATCCGGGCGCGAAGAGGATCATCCCGATGCTATCGAGCTCGCGCTCGACGAGCAGCAACTTACCATGCACGGACCGCTTCACGTCTCCGACGATGGACCGGTGCAGGTCGCGCACGACATTCCTGGAGGAGGCATCCTCGTAGGTGGTCCATCATCTTCCACCCGAGTCCCACCAGCGTCGGCAGGACACAGGCCAGGATGATGAGGAACAGGCGCGTGAAGAGCGAGATGCCTCTCGGAGCCGCCGCGCCTTGCTCCTCGGGAGGAGGAGTAGGCACCTCCGTGCCGCGCTCCGCGCTGCGAGTCTCCACTACGGGGACAGGGGTCGCCGCCATCGTGTGTAAGGGGGTTCCGCGGGGCTCGGGGAGACGTCGGAAGAGGGCCCTGATTTATCACTCCCGGTAGGTGCGGAGCGAGCCTTTGACCCCCCTTGGGCCCTCGCCCGGTCCCTCGCCGAGGAGACCCCCCGAGAGCGAGGAGCCGGCCACCTCCTGACCCATCCAGGTCGGAGCCACACCCGCCGGACGCGGTACACTCCCGGCCCTCTTTCCTCTGGAGACTCTCCGAATGCGCGTCGACAAGACATCCCCCGCCCACTGGCTCGCGGTGACGCTGCTGCCCCTGCTGGCCGCCTGTGGCCCCACCGATCCCGGCGAGCCCCTGCGTGCGCTTCCGCGAGTACCAGGACGGTCTCATCACCTTCTACGTCGAGGCGGACGGCACGGGCAATTGCTCCTATTCCGCCACCCGCCAGGACCTGGACGTGGCCGCGATCTGGATCGGTCAGTTCCAGGAGAGCGCGATCTGCGGCGCGTGCGTGGAGATCGAAGGGCCGAAGGGCAGCCTGCGCGTGCGCATCGTGGACTCCTGCCCCGACTGCACCACGCCTGGCCACCTGGATCTCAGCCCGAAGGCGTTCGAGAAGCTCGCCCCCCTCGCCCGAAGGTCGCGTGAAGGTGCGCTGGCGCATGGTGACCTGCGACGTGCAGGGCCCGCTGCGCTACCGCTTCAAGGAAGGCAGCAGCCAGTGGTGGACCGGCATCCAGGTGTTCAACCACCGCATCCCCGTGACGAAGCTCGAGTACTGGAAGAACGGCGCCTGGGTGGCGGTGAAGCGCGAGAGCTACAACTACTTCGTCGAGCCCAACGGAATGGGCGAAGGCCAGATCAAGGTGCGGGTGACGGCCATGGATGGGCAGACGCTGGAGGACACCCTCCCCGGGGCGGTCGCCGACAACAGCAAGATTTTCGACGGGGCCGCACAGTTCAAGTCCAACTGAAAACGTGAAAGAGTCGAGCCATGGGAGCAGTCGAGTCGGGGACCATGGCTTCACCCATTGCGAAGCGCCGTCTGGAGCTGGCGACCCAGTTCCACGGCCGCGTGGGCGAACTGTTGCGCTTGGAGCCCGGCAGGCTGCGCTTCTCGCTGGGCGTGTCGCTGGCGGACCTCCGTCTCCCCTTCCACGTCACCCCGGAGGCCGCGGCGCTCTTCCCGCAGGGGGCACGCCAGCTCGCGATGATGCTGCTGTCGCGGCACCGGGAGCTGGTCGGCACGGGCGAGTTCGACCGCTTCCTCCTGGTGGAGGAGTACTCCACCCTGCCCGCGCTGCCTCCGACGCTGTCGCCCGCCTCGGGAGGCCCGCTCACACGCGCGACCGCGGACCTGGCGACGCTCGCCCACCCGCTGCTGACCGGCGGAGTGATGGCCGCCTGGCTGGGACCGGGAGGTGGAGGCCGCTCGCTGGTGGCCCTGGTCATCGAGCTGCTGCGACGCGCCTTCGCGGAGATGAAGGAGTCGCGCGGGCGCGAGGAGACGCCGGCCCTGGTGGCGCTGATGCTGTCCTCGCAGCTCCCCAGCGTGGAGGTGGCCCTGCGCGCGTTGGAGCTACCGCCCTCGGTGCAGCGCCAGCTCCTCACGGCCGCGTCCACGGGCCTGTACCTCGCCCTGCGCCTGGGAGTGGACAGCGCGCTGCGAGAGGCCCAGCCCTCCGAGGATCTCTCCACGCGCATCGAGTCGGCGCTGGGGCCCATGGGGGTGATGGGCGGCACGAAACCGCTGCTGACCGGTGGCTCCACGCTCTACGGCTGTGAGCTGCTGGCTGGAGTCCCCGACGCGGAGAAGCTGGTGGCCCAGTACCCTGGCGGCCTGCCGGTGGACGCGGTGCGGGCCACGCTGGAGCAGGCGATCGCGAGCGACGACGCGGTGGCCCGCCGGGCCGAGCTGGCGGTGGGACTGGGAGTCCTGCGCGAAAGCCTGGTGAACGCGGTACGGCTGGGCGAGGGCGGTGCCTACAAGTCGGCCCTGACGCAGCACCTGCGGGAGCTCGCCATGCGCCCCGCCGCGCTGACGGCCTTCCTCGCCGAGGACAAGTCGCGCAAGCAGATGGCGAAGGATTTGAGGGCCTACGCGGAGACGCTGAAGGGCCCCGCGGCCGAGGCGCTGCTCGGCCTCGCCCATGGCTTCAAGGAGTACACGACCCGGGAGCCAGCCGCCGCCGCCGGACTCTCTCGCATGGGAGCCCACGCCCGCTACGCCGAGGTCGCCACCGCCTTCGTCTGTGACTTGTGGATGGAGCGCTCGCTGTTTCCGCTGCGGCGCATGCTGTACCCGCGCACCGGCGACGAGGCGGAGGGCGGGCTGGAGGCGGAGTACCAGACCGGGCGGCTCTACAAGCTCTCCACGCGCCCCGAGCCCCTGCTGCGCTCGGCGGTGAGCGCGCCCGTGGCGCACCTGTTCGTGGACGTGAAGGACTTCACCCGGCGCACGCAGCTCCTCGGCGGGGCGGCGATGGCGGACTTCCTCCGGCGGGAGTTCTACCTGCCCATCCTCGCCTCGGCGAAGGCGCACTACGGGGGCATGGTGCAGCTCGCGGACAGGGGTGGCGTCTCGGTCAACAACCTGCTGGGGGACGCGCTCTCGCTGTGCGGGACGGTGGACCGGCTGGTGGAGCTCGCGAGGGACATCCGGAGCCACCTGGTGGCCTACGAGAAGCGCCTGGCCCAGACCATCTCCCGCGAGCAGGTGGAAGCGGCGCTGAAGGCCATCGAGGAAGAGTACGAGCGCAAGCTGAAGACGGCCCGCCCCGGCCTGAGGCCCCTCCTCCTGCGCGAGAAGGAGTCGGCCCTGGCGCGCGGCCGGGGCGAGGGACTGGAAGCGGGCGTGTTCCTCTCCTTCGGTCCGGCGCCGCTGATCATCACGCTGAATGACGACGTGTTCGGCCACTCCAAGGTGGCGATCGCGGACCGTATCAACGAGAGCGCCCGAGGCACGGCCCGCTCCGGGGCGGCGCGAGCGAAGGCGGACGCCCAGCTCGCGCAAGAGCGGCAGCGGCGGAGCAATCCCTCGCTGGAGCATCCCTGGCTGGTGTTCGTGGGCGCGCCGCTATCCGTGCAGGTCCCCTACGCGGCCGAGGCCGAGGCGCGCGCGGCGCTGAAGGCGGGCGACACGGCGGCGGCGATGCGGGCGCTGGAGCAGGCGGTGCGCGATGCGTTGGAGGACGCCGCGAAGCACGGGGAGGACGGCCCGGGAGACATCTACAACTCGGGCGTCGCGCTCTCCGAGGAGACGCTGCTGGCCTACCAGGAGGCGGTGGGAGACAAGCGGTTCTTCTGCCAGCTCCAGGTGGCGCCGGAGACGCTGCACCCGAGCATCCAGGAGCGCTACTTCTTCCCGCCCGAGCCCCTGCGGCTGACGGTGGGCTTCCACCCGACCGGCGAGCTGGCGGAGGTGTTCCGCTTCGCCGGCCGGGTGATGTTCAAGGGACTGGAGAGGAAGGGCGGGCTCGGAGTCTGGGAGCTGGTGGACCAGCACGGCGTGGGCCAGCTCTTCGCACGGCACCACGCCTCGGAGTGGCTCCGGGCCCGCTGGATGGAGTCCTGACTACAGGCGCTGGAGGGCGAAGCTCGAGCGGATCTTCGTGCCGCCCATGCCGCCCATGGACTGGTCAATGGTCTGGGTGCCCTCGATGCGGACGAGCCGGCCGGCGGCCACGTCGAAACCGCCGGTGACGTCGAGGTCCACCTTCATGCCCTCGGCCTGGGCCTCGGTGGGAACCTCGGCCTTCTGGGCCACGACGGTGCGGAGCTGCACGAGGCTGTCCTCCATGGCGGCGAGGGTCGTCCTCATGGCGCCCATGGGGGAGGTCACCTCGTAGCTGCCGCCCGGAGAGAGGTCTCCCTCGGGGAGCACCATCATCTCGAAGATGTGCTTCGGGAGGACGTCGACGGAGGGGTCCTCCTCCTTCACCTGGACCGCCTTGAGCGCCGGAGGGACCTTCTTCTCGTCCATGGCGAGGGAGACGGAGCCGGTCTTCGGATCCACCGCGGCCACCACGCTGACGCGCGTGTCGCCCGCCGTCAGCGTGGCGGGCACCCCCACCACGGTGCGGCCTTCCTGCAGGTAGACCGTCACCATCCGGTAGAACTTCGCGTGGCCCTTGCGGTCCACCTCGGCCTTCACCTTCTTGGCGGCGGCGGGAATCTTGTCGAGGGCGGTGACGCGCTTGTCGCCGCTGATCAGGGCCATCTTCTCCAGGGTCAGCTCCACCTCGGCGGAGCCGTCCGGCCGCACCGCGAGCACCTTCTGGCTGAAGGTGGACTGGAGCTTCATGCGGACGTTCATGCCAGCGGCGCCCATGTTCATGCCGGGCATCTGCATGCCGCCCATGTCGGCGCCCATGCCGGGCATCTTCATCTCGATGGTCGAGTCATCCTCATACTGGAAGCGGTGAACGTCGCCCTTCTTCCACGTGTAGTTCAGCTCCACGGCGGAAGCGGAGCCGGAGGCGAGCAGGGCCAGGACGGCCGCGAGACTGCGAGAACCATGACGCATGAGGATTCCCCCTCCCAGGGGAAGACGGAGAGCCAGGTGCCCCCCGCCACATTCAGGACTGCCAGGTACGGCGCTCCAGACGACGCCCCGCCGGAAATATTCCGCGCGCTGGCCTAGACTGGGGCCGTGACGGACGCGACCGACACCCTCCTCGACGGCACCCACACCGTGCTCACCCCCGAGTACGTGGAGTTCCGCTTCACGCTCGCGGGCATCTACTCGCGCTTCCTGGCGTTGCTGCTGGACACGCTCCTCATCCTCTTCGGCACGGGCATGGTGCTCACCGGGCTCCAGCTCGTGATGCTCGCCTTCCCCGGCTTCGGCAGCGCGCTGGCCATCGTCGTCTACTTCCTGGTGGACTGGGGCTACGGCATCGTCCTGGAGACGGCCTGGAGCGGGCAGACGGTGGGCAAGCGGGTGATGGGCCTGCGCGTCATCCAGCAGAGCGGCGTGCGCATCGGCTTCTACCACGCGGCGCTGCGCAACCTGGCGCGGCCGGTGGACAAGCTGCCCATCCTCTACATGGTGGGTGGGGTGACGGCGCTGCTGTCCGGCTCACACCAGCGGCTGGGGGACATGCTCGCGGGCACCATCGTGGTGCGCGAGCGCCGCCTCAAGGCCCCCTCGGCCATTGGCGTCCCGGCCGGCGAGGGACTGCTGGCGGATCCGCTCTTCGTCTCGCGGGTGAAGCGGCTGAGCGCCGAGGCCCGGGAGCTGGTGCTCTCCGCGGCCCTGCGGCGCGAGGAGCTGCGGATGGAGGCCCGCCTGCGCCTCTTCTCCGCGCTGGGCACGAAGCTGCAGGAGCTGCTGGACATGGAGAAGCCGGCCCACCTCTCGGACGAGAAGTGGGCCCTGCTGGTGGCCGCGGCCCTGCTGCCCTCCCCCGGCGCGAAGACCGGGGGACGGGCGCGCGCGGTGGCCTAGAAGTAGACGGCCGTGCCCGCGGACAGGATGAGCGAGGTCTGCACATCCTCCGACAGCGATACGTAGGCGTTGTACTGCGCCCGCGCCCCGACACTGATGGAGTCCGACACGAAGAACTCGACGCCCGCGTTGGGCCCCACGCCCACGAAGTTCGAGTCCCCCTGCGGCTTGAAGACGTGCAGGTAGCTCAGGTCCGCGCCCACATAGGGACGGATGGACTCTTCCAGGAAGAGGTAGCGGATGCCGAGCGACGGGGCCAGGCCCACCACCCGGTTGCCGGTGATGGGATCCTTCGGGAAGGAAATCTTCGTCAGCGAGACGACCTCGAAGCCGCTCTCGATGTAGAGGGTGGCGTCGAAGCCGAGGAACGCGGTGCTGTTGAGGCTGGCCGTGCCGTTGAAGTTCATATAACCCGCCGACAGGCCGAGGCTGCGGTTGGCGAACTGGGCGTGGGCGGGAGCGGCCGCGAAGAGGGCTACCGAAATACCGAGGGCGTAGAGAAACGAGCGCATGGCCCCGGACTCTAGCGCCCCTGACGTGGGGGCTAAACCCCCGAAACCGCGAGCCTTCCTCCGACACGGGGGGCGTTGATCCGGGAGGGGGGCCTCTCCTACACTCCCCCCCGTCATGCCCTCCCTTCGCTCCGCGCTCGTCATCCCCCTGCTCCTGGCCGCCGGCTGCATCAAGACGCCGCCCCCGTCCGATCGGGCCCTCGTCAACAACGAGCTGTGCACCCAGCAGCTCGCCGCCGGAGACCTCAAGCAGGCCGAGGTCTACTGCGACCTGGGCCTCGAGTTCGCCCCGCAGTACGCGGACCTGTGGGTGAACAAGGGCCTCATCTCCATGTACGCCGGCGACAAGAGCAAGGCCAAGGAGCACTTCATCAAGGCCATCCGCTTCAACCAGGAGCACGCCGCCGCCTACATGAACCTCGGCAAGCTGTACCTGGATGAGCATGCGTTCGGGAAGGCGCACGACAGCTTCCAGCGCGCACTCAAGGTGAACCCGGACTACATCGAGGCCCGGTACAACCTGGGGCTCACCTTCATCAACCTGAACAAGCTGGAGAGGGCGGAGAAGGAGTTCCTCACCCTGCTGGTCATCAACCCCAACCTCGCCGAGGTCCACCACGACCTGGGCATCGTCCGCTACCGCCAGGATCGCAAGGAAGAGGCGACGGAGGAGATGAACAAGGCCGTCCAGCTCGCCCCCAACCTGAGCGCGGACTGGTGGAACGATCTGGGCGCGGTGCTGATGGAGCTCAGCCGCTTCGATGAAGCCAAGCAGGCCTTCGGGAGCTGCGTGGCCCTCAACGACAAGCACCCGCAGTGCCTCAGCAACCTGAGCATCTCCCAGCGCAAGGGGGCCCTCACGGACCAGGCGCTCAAGAACTACCGCGACACGCAGAAGGCGCAGAACGACCCCGCCGCCCTCTTCGAGCTCGCGCGCCAGTACAAGGAGAAGGGGCTGGTGTCCGAGGAGACGCGCGCCTACAAGGACTGCCTCAAGCTGGACGGCAAGTTCGCCCCCTGCCACTACGGCCTCTTCCAGGTGTACTCGGACGGCCACCAGCGCGAGGCGGCCCAGGTGGCCTGCAAGAACTTCCTCAAGTACGGCTCGGTGGAGGAGTTCCCCTCCGAGATGGAGACGTGTGAGAAGTTCCTCAGCGCGCAGTCGTACTAACGCCAGCCCTCGAACTCCCCCGCCATCGCGATGAGCGTCAGGCTTACCGTCAAGCAGAGCAGTGAGGCCGGAGGCAAGGCCACCGAGCACGTCCTGGACGATGCCGTCATCACCCTGGGCCGCGACAAGAGCTGCCAGGTGGTGCTGGCGCAGCAGGCCGTATCGCGCAACCACGCGCGCATCACCCAGGAGGGCAACCTCTTCTTCCTGGAGGACCTGGGCAGTGCCTATGGCACCCAGGTGAACGGCAAGCCGCTGCCCAAGGGAGAGAAGCGGCTGCTGCGCAATGGCGACGTCATCGTCATCGCCCAGTTCGACGTCCGCTTCGACAAGGTGGCGGACCTGCCGCACGACGTGGAGTCGCAGAAGACGTCCTTCGTCGCCCGCAACATGGTGAAGGACGTGATGCGGGGACTGTCGGGCGGCGAGGAGCGCTACCTCCGGGTGATGAACGGCCCGCGCGAGGGCGAGCGCCTCGAGATCACCGACGCGCAGGAGTTCGTCATCGGCCGGGACGACTCGGCGGACGTCATCTTCCGGGACGATCTCATCTCCCGCCGCCACGTGAAGGTGCGGCGCGACTGGTCCGGAACGCACGTGGAGGACCTGGGCAGCCGCAACGGCATCAAGGTCAACCGCAAGCGGACCAGCCACAAGACGCTCCGCGACGGCGACGAGTTGGAAGTGGGTGGCGTGCGGTTCGTCTACATCTGTCCGTCCGAGGCGCCCGAGGAGCAGGCCGAGAACCTCTCCAGCCTGAGCCCGGCAGCGCCAAGCACGAAGGAGGAAGGCGGCTCGACGCAGGCGCTGCCAGCAGTGCGAGAGCGCACGCCGCCCAAGCGTAGCTCCACCGCGATGGACAAGTCCGCGAGTCAGGCGGAGCCGGCGGAGGCCGCTGAGGAGCCCGCCACCCGCGAGGCCGCCGAGGAGCCCGCGGCGGAGCCGGAGGAGCAGCAGGCCGCCCAGGAGGAGCCTCCCGAGGAGGAGCTGGAGCAGAAGAGCTCGCCCAGGCAGCCGGCCTCCCGCAACGAGCCCGCCGATGATGCGGCGGCGGCGGTGAAGGACCCCAAGCGGCTCATCCCGCTGGTGGTGCTGGGCGTCATCGGTCTGGCGGCAGTGGGCGTGCTGATCGCCCTGTTCATGGGCGTCTGAGCCTCGACCCCCGTCCAGGCCTCCTCCCGGCCGCGAACACCCGCCGGGAGGAGTGCCGTCCCTGACTCAGCGGTTGAGGACGAGGTAGACGGGCGTGCTCATCAGGCCGCTCTCGTAGCTGTATTCGGAGGAGGTACCGAACGACACCGTCGCCGAGGTCCCCTGCTGGCTGAAGGACCCCACCAGGAGCTGCTCCCGCGCCCCGCTCGGAGTGACGCGCTCGGCGGTCACCTGGTACACGCCCACGGGGATATCGAGCGCGTAATGGGAGTCGTAGCCAGACTTCACCGTGAACGAGCGCTCCAGCGTCTGGCCGGTGCTGCCGTCGATGAGCGGAGCGGTCGGCACGAGGGAGACGATCACCTCGTCACCGGCGTCCATGCGCGCGTCGTAGATGCTGCCCGTCCCGTTGAGGAACTCCAGGGTGCCACCGAAGTAACCGGCGGAGCCGTCCGCCACGCGGTCCGGGATGCGCCCGGAGAGCTGCCACCGGAAGTTGCGCACCGCGCCCTGCTTGGGGTCGAAGTAGTCGTAGTCGACGGGGTTGGGCATCCCCATCCGCAGCTTGTAGCCCTTGCCCTGGTAGTTCACATCGGCCCAGGCAATCGCCTTGAAGCCGCCAATGGTGAGCTCCGGCGAGACGTAGCGCCCGTTGGTGTCGGTGGTGACGTCGTAATAGCCGAAGTCGTTCTCGATCCGGACCTTGGCGCCCGCGATGGGCCTGCCCTGCGTGTCCTGGACGACGCCAGTCACCTTGCCCGCCTGGGCCTCCGTCCCGGTTCCCGTGCCCGTCCCGGTTCCCGTGCCCGTACCAGTTCCCGTTCCCGTCCCGGAGTCACCTTCGCATCCCCCCAGGCACAAGCACGCACCGAGGTGGCTGGCCAGCGCCAACACCACCAGGAAATCCTTGCGCATCTGCATCTCCTCCTGCCGTGCACCTCACGGCGTGCCCCCTACCATTTGGGAAGCGGGAGCGCGGGTCAAGCGCAACGGGCCGACAGCCCCGCGAGGATTCGCGGTGATGTCGGCCCGTGAAGGCAAAGCGAGGAGGCGAGCTTACCGGATGGAGATACGCGCCACCGGCTGGATGTTGAGGTCCGGGGACAGCTCCTGGAAGCTGACGACGGAGAACGGCGGGTTGAACTCGTACTCCAGCAGCTTGCGCACGTAGCGCCGGATGTCCATGGCGGTGAGGATGACGGGCCGCTGGGCGCTGGGCGGCAGGTGGCCGCACTCGGACTTCACCGCCTGGACGATCTCCTGGGCGATGTCCGGCTCCAGGGCCAGGTGGGTGCCCGCCGAGGTGCGCTTGATGGAGCCGCGGATGGCCTCCTCGATCTGCGGATCCAGCAGGTAGACGACCAGGGTGCCGGTGCCGCGCGCGTACTTGTGGGACACGTAGCGCCGCAGGCTGGAGCGCACGTGCTCGGTGAGCATCACGTTGTCCGCCTCGACCTGACCGAACTCGGCCAGCGCCTGGAGGATGCCGCGCAGGTCACGGATGGACATCTCCTCCTCGACCAGGCGCCCCAGGATGTCCGTGAGCTTGAGCACGGAGACGACCTTGGGGACGACCTCCTTGACGATGGCGGGGAAGGCCTTCTCGAGCTGGTCGAGCATCGTCTGCGTCTCCTGGACGCCGACGAACTCGCGCGCCTGGCGGCGCAGCACGGCCGCCAGGTGGAGGATCATGTAGCCGGACACGTCCCAGGTGGTGAGACCGGCCGCCTCGAGCATCTCCTTGTGCTGCTCGGGCACCCACGCCGCCGGCTGGCGGGTGGCGGGGTTGACCGCCTCGAAGCCCTGGATGTTCATCAGCCGCAGGCGATCCACCGTGTCGTTGACGAGCACGTGGCCGATCGTGGCCTGACCCGTCACCACGGGGACTTCGTTGATCTGGATCTGGTAGGCGCCGGGAGGCAGGTTCGTGTTGCCGCGCGCACGCACGCCGGGGAAGCGCACGCCCAGCTCCACGAAGAGGCCGTCGCGCATGAAGGGGATGAGCTCGAAGAGGAACTTGCCGTTGTCCTGGCGCGAGTCCACGAAGGGCACCAGGGCGTCGGACACCTCGAGCACGATGGGCGTGACGACGGGGATGAAGAGCTCGGAGTCCGGGTTGATGGGCTCCTTGGCCTGAGGCTCGGTGGCCGACGGAGTCTCGCCCTCGGGCGTCTCGCCCGCGGTGAGGCCCGCGTCCTCGCCCGCGGCACCCACCTTCTCCTTCTGCATCATCTTCCAGGCGCCGTAGCCAGCCCCGGCGCCGAGGAGGAAGAACGGAATCTTGGGCAGACCGGGGATGAGGCCCAGCACGATGAGCATGCCCGCGGAGATGGCGATGGCCTTCGGGTAGGCGGTGAGCTGCGTGCCCACGTCCTTGCCGAGGTGGTTGCCCTCCTCGTCGCCGCCCACGCGCGTCACGATGATACCGGCGCAGGTGGAGATGAGGATGGCGGGGATCATTCCCACCAGACCGTCACCGATGGTGAGCAGCATGTACTTCTGCGCCGCGCTGCCCACGTCCATGCCCTTCTGCATCACGCCGATGATGAGGCCGCCGACGATGTTGATGACGGTGATGATGATGCCGGCGATGGCGTCGCCCTTGACGAACTTCATCGCACCGTCCATGGCGCCGAAGAGCTGGCTCTCGCGCTCCAGGTCGCGGCGCTTGCGCTTGCCCTCCTCCTGGTCGATGGCGCCGGCGCGCATGTCCGCGTCGATGGACATCTGCTTGCCGGGCATGGCGTCCAGGGTGAAGCGCGCGGCCACTTCGGCCACGCGCTCGGAGCCCTTGGAGATGACGATGAAGTTGACGATGACGAGGATGATGAAGATGACGAGACCGACGACGAAGTTGCCCTGAACCACGAAGTTGCCGAAGGCGACGACCACCTCGCCCGGGTCACCCGTCAGCAGGATGAGGCGCGTCGTGGAGATGGTGAGCGCCAGCCGGTACATCGTGGTGATGAGCAGCAGCGTCGGGAACACCGACAATCGCAGCGCCGTCGGGACGTAGAGGGAGATGAGCAGCAGCACCACCGAGATGCTGATGTTCAACGTGAGGAGCACGTCCAGCAGCATCGTCGGCAGCGGGACGATCATCATTCCGATGATCGCCACCACCACGCAGGCGAGGACGATGTCGGAGTACTTGGACAGGAAGCTATCGCTCTGGGCTGGCATCGGCGGGGCTCATCCTAATCCGGAGGAGCCCGGATTCCCAAGGCCCGGGACAGCGTCCCGTGAAAGGACTCCGCCGGGTCTACCTGAAGAGGCTGGACATGGCCTCCTTGGCCCGCCGCTGGACCTGACTGATCATCTGATCCAGCCAGTTCTTGTTGAACATCTCCCCGGACTGGGCCCCACTCGAGGCCTTCTTGAGCTCCTCGGCGAGCTGCTCGGGGGTGGCGTTGGGGTTGTTCTTGACGAACTCTCCCATCCGCTTGACCACTTCGGCCTTCATGCGATCACCGGCCTCGGGGAGAAGCCAGCCTCGACGAGATTCTTGGCCCAGGCGTCGACCTGCTGGAGCTCCTCGTCCATGAGAGGCTTCTCCGCGGTGCGCGTGGGCTCGGAGCCCTCGAACTCGCTCACCTGGGAGTGACCCGTGGCCTTCTGCGCCGTAGCCGTGGGGGCAGCGGCCGTGGTGCGCTGGGTGGACTCAGACCTGGTCGAAGGGGGGACGCGGGGACCGCCGATTCCGGAAACGCTCATGAAAGACTCCTTTCCCGGGAATTATCGCGCGATCACCACCCGAGTTGCGTGCTCGGACCCGAGAAAAGACAAGTCCCGGCCCCCAGGAACGGGGAACCGGGACAAGGGTGGCGTACCGCGGCGCTCTCGCGCCCCGCCGTTACTTCTTGTTGGCCGTCTGGCCGGCCTGGGCCGCCTCGATGGTCTCGAGCGCCGCCGCCGCGAGCAGCCGGGCGCGCATGGACAGGGGATCCTTGCCCTGCGGGTCCATCTCCACGGCCTTCTTGAAGTCCTGCGCGGCCTCGAGAACCTTGCCCTGACGCAGGTAGACCTCACCGCGGTTCACGTAGGGAGCCAGGTCCTTGGGCTGCAGATTGATGGCGCGGTCGAAGTAGGCCTCGGCCTGGGCCAGGTCCTCCTCGGCCAGGTAGATGGCGCCGAGCGCGGTCAGGTAGTAGGGCTCGTTCGGGTCCAGCGTCACGAGACCGTCGAAGATGACCCGAGCCTCCTTGTACTTGCCGTTCTCGAACATCTGGAAGCCGTAGGTGGCCATCTCCAGCATCTCGGGCGCGGTGACGTTCGTCAGCTCGGCCAGCGTCATGTGACCCTGGAGGTACTTCGTCACGCGCTCCTGCGAATACAGCACCTCGGCATACGCGGTGCTGCTCGCCTTGTCCTTCTTATCGTTGACCGCGGGCTTCGACTCGTTGGCCATGTGTGCAGGTCCTTCTTGAGCTGGAACTGGCAGTGAGGAGATGGACTGATATTTTTATCGTGGTTGGCCCAAACCTGTCCATGGGGGGTGGGAACTCCCCGCAGTCCGAGACCTCCCGCAATAGCAAGGGCGGGGCCCCGTATAGGAGCACCCGCCCCATTGACACCGCTCGGCGAACGACCTAGCGGATGTTGCCGATGATGGACTTCTGCGTCTCACCGCGCATCTTGATGACGTTGCTGATCATCTGGACCATCTCGGAGTAGTTCTGCAGCTCGTACTGGGCCTTGAGGCGGGCGGCGTCCTTCGGATCCAGGCCCTCGAGCGACTTCTGCTGGGTGGCCGACAGGCCCTTGCCCGTCTGCGCCATGGAGATGGCGTTGTCCCAGATGCCGCCGCCGCTGGCCGCGGTGGTCACCGCGTTGTTGATGGCGCCCGTCTCGACACCCGAGCGAGCCGGGATGCTCGGGGCCGGAGCCGCACCACCGGTCGCACCGCCCACGGGAGCGGGGGTGGAGGGCAGGCTGGTGCTCACGCCACCCTGGGTGGCGGACGGGGCGGGCAGACCGAGGGCCTTGGCGACCTGGTCCAGCAGGCTCTTCTTGGCCGCCTCGAAGCCGGACTTGAAGAAGTCGCCGATGACGTTCTTCAGCGCGTCCTTGACGCCGTTGAGAACCGTGCCGCCGATGCCGCCGCTGCCGAGGATCTTGCCGAGGTCAATCTTGGGAAGCTGAAAGCCGCCGATCTTCATTTGGGTCTCTCCAGTCGAGGGGGCGGCGTCAGTGCCGCCCTGCTTACAAACAGATTATCGCGGGAGCGCTCCGGGAGTTTCCTCCCCGATTTTCCCGCCTTTTCTCAGCGCCGGCCCAGCGACTCCAACATCGCGGAAGCCTTGGCGAAAACCGTCTCGTCGTCCTTGGCGAGCTGGGCGGCGCGGCGCAGATCCTCCACCGCCTGGGCCTTCTGGCCCATGGACAGCTTCACCTCGGCGCGACCCACGTAGGCGGCGGCGTCGCTGGCGGCCAGCTTGAGGGCCACGTCGTAGGCGGCCAGCGCGCCCTGCGGGTTGCCGGCGGCCATCTCCACCACGCCGAGCGCCTTGGCGAAGTAGGCGTCCGCGGGGTTGACGGCGTAGAGGCCCTGGAAGAGCGTGCGCGCCTCGTTCACCCGGCCCTGGTAGAAGAAGTAGTAGGCCGTCTTGGCGATGGCGTACAGCTCCTCGTCCGTGTAGCCGCGGACGTCGCGCAGCGTCGCCTTGCCGTCCGCCCACCGCTGCATGAGCGTGTCGAGCTTCGCCTCGTCCTGCTGGGGGTTGTTCGAGTCCGGTGCGGCCATGGTGCTAGTACCCCTCGTCCTGCTGCTCCTCGCGCATACGGCGCTGGATTTCCTGAATCTCCGCGTGGACCTGGCCCACCAGCGCCAGCATCTGCGCCTCGCGCTGCAGCAGGCCCTTCAGGCGCTCCATGCGCTCGGGCGGCGCGTTGATGCGCCCCAGGCTGCGCTCGAGCTGCTGGCGCTGCTCGCCATCCGCGCGCCCGGCCACGCTGCCCAGGTACGGCCGGTCCGAGAAGCCCTCGAGGTCCGCGTCATTGCCCCTTGGGCTGCGGAGGCGAGGGCAGGCGGACCTCCTCGGAGGAGTGCGCCGGGCCGATGAAGTCCAGCAGCGCCGCCGAGGCGAGCGCCGGGTTCTTCGGGTTGCCAACCTTGCGCTTCTTGCGATCGAGCTGGGAGGGATCGACCAGCTTCTCTCGGACCGCGCGGGGTCCCCCCCAGGGCCAGAGGGGTGCTCTCGGGGGCTGATTGTTGATTTTGGCCATGGTCTGGACCGAACCTCACTCGATTTGGGGGCCTGGAGTCTACCCTACCCTCAGCGTTTGCCGCCTGCCTGCTCCTGCTGGAGGGCGAAGACGAAGTTGAGGACCTCGGCCACCGCGTCGTAGAGCTCCTCGGGGACCTCCTGGCCCACGTCGATGCGGTAGAGCGCGTTGGCCAGCGGCACGTTCCTCATGATGGGGATGTTGTACTGCTTGGCGATCTCCCGGATCTTCTCCGCCTTGAGGCGCATCCCCTTGGCCACCACGCGCGGGGCGGCGTCCTTGTCCTTGTCGTACTTGAGCGCGATCGCCATCTCGACATCGTCACTCATGGGAACCTCGCGTCGGGGCGGTGGACAGGCGCGGCATCAGGCGCGCGCCACGGGGGTGGGATTCTTCAGGCCGTAGACGAAGTTGAGCACCTCGGCGACGGCGTCGTAGAGCTCCTCGGGGATCTCCTGGCCCACCTCCACGCGCAGCAGCGCGTGCGCCAGGGGCACGTTGCGCAGCGTGGGCACGTCCGCGTCGCGCGCGAGCGCCTTGATGCGCTCGGCCTTGAAGTCCAGGCCCTTGGCCAGCACCCGCGGCGCCTCGTCCTTGTCCTTGTCGTACTTGAGCGCCACGGCCACGTGGTCGGGGTTGGTGACGATCACGTCGGCGTCCTTCACGGCCTCCATCTGCGCGCCCTCCAGGATCTCCTGGTGCATCTCCTTGCGCTTGGCCTTGTGGTGCGGGTCGCCTTCGCTCTCCTTGTATTCCTTCTTCACCTCGTCCTTCGTCATCATCATGTCCTTCATGTAGGACTTGCGCTGCCACCAGACGTCGAAGATGGCGAAGAGGAAGAAGACCATGCCCACGCGCACGGAGACGCGGTAGACCAGCTCGCCCATGATGGCCATCATGGTCGCGGTGTCTCGGCGCACCGTCTCCACCACCAGGGGCATGGAGTCGCGCACCACTCCGAAGATGACGTAGGCGGCGATGGAGATCTTGATCAGGTTCTTGAGCAGCTCGACGAGCTGCTTCTTGCCGACGAGGTTCTTCAGGCCCTCGAGCGGGTTGAGCTTCTCGAGCTTGGGCATCAGCGGATCCATCGTGAACAGCGAGCCCACCTGGAGGAAGTCCAGGAGACCGCCGACGATGGCCACGGCCGCCACCACCGGGAGGGTGAGCATCACCACCGAGCTCAGCCCCATCAGCATGAGCTCGTAGGTGGCCTTCTCCAGATCCTCCGGGTGGGCGATGTGCGCGAAGCTGAAGTGGAAGAGCTCGGTGACCTGCTCCTCCAGATCGGGCCAGGTGGCCTTGACCACGCCCAGGCCGACGATGAACCCGAACACGCCGGTCAGGTCCTTGCTCTTCCAGACCTGACCCTTCTTGCGTGAGTCGTCGAGCTTCTTTTGTGAGGGTTCTTCTGTCTTTCTCGTCGGACATGGCGAGGAACCCCGGTTCAGCCGAGCAGGCGCACGGCGTCGCGCAACATGGCCAGCATGGCGGCGAACTCCGTCTGCAGCCGTCCCATGATGAGGCCGATGGACATGAAGACGATGAGCACGCCCACCAGCGGCTTGATCGCCATGGAGATGAAGAAGACCTGGACCTGCGGGCGCCACGCGGTTGATGACGCCCAGCGCCAGGTCGGTCAGGAAGGCGGCCAGCGTGGCCGGCGCGGCGAGCGCGAGGGAGATCTTCAGCAGGTCCGCGAAGATGCGGATCATCAGGTCGAAGAAGGCCCAGGAGCCATGGCTGAAGCGCGGGAAGCCGTCCAGCGGGACGACCTCGAAGCTGTCGGCGAGCGCCTCGATGACCAGGTGGTGGCCGTTGAGCGTGAGGAAGAGCACCACCGCGAGCTGGACCTTGAGGCTGGAGAAGAGCGACACCTGCTGGCCGATCTGCGGCACGAAGAGCTGGGCCTTGTTGCTGCCCGACATGGTGTCCACGAGGGTGCCGGCCACGCGCGCCGCCTCGAAGACCACGTTCACGATGGTCGCCAGCGTCACCCCGATGAAGATCTCCTTGAGCATCAGCACGATGTAGGGCAGCGCGCTGGTGGGGATGGCCCCCATGCGCGCGCTCACCGCCGGGAAGAGCACGATGGACAGCGTGACCCCCACGCCCATCTTCACCTCCGTGGGCACCACCTCGCCGCCGAGGAATGGCGAGAGCACCAGCACCGGCATGATCCGGCACATGAGCAGGCCCACGGTGAAGATGACGAGCGAGAGGTTGGCCTGCTCCGTCAGTCTGGTGAGGACATCGGAGACGTTCATCTGGCGATGAGAGCCGGGAACTGGTCGAAGACGTGGAAGGTGAAGCGCACAAGCTGATTGCCAATCCACGGACCGGTGAGCGCCAGCACCCCGAAGACGACGATGACCTTGGGAGCGAACGAGAGCGTCTGCTCCTGGATCTGCGTGGTGGCCTGGAAGACGGAGATGAGGAAGCCCACCAGGAGGCTCATCAGCACCGGCGGCGCCGAGGCGACGAGCACGAGGTAGAGCGCCTGCTGGAGTGATGAAGTTCAGCTGGTGCATGTGCGCTCTCACAGGTAGCCGACGACCAGACCCTTGGCGATGAGGTACCAGCCGTCGACGAGGACGAAGAGCAGGAGCTTGAAGGGCATGGAGATGGTGGTCGGCGAGAGCATGTGCATGCCCAGCGCCAGCAGGATGTTGGCCACCACCATGTCGATGACGATGAAGGGCACGAAGAGCAGGAAGCCGATCTGGAAGGCCTCCTTGAGCTCGGAACCACGAAGGCCGGGACGATGATCATGAAGTCCCGGTCGGTGATGTCGCTGCGGTCCTCCTCGGCCCGCATCTTCTTGGCCAGGTTGAAGAAGAGCGCGCGGTCCTTGTTGGTGATCTTCTTGATCAGGAAGTCGCGCAGCGGCTCCTTGGACTTGTTGGCCGCCTCCAGCAGGGTGCCCACCGACTCCGAGGACAACAAGGCGGGGCCCTTGGCCAGGATGTCCACCTCCGAGGCCCGGTACATGGCCTGCCCCACCGGCGCCATGATGTAGACGGTGAGGATGATGGCCAGGCCGGTGATCACCTGCGTGGGCGGAATCTGCTGGGTGCCCAGCGCCGAGCGCACGATGGAGAGCACCACGGAGATCTTCACGAAGCTCGTCACCATCATCAACACGAAGGGGACGAGCGACAGCGCGGCCAGCGCCAGCATCAGCACCAGCGGACGCGAGGCGAAGGAGTCGGGCGTCACCGACTCGGCGGCGACGGCCTCGGTGCCGGTGCCGCCGCCACGCTTGGCGGCGAGGGCGATGAAAGGATTCAACGCGATCGCCACGGCGAACAACCAGGGCGCGATGCGGAGGGTGGGGAGGCGAACGGTTGGCAATCTCACGGGTCGTCTCTTCAGGCGCTCGGCGGCTGGGTGCCGCTCGGCTGGGTAGCGCCCGATGGGGTGGCATCGCGCCGGGCGAGGAGCTTCTGGAGGAAAGGAGAAAGAGGAATCACGTTGGCGGGAGGGCGCTCGGAACGAATGCGCTCCACCGCCTCGGTATCGAGCTTCGACAGCAGTTGCAGGCCACTCTCGCCACCGCCCACCAGCAGGTACTCACCCGCGGCCTTCAACACGAAAAGCGTGCGGCGCTGGTCCAGCGGCACCCGCTCCACCACCGATACCACCGAGGCCCGCCCCACCGGCACGCCCTGCAGCCCCATCAGTCTGCGCAGGCCCACGTTGAGCGTCAGGTAGATGCAGGCCACCACCGCGCCGAACAGCATCAGCGTACGCAGCAGCATCCAACTCAGGCTCTCGGGCTCCTCCTCCATGCCGGGCGGCAGGGAGGACCCCAGGGGCTCGTCCACGGAGGGCTGCGACGCCGTCGTGACCGGAGCGGGCGCGGCGGCCTTGTCCGCGGTGGCGTCCTTCGCAACGGGGGCCGGGGACTGTGGAGAGGGGGCCGCTTCAACGGCGGGAGACCGCACGACGGCGGACGCTGGCTGCGCGGGCGTTGCGGGAGCCTGGGCCCACGCCAACGGCGCGAGCAGCACGCACGCGCACGCCAGCACGACCGGACGCAGGGATGAGACAAGAGACACTGCCATGGTGGGGCGCGAGGCTAGTGCATCGGGAAGGAGACCGCCACGGGCCTCCCCTCCCCTGCTCCGATCCTCCGCTCGCCTGCCTGGGTCAGCCCACCGCGGCACGCTCTGCTCTCCTCGTTCCAATGCCACGGCGGCTCCCACGGACGGGCGATGGGCCTAGCCCGCGAGAGAGATGATGCGAACGCCCAGGTGACCCTCGACTTCCACCAGCTCGCCCCGGGCCACCACCTTGCCATTCACCGAGAGGTCCACCGGCTCGCCCGGCGTCCGGTTCAGCTCGATGACCTGCCCCACGCGCATGGACACCACCTTATCCGCCGTCACCGGCACCCGGGCCAGCTCCACGGAGATCTGCAGCGGGATGTCACCCAGCAGGTCGCCTGCATCCATTCTGTCGTCCACGGATCCACTCTCCGCCAAAGGGTTGCGCATCTCGGGGTTGGTGAACTCCTCCTGCTCCCCCGCTTCGCTCAGGGCCTCCGCCGCGGCCTCGTCCGACTCGGAGGGCACACGCCGCTGGAAGGACTGCTCCCCGAGCACCACCTCGGTGATTCGCGCCTGATACTGACCGTTCTCGAGAAACACCTCCGAGTTCAGGCAGCCCACGCGTCCCAGCCCCAGGCGCAGCCGCGCGGTGCCCTCCTCGCCCCGGTCCGGCCGGGCCGAGAGAACGTCCACCAGCACCACGTCCTTCACCCGGAGGCTCGACAGGTCCTGGCTGGAGATCTCCGCGTAGCCGATCTCCGCCCGCAGCCAGGTGCGAGCCGAGGACAGGCGAGACAAGTGGGCCTGCGCGTCCGAGCGCAGCAGCGCCCGCCGATGCTCGGCCACCTGCGCCGGCTCCATCACCTCCAGCACGCCCGAGGGCACGAAGAGGCGCACCGTGCCCTCCTGGGAGCCGAGCTGGGCCCGGAACTGGACCACCAGCACCGGCCCATCCTCGCCCAGCCGCGCCGCCGCCTCATCCGCCCCGTGCGCCACTCCCTCCATGCGTAGCTTGGGCTGCCCCGGCTCCATCCCCGGCGCCAGCGCCTTGAGCGCCTCGAGGAGGACAAAGCCCACCACACCTTCCTCGATGTCCGTCATGGGCCGCAGGCCGACCGTCTCCCCCGCGCCGCCCAGCAGCATGTCCACCACCGCGTGCGCCAGGGCCAGGTCCACCTCCAGCACCGCGCGCCCGCGATGCGGGCCGGGCACCAGGAAGGAGAGGAAGGAGGGCGCCGCCAGGTGCCGGCGCAGCTCGTTCGTTCCGAGGACCTGCAACGCCTCCAACGTGAAGACGGGCTGCGCGTCGAAGATGGCCTTGAGCCGGGCGCACAGCGCCTCGATGGCCTCGGCCTTCGGCGTCAACCACTTCAGCCGACCGGTGAGCCGGGACTCGGTGAGGGACACCTTCTCCAGCTTGTTGGCGAAGGAGAAGGGGCGCCACGGCTTCACCGAGCGCTTGAGCTGCCGGGTATCGACCACCATGGTGCGCTCTTGTTCGCCGGGGCCATCGTCCATGTCGAGACTCACGACTTCGCCTCGACCCGCATGTCCTCGAGGGTGAGACCGCGCCCGGCCAACGCGCTCTTCAGACCCTCGCGCTGCTCCTCGAGCATCTTCAACACGTCACGATCACTGCCGCTGAAGACGGCCTGGATCTTCCCGTTCTTCGCGCTGAGCTTGATGGACAGGCCGCTGAGCACGTCGCCCCGGAGGTCGATCTGGAACTCCGCGTGGCCCGCGGCATTGGTGCCCACCCGCACCCGCTCGACGATCTTCTGGGCGATCTCGTTGGCGATGGCGCGCAGCCGCTCCGAGCCCGCGCCCGGCTTGGGCTTGGCCACCGGCACGGGCGCCATCAGCGCGGGGTTGAAACGGAAGCCGGCGGCCAGCTCCGGCGCGCCGTCCTTCTTGTCCTTGCCGTCCCCGCTGCCCTTGCCGCCGCCGTCCGCGTCCGTCTTGAGAGCGCCCTTGCTCCGGCCCGCCTGGGCGCCGGCCGCCGCGTTCTCGCTGCCCTTGCTCAGCGACTCGCCGCGCTCGCCCAGGGCGTCGTCGGTCGTCTTCGCGTCCGCGAGGCGCGACTCGGCGCGCGTGTGCACCACGCCCTGGTCGTTCTGCCGGCCCTGGGTCGCCTGGCTCGTCTGGGACGAGTCCGTCTGACGCCCCTCGGTCAGCCGCTCGCCCTCGCCCGTACGCGCCTGCTGGGTGCGCTCGCCCTGGGCCTTGTCCAACTGGCGATGCTGGGTGCGCTGGGTGTCCCCGCGCTGCTCCGTCTTCGCATCCTGCTGCAGGCGCGCCAGGACCGACTTCCCAATGCCCTGCTGCTGCTGCTGCTGGGCCTGGGGGGTCTTCTGCTGCTGGACCAGCTTGGAGAAGGCGTTCTCGCCCTCCGTGCGCTGCTTGTTCTTGGACTCCTGGAGGCGCTTCTCCTGGACGAGCCGCTCCGCGGCCTTCTGTGCCTGACGATCGTCTTCGACTCGGCTCATTGCGTCACACCGCCTGGGGGAACCCCGAGGTTACTTGCGCTGGCGCATCAGGAACAAGGTGTTCCCGATTTCCTCCTGGTTCAGCTCCTCCTTGGCCTGGCGCTCGGCCCGGAGTTGCTTCTGCCAGGTATCCTTGTGCTTCTCGATGGCCTTGAGCTCCTTGGCAGCCTCGGCCATCTCCCGCCGCCGCTGCTCCACCAGTCGCTCGGCGACCTTGACGGCCTCCTTCTGCCGCTCGATCTCCAGGGAGATCTGCGCCTCCTCGTCCTTGAGGCGCTCCTCGTAGCGGTTCATCATGGTGAGGCCGTTGACGCCGGCGCCCTTGGCCATGACCTGTTGGGAGTAGGCCAGCACCTTCTGCTTGCGCTCGGCCTTGCGCTTCTCGAGCTCCTGCTCGAGCCGCTTCTGCTCGGCCTTCTCCTTCTCCAGCGCCTTGACGGCGTTGGAGAAGGCCTGCTCGGCCTCCTCCTTCGCACGCTCGCGCATCTCGAGCAGGACCTGCAACCGGTAGGGGGGCATGATGCCCGCATCCTAGCGCGGAAAGGCCCCGTCGCGTCACTCCCCGCGGCGTCAGTCCGCGAAGAGGCCGATGAGCTGCTCGACGGTCTCCTCGAAGCCACTGTTGGAGTGGGTATCCTGCTTGAGGAAGTCGATGATGGAGTCGTACTTGTCGATGGCGTAGTCCGTCCGGGGGTCCGTCCCGTACTGGTAGGCGCCCAGGAGGATGAGGTCGCGCTGCTTCTCGTACGTGGAGAGCGTCTCGCGCAGCTTGCCGGCCGCCTTCTTGTGCTCCTTGGAAACGATGCCGCTCATCACACGGGAGAGGCTGGCCAGCACGTCCATGGCGGGCCACTGGTTGCGCTCGCCCAGGGCACGGTTGAGGATGAAGTGGCCGTCGAGAATACCGCGGACCTCGTCGGCGATGGGCTCTTCCATGTCACCGCCGGCCACGAGGCAGGTGTAGATGGCGGTGCACTTGCCCTTGTCCGAGTTGCCCGTGCGCTCGAGGATGCGCGGCAGCATGGAGAACACGCTCGGCGGATAGCCTTGGCGCGCCGGGGGTTCACCGATGGCGAGGCCGATCTCACGCTGGGCGCGGGCCAGACGCGTCACCGTGTCGAGCATGAAGAGCACGTTGCCGCCACGCTCGCGGAAGTACTCGGCGATGGCCGTGGCCACGTAGGCGGCGCGCAGACGCACGAGGCTCGGCTGGTCCGAGGTGGCGCACACCAGCACGGAGCGCTTCATGCCCTCCTCGCCCATGGCGTCCTCGATGAACTCGCGAACCTCGCGACCACGCTCGCCGATCAGCGCCACCACGCACAGATCCGCCTTGGTGTTGCGGGCGATCTGCCCCATCAGCGTGGACTTGCCGACGCCCGAGCCGGCGAAGAGGCCCACGCGCTGGCCCTCTCCCACGGTGAGCAGCCCGTCGATGCAGCGCACCCCGAGCGGCAGCGGGCGTTCGATGCGCTGGCGCTTGAACGGGTCCGGGCAGTCCCGGTCCACCGACCAATCGATCAGGCCCCCGGGCAGCGGACTGCCGTCCATGGGCTCGCCAATGCCATTGAGCACGCGGCCCAGCAGCCCTTCCCCGCACTTGATGGAGAGGGGCCTGCCCGTGGGGATGACCTCGCTGTCCGGGCCGATGCCGTACAGCTCACCCAGGGGCATGAGCATCACCTCGTCGCCCTGGAAGCCCACCACCTCGGCCTTCACGGAGCTGCGGCTGCCATGGCCCTTGATGACGACCAACTCGCCCACCCGCACGCCAGGCACGCTCGCCTTGATGACGAGACCCGTCAGCTCGGTGACGCGGCCCCGCACCCGGTACAGCGGCGCTTCCTTGATCAGCGAGTAGTAGCGCGAGAGATCGATGGCCATGGCTACGGAGGACCCTCCTTCTTGCCCTGATCCGGGAACAGCACGTTCTGCAGCATCTCGAACTGGGTGGGGAGCTGCGCGTCCACCGTGCCGAACTCCGTCTGCACGATGCAGCCCACCGGGGCCACGTCCGGATCCTCGCGGATGGCCACGTCCACCGCCCGGCCGATGAGCTCCATCAGCTCCGACTTGCGAGCGCGCAGCACCGCCGCCGACTTGGGATTCACCCGGAGCACCACCGCCCGGGCGTTGCGCAGCTCCTCGATGGCCTTGGCGCAGATGTCCACCAGCAGCGTCGGGTCTCGCTCCACGTCGCGGCCGATGATCTTCTCGGAGATCTTGCACGCCAGGGCGACCACGTCCTGCTCCTGCCGGGCCAGGATGTCCCCGGCCTGCATCTTCGCGCGGAGGATGATCTCCGTGGCCTGGGCCATGCCCTCCTGCTTGCCTTGCTCGCGGGCCTTGGCCAGCACGTCCTCGCGCTCCTTCTGGGCCTCCGCGAGGATGCGCTCCTTCTCCCTCTGCGCCTCCTCGATGATGCCCTGGGCCGTCTGCCGAGCATCGAAGACCTCGGCGTTCATCACGCCCGCGCGCGGAGGTGGACGCAATGCCGGCCGTTCCCCGCCGGACGGCGAATCGGTCGCCGAATCGCCCTTGATCACCTTGCCGATCGCCATCGAAGACTCCTTGTCAGCGGGATGCTAGCGCGTTCCGCCCCGCGGTCCACGCCCACTCGTACCCTGTTCGCCCGGCCGAGAGCGTCGCTGGACCCTCGTCCCCTCCTCCTTCACCGCCGGCAGGGAGGTGCTGGTGCCCACCACCCGTGGAGGGCGCTCGGATTCCACCTCGGGCTCGACACGGGGCGCGGCGCTCCGGCTGTGCGTGCGCGCTACCGGGGAGCGAAAGACGCGCGAGCCCTCCGCCTCCGGGACAACCGGCTCTTCGACACGAGACCGGGTGGGGCCCCGGGTGGGTGCCGGCCCAATCCGGACCCCGGTGGGATCCCTCGCCATCGCCATGGATGGCTCCTGCCGATCCTTCCGGGGGGTCACCCGACTCACCCGCGAGGAGTCCGCCGCATCTTCCTGCGAACGTCCCGCGTAGCTCGGGCCGACGGCCCCCGCCCGGCGAGCCTCGCGCTCGGCGATGGGATCCCTCCGCACGCCCACCACCGACTGGGAGGACATGGAGCGCCGGACCGAGGGCTCCGAGCTGGCACCCGCGCGCATCTCCCGCGATAGGGACGGACCGCGCGCCGGGGGAGGCGCCGCCGGCCTGGCGACGGCTGGAGGAGGAGGACCAAGAGAGGGCGGACGCGCCGGGGTGACCCGGACCGGGCGCTCGATGAGGCCTCGGGCCGCGAGCCGCTCCAGGTCCGAGACGATGTCCGTACGGCCACCGTCGCCGCGGCTCGTCGGCTTGGCGCGCTCCTCGCGCACCCACTTCGCGAGGGTCTGCCCGAACTCGCCGCGATGCTTCTCCAGCAGACGTGCCGCGAACTCGGGGGACTGGATCACGCTCGCACGCGCCAGCCGGTGCACTCCGGCCCCCCGAATGGTGGCGGCCAGGCTCTGCAAGCCACCGTACTGCTCGAGCTGCGCCTTGGCGTCCTCCTCGGCGAGCTTTCGCGGCGCATTGGCGGACACGGACCGCGTGGCGAGCTGGCGCAGGTGCGGCGGCAGTGCCGCGAAGGCCGGCTCCCGCTCCGCCTCGGGCAGGCCCGCCAGCGCCGGCCCCAGCACGCGCGCCCCCAGCCGATCGCACACGGTGAGCAGCTCGCGCGTCTGCAGCACCAGCACGTCGGGGAACTTGAAGGGGACATGCGGCGCGGACTCGCGCGAGAGCAGCTCCTCCAGCGTCCAGCGCACGATGTCCAGCACCTGGGGCCGGACGTCGCGCGTGAACTTCACCCGCCCCGTGGAGGGCAGGTGGGAGCGCACCGCGTCCGCCAGCGGCGCCGGCAGCGCACGCAGCACCACCTCCACGACAGCCAGGCGCTCGCGCTTGAGCAGGCCCGCCAGACGCTCCGGATCCGCGCTCCACAACTGCCCACGCCGATCCCTCACCAGCCGCTTGATCTCCTGGACCAGCAGCGGGATGCGCTTCTCGCGCGGAATCTGGGAGATCTCCTGAGCCCGGTGCTGGAGCAGCTCCGCCTCATCCTCGGGCAGGTGCTCCAGCGCGCTGATGCCCTCCTGACCACCGAAGGTAATGGCGGTCAGCAGCATCATCGTCTGTCGCTTGCTCAGCGAGGTGAAGAACTGGTCCAACGGTCACCCCGCGGGAGAGAGACGTTCCAGAAAAACGACGGTCACTGCTTGGAGCGGGCCCGCGCCGTAGCGGCGCCACCACCACCGCCGCGCATCAGAGACCACGCCGACAGGCCGATGGCGGCCAGGATGATCAGCACGGACACGCCAGCCATCATGCGGAACTGGCCCACGCTGGCCGCCGTCATGCGCATGCCCATGACGTCCTGCAGGCGGCTCTCCGCGCTCACCTCCGCGTCGGTGGCGACCGCGGCCGTCAGCAGCACCGTGACCGCTTCCGGCTTCAGCTCCGGCACGGCGGTGGAGACGAACTTCCGCACGTCATCGGGCTGGATGGGCGGCTGGTTCTTCGGGCCGGGCCGGTACTTGACGAACACCGACGACGAGGGCATCGGCTTGTTCTCCGGCTGGGTGAGGTCGTTGTTCTCCGGGATCATCACGATGACCCGGGCCTCCAGCACGCCGTCGATCTGGTTCAGTGCGTTGGACACCTCACCACCGAGCGCCTTGAGCATCATGGCGCGCTCCTCGGTGGCGGTGGGCACCATGCCGCCCTTGGCGAAGTGGTTCAGCCCCTTCTCCATCGGGCGCGGCAGCGAGTACGCCCGCAACAACTCCGCAGCCTGAGCGGCGTCCGCCTTGGGGACCACGATGCGGAAGCGGACCTCGTTTCCGCCCTCTTCCTTCATCTTGGTGGCGGCGATGCCGTTCTTGCTGAGCAGGACGTAGATCTCATTGGCGTCCTGCTCGGTGAGATCGTGCTGCAGGTCGATGGAGCAGCCAGTCCCCAGCACGAGGGCGAGGAGGGCGGCGAGCGCGTACGGTCGGAGCGTCATGGGCGGTCCTAGCTTAGATGTGGCGCCTTGTTTCCAACAAGACCCAACCCGGAAAGAGGGGGCAAAACGCGAAAAGGCGCCCCCTCCCATTGGAGGAGACGCCCTTCTGGGGGACCGGCAAAAGCCGGCCGCTCGCTACACCTGGGTCTTCAGGGTGTCCTTGAGGCCGCTGGTGGCCTTCTCGACCACCTTGCTCGTCAGATCCAGCTCCTGGGTGTACTTGTACATACCCGCCTGGAGCGAGATCAGCTCGGCGTTGGAGAAGCTCTTCCCCGAGGCGCCGGCCTTGATGAGCTTCTCCATGTTGAGCTGGCCCTTCTCCAGCTCGCTGACGACGTGCGAGAGCATGCCGCCGCTCTTGCTCGCCTCCTGCTTGCCGGTGACGGCCTCGGCGCCGCGCGCGGTGGCGGGCTCCTGGCCAGCGGTGTTCACCTTGTTGAGCGCCGCCTTCTCCGTCTTGTTGACGGCCTCGGTCTGACGCACCTGCTCGGCGCGCTGGGTGGCCTGAGCCGCCTGAGCCGCCTGGGCCTGCTCCGGCCCCTGAGCCTTGTTAGCGAGGGCCGCGTCGAACTTCGAGGCCCCCTGCTTGTTGACCTGCTGCGCGCCCTGATCCTGCACCTTCTGCTGGGCGACCTGAGCTGCCGAGACGCCGGCCATCGGACCCGCCATGTGACTGCCTCCTTGAATCCACAGGGGAGGAAGACTCCTCCTCGTTCAACAGTTCCTTGAGCCGTTCGATCGCCCGCGCATGCAGGCGAGACGCCCAGCTCTTCGACTGCCCGATCTCCGCCCCCGCCTCTTCCAGCGTCTTGCCCTGGAAGTAGTAGCCCTGCAGAAGCCGGCGCTCCTTCTCCGGCAACTTCTCGATGGCTGCCCTCACCCTCACCCGCTGCTGCTCGAGCTCCAGCCGTTGATCCACCGGCAGGGACTCGTCCGAGAAACCCAGCGAGTCTGCACCTTCGAGGCTGGTCGCGAACACCATCGCCAGTCCCGCCACCGCGTTGGAGATGTCCATTACATCATCGTCAATGGACCCCCCGCGGTTGCCTCCTCCCTGCTCGCGATCCGAAAGATTTCCCAGATACGCGGAGGCCCGCTCACTCATGTAGGAGGAGCGCGCATCGCCCCCCTTGAGCACTCCCATCTTGCGCAGGCCATCGTAGATGGCGCCCTTGATGCGGTAGTGGGCAAAGGTGAGGAAGTTGGCTCCTACCTTGGGATCAAAGCGATCGGCCGCCTCCAGGAGGCCAATCTGGCCGTAGGCGATGAGCTCGTCGAGCTCGAGCTGGGCGGAGAACTGCCTGCGCACGGTCGCCGCCAGCGACCGCACGTAGGGGCCGTACTTCTCCAGGAGAACCTTCTTGTCTTCGCCGAGCCCCAAGCGCCGCTCACTCAGCCTTCGACCACAACCGCTCGAGGGCCTGATTCAAACGGGGATCATCCTGCAGGGCGTCGGCGATCTTGCTGGTCAAGGCCGACGACTTCATCCGCAGCTTCTCCTTGAGCACCTCGGAGACGAGCTTGCGCGTCGCCTCGTCCTTGCTCTTGAAGTCCCCGTTCTTCAGTTGTTTGGCGATGGCAAGCGCCTGGGAGGTGATGGGATCCGTGGCCTGGGGCCCCTGCACGTTGCTGGAGCCCACCGCACCGGAGGGACCTACCAGGCCCGCGGAGCGATCCACCGTGCCACCAAAAGTCGCAGCCCCTGCCTTGCCGGCTGACGCCTTGCCGGCGGGCCCCTTGGCGCCCCCGGCACGTCCCTTTCCGCCGCCTCGTCCGACTCCACCGACCGACATCGGCATGACCTCCTGTCAATGCATTCTACTTCTTCGCGGTGGCTGGAGGCAGAGCCCCCGCCTCCTTCGCCTCGAGGAGCGCCTTGGCCAGGCGAGCCCCGTCACCCTCGGGCTCCAGGTCCATGGCGGCCTTCAACTCCTTCAGGGCCTCCGGCACCTTACCCATGAACAGCAGGGCCTCGCCCGCGTGTGCCCGCGGCAGAGCGGAGTTGGGAGCGAGCCGCTGGGCCGCCCGGTAGGACTGCAGCGCCTTGTCGTGACGACCCTGGGCGAACTCGAGCGAACCGAGCGCCAGTTGCGGCACCTCGCTCTTGGGCATCAGCACCGCGGCCCCGGCGAAGACTTCACGCGCCTTCTCGAACTGGCCCATGTCGAGCCACAGATAGCCCGCCTCGAGGAGGATCATCGCCTCACGCCGAGCGAGGGGAACGAGGCTGCCCGAGATCTCCGAAGTCTCCGCCATGTGTCGTCCGCTTCCTTTTCTGGTCCGGGAAGGCCCGGAGGGAGCAACCGCGTCCCCCCGAGCCCCGGACCCCTGAGACCGCCAGCGACAAGCGCTAGCGGATGTTGCCGATCGCGTTCTTCGACGTATCGTGCCGCGTCTTCAGCACGTTGGAAATGGTGCTGAACACCTGGTTCTCCTTCTGCATGGAGATCTGCACGCCCAGGAGCTTCTTCTGCTCGGAGAACATGCTCTGCATCTCTCCGTTGAACTCGCCGCCCACGTTGCTGTTACCGCCCACGTTGACGGAGCCGGTGCCGCCGGTGCTGCCACCCGGGATGCCACCGCCGGAGCCCACCGTGGTGTTCGCGGGCACGCCGCCCGAGGACAGGGCCGCGCCGACGTAGGGGGCCGAGCCGGAGCCGCTCGAGTTGCTGAAAGTGGTCAGCGAGGACACCGCGGCGGACACCACGGAGCCACCGGGCACCAGGTTGGCCGCCATGCCCACGCCACCAGCCACCACGTTGGCCGCGGTGCCAACACCCGACTGCACGCGAGCCGAGAAGCTCGTGTCCGGGGTCGCCCGGGCCGTCGTCATGTTGGTGGACATCCGGGGCATGTTCAGCGAGCTGTCGATTCCCTTCACACTCATGGTTCTTCTCCAGGCAATGGAACGACCAGGTTCAGAGCCCCGTGGGGTCCGGCGCTCTCACTCCTGCATTATCGGTGATCGCCCGACGCAGTTGCGTCTGATCCAAATAAAAAGGCGATCAGACCCCAAAACGCCTGTTATTTCCGGCCCTTACCCTTGGACTCGGCCACGAGCCGCTCGCGCGTCTCCAGCAGCACGCCGAGCAATTCCTCGGTACGGGCAATGGCCGTCTGGGCCTTCTTGGCCTGCTCCGCCTTGGGGCCCTTGAGGTTGGCCAGCTCTTTCTTCGCCGGAGAGAAGAGCGACTGGACCTCTTCGGCGGAGGCACGCTCGATGAAGGACTCGATGGCCGGGAACGAGGGCGTGGGCAGCGGATCGACGGGGGCGGTCTGCTTGGACGGCGGAGGCATGGTGGAAACGTCTCCTGTCTGTGCCAGCCCAGGGGGGGCCAGCGCGGTCGGATGGCCCTGACGGTAGGGGAAAAGCCCCTCCGGGTTCAAGCTGCCTGCCCCCCAGGCGGGGCGCCGCTCCACAACGAGACGCCCGAGGAGGGCTCAGGCGCGCCCGTTTCCCGCCCCCGCCCTGTCCCATTCTCAAGGTGCACCTAGGTTTTTCCCAGCGGGAGGCACGGCCATGGGGGGCACGGCCACCGCCTGACGAGGAGAGACATCACATGACGAAGAAGCTTGTGGGGCTGTTCGCGTCCGTGGCGCTGCTGGGCTCCGGCATGGCGTTGGCGAACAACGAGGAGAAGAGCAAGGAGCAGCAGCAGAGCCAAAGTGGCCAGCAGATGGGCGGCGAGGCCACCGGTGGCGCCGGCCAGCAGACGGGCGGCATGCAGCAGATGGGCGAGAAGCAGGTCAGCGGCACCGTGGTGAAGAGCAGCTCCGATGAAGTGAAGCTGCGGACCGACAACGGCATCATCGCCGTCAAGGTCAACAAGGACACCAAGTTCCAGGATCCCAGCCTCAAGCGCGCGCGCGATCTCAAGGAAGGCCAGCAGGTGCGCACCAGCTTCGAGATCAAGGACGACCAGAACGTCGCCAAGAGCATCTCGCTGGACACCAGCATGGGTGGTAGCGGCATGGAACCGGACACGGGCATCAACCAGCAGCCGAGTGACACGGGCGGCTCGGGGCTCGACCAGCCCATCGACCAGCCCATCGACGCGAGCCGACATGGGCGGCGACAAGGGCGACAAGACCTATTAGGCAGGCAGTCACCCCGCGAGAATGTTCCCTCTGCTCGCGGCCTCACCCCGAGGCCGCGAGCATCGCTCAGTTCCTTCAGTATTGACTGAATGTCCTGACACGGACATGGTGCGCGACTCCGGCCCCGGGGGTACCGCGCATGCTTCAGGACGGTTTGAGCGCAGAGGAGGAACGGTTCATCGAGTCGATGGGCCTGTTCTTCGAGCGCCAGGGCGTGCCGCGCATCGGCGGCCGCATCCTCGGGCTGCTGCTGCTCGCCGAGAAGCCGCTGGCGCTCGGTGAGCTCGCCGAGCTGCTCCGGGTGAGCCCGGCCTCGGTGTCCACCAACATCCGCCAGCTCCAGGCCAGCGGTCTCGTGGACCCGGCCAGCATCCCGGGTGATCGCCGGCACTACTACGTCTTCAACAACGCGGGCTGGGATCACCGGCTCGAGCTGGCGATCTCCGCCATGGATGCCCTGGCCCGGCTGTGCCAGGACGCGCTCGCCATGCCCGCGCTGCGCAGCCGCCACAATCTGAACGAGGCGGTGGAGTTCTGCGATTTCTACCGCCAGGAGTTGGTCGGTGCCTCCGAGCGCTGGCGCGCCCGCTTCACGCGCAAGCCCGGCACCCAGCCCCCCTCCCCTTCCGCGCGCCCACGCCGGAACACCCTCCGCTAACCCTCCACCCGCCTTCCCCCGGTTCGCAGAAAGGACCGCACCCGCCATGACCCAGCTCACTGCCGTACCCGGCGGAGCCAAACCGATTGTCTCCCTCTCCGACGTCACCAAGACGTACTCCCTGGGCAAGGTGGAGGTGCCCGCGCTGCGCGGGGTGACCCTCGAGGTGTACCCGGGCGAGTTCCTCTCCATCGCCGGCCCGTCGGGCAGCGGCAAGACCACGCTGCTCAACCTGATCGGCTGCGTGGACACGCCCACCTCGGGCACGGTGAAGGTCGCCGGCCAGGACACCAAGCAGCTCTCCGAGCGGCAGCTCACCGACCTGCGCCTGCACACCATCGGCTTCATCTTCCAGAGCTTCAACCTGGTCTCGGTGCTCAGCGTCTTCCAGAACGTGGAGTTCCCGCTGCTGCTGCAGCGCAAGCTGCAACGCGCGCGAGCGCCGCGCAGCGGGTGATGGAGCTGCTCGAGCAGGTGGGCCTCGCGAAGCACGCCAAGCACCGGCCCAACGAGCTGTCCGGCGGCCAGCGCCAGCGCGTGGCCGTCGCGCGCGCGCTGGTCACCCGCCCCAAGCTCGTGCTCGCCGACGAGCCCACCGCCAACCTCGACTCGGTGACCGGCCAGAACATCATCGACCTGATGAAGGAGCTGAACCGCAAGGAGGGCACCACCTTCATCTTCTCCACCCACGACGCCAAGGTGATGGCCCACGCCAACGCGGTGGTGCGGCTGGCGGACGGGAAGATCGTCGACCGCATCACGCCGGCCGAGGCCGCAGCGGCGCCATGGCCGCGTCCGGGGGCCACTGATGAGGCCAGCTCGAGCTCCTGGGCTTGCCAGATCGCCCTGCGCAACCTGTTCGCCAGCCGGCTCAAGACCGCTCATCGGCGGCATCATCTTCTTCGGCACCGTGCTGGTGGTGGTCGGCAGCGCGCTGCTCGACAGCATGGACGAGGCGATGAGCCGCAGCATCATCGGCAGCGTCGCCGGCCACCTCCAGGTGTACTCGGACGAAGTCCAAGGACGAGCTGGCCCTCTTCGGCCAGATGGGCGGCGAGCCGGACCTGCGCCCGATCGAGGACTTCTCGCGCGGTCAAGGAGCCGGCTGCAGAAGCTCCCCAACGTGAAGACGGTGGTGCCCATGGGCACCGCCGGCGCCCTCGTCACCTCGGGCAACACCGTCGACCTGACGCTCGCGCGCCTGCGCGACCTCTACAAGAAGCGCCGCCCAGGGCGAGACGCCCGAGCTGCGCGACGCAGATCGACAGCCTCCAAGGCGCACGTGCGCCAGCATGATCGCCCTGCTGCGAGGAGGACCTGAAGCGGCGCAGCGCGCTCGTGGACGACGAAGGCCACGGACCCGGCCGACGGCGAGGCGCCTCGCCCGCGCGCCGCTCCGACGCGTTCTGGGCCGACTTCGACAAGGACCCCTTCGACGCGCTGGAGTTCCTGGAGAACCGCATCGCCCCGCAGGTCGACGGACGGCGACATGCTCTTCGTGCGCTACGTCGGGCACCGACCTCGACGCCTTCCAGAAGACCTTCGACCGCATGCGAGATCGTGGAGGCGCAGCCGGTGCCCACGGGCCAGCGCGGCATGCTCCTCGCCAAGTTCTCCTACGAGGAGTGCATCAAGCTGAAGACCGCGCGCCGCCTGGACCACATCAAGGAGGCGCGCGAGACTCAACCACAAGACGCATCGCCACGGACCCGCGAGCTCAAGCGCTTCGTGAAGGAGAACCAGACGCAGATGCGGGAGATCCTCTTCCAGCTCGACCCCATCAAGACGAAGCAGGCCGTGGAGCGGCTCCAGCAGCGTGCTGGGCACGCCAGGAGACGGACCTGGGCAAGCTGCTCGCGCGCTTCTTCGACCACGGACGACGCCAACTTCGACGCGCGCTACCAGCTCTTCTACGCCGAGCTGGCGCCGCTGCTCGAGCTGTACCGCGTGCGCATCGGGCGACACCCTCACCATCAAGGCCTTCACCCGCTCCGGCTACGTGCAGAGCGTCAACGTGAAGGTCTACGGCACCTTCCAGTTCAAGGGCCTGGAGAAGTCGACGCTCGCCGGGACGCTCAGCCTGATGGACCTGATGACCTTCCGCGACCTGTACGGCTACCTCACCGCGGACAAGCAGGCCGAGCTGGCCGAAGCTCAAGGAGGCCAGCGGCGCGCAGGAGGTCAAGCGCGAGGACGCCGAGGCCGCGCTCTTCGGCGACGGCGGCGCAGGCCGCCCTGGTGGCCGACGCCACGCCCGGGCTCATCGACGAGGACAAGCAGCTCGACGGCGTCGCCCAGAAGCTGCGCCGCGAGGACGCTGGCCAACCGCGTCTACACGCAGGAGGAGATCGAGCAGGGCGTGGTGCTCAACGCCGCGGTCATCCTCAAGGACCCGGAGAAGCTGCGAGCAGACGCTGGCCGAGCTGCAGAGCCGCGGCGAAGGACGCGGGGCTGCACGCTGCAGGTCGTCGCCTGGCAGAAGGCCGCGGGCATCATCGGCCAGTTCGTCCTGGTGGCCGCCTGGTGCTCTACTTCGCCGTCTTCATCATCTTCGTGCGTCGCGCTGGTCATCATCAACAACGCGATGGTGATGGCCACGCTGCAGCGGGTGCAGCGAGATCGGCACCATGCGGGCCATCGGCGCGCAGCGCCGCTTCGTGCTGGCGATGGTGCTGGTCGAGACGCTGGTGCTCGGCCTCGTCTTCGGCTCGGTGGGCGCGCGCCGTGGGCGGCGCCATCGTGCGCTCCTCGGCGCGCGTCGGCATCCCCGCCAGCAACGAGGCGCTGTACTTCTTCTTCTCCGGGCCCCGGCTCTTCCCCAGCCTGACACGCGTCCAACCTCGTGGTCGCCTTCGTCATCGTGCTCGTGGTGAGCCGCCCTCTCCGCCTTCTACCCGGCGTTCCTCGCCACCCGCGTCACGCCCGCTCGAGGCGATGCAGTCGGAGGAGTGAGCGCCATGCAACAGCTCCTCCTCATCGCCGTCCGCAACCTCGCGCAGCCCACAAGCGCCGCACGCTGCTGCTGGGCGGCGCCATCGCCGGCGTCACCGCGCTGCTCGTCGTGCTCATGGGCGCTCGTCCGACGGCATGCAGGCGACGATGCTCGAGTCCGGCCACCACGCTGATGACCGGCCACGTCAACGTCGGCGGCTTCTACAAGGTCGACCGCCGGGCCAGTCCGCGCCGGTGGTCACCGACTACCCGAAGGTGCTGGAGCAGCTCGACGGCCAGGAGGTGCCCGAGCTGGACTACGTCGTGCAGCGCGGCCGCGGCTGGGCCAAGCGGTCAGCCGAGACCGGCTCGCATGCAGGTGGGCATGGGCGGCATCGACATGGCGCCGACGAGCCGGGCTTCCGCAAGGTGGTGCAGGTGCGCGAGGGCACGCTCGACGACCTCGCCCAGCCCAACACCATCGCTGCTCTTCGAGGAGCAGGCCAAGAAGCTCGGGGTGAAGGTGGGCGACACGCTCACGCTCTCGGCCCCCACCATGCGCGGCATCAACAACACCGTCGACGTGCGCGTGGCGGCCATCGCCACGAACATGGGCCTGCTGAGCTCCTTCAACGTCTTCATGCCCAACTCCACCGCTGCGCGACCTCTACCAGCTCGACGACGGACACCACCGGCGCCCTGCAGCTCTACCTCAAGGACATGCCGGCCATCCGCCGCCGGTCGCGGCGCGCCTGCGCAAGGCGCTGCCCGACGCAGGGCTACCAGCTGATGGAGCACGACCCCCAGCCCTTCTGCATGAAGTTCGAGACGGTCAACCGCGAGGACTGGACCGGCCAGAAGCTCGACGTCACCACCTGGGAGGACGAGATGTCCTTCATCAAGTGGACGCTCGTCCGCGCTGGATGCGCCTCACCGGCGTCCTCATCTTCGTGCTGCTCGTCATCATCGCGGTGGGCATCATGAACACGCATGTGGATCGCCATCCGCGAGCGCACCCGCGAGATCGGCACGCTGCGCGCCATCGGCATGCAGCGCGGCTGCGTGCTGGTGATGTTCCTGCTCGAGGCGCTCGCTGCTCGGGCTGCTCGGCACCGCCGTGGGCGCGCGCGCTCGGCGTCGGCGCTGTGCGCTCGGCCTCAACGCCGCGCGACATCGCCGTGCCCGGTGGCCGTGCAGATCTTCCTCATGTCCGACCACGCTGCACCTCGCCGTGCGACCCGGCTCGGTGCTGGCGCGCCGTCGCTCTTCATCACGCTGTGCACCACCGCTCGTCTCGCTGGTCCCCTCCTTCCGCGCCGCCCGGCTCAAGCCCGTCACCGCCATGCACCACATCGGGTGATCGACCATGCGCACTCGCGCCACCTCCTCGCCGCGCCGCGCTGGCTCGCGGTGCTGCTCGCCGCCCGCCGCCGCCGTCGCCCTCGACGCGGCCGCAGGATGACGCAAGCTGCTGCGAGACGCATCGACGACCGCCAGCGCAACAGCGGCGACTACAAGTCGCTCGTCCTACATGGAGCAGAAGGAGAAGGACAAGGCCGACGTCGTGCTACGAGGCGGTCGTCTACCGCCGCGACGCCGACGACAAGCTGATGATCCTCTTCACTCAAGCCCAAGGCCGAGGCCGGCAAGGGCTACCTGCGCATCGACAAGAACCTGTGGATCTACGACCCCAACGGTGGGCAAGTGGGAGCGGCGCACCGAGCGCGAGCGCATCGGCGGCACCGACTCGCGCCGCGCACGACTTCGACGAGTCGCGGCTCGCCGAGGAGTACGACCCGACGTACGAGGGCGAGGAGAAGCTCGGCAAGCCTTCACGGTCCACCAGCTCAAGCTCACGGCCAAGGAGGGCGTCGACGTCGCCTACCCGGTGGTGCAGCTGTGGGTCGACAAGGCCACCAGCAACATCCTCAAGCGCCAGGAGTTCGCGCTCTCCGGCCGGCTGATGCGCACCGCGCTACTACCCGAAGTGGCAGAAGCTCTTCAGCGAGTCGAAGAAGGCCGACGTCTGGTACCCGCAGGAGATGCGCTTCTACGACGAGGTCGAGAAGGCCAACTCCACGCTCGTCGCTCATCAAGACGGTGGACCTGCGGCCGCTCGACGCCAACCTCTTCACCAAGGCCTGGCTCGAGAGCAAGAGCCGATGAGCGCGCTCGCCACCTCGCGGCCTCGCCGCTGGCCGCGGCGCCTCGTCCGCGCCTGCCCGCGCTCGCCCAGGAGCGGCCCGACGAGGAGCGACCTCTTCGGCGGCGACCGCCCGACGCGCAGCCCGCCCGCCGAGCCGAGGCCCCGCGCCGACGAGCGCCGGCGACGAGCGCCGCCGGCGTCCGACGCGGCCCCGCCCCGAGCCGGCGACGCCGCGACCGACGCCGAGGCCGCGCGCTCGAGCAGAGGCGAGCCCGGCCGGCGGCCCGCGCCAGAGCGCCTTCGACACGGAGGAGGCCACCGAGGACCCGCTGCAAGATCGGCGGCCAGCTTCTACCTGCGCGCCACTCACCCAGGGCGAGCGAGGGGCGTGTCCTTCGGCAGACACCTCCTTCTCCGCGCCGACGCTGGTGGACGGCTACTTCGACGCCCGCCCCACCGACCGGGTGCGCGGCTTCGTCCTCGGCCGGCTCACCTACGACCCGACGCCGCCGAGCTCGGGCGGCCTCACCGCTCGGGCACGACGTCCAGCCGCCGCCGAATCCGCGCGTGCTCGCTCGACCAGCTCTGGCTGCGCTTCGACGTCGGCCGCACGGTCGTTCGTCACCGCCGGCAAGCAGCACGTGAAGTGGGGCACCTCGCGCTTCTGGAACCCCACCGACTTCCTCAGCCCGCAGCGCAGGGATCCGCTCGCGCTCTTCGACGCGCGCACCGGCGCCACCATGCTCAAGCTGCACGTGCCCTGGGAGGCCAGGGGCTGGAACTTCTACGCCATCGGCCTGCTCGACAACGCCGGCCCCGCCAACACGCTGGGCCGCGTCGGCGGCGCGGCGCGCGCCGAGGTGGTGCTGGGTCAGACGGAGTTGGGGGTGGAGCGCGTGCTCCAGCGCGGCCGCAAGCCCCGCTTCGGCCTCGACCTCTCCTCGGCCCTCGGCCCCATCGACGTCTACGGCGAGGTGGCGCTCAAGAAGGGCTCGGACACGCCCCTCTACCGCCTGCCCGGGGACGTCTCCATTGGACGACCTGCTCGGACAGGTGCAGGGCAACGGCGGCATGCCTCCGGACCTGAGCGCACTGCCCATCGAGCAGTACTACCCGGAGGGCTACACCCCGCAGGTGAGCGGCGGCGCTACCTGGACGTTCGCCTACACCGACAACGACACCGCCACCGTGGGCGTCGAGTACTTCTACAACTCGACGGGCTACCCCACCTCCCTGGCCTACCCGTACCTCATCCTCCAGGGGCAGTTCCAGCCCTTCTACCTCGGCCGGCACTACGCCGCCCTCTACGGCCTGCTCGCCGGGCCGGGCTCCTGGGACAACACCAACTTCATCCTCTCCAACCTGGGCAACCTCTCCGACCGCTCCTTCATCACCCGCCTGGACGTGACGCACCGGGCGCTGCGCTACCTGAGCGTCGAGGCCTACGTCGCCGTCAACTACGGCCAGAAGGGCGGCGAGTTCCGCTTCGCGCTCGATCTGCCCGCCATGAGCATGGGCGGGCAGCCAATTCCTCCCATTGTCGTCGCCCCCCCGACCGTCCAGGCGGGCCTGGGTCTGCGCATCGACATCTGAAGCCGCGGGCGTGCCCATGGAAGAGGCATGGACTGCTCTTCCGACGTGGTCATCCTGGGGGCCGGGGCCGCGGGGCTCGCCGCAGCGGATGGACTGGCCCGCGCCGGCCTCCAGGTGGTTGTACTGGAGGCCCGCGAGCGCCCCGGAGGCCGGCTGGGCACCGTGCATGACTCCGTGGACGGCGTGCCCCTCGAGCTGGGCGCGGAGTTCATCCACGGACAGCCTCCCGTCCTCATGAAGCTGGTCCGGCGCGCCCGGGTGAAGGTGCGCGTGTGCAACGACTCGCACGCCCTGCTCCGGCGCGGCGGGTTGGTGGACGGAGGCCCGGAGTTCGACTTCGTGGAGGATCTCGCCGCCGCCGAGCCCCCGGACCAACCCGTGGGCCAGTGGATCGCCGAGCGCGCCCGCGTCGGCCGCTGGCCCGAGCGAAAGGTCCGCATGGCCCAGGCCTATGTGGAGGGCTTCTACGCGGCCACCGTGGAGACGGCCAGCGCGCTCGCCATCGCCCGCATGGAGCGCGCGTCGATGGGGCTCGGAGGCATCGCGCCCTCACGCGCGCTGCAGGGCTACGACCGGGTGCTGGAGCCGCTCGTCCACGGGTTGCGGCGCCGGCCGGGGACCCTCTTCTTCAACGCCGTGGCCGAGCAGGTGCGGTGGTCGCCTCGGGGCGTCGAGGTACGCGCGAGGACCCGCGAGGGCTCACCCCTGGGCACCTTCCGCGCTCGGCGCGCCGTGGTGACACTGCCCGTGGGCGTGCTCAAGGCCGCGCCTCCCGAGCCAGGAGCGGTGAGGTTCATCCCTCGCATCCCGGAGAAGGAGCGCGCCCTGGCCCGGCTCGAGATGGGGCCCCTGGTGAAGGTCTTCCTGCGCTTCCGCACTCCCTTCTGGGAGGAGCGCGAGGAGACCCGGCGCTACGGCTTCTTCCATGCCCCCGAGCTGCCCATCCCCACCTGGTGGACGCTCTCGCCCCTGCATTCGCGCTACCTCGTGGGCTGGGCCGGCGGTCCCGAGGCCGAGGCCCTCTCCCGGCTTCGCGAGGAGGAGGTGCTGCGACAGTCGATGGAGGTGCTCGCGCGGCTCTTCAGGCGCTCCCGGCGAGAACTCCAGGAGCAGCTCGAGAGCTGGCGCGTCCAGGACTGGCAACGCGAGCCGTTCACCCGCGGCGGGTACTGCGTCATTCCGTGGGGAGCGGTGGATGCCATGGAGGTCCTGGCACAACCGGTGCTGGGCACCCTGTTCTTCGCCGGTGAGGCCACCCACCTCGACGGAGAGGAGGGCACGGTGCATGGAGCGCTGGCCACCGGGCTCCGCGCGGCTCGGGAGGTGCTCGGAGCGACTCAGGGGGTCGGCAGGCCTACTCGAGGCTGGCGCGGTGCTGGAGATGCTCCTCGAAGGACGAGAGTTCGGTGAGCTCGAACCCCTGGGCGCGCAGCCCCCCCAGCGCCTGACGCGCCAGCTCGACATCGCCGTAGAAGACGAGGAACCCCGCACCGCGCTTGCGCTGCTCGGGGGTCGCATCGGGCGCCCGCACCACTGCGGCCCAATAGCGGCTGGCCTCCGCGGGCGCACCGAGCTCATCCGCCACGACCGCCCGCTGGGCGGTGATCTCCGCGGGCTCTCCTTCGCGCTCGGGAGGAAGCGCGGCGAGCGTCTGCCGGGCGCGGAGGATGAACTCCCGCATCTTCTGCACCGTCTGCTTGTCGAGCACCTCCACGGAGTCGAGCTGCCGCTCGGCCTCGTCCCAGCGATGGGCGCGTGCGTAGACCATGGCCAGGTTGAGGCGAGCGCGGTGCCACTTCGGCATCCTGGCCACCATGTCCTCGAGGATGGCGATGGACTCCGCGTGACGCCCGAGCTTGCTGAGCGTCACGGCCAGGTTGTTGTAGGAGCGGGTCTCGGGAAACGCGGCCTCCTCGCGCACGCCCTGCTCGATGTAGCGCAGCGCCTGCGCGTAGCGGCCCTCGTCCATGAGGTACCCCGCCAGGCCCTGCAGCACCTGCGTGTTGCCGGGGCTGCGCTCCTCGACCGCCGACTTCCACAACAGGTACTCGTCGACCCAGACACGGTTGCGCAGGTGGGTTGCGCCCACGAAGGCCACCAACAGCACCGCGAAGCCGCAGAGCGCCGCACGGGGAGCACGCCCGACCCCGTGCTCCACCGGACGCACGAACGCGATGGCTCCCATCGCGAGCGGCACATAGAGGAAGCGATCCGCCGCGACCACCTTGATGTCCAGCGGGACGAGGTGGAGGACCATGACCAACGCCGTCATGCCCGCCACGAGCGCCCCCACCTGCACGGGAGTCAGGTGCGCGCGCCAGCGCCATGCCGCCAGGGCCACGCCGACGAGCAGGACACCTCCCAGGAGCCCCATGCCGACCCCCAGATGAAACAGGTCCCCGATCTGAAGCTCGGGCCTGAGCGGATCCACCAACATGCGGGCATAATGCGCGATCGCGACCAGACCCGCGCCGAGCCGGTGCACCAGCGGCAAGCGGATGCCAGGCTCGCCCTCGAACGCCGCATCCGCGAAGTGCGCATGCGCCCGGAACGCGCCATAGACGGCCACGGCCACCACGAACGGCAGGATGTGCACCGCCACCCCAAGCAGCGGGCGCCTGTCGCGTCGCGCCTCGGCCACCTCCAGCGCCACGATGCCCACGAGAACCGCCGCGGCAACCTCCTTGCAAAACAGTCCGAGCAGGAGCGCGAGGGCCGCGAGCCCACGCCGCGCGTGTGCCCGGGGTGCCGTGCTGTAGAACAGCCACGCGCCAAGGGCGAAGAGTGCGGAAAGGAGATCCGTCCTCCCGGAGATCCAGCTCACGTTCTCGGTGAGCCGGGGGAACGTCCCGAAGAGCGCGGCGGCGACCGCGGCCGCGAGTGGCGAGCCTCCCGCCCTCCGGCACGCCGCGAAGACGAGCAGCGTGACGCCGAGGTGCAGCAGCAGGTTGGTCAGATGGAAGCCACCCGGCTGGCCGTTCCACGCCTGCCACTCGAGCGCATAGCTCCACGTCACGAGCGGGCGATAGAAGTTGCGTGACACCTTCAGCTTCAGCGAGTCGCTCCAGAACATCCGCTCGAAGTACGTGCTCAGCGGCGCCAGCTCGCGAACGATCTCCTGCTCCTCGATGAGCGAGTGGTCGTCCCAGGCGAAGCCGCCATCCAGCGCGTTCGCATAGGCGGCGAGCACGGCGATGAGCGGGATGCAAAACACCCAGCGCCAGAGCCTGGCCGAGCGCGTGGGGAGCTGCTGCTCCGATGAGGAGGGATGGACCACCGGGGTGCTCATGGGGGAACTTCTATCGCGGCTCCCGCGGGATTCGGTAGCACTCCGGAAACCAGGCCCCGCATCCAGACTCGCGGGCCTGCTCGCTCGCCCAGGAGACGGGTTCCAGGGCCCCATCCTTCCCGTGTGTGCCGGAACGTCCCCCGGTGGACACGTTTGCGGGAGATGAATGGCTGGCTCTCCATCTCCCTGACCCTGTTGCTCGGACAGACCCCCACGACCGCGCCCACCGAGGAGGAGCGACGCGCCGCCCAGGAGCTGGAGCTGAGGGAGCTCCAACTCCAGGTCGAGACCCTGCGGACCGAGACGGAGGCTCAACAGCAGGAGGACCAGAGCCGCATCCAGGCCCTGCAGCAGCAACAGGCCCTCCAGCAGGAGCGCGCGGGCGAGCTGGAGCAGCTCCGGCGGCAGCGCCTGGTGAGCCTGCAACGCGCCTACGACTGGCTCATCACCGCGGACCAGCTCCTCGAGAGCGGGGAGTTCGCCGTCGGCTCGCCCATCGCCTCCGCGCAGCAGGAGATCTCCAACGCCCTCTCCACCGCCTCCGACACCGGCCGTGGACAGACCGTGCGCCTCATGCAGAGCGCACAGCAGCGGCTCTCCACCGTCAACGTCGCCGTGGCCCAGCGCGACATCTACCCGGCGCGACGGGAGATCCAGGCCGCTGGAGCCGAATTGCACGAGGCCTGGCGGCTCACCCTCAACCGCCCCGGCACCACGATCGTCAATCAGTGAAGGTGAAGTGCGGCGTGGCGCTGGTCGGCGGGCTCGCCGGCCTCGCGATCAGGTAGCCCTGCACGAAGTCCACCCCGTGCGAGCGCACCCAGCCCAGCTCCTCCGGCGTCTCGATGCCTTCGGCCACCGTGAGGATGCCCAGCTTCTGCGCCAGCTCCAGCAGCTTCTCCGTGATGGACGCCTTGTATGGATCCTGGTGGATGCCCCGGATGAGCTCCATGTCCAGCTTCATGATGTCCGGCCGGAGCTGGTGGATGAGGTTCAGCGACGAGAACCCCGCTCCCAGGTCGTCCAGCGCCACCCGGAAGCCCGCCTGCCGGTAGTAGGCGATCAGCGACTTGAGGTGGTTGGCGTCCGGCGTGTGGTCCGACTCGATGATCTCGAACACCACGTGGCCCGGCGGGATGCCCAGCTCCGAGATGGCCGCCACCGTCGAGCGCAGGCAGAACGCCGGATCGTAGATGGCCGTGGGCGTGAAGTTGATGAAGATGGGGACATTCAGCCCCAGCCGCGCCGCCTCGCGCACCGCCGACAGCCGCGCCGCCAGGTCCAGCTGGAAGAGCATGTCCGCGTCGCGCGCCAGCGTCAGCATCTTCCCCGGGAACACCAGCGACCCATCCCGCTCGAGGCCGCGCAGCAGTGCCTCGTAGGCGTACACCTGGCGCGTGTCCTTCGCGTTGACGATGGGCTGGTAGTGGCTGGTGACCCGCTTCTCGGCCAGCATGTCCACCAACCACCCCGCCCGCGACATGGTGAGGAACTGCGTCAGCGAGCCCACCCGCGGGAAGTCCATCAGGCCGGGCTCCCCGTCACCCTGGAGGAAGAGCGCGCGCGTCGCCCGGGCCTCCTCGCCCGTCAGCGAGCCCACCACGTCCGCCACGAAGTTGCCCAGATGCGCACCCTCCAGCCGCACCGCCACGCACTGCGCCTCCGGCGTCACCTGGAACTGACGCCCGGAGTCGCCCAGCACGCGCACCAGCTTGCCAAAGCTGTGGCCCAGCGGCAGCCAGAGGAAGAGTCGGCCCAGGCCCTCCATCTCCAGCTTCTCCGGGAGGGACTCGCACCTCACACATGGCTTCGAAACGCTCTGAGTCATGCTTCCACTCAACCCTGGTCACGGAAGCTCACGAAAGATGAGCAGCCCGCGCGATGTGTCCGTCGCGTAGATGAAACCATCACCCGGCACCTTCGCATCGCCGAGCCCATCCAGGAAGAAGCGTCCCCGGCCCGGGTCCGTCTCCCGCCAGCTATTGTACCAGCCCGCCTGTCGGAGCGTGTTCGGGTCGGACACATCCAGCACTCTCAGTCCGTCCTGGTTGTGCGCCACGTACAACTTCGTCCCCACCAGCGTCAGTCCGCTCACGGTGGATTCCGGCCGCAGCGTGAAGTGGCCCAACTCCTTGATGTTCTTGGGATCCGTCACGTCCAGCGCGCGCACGCTCGAGCCCCACCCCTCGCTGGACTCGAAGACGACGGTGCGATCTCCCACGACCCCCACCGCCACCGACCGGCTGGTGGCCTTGTCATAGGCGAAGCGCCCCTCCGCCACCGGCTTGCTCGGATCCTTCACGTCCGCCACCGCCAGCCCGTACCGCCAGTGGCCGATGTAGAGCCGATCCCCAAGGGCCGCCGCTTCCACCGGGTTCTCCCCCGAATCGGGCAGGCTGTCCTCCACGATGTAGCGAGACAGCAGCGTGGGCGACGCTGGCGTCTTCACGTCGTAGATGAGGACCTCGGCACGAGGCACCGGAGAGACGGCGTAGAGCCGGTCCTGGTCCACGTATAGCCCCCAGACCGAGATGGCGACGCCCGAGCCCGGCAGCGTCTTGAGCCGCTTGGGGAGCGACGGAGTGCTCACGTCATACACGAGGATGCCCTCCGCCTCGCTCGCGATGAAGAGCGTCTGGTCCTTCACCCAGACCTGGCGCCAGACGTCGTTCCTCAGGGCGACCTCGCCCACCTTCTGGGGGTTCGCCGGGTCCCTCACGTCGAAGACGAAGAGGCCATTGGCCAGCGCCGTCACGTAGGCGTACCCGTTCGCCACGAAGAGGTCCGTCGCCACCGCCCCATTCGGCAGGGCCAGCTCGGACACGAGCTCCACCTTGGACGCCTCCGCCTCACCGGCCTGCCGCGTGACGCGCACCGCCTCGAAGGAGCCCTTGAGGTCGGCCTCGCCCCCCGAGCACCGGCGGAACTCGCCCTTCACCCGGTCCGGCGCGGTCGCCTGGCATCCCGCGAGCGCGAAGCGCATGGGCGCGAAGCCCGCCTCCTGGAAGTCACTGGCCAGGAAGAACGTGTCCCCCCCCGCCTGGCGCTCGGTGAGCGGCGAGCCGAAGATCACCCCGTTCTCGGCCGCGAGGTTCATCGCGCCCGGCGTTTCGGAGGAGTCCTCCAGGGTGACGTTCAGGTGCCAGACTCCCTCCGCCGTCACGGCGGCCAGCCCCGACCGGTCACAGGCGGACAGATCGAAGGCCTCGAGCTGGCACTCCTTCTTCTCGGGCTCCTCCGTGTTCGTACAGCCGGTGGCCAGGAGCAGGGCCCCCGCGGTGGCGAGGAGAAAACGATTCATGCGCCATCCATACCGGGGGCTGGCGCAAGACGAAAGCATTGGTTCACCCAACACCCAGAGGCGTGGGGACGTGTACCGCTGAGCAATCAGGTTGCGGCGCTCGGCCGTCCACTCGCCTATATCAAAGAGCCTGCCTAGGTTCGGTCAGTCCCTCGTCTCCCCATCCGGGAGGTCGTCCCTGTGAATCACCGTCTTCTGATTGCCGCCTTGCTCGCCGCCCTCCTCCCGGAGGCAGCCCTGGCGCAGACCTATGTCGTCCCGCGTCGGGCCTACCGGTCACCGGTACGCACCTACGAATTCGAGTGGCGGCACCTGGACATCCTCGTCGGCCCCCAGGCCGAGGGCGTCGCCGCGCCGCCCGCTCACCGGGCCCATACCCAACCGCCCGGTGCTCCGGGTGGCCCCACCCCCGCTACGCCCGCCCAGTCGCAGATGCGCTCGCCGGGAGTGACCACCCAGGACACGAAGACGATTCCCCCGTCCTCCGCCGTGGTCCAGGGGGAATCGGACAAGCAGCAGCGGGGCACCGGCGGCAGCTCCATCGAGGCCATCGAGCCGGGGAGCCCCACCCCCGTGGTGGACAAGCCGGACGGCGGCACGGCCGTCTCCGAGTCCCCGGCCTCCGGGAGCGACCTCTACGTCCCCATCGCCCTGTCCACGGATGGCGGCACCCCGGATGCCGGCCCCGCCTATGCCACGTCGCTCGGCGTCAAGAGCGGCGGCGTGCGCTTCTTCTTCTACGAGAGCGAGCGGAACGTGGCCCAGTACGCCGCGCCCCAGCTCGAGGACGCCTACCGCTACCTCGTCGACCGCTTCAAGTTCGTCCCCACGCAGACCTTCCCCTACATCCTCTACAGCAGCTACCAGGAGTTCCTGCAGACCAACGTCTTCCCGATCTCGGAGGGCACCCTCGGCGTCACCAGCACCCAGGGTGACCTGGAGCTGACCCTGCCCTACCTGGGTGACCACCGCCTCTTCGGGGAGATCAGCACCCACGAGATGGCGCACCAGTTCACCATCCAGAAGGTCCGGTTCCTCGCCGAGCAGCGCCAAGGTGGCGGGGGATCCGCTCAACGGGATTCCGCTCTGGTTCATCGAGGGTCTCGCCGAGTTCTACGCCAAGGGAGGGTTGGACCCCGAGGGCGAGATGATGGTGCGCGACCTCCTCATCAACCCGGACCTGATGCGCGGGTACGCCTTCCTCGACTTCTGGTCCCCCGGGCCCTACGGCTTCCTGTGGATCTACAAGGTGGGCCAGGCGCGCTGCCAGTTCCTGGAGGAGACGTACGGGGGCGGCATCATCCAGAAGATCCTCGAGAACTCGCCCAAGCTCATCTCCGGCACGGGCACCACGCCCAACCTGCAATTCGAGGGGCTGGTGGAGCTGCTCACCGGGGACGAGCCGCCGAAGGTCGCCGCCAAGTTCGAGGCGTGGCTGAAGCAGCGCGCCTACCGCACCTACCTCAAGGCCGAGCAGGCCACTCCCTCGCTGGAGCTGCTGCGCGAGCGCAAGGGCATCGTCACCGCGCTCAACAGCTCCCCGGATGGGCGGGTGCTGCTGTACCGGAGCATCATCCCGGAGACGGGGGAGAGCCAGCTCATCATGCTGGACCCGCGCGCTCCGCTGGATCACGTGAAGGTGCAGGGGGACGGCGTGCCCGGCTACGAGTCGCTGCACCCCATCTTCGGACGCAACTTCGCCCTCACCGGGGACCGGCTGGCCTTCATCGCCGAGTCCCTGTCGCGCGACATCATCTATATCCAGTCCTACAAGCACACCGCCGAGCCCATCACCACCTTCGGTGGAACACTGGTGCCCGGGGGCCGCAGCCCCTACATGGCCACCGCCACCGGATTGCAGAAGGGGCCATCGGTCAAGGTGCGCTTCAAGATGGGCGAGCGCGTGGCCTACAAGCTGGCCGACCACGGACTCATCGCCGCGTACTCGCCGGTCTTCTCGCCGGATGGCAAGCAGCTCGCCTTCATCGGCCTGAGCGAGACGGGCACGCGCGACGTGTACGTGATTCCGCTGGACCAGGGCATGGAGGTGGAGCCCCAGCAGCTCACCCATGACGTGTACGCCGAGCGCCAGCTCACCTGGGGCCAGGCCGGCCTCGTCTACAGCTCGGATGCCACCTCGCACGGCTACTACAACCTCTTCCGGCTGAAGCCGGAGAACCCCAGCCAGGTGGAGCGCCTCACCACCGAGGCGAGGGATCATCAAGATCCCATGGTGATGCCGGACGGCCGCCTCTTCTTCGTGGCCTACGACAAGAGCCGCTCGGACCTGTACGAGTACACCGGCGGCGGCGGCCTCGTGCGGCGCACGGACGTGACCACCGGCCTCTTCGAGCCGAGCCCCGCGCCCGAGGGCAACCTGTGGACGCTCTACCACCTGTCCGGTGAGCGAAAGCCGGCCCTGCTGCGCTCCAACCAGCTCATGTCCTTCGAGGTGGCCGACACGATGAAGGTCGCGGCCGCGCCGCCCAACCCCCTGCCCCAGCGCTCGCTGGTGGGCGCCGAGCCCTACAAGCCCTTCACCCAGGAGAACATCGACCTGGGGCCGATCATGGGCTTCGCCGGCGCGGGCGGCGGCGGCTTCTACGGCCAGCTCTTCGCCTCCGCCACGGATCGGCTGCGCAACCACGCCGCGCTCTTCCAGGTGGCCGTCTACGGCTCGCTGGAGCTGACCGATGGCTTCCTGATCTACCTCAACCAGAAGAACCGCCTGACGTGGGGCGGCGGCCTCTTCCAGTCCCTGCGCTTCCGCGTGGACGAGTCGCTGCGCCACAACGGCAGCAATCTGCCCTACTACGCGCTCACCTCCGGCGAGCGGTTCTTCGGCGCCACCGGTATCACCCGCTACCCGCTCAGCACCTTCACCTTCCTGGAGGCCAACCTGAGCATCGGCGGCGTGTCGTACTTCCTCGATCCGTACACCGCCTTCGTGCTCAACCTGGAGGAGATCAACAAGATCGGCGACCTGTACACCCCGTGGCGAGAGGCCAACCAGGGCCTACGATTCCAGACGGAGGGTTCCGTGGCGTGGGGCTACAACACCCTGCGCTACCACTATACGGGAGTCCCGCTGTCCGGCAGCTCGGTGCTGACGGAGCTCACCACCGGCGTGCAGCCCTTCCACGACCAGATCTTCGGCAACGTGCGCGTGGACGCCGAGCGCTACTTCCCGCTCTTCCTGGGCAGCACCCACCTGATGCTGCGCGGCGGCGCGGGCCTCACCTTCGGTGGACGCTTCGCCCGCTCCTTCTACCTGTCCAGCTTCGACACCATCCGCGGCGCGCAGTTCGGCGACGAGGAGTGGCTGCTCGGCCAGCACTACGGGTACTCCACGCTGGAGCTGCGCGTGCCGCTCGACGCGCTCATCCGCATCGCCTTCCTCAACACCCTCATGGGCGTGGCGGGCTTCGACTTCGGCGGTGTGGGCAACTCGGGCCGCGACCTGTGGGACCACCGCGTCCTCGATGCCGCCGTGGGCGTCAACGTCGGCCTCGGGCCCCTGCTCCTGCGCCTGCACTTCGCCTACCCGTTCGACATCGGTGCTCCCGCCGGCCGCCCCTCCAACGAGTGGGTAACCCAGTTCTCCATCGGTCTCGCCGGACTCGAAGGCTACCTGTTCAAGGGGCACGGCAAGTCCACGCCGGGCGCCAAGGCGCCCCCCTCTCCTCCCGTGAGCCTCGGCGGCATGGGAATGCGGGTCGGCGGGAACTGAGTTCGTGAGTCCGGGGTGGGGCGAGCGGTTGCCCCCACCCCGGCTGGAAGAGATGGCTCAGGACTGGGCGGCCACCAGCGCGGCGTTGGCCCTCGCCAGCGGGCCTCCCTCGTGAGGGATTCGCTCGAAGTCGCCTCGCAGCGCCTTGAGGGCGAACTTCTCCAGGTCGATCTCCCGCCGGGTCCTCACGCCCATCAACCGCACCAACTCCGCCAGCGGGCCAAAGCCGAGCAGGCCATGCTGCAGCAGCAGCCCCGCCGCCACCCCGCTCACCACCCGCCAGGCCTTCCCGTCCCTCGCCCCCAGCACCAGCCCGAGCACCGAGAGCGCGGACGCCGCCACCGTCACCATCCGGTTCAGGTCCCACTCGTGCTCCAGCTTGTCCAGGTAGTGGGTGATGGCCGCGCGATCATGCTGCTCCGCCATGTGTCGGACGCACGCCTCCACCCGGGCATCAATCCGCCGGTTCAGCCCGTCCGCCGTGTGCGTACGTACCGCGTCGCTCGACATCCGGTTCCACGACTCCATCGCGCCTCCCTCCATACTGGCAGGCCATCTCTCCAAAGGTAGGGATGGGGGCGGGACCCGGGCACATCAGCCAGCCGGGCACGGCCGCCTGCCTGCCTGCACCCACTCGCCTCGGTGCACTGCGCGGGCAGCGGGCGGATGCCTAGCTTGCGCGGCGTGAATCGCTTCCCTCGCCTGCTGCTTGCATGCCTGCTCGCCAGCACGGCCTGCGTCCACCGCAACCATCCCCAACAGCTCCGCATCCATCAGGATCTGCCCGACTCGGGGCCGGAGCTGTCGTTCGCCCTCTATCAGTCGGTGGGCGTGGGGCTTCGCCCGGGCCATGTGGTGGAACTGGTGCAGGACGAGCGCATCCTCGAGTCCCTCGAAGCGGAGATCCGCCAGACTCGCGAGTCGCTCCACCTGCTCACCTCGAGCTGGTGGCCCGGCGAGGTCTCGGAGCGTCTCATCCACGCGCTCGAGAGGCGCCCACCGGGGGTGATCTGCCGGGTCCTGGTGGACGCGCTCAACAGCCCGGGCTTCACGGAGAACGTGGAGCCGAGACTCGTCCAGGCCGGGTGCGAGGTGCGCACCTTCCGCCCGTTCATCGGCGCCACGGTGGTGTTCGCCGACGAGCGGCTGGAGGCGCGCAACCACCGCCAGCTCGTCATCCGCGATGGCCGCAGTGGCCTCACCGGTGGCTCCGGCGTGGGGCCAGCCTGGCGCCGCGAGCAGGGTCCGGCGGAGGCCTGGCGGGACACCTACGTCCGCGTGGTGGGCCCGGCCGTGCGCCAGTTGCAGCGGGCCTTCGCAGAGAGCTGGCAGGAGGCGGGCGGCGGACTGCTCCCGGACTCGGCCTTCCCTCAGCCCGAGCCCCAGGGCGAGGCCCGCGCCGGCTTCATCGCAAGCACCGGCTCGCCCGCGCTCAGCGACTCCGAGCGCATGGTGCAGGTGCTCATCGCCTCGGCCCGGCGCAGGCTGTGGCTCACCAACGCCTGCTTCGTGCCCACCACCGCCACCATGGACATGCTCATCCGCAAGGCCCGCGAGGGCGTGGACGTGCGCATCCTCTTGCCCGGCCCGCGCCACGGAGGCCCCCACGAGGTGATCGCCGCGCAGCGCGCCACCTATGACCGGCTGCTGGAGAACGGCGTCCGCATCTGGGAGTACCAGCTCGCGCCCCTGCACGCCCGCACCATTCTCGTGGACGACAGGCTGGCGGCCGTGGGCTCCACGAACCTGGAGGTGAACTCGAGCGCAATGCTCCTGGAGGGCTCCCTCGTCGTCGAGGATGCCCAGTTCGCCCGCGCGCTCGCCGTCACCTTCGAGCGCGACCTGATGCACGCGGTGGAGATCCGCTGGGAGAGGTGGCGGCGGCGCGGGTTGCTCGAGCGCTTCGCCTACCAGCGCCCTCGCTCCACCCCCGGCTGCCTCTGAGCGGGCACACAGGAGCCCACGACGGACAACGGCGGACCCTTCCGGAAGCGTGAGTTTCCCATCCACGGGGCCCCCAGCATCGACCAGCGGACAGAGCTGCCCCGGAGGACCAGGCATCCTCCTTGCTCCAGCAGGAGGCGATGAGCTTCGCACGTCTGCTGTGCTCCCTGTCCGTTGCCGTCCTGCTCGCCTGTGAACCCGAGCACCCTGCACCCGCCCCGGGGGGTGAGGGACAGACCCCCGTCCAGGAGGAGCCCCAACCCCCTCCCCCGCCGCCCGCGCCGCAGCCGCCCGCGCCGCAACCGCCCGCGCCGCCACCACCTCCTCCACGACCACCACCGGAGCCCGAGGCGCAACGCCCCTTCGTCCTGCCGCCGGTGCAGCAGTCCCTGCAGGATTACGAGCTGGTGCTGCCCCCGGGGGTGCTGGCGCGGTTCCTCGCCGACAAGAACACGCCGGAGCAGGACGCTGTCTTCCGCTGCAATGGCGTGAGCTATCCGGTGAAGGTGCGCCTGCGAGGGGCCTCCGCCCGCGACTTCCCGAAGAAGAGCTGGAACGTGAAGTTCGAGGGCAATGCCCGCTTCGAGGGACGAAAGTCGCTCAACCTCGTCGCCGAATACGCGGACGCCACGATGCTGGCGGAGAAACTCGCCTATGACGTGTTGGCCGCGCTGCGCGTGCCGGCCCCGCACGCGAAGTACGTCCGGCTGCGCCTCAATGGTCGCGATGAGGGCGTCTTCCTGGACATCGAGCAGGTCGACAAGTCCTTCCTGAAGGCCCATGAGTTCCCGGACCGGGACGCCACCATCTACCGCGCCGGCTGGAAGGACACCGAGCTCAAGCTGCGCTCGTGGAAGGTGCCCTACCAGGGGAACTGGAGCCAGAAGACGAACGAGCAGAAGCCCGACGATGCCGCTCTCGACGAGGTGCTGTACGTCATCAACCGCACCCCCGAGCCGGAGTTGCCCGGCGCGCTCGAACGACACATGGAGTTGGAAGGCTACCTGCGCTCCATGGTCATGGACGCGCTCATGGCCAACAACTTCATCGAGGACTCGGAGAGCTACTTCATCCACGACCGGGTGACGGGCCGCTGGGTGTACGTGGCGTGGGACCTCAACAACGTGGACGCGCGCTGGTGGTACCTGAATCCCCTCTCCCCGGAGCTGCAGCCCACCTACCGCCACCCGCTCTTCTCCTTCACCCTCACCGACGCGGTGGTGGCCAAACGGTACGCGGAGCGCATGGTCATCCACCCGGGCTACCTGCCCGTCTTCTCCAACCTGGGCACCCGCGTGGTGATGAACCCGGAGCTGCGCGCCCGCCTGGTGGCCCGCCTCGAGAAGGCCCTGGACGAGCTCTTCACCCCGGAAGTGATGGGGGCCCACATCGACAAGCTGCACGCGCTCATCGCCTCGTCCATGGCCAATGATCCGTACATGGACTTCGCGAAGTTCCAGGCGGGCCGCGCCTTCATGAAGCAGTTCGTCAGCAAGCGGCGCGACCTGGTCCAGAAGGAGCTGAAGCGCTACCGCGAGCAGAGGCCCGGACTGGTGCTGGAGGCCGTGGACGCCCGCGAGGGCTGGGTGGAGCTGCGCAACCGGGGCCAGGAGACCGTGTCCCTCGGCGGGATGGTGCTCACCACGCACCTGCGGCGGAGCATCCCCAGCCTGCTGCGGCCCGAGAGTGGCCCGCCCGTGGGCGTCGTCCTACCAAAGGTCACGCTGGCCCAGGGCGAGCGCGTGCGCTTCACCGCCGCCGAGCTGGGTCTCACCTTCACGCCCGATGGGGAGCTCGGCGTCTTCGATGGCCAGTCCGTGGTGGGGATGAAGGACATCCTCTTCTACGGGCCGCTGCCGGTCGGGATGCACTACGAGCGCACCGAGGACGATGGGAGCTGGCGGGTGCGCTGAAAGCCTCGCGCCAGCGAATACGGGTCTGGGGGAACCCGCCGCTGGCGCGAGCCTCCACTGGGGAGGTGGAACCCCGAAGGGTCAGTAGCTGCTCGTCTCCTCCCCCACCGCCATCGTGGTGATCGGGCCGTCGCCCTCCTCGCCCACCGCCAGCGTCGTGACCTGCGAGCGGCCACCGCGGACGTTCTCCAGATCCTTCGTGGGCAGCTCATAGTCGATGAAGGTCTTCTTCTTGCCTGTCTTGCTCATTGCGCTCTCCCGTGAGTGCGGCGGTCCATGGAGAGGACGCCGCCGATACCGAGGCAGCCTCGGCTCCCTCGGTGCGGATGGAGAGCGCTGTCGCGGCGTGTGATGCCGGACACGACGAGCGCGGCTCAGCTCCGCAGCCCGGAGAGCGAGCGCCTGGGCTCGCCGCGTCAGCGCCGCTCGCGCACCACCAACGTCCGACGCGCGCTGAGTCCCCGGTCATCCGAGACGAGAATCTCGTGGGTGCCCGGCGAGGGAGCCCACCACACCCGCTCGTCCGCGTGCGCCTTGCCCAGGAAGATCGCCGTCCACGAACCACGTCAGCTCCCCGTCTCCGGCGGCCTCGGCCTCCAGCGGCACCTCCTGCTGCGTCCGCCGCCACGCCCGGGATGAGCAGCGCCACCTGTCCCTCTCCGGGCGAGATGATCTCCGGCGCCGCCGTGCGCCCCGCAGGCTCGCAGCCAGGTGCATGAGCGGGGGGCTGGGGCAGCAGGCGGTGCTGCTCGGTCAGCCAGCGCCGGATGCTCGCCGGCCAGGTGAGGTACACGCGCGACTCCGTCTGCCTCCCAGCCCGGCACGTGGGGCTCACCGCCAACCCCGTCTTCACGTCCACCTCCACCCGCAGGTGATAGGGACAGGGCACGGTCGGCACGTGGCTACGCTTCGCGTACACCCTGCGCCGCTGGGTACACGCCTCGGTGGGCAGGTGACCCGACCAGGCGCAGACCTCCACCTGGGTGAGCTCCGAGGGCACCACCGCGTCCGCGTCCTCGAGCCGTCCCCGAGGACCCAGTGCCTCCAGGATGTCGAAGAGGATCGGCCCCGACGCGTCCGCGCCCACCAGGTGCACGCTGGGGGAGTTGTCGAAGTTGCCCACCCACACCACGGCGGTGTGCCGGGGCCCCGAGCCCGCCGCCCACGCGTCGCGGTGGCCGAAGCTCGTCCCCGTCTTCCAGTGCACCCGCGGTGGCAGGCCCGTCAGCTTGCGGCGAGCCGGGAAGTCCGGCCGATCCTTCAGGGACAGCGCACGCCGGGTGAGCCATGCCGCCCCGGGGGAGAAGAGCGCCTGTGCGTCGGCCTCGGACTGGCCCTCCTCCAGCAGCTTCAGCGGGCGCGCGTGGCCGTTCTCGGCGAGGGCCACGTAGACGCCCGCCACCTCCAGCGGCGTGAGCTCGATGCCGCCCACCGCCGCGGACAGCCCGTAGTGGCCCGGGTCCGGGTGCAGGCTCGTCACTCCGGCCAGCCGCAGCGCCCCCAGGAAGCGCTCCACCCCGAGCCGCTGCAGCAGCTTCACGAAGGGCAGGTTGAGCGACTGCGAGAGCGCGTCCTCCAGCCGCACCAGCCCCTGGAAGCGCCCGTCGAAGTTGCGCGGCGCGTAGGTGCCATACGCGACCGGGATGTCCGCCACCAGTTGCTCGGGCCCGGCCAGCCCCTGGTCGATGGCCAGCGCGTAGATGAGCGGCTTGAGCGCCGAGCCCGGCGAGCGTGTCGTGGCGAAGCCCGGGAGCTGCCCGCCGTGCGCCGTGTCGAAGAAGTCGAAGTTGCCCACCAGCGCGATCACTTCCGCGCGCTCGCGGTCCACCACCACCGCCGTCCCGTTGTGGATGCCCTTGGCGGCCAGCTCGGGAGCGGCGTCCAGCATCGCCCGCTCCACCAGCCGCTGCGCGCCCGCGTCCAGCGTGGTGCGCAGCCGTGCCTGCCCGGGCCGCTGCGCCCGCAGCCATACCGCCGCGTGCGGCGCCTCGCGGGGAAAGGGCGTGAGCCGCGAAGGCACGGCCGTGGCCCGCACCTCCGCTAGCGCCGCCTCCGGCGTCACCCGAGCCTCCTTCGGACCCAGCGGCAGGGCCTCCTCGTCGAAGAGCCGCTGCGCCACCTCGTCCCGTGCCGTCTTCAGCCGCGCCGCGTTCTCCGGCGTGGGGAAGCGGCGGTTCGGGTTCTGTGGCACCGCCAGCAGCGTCGCCATCTCCGCCGGGCTCAGGTGCGTCGCCCGGTGCCCGAAGTACGCCAGTGCCGCCGCCTCCACCCCTTCCACGTTCCGCCCGTAGGGCACGAACTGCAGATAGGCCGAGAGGATCTCCCGCTTGGACAGGCGCAGCTCCAACTGCGCTGCCCTCAGGGACTCGATGAACTTGGACGTCAGGGTGCGCGGCCGGGGCTCCAGCACCCGCACGAGCTGCATGGTCAGCGTGGACGCCCCGGACACCCGCCGGCCCCGCAGCACGTTCGTCACCGCCGCGCGGGCGACGGCGAGCGGATCCACTCCCACGTGCCAGTGGAAGCGCTTGTCCTCCAGCGCCAGCAACGCCCGGAGGTAGGCCGGGTCCACCTCCTCCAGCACCGTGGGCACCCGCCACCGCTCATCCGGCGCCAGGAAGACGTGCGCCGGTGTGCCGTCCCGGTACTCCACCACCACCGAGTTCGGCGAGGAGAGGCGCTCGGGCAGAGGCAACAGCCAGGCCGCCGCGAGGGCGGCGAGACAGAGGCACAGGAGGAAGAGGGCTCCCTGGAGAACCCTCTTCCGGGAGAGACGAAGTGCCGGCATGGAAATCGAAAACCCCACCAGAGGGGTGACGTGAAGGGCTCGCTCAGCCCAACACGAGGGGCAGCGAGGTGTAGCCCAGGCTCACCTGGGCCGCCCGCTGCCGCACCGCGGCCGCCTCTCCCCGGCCGAGCGTGGGGTAGCGGTCCAGGAAGGCATTCAGGGTGACGCGCGCCTCCAGCCGGGCCAGCGGGGCGCCCAGGCAGAAGTGGGTGCCCAGCCCGAAGCCCAGGTGCTGGCTATTCGTCGGGCGCTCCGGCCAGAACGTGTCCGGATCCTCGAAGACGGCGGGGTCCCTGTTCGCCGCCCCGTAGAACATGTCCACCAGCTCGCCCGCGGGGATCTCCACCTCTCCCACCCGCACCGGCCGGGTCGTCACCCGGGGGAAGCGCTGCACGGGGCTCTCGTAGCGCAACACCTCCTCGAGGATGGGATCCACCAGCGAGCGGTCCTCGCGCGCCCGCTTCCACAGCTCGGGGCGATCCGCGAGCAACGCCATCATGTTGCCAATGAGGTTGGTCGTCGTCTCATTGCCCGCGATGAGCAGCACCGCGGCGAAGCTGCGGATCTCCGCATCCGCCAGCGAGGCGCCCTCGACCTCGGCCGCGATGAGCGCCGAGATCAGATCCTCCGTGGGCTGGGCGCGGCGCGCGGCGATGGCTCTATCCAGATAGGCCCCCATCTCCGCCACCCGCCGGCCCCGCTCCTCCGCTGGCATCCCCGCGTAGGCGATGACGGCCTGGGACCAGAGCCTGAAGGACGGGTAGTCCTCGTCGGCCACCCCGAGCATCCCGGCGATGACCCGCGTCGGCAGGGGAATGGAGTAGGCCGACATGAGCTCCACCGGGCCCCGCCCGGCACTGTCGAGCAGCTCGCGGACGATCCCAGAGATCCACGACTCGAGCGTGGCGATGCGCTGGGGACTGAAAACCTTGCTCACCAGGCGCCGCAGGTGGGTGTGGTGGGGCGGGTCGTCGTGCAGCAGCGAGAGCTTGGGAAGCGTCTTGAGCACCGACGGGGACTTCGAGGAGTACGTGGCCGGATCTCGAATCGCGGCGAGCACGTCGGCATGGCGGAGCAGTGCCCAGGCATAGAGGGGCTCGGTGCGACCCGAGATGGGACCCGCGGGCAGGCGCAGGTAACGCACCGGAGAGGACTGCTGGAAGAGGCGGTAGGCCGGATAGGGATTGGCGATACCCTCGGGGGAACCAAGCACGTCCGGGGACAGCGAGTCGGGCAGGCGCATGGACCGCCATGTTACCAGGACGCTCGTTCGGTCCCGAGGGCCTCGGCCTCCACATGTGCCCACTCCCTCCCCAAGGGAGGGAGCGGGTGGCTTGAGGCCAGCAGGAAGTCCGCCCAGGGGCCGGAGCGCTCATGGGCGGCACCCACCATGGAGTCCACCCTGTCAATCACCAAGCAAGCACTAAGTCGGAAACCGAATACCATCTTGCTCCTACTGTCGTTCCTCTGCCAATAGACGAGCCCAGCACCCCACGAGCGTCCTGGTGACCTGACCCGACCCGAAGCCCTGCAGAGAGCCAGGAGAGGTCGCCTCGCCGTCCCGAGGGAGCGCAGATTCCACCGAGGGACAGTCTTCATGGTCGGCATTCCAGGCTACACGCTCATCGACAAGCTCAAGTCGACTGGCACGAACATCTTGTACCACGCGGTCCGCGATGCCGATCGCCTGCCTGTGATTGTCAAGATGCCCCTGTCCGCGCACCCCGGTCCGCGAGAGCTCGAGCACTACCGTCGCGAGCACGCCATCCTGCAGCAGCTCCGAGAGGTGCGCGGCGTCACCAGGGTCCTCGGCTGCGAGCTGAGCAACGGGCGTCCGGTGCTCCTGCTGGAAGGAGATGCGGGAAAGGCCCTGTCCGAGTCCGTGGGACTACCGTTCGAGGTGAGCCACTTCCTCGAGCTGGCCATCTCCCTGGCGTCGACCCTCGCGGAGCTCCACCGCCACGGCGTCATCCACAAGGACCTCAAGCCCTCCAACATCATCCTCCTGCCCTCGGGAGAGACGCGCATCATCGACTTCGGGACCGCCACGCACCAGAGCGTCGAGCACGTGGAGGCGGCGCCCGCGAACCTGATCGAAGGAACCCTGGCCTACATGTCCCCGGAGCAGACCGGGCGCATGAACCGGACGGTGGACTACCGCACCGACCTGTACTCCCTGGGGGTGACGTTCTACGAGCTGCTGACGGGCACCCTGCCCTTCCACGGGCGCGACGCGCTGGAATGGTTCCACGCCCACATGGCCCAGGCCCCGAGGCCCCCGCACGAGCGCATTCCGACCGTGCCCCCCAGCCTGTCCGCCATCGTGATGAAGCTGCTCGCCAAGGTGGCCGAGGAGCGCTACCAGGGCGCCGATGGACTGAAGGCCGATCTCGTGCGGTGCCGGGAGGCGCTGAGCCGTGGCGAGCGCGAGACGTTCCCCCTGGGAGAGCACGACAGCCCCACCCACTTCCAGATGCCCCAGCGGCTCTACGGGCGCGAGACGCAGGTGGAAACCCTGCTCCAGGCCTTCGAGCGAATCGCCCGGGGTGGGCGCCGGAGCTCGTCCTGCTCAGCGGCTACTCCGGCGTCGGGAAATCGGCGGTGGTCCATGAGCTGTACCGGCCGATCGTGCAGCGGCGCGGTCTCTTCCTGTACGGCAAGTTCGACCAGTTCCAGCGGGACATCCCCTATGCCACCCTGGCCCAGGGCATCCGAGGACTGGTGCGGCAGCTCCTGGCCGGCACCGACGCGGAGCTCGAGACGTGGCGCGGGCAACTGCGGGAGGCGTCGGAGGACAACGGACAGCTCCTCGTGGATCTGGTCCCGCAGCTCGAGCTCGTCGTGGGCAAGCAGCCGGCCCTCCCGGAGCTCCCGCCCACCGAGGCGCAGAACCGCTTCGACCGGGTGTTCCAGCGCTTCCTCGGGGTCCTCTCCACCCCCGAGCACCCGCTCGTCATCTTCCTGGATGACCTGCAGTGGGCCGACCTGGCCAGCCTCCGGCTCATCCAGCACCTCCTCACCCACCCGGATACGCATCCGGTGTTGATGATCGGCGCCTACCGCGACAACGAGGTCAGCCCGTCCCACCCGCTGATGCTGGCGCGGGAGGAGCTGCTGAAGGGCGGCTCGCGGGTGGCCGACCTCCGGCTCGAGCCACTGAAGCTGGAGCAGCTCCAGCAGATCATCGCGGATGCGCTCCCGGGCGCGGGGCGGGAGATCGTCGAGCCCCTCGCGGAGCTGGCCCACGAGAAGACCGGGGGCAACCCGTTCTTCTTCCTCCAGCTCATGCGGACGTTGAACCAGGATGGACTCCTGACCCGCACGCCCGAGGGCGTCTGGCGGTGGGATGCCGTGGGCGTCCGGGCCAAGGCGTACTCCGACAACGTCGTCGACTTCCTGGTGGGCAAGCTGCGCCAGCTCCCTCCGGTGACCCAGCACCTGCTGCTCCTGTCGGCGTGCGCGGGGAATGCCTTCCCACTCCAGACGCTGGCCATCATCTCCGACAAGACGGTGGAAGAGGTGGAACAGGGCCTCGAGCCCGCGCTCCAGGAAGGCCTGGTGATGCGCGGAGGCCAGGAGCAGTACCGGTTCCTCCACGACCGCATCCAACAGGCGGCCCACTCCCTCAGCACCGAGGAGGAGCGCAAGGCCATCCACCTGCGCATCGGCCGCCTGCTGCTGGCGAGCCTGCCCCCGGAGGAGGTGCGGGAGAAGGTCTTCGACGTGGTGAACCAGTTCAACGCCGGGGCGGAGCTGATCCACTCCCCCGAGGAGCGCCAGCACATCGCGCACTTGAACGCCGAGGCCGGCTGGAAGGCCCAGGCCTCGACCGCGCACCGCTCGGCCATCGCCTATTTCACGGCGGCCCTCCAGCTCCTCCCGGGGGACCCCTGGGAGTTGGATCCCGAGTGGACCTTCAAGCTGAGCCTCCAGCGGGCGACCAGCGAGTTCATGAGCGGCAACGCGGCCGAGGCGCGCCTCCTCGTGGAGGCACTCCGTGCTCGGGCGCGCAACCCCTCGGACCTGGCGGCGGTCTCCCGGCTGCTGAACGACATCCACCTCGCCGCCGGAGAGATCCAGGCGGCCGTCACCTGTCTCCTGGAGTGCCTCGCCTCGCTGGGCATGCCCATGTCACCGCACCCCTCCCAGGAGGAGGTGGCGTCCGCCAACGCGGAGTTGTTGGCCCTCCTGGGGGAGCGCCCCATCGAGAGCCTCCTCGAGCTGCCCCTCATGACGGACCCGGACATGAAGGTGACGATGAGCGTCCTCGCCGCCCTGTTCACGCCCGCGCTCTTCACCGACAACAACCTGCTCGTCCTCCACCTCAGCCGGATGGTCCTCCTCTCCCTCCGGCACGGCAACAGCGAGGCCGCCGCGCATGGTTATGCGTGGTACGGCATCGTGCTGGGCTCCTCCCTCAAGAAGTACCGGGAAGGTCATGCCTTCGGCGAGCTGGCCCTGGCCCTCATCGAGCGCCACGACTTCTCCGCCTCCCGGGCGAAGGTCCTCTACACGCTGGAGTTGCTCAACTTCTGGACGCGGCCCATGGCCCGCTCCCTGGCGCTCATCCGCGAGTCCTTCCAGTACGCGGTTCCGGCGGGTGACTTCCAGAGCGCCTGCTATTGCTGCAACCACATCGTCACGGATCGCCTCGCCCTGGGGCACGAGCTCGATGAGGTCTACCAGGAGTCGATCGCGCGCCTCGATTTCGCGCGCAAGGCCGGCTACCAGGCCGTGCAGCAGGTCATCCACCACACCCAGCGCTACGTGCAGCAGCTTCAAGGCCTCTCGCCCTCCTTCTGCTCGCTGAGCGGTGAGGACTTCGAGGAAGAGGCCTTCGAGGCCGAGCTGTCGGCGAAGAAGCACCTGAGCACCGTGGAGTGCTGGTACTGGGTCCTCAAGATGCAGTCGCGCTTCATGTGCGGCGCGTACGAGGAGGCACGTCAGGCGTCGGCCAGGGCCGCGGAGTTCCTCTGGTCCTCGTGGGGCCACATCCAACTGCTGGACTTCCACTTCTATAGCGCCCTGTCCCTGGCCGCCTGCTGCGAGGACGCGACGCCGGAAGCGCGGCGGGAGTACCTCGAGGCCCTGCGGCGGCACCACCAACAGCTCGAGGAGTGGGCGGGCCACTGCCCCGAGAACTTCCGCGCGCCCGAGCGGATGGTCTCGGCGGAGCTCGCCCGGCTCGAGGGCAGGAGGGACGAGGCGCTCAACGCCTACGAGGAGGCGCTCCAATCGGCCCGCGAGAACGGCTTCATCCAGAACGTCGGCCTCGCGAGCGAGCTCGCGGCGAGGTTCTGGCAGAAGCGGCAGGTGCCGACCATCGCCCTGGCCTACGCCCGCGAGGCCCGCGAGGCGTACCGGACGTGGGGAGCCCATGGCAAGGTCCAGCAGTTGGACGACCAGTGGCCCTTCCACTCGGGACTGGCGAATGGTGCGAGCACCCGCTCCTTCGATACGAGCTCGACGCAGGTCGACGCGCTCACCGTGGTGAAGGCCCAGCAGGCCATCTCCGGGGAGATCGTTCAGGAGCAGCTGGTGTCCACGCTGTTGCAGGTGGCCATCGAGAACGCGGGCGCCCAGCGCGGTGCCCTGCTGCGCCCGCACGGCAACAAGCTCCGACTCGTGGCCATCTCCGGCGACGCGGAGGGCGGCACCGTGGTCCTCCCGGACGAGGGCTCCACCCACGAGCTGCCGTGGTCGCTCCTCGCCTACGTCAAGCGCTCGCACGAGCACGTGCTCATCGGCGATGCCTCGCGCCCCCATGCCTACGCCTCCGACCGGTACTTCGAGCGCGGCGGGGCCAGGTCGGTGCTCTGCCTGCCGCTGCTGCGCCAGGAGGAGCTCGTCGGAGTGCTGTACCTGGAGAACAGCCTCGCCACCGATGCCTTCAACCCGGCCCGCATCACGCTGCTCGGGCACATCGCCTCCCAGGCCGCCATCTCACTCGAGCACGCGCGGCTCTATGCCGACGTCCAGCGCGCCAGGACCGACCTGCGCCACGCCAACGATGAGCTGGAGCGGCGGGTGGACGAGCGCACGCACGAGCTGAAGGAAGCCCAGGCCCGGCTCGTGGAGATGGCGCGTGCGGCGGGCATGTCCGAGATCGCCTCCAACGTGCTGCACAACGTGGGCAACGTCCTCACCAGCGCCGTCGTCAACCTGGAGATGATGCGCCATGCGGTGGGCGCGTCGCGAGTCGTCCGGGTGAGAGCAGGTGGCCTCCCTGCTCGAGGAGAACCGCGCGGAGCTGGCGGGCTTCCTCACGAAGGATCCGCGGGGCAGCCGCCTGCCCGACTACCTCTCCGCGCTCGCGACCGAGCTCACCCACGAGCAGACGGTCCTGCAGGAGAACCTGGACGCCATGAACAGGCACCTCGAGCACATCCGGGCCATCGTCCAGGTGCAGCAGACCTACGCCAAGAGCTCGATCCTCACCGAGGAGTGCAACCTCGCGCAGCTCATCGACGACACCCTGCGCATCCAGTACGCCGCGCTCCAGCGGCACGGCGTCACCGTCACACGCGAGGTCATCCCCCTCCCCATGGTGCGGCTGGACAAGCACAAGGTGATGCAGATCCTCATCAACCTCATCGGCAACGCCAAGTACGCCATGGACGAGATGCCCGAGGGGCAGCGACACCTGCGCGTGCGGCTCACCGCCGAGAAGGGGTGGGCGCGCATCCAGGTGACGGACAGTGGCATGGGCATCGCGCCGGAGGTCCGCGGGAAGCTCTTCTCGCACGGCTTCACCACGCGCAAGGAGGGCCACGGCTTCGGCCTGCACTCGAGCGCCTTGGCGGCGAAGATGCTGGGGGGCTATCTGACGCTGGAGAGCGAGGGGCCCAACCAGGGGGCCACGGCCACGCTGGAGATTCCGCTCACGCCCGAGAGCCAAGCGGGAGGAGTGAGCCCCCCTCCCGAAGGAGGGGGGAAGGAGTGCGGACTACAGCAGGAAGTCCGCCCAGGGGCCGGAGACCTCGACCGAGCCTCCCGCCTCGCGCGCCCAGATGCGCGGGTCGTACATCGCCTCCGCCTCCACCGGCGGCAGCGTGAACTTGCCCGACGTCACCGCGCGCACCGCGTAGACCACCTTCTTCGACTCGCCCGCGTCGAGGCCGCCGAACACCTCCACCCGGTCGTCCCGGATGTTCACGTAGTCCGCGCTCCACTGGTCATCGGCGGAGGCCCACTCCACCTGGCCTCCGCGCCCGAGCCGAGCGTTCTCGATCTCCCAGCCCGCCGGCAGCCGGTCCACCAGCGCGATGTTCTGGATGCGCTCGCCGGAGGTGTTCTTCAGCTCCACCTCCACGTAGACGAGGTCCGCCAGCTTCACCGACCCGCCCTGCACGTCGAGCACGTTGCCCTCGAGGTCGCGGTAGCGCCGCTCGAGGGTGAGCCCCTCGCCGCCCGTGCGATACTGCCCATCCACGCGCACGCCGTCGCTCGCGAGCACCAGGTACAGCTTGCCGTCGCCCTTCTCCGGGACCTTCAGGCTCAGGCCCTTGCGCTCGCTGGCGCGCACCAGCGCCCACGTCCGATCCGAGGCGCGCTGCTTGCTTCCCTGCTGCACGGCGACCTCCTTGCCGTCCGCCGTCAGCACCGGGGGAGAGAACTTCGAGGCCGCTCCCGCCACGCGCTTGCCCAGGCCGGTGATGCCCCAGACGAGCTCCTGGGTGGTGTAGTAGCCGCTGCGCTCCTGCTTGAGGGCCTCGGCCACGCGCTGTGCGAGCGGCTCGCCCGCCGCGTCGTTCCCGAACAGGTCCTGGAACGTGCTCAGCATGAAGCCGCGCCGGCGCCGGTCCGAGTAGAAGGACCAGCTGTTCCACCGCTCGTCCAACACGGCCGAGACGTCCGGGTTGCGCAGGTCCTTCTCGTAGCGGCGGTCCCCGGCCAGATACAGCGCTGCCTTGAGCATGTACTCCTGCTCGGCGCGCTGGCTGTCGCTGTAGAACTCCTGGCTCCCGAGCTGGTCCACGAGCTTCTGCGCCCGCGCCTTGTGGCCCTTGCCGGCCATGGACAGCACGTAGTGCATGTAGGCCTCGGCGCCGTCGTTGTAGGAGTCCGAGCCCGAGCGGTTCTCACGGCGAGCCACCTGCTGGTTCATCCAGCTCAGCGCGTTGTCGATGCGGTCCTGCGGCACCGCGTACTTGAGCTTCTGCGCGTCCAGCAGCATGTGCGTGGCGTAGGCCGTGCCCCACTCCACCGGCTCGGCGGAGCCCGGCCAGTAGCCGAAGCCGCCCGAGGGCGTCTGCATGGAGAGCACCCGGTTCACGCCCGACATCACCATGTCCTCCAGCTTCGCGTTGGCCGTGAGCGTCGGGTCCACGCTGTCGATGAGCTCGGAGACGTAGAGCAGCGGGCGGGTGGAGGACGTCGTCTGCTCGATGCAGCCGTGCGGGTATTGCACCAGGTACGAGAGGTGCTGGAAGGACTCGGCGTAGGGGTTCGTCGTCACCCAGAACGTCGAGCGCTCGCTGGTGGGCAGCCAGCCCTGGAGGTACTGCGACAGGTCCACCGTGCCGGTGGCCAGCTCGAGCCGCTGCACCTTCCGCTCGCGAGGGCCCGAGGGCAGGAAGGGCACGTCGAGCTGCTCGAAGGAGGTGTGTCCACCGCCCTCGGCCGTCACCTTGAGGCGAGCCGCGCCCACGGCCTGCACCGCCTTGGCTTGGAAGACGAGCGTGGCCGCCTTCCCGTCCTCCAGCTTCACCTTGCCCTCGCTCTTGCCGAGCAGTTGCAGCGGCGACGCCATGGAGGCGGGCATCGCCATGCCCGGCACCGCGAGGTTCTCCGCGGTGAGGGACACCTTCACGTCCTGCGCCTTGCCGGAGAGGTTGGTGACGAAGACGGGGATTTGAATCTCGTCCCCCTGGCTGAGGAAGCGAGGCAGCGTGGTCTGGAGCACGAGCGGGTCGCGCACGAGCACCTGCGCGGCGGCGTGGCCGATGCGCTTGGGGCCGCTCGTCACCACCATCACCCGCACCGCGCCGCGGTACTGGGGCAGCTTGAAGGGAACGCGCAGCTTGCCGTTGGAGGGCACCGGCAGCACGCCACTCCAGAGGGCCACCGGCTTCACCGGCTGCACACGGCCCGCCGCGCCGTCGCCGCCCTCGTCACCACCCGTGGAGCGGCTGGCACCCGCGGGAGGAATCAACAGCGTCCACCCGAGCGTCTCGTACGTCTGCACGCCGAGGGCCCGCTTGGTGAAGAGCGCCTGGAGGGGGTCGGGGCTCTGGAAGCGGGTGAGCGAGAGGATGCCCTCGTCCACCACCGCCACGGTGGCGAAGGTAGCCCTTCTCCACGGCGCCCAGCTCCACGTCCACCGTGAGGGTGTCGTTGGAGCGCACCTCCTTGGGCACGTTGAGGGTGACGGCCTGCGTGTAGTCCACGGGCTCCAGCGTCATGCTGGCCACGCCGAAAGCGCGGTCCGGCATGAAGGCCTCGGCGGACTCGAGGTGCGGGTCCTTCACCAGGAAGGTGCTGACGTAGACGTTGGGCGCGAAGGCCGAGGGCTTGAAGCTCCACGACACCTCGCCCGGCTCCACGGCCTTCCACTCGGCGGCCTGCACGCCGTCCGTCTCGGCGGTGAAGAGCATGCGGCCGCGGTAGGGCGCCTTCACCTTCACGGTGATGGAGTCCCCCACCTTCGCCGAGCGCGGCAGCTCCACCGCGAGCGAGGTGGGCCGCGCCGGCCGGGGCGTCTGGTCCACGCGCGAGGAGGACTCGTCCCACCAGTAGTACCGGCCGTGGCCCTCGAGCTGCAGGTCCGTCTGCGCCGCGCCGGACTTCACGCGCACCACGTAGCCGCGCGGCGTCCATGGACGGCGTCACCTGGAAGGAGAACTTGCCGCCCTCGGGCTTGACGGTGGTGCGGCCCTCGCGCACGGGGCGCAGGTGGCGCTGGTAGCGCTCCTCACCGGACTCCTCGTCGTAGAAGTAGCCGTACTCCTCGTCCAGCCGCAGGTACTCCACCTCGAGGGGCTTGAGCGCCTTGCCGTACGCGGCGCCCTGCCAGTCCACCACCACGCCGGAGACGGTGAAGGGCTGGTTCGCCTTCACCTTGTCCACGTTGGCCTGGAGGCCCACGTAGTACGCCTCCGGGTGCACGGGCACGGTGGCCTCGCCGAGGGTGGAGCGGCCACTGCCGGCCTCGAAGACGCTGGCCTGCGCCACCAGCTTCGCCGGGCCCTTGAAGCCGCCCGCGTCCTGCTGGGCCGGGCAGCGCAGCAGCGTGCGCCCCTTCGTGTCCAGCTCGCCCTTCACCTGCCCCAGCACGGAGGCCTTCGCGTCCGAGCCGCTCGGGCGCCACACGCCGTAGGCGTACTGGGCATTCTCCTTCGGGCGGAAGACGGACGGCTCCAGCCGGCACGTCACCTCCACCGGACTGCTCTCCGCCGAGCCGCCGAAGAGGTAGGCCGCCTCCACCGTCACCGGCACCTCCTCGCCCTGCACGTAGCCGGGCTTCTCGGCGCGGGCCGTCACCTTCATGCGCTCGGGGACGAACTCCTCCACGTTGAGGCCGTACGAGGCCACCTGATTCTGGGCCACGCTCAGCACCACGCGGTAGGCGCCCGTGTCCTGGTAGGCCTCGAAGGGCACGTCCAGCGACACCAGGCCCGCCTCGTTCGTCTTCAGCGTCACCTTCTTCAAGTCTCGCTCGCGCGGGTCCACCACCTTCAGCTCCACCGGCATTCCCTCCGGCGGGGCCATGTCGTCCTGGCCGCGCAGCACGGCGACCACATGCGCGGTGTCACCCGGGCGGTACACGCCCCGGTCCGAGTAGAGCGAGGCTCGGTAGGGCTTCTCGGAGCGGTACGGCTCGCCCTGCACGTCCGAGTTGGCGATGTCCGTCTTCAGCTCGCTGTACTTGAGGTAGGTGAAGTCCTCGCCCTTGCGAGCGATGAGGGCGAAGGGCTCGGCGGTGTCCTCGCCCGGGGCGGGCACCGTCAGCTTGCAGCCCTCGGCGCCGCCGGTGGTGCAGCGGGCCACCGACTGGCCGCTCTTCTTCACCAGGGACACTTCCACGCCCGGACAGCGGCTCGGTGCTCTCCATGCCGAGCGCCCACACCCATACCTCCTCCTTCGCCTCCGAGCCCTTCGGGGCCGCGCCGCGCTTGGCCACGAGGCTCAGGTCCGTGAGGAGGATGCGCGAGGCGGCCGACTTGTAGCCGCCCGAGGCGGTGAGCTCCACCACGCCCCGGGTGCTGGCGGGCACGAGGCTCCCCACGTCCAGGTAGGTGGTGGACAGCGTGTCCTGCGCGCCCCGCAGGGGCAGCGTCTTGCGCAACAGCACGTTGGAGGTGCGCTCGTCGGCGGCCTCCTGGCCGTCGTTGCTCATCCAGAAGATGAGGTTCTCCTGGGGCACGTGGCGCACCACCAGGTCCACCCCGTCCAGGTTGAGGTGGTTGAGGGGCAGGTTGCGCCAGGCGCTGCGCGGCAGGTAGCGGCCGGTGGTGGCGAAGCTGAGCTGCGGGCTGCGCGCGGAGACGGAGAAGGACGCCTCGTAGGTGGAGAGCAGCGTGCCGCCCGTCGTCGAGCTGGCGCCCGCGTCGATGCGCATGGCGTAGGAGCCGCGCTTGAAGTCACCGAAGACGCGGAAGCCCCAGCGCGAGGGCGACACGGAGAACTTCACCGGCGGGTTGAAGTGGATGGCGTCCGCGGCCACGTCGTCGTCGAGGCTGCAGCGGTTACCGCGATTGCCGTAGTACTCGTAATCCTCCTCGCCCTCGGCCGCGCTGGGCGCTTCGTCACCGCCGACCTCGCGGCAGCGGACTTCCACGTAGTGACCGGTGGAGCCCTCCTGCACGTAGGCGTTGGTGATGTCGAGGCGCTTGCCCACGAGCAGCTTGAAGGAGCCCTCGCCCGCGGCGGCGGTGGCGGCGTTGCGGCCGGCGGAGGACAGGCCCGACTTGAGGGTGAAGCGCACCTCGGAGCCCGGCCTGAGACTCGAGCCCCCGAGGGCGGCGGTGACGATGTGGCGCTCCGTGGGGTGGGAGCGCAGCTTCACGTCGGACAGCGACTTGCCGTCCACGGAGAAGGCGGCGAACCGGCGCACGGCGGCCACGTCCACGGGACCGGAGAAGACGAGGTCCGCCTCCACCTTGCCCTTGCGCACGTCCATCTGCCGGGGCGAGAGGCGCAGGAAGGAGAAGGCCGACGTGGTGAAGGAGCGGCTCCACTCGCCCGAGGACTTGGGCTTCAGCACGGAGCCATCACCCAGCTCCAGCGCTTCGAGGGTGACGGTGTACTGGGTATTGAAGGCGAAGCTCTCGCGCGGGGTGAAGACGAGCGTGGAGGGGCTGCGGAAGAGCAGCGCGCCCGGCACGTCCGGCGACACCGTGACGACGGTGCCCTTCTTCACCTCGTTGCCCTCGGGCGCCACGGCGCGAGGGAACTCCAGCACCACCTCGCGCGGCACCATGCCCTCGGAGCCGAGCTCACGGATGACGGGGTCGACGGACTCGGCCGAGAGCGGCGCCGGGCTCGTGGCGGACGAGCCGCTGGCCGAGGAGCCCGCGGTGGAAGTGCCGGACGAGTCCGGAGTGCTCTTGGACTCGTCCTTCTTGCAGCCGGCGAGTGCGCCCACCAGCAGCGCCGCCAGCACCCAGCGCGCCTTGAGCGAGCGGGACGGCAACGGCATTGGAACTGACCGCGGACCCATGGTTCCTCCGAGAAGATGACTCGGGTTGTTCATGAGCATCCCCCCCGAGCGAAATCGCGGGCGACGCTAGGGCGGCTCGCGGGCGGCGGTCAACGCTGGGGACTCGGAGTCACCCACTGAGGGTCAGCGCACCGGCCCGGCTTCCCGCATGTGACTCGAAGCGTCCCCCCTCCTCCGGTGGCCCATGAGGTAAGCTGGCGGGGCTCGGAGGTCCAGCACCCGTGCCCCTCGCCAACGCAGGCCTCGCCCACATCCCCCCTGAAGCCCTCCTGGTCCTCGCGCCCCTGCTGCTGCTCTGGAAGCGGACGCATCGGGTCCTCTTCCGCCTCACGGCCTGGTGCTGCGACTGGGGTGCCTTCCGCGCCACGCGCGCCCTCGCTGGCTTCCTGGAGATGCTCCCCCTCGCGGATTGGATGCGCTCCCCGCTGTGGCGCCTGAAGCTCTACGCGCTCTCGGCACTGGGAGAGACCGAGGCGGCCGTCGCGGGCGCTCGCAGCATCGCGAGCCATGCCAGCGCCGACGCCTGCGCGCCTTGCGCCAACTGCGCGATCAACCTCTTCATCAACGCGGGCCTCTACCGGGAGGCGCTCGCCATCGAACGGGACTGGCAGGGCCCATCCCATCCCGACGAGCCGTGGATGGCGCGGGAGTGGACCCTGGTGCGCTTCAACCTCGTCGAGGCCGTCTACAACCTCGGCGGCTGGGAGGCCGCCCGTGCGCGCCTCGCCGCCCTGGAGGAGCCGGCACGCGCGTACCCCTACCTCTGGAATTTCTTCCCCATTCAACGGGCGTGGATCCTCGCGCACACCGGGCACGGCGAGGAGGCGCTCCGCGCACTGGAACAGGTGGACTGGCGGCGCATCTCCCGGGTGTACCGCAGCGAATTCTTCTTCACCCGCGCCGCGGCGCTGCTGGCGCTCCACCGGTACGACGAGGCGCGACGGGCGGCGGTGGAGGGGCTGGAGCGCGCGCGCCGGGACTCCAGCGCGAGAAACGGGCTGTTCCTGCTCGGGAGGATCGTCCTGGCGGCGGGACGTCTGGAAGAGGCACTGCGCTTCTTCGAGGCCGGCGCCTCCCACCCCACCTACAAGGGCCAGGGCGGAGACGCACTGCTGGCGTGGGGAGACTGCCTCGAGAAGCTCGGTCGCCATGACGAGGCCCGCGTGGCGTGGGGGCTCGTCCTGGAGCGCGACAAGCAGAGCGGCGCGGCCTGGGAGGCGACCTCGCGGCTGGGTTCCACCGCCCCCGGCGCGGTCCCGAGGACGCCGGGCAGGACCGGGTAGCCGAGTGCCGCGCACGGGGCAGGACGTCACCCGCCTCCACGGGCCGGCTCGGGAGCCGTGCCCCACTGCTCCGGCGAGTACAGGCACACCCCGTTGCCCTCACCGTCCGTGCCCACACAGAACTTGAGCGCCCCGCAGGAGCCGGGCTGTTGCGTGGAGCAGCGGCGGCGGCAACGGCCTTCGTGGCAACGGAAGTCTTCCGGGCAGGCCTCGTCCCCCTCCCTCCCACAGGGTTGGACGCAGGACCTCCAGCCCTCGCCCACGACGGCGAGAATCGTCTCCGTCTCGCACACCTTGTTCCCGGGACAGGGCTTCTCGTGACAACGGCGCCCCATGACGCTGGCGCATACCGACACGCCCCCCGCGCGCCGGACGCACTGCTGCCCCTCGGGGCACGCGCGGCCCTCGCACGAGGGCTGGCACACCGGCCCGTCCGGGTCCCCGCGAGCGCAGAAGAAGCCCTCCGGGCACGTCCCCTCCTTCCCGGGCACGCACCTCCGGCCGCACCACCCGGCAAGCCCGCAGACGAGCCCCTCCCCACAGGCCCATTCCCTCTGGGGTGACAGCGGCCACCGGAGGCACTGCGCTCCCTCCTCGCGCGTCCCCTCGAAGACACACGCACGCAGCGCCACCCGTTGCCCCGGCAGGGGCATGGACCGGCAGACTCCATACGGAGAGCACCACTCGTCCGACTCGCACCCCGAGGTCGTGCACCACCGTTGCTGGAAGCGCGGATCGAGAAAGCAGATGAGCCCTGGATCGCACTGCGCGTCCTCCCGGCAGGGCTGACGGAGGGTGCGCAGGTCGCGAACCTCACCTGGCGACAACCAGGGGATGAAGCGCCAGCCCTCGACCTCCCGCTCCGGGGGCGCCCGCAGCCAGAGGACGACGAGCAGCATCGCCGGGAGCACCAGCAGCGACCCGGCGAGGACCCCCCACACGACTCTCCACTTCATGGCGCGCGAGCCCCTCCGTGCTCCCACCTGCCCGGGTACATGGTGCGGGCCATGCTACCCGCGAGGTCAGCCCGCCGCACGACTTCATCCACCACCAACACCGAAGGTAACGTGCGCCCATGCCTTCGCGGAAGATTCGTCTCTCGCCCCAGCGGCGCCGGGCCGCGCTCTCGTTCCTGCTCGCCCTGCTGGCCAGCGTCAGCACCGGCGGCTGCTATGCCTCGACCGAATGCACCGCGGCGGATACCACCCATTCCTGCTGTTTGAAGAATCACCGGTTGGACCCCTGGTTCTGTGATGGGCTCGAAGGGGCGGAGGCGGCCACGAGCTTCCGAGAGCCCGCCACCCTCACGCAACAGGGTGCGGCACTGAGCACCAAGGAGGTAGCGGCCATCACCGGAGCCGCGGTGGGCGGCGCCATCTTCATCCTGATCCAGGGCGATGACGACCAACTCGATGAGCTCCAGGACGAGTTGGACCCACTGATGGAGGAGTGCGCCAGGCGCGCGGAGCAAACAGTCAACCGCCTGCGCTTGGGAGGCAAGATCCTCGGCCCGGACGAGTGCAACGAGCAGGTGGGTGTGGATAAGAATGGGAAGCCCGTGACACGAGCCATGGCCCTGGGCAACGAGAAACACGAAAAAGCCTTCGCGTGTGTCGAGGAGACGCTGGGAAGGAGCATCCCCGGATACTTCGTCATCGAGCAGCGCTATCGCTTCAACAGCAAGACGAGACAGTACGAGCCCATCAGCAAGGAAGAAGTCGAGCGACTCGTGCGGACAGGCCGGACGAAGGAGCTCACGGGCAGTCTGGAGCCCGATTTGGTCATCCACGCAGGAACCCCCACACACATACGCTTCATCTACGACTTCAAGTTCCCCTGCGCCCAAGACAAGCTTCCGACATGGAGGGCTTATTCGCGAGGTCCTCATCGGGATCATACCCAAGGGGAAACGTACCAGAAGTCCTTCGGCGTAAAACCAGCTCGGGTGTCGCCAAAAGACGGAGTCATTCGATGAGCGAGCACTACCCGCGAGTCCGCCAGTACTCGGAAGATGGACTGCTGACTTTACGCGATGGGCTCATCATCTGCTTCTTCATGCGGCGCCCACACGGAGAAATCGGACCAGCCGTCACGCGCGCCCTGGACCTCTATCTCGATGCGATAGGACCCGAGAAGCTGGGCTGGTACGTGGACCTTCAAAGCGACTATGACCCCGAGGAGTACAAGGGTGTGGAAGCGGAAATGCGTCCTCTGGACGGCAAGTGGTGGGCAAAGGCTCGCGCCGACCTGAGCGACCCCACCAGCTGCATCCTCCAACTGGAGGAGCATGCCGATCAGGTGGGGGGATTTCATTTCGAGTATTACGGCAGGCAGCCCGAAACGCTCAACACGCCCACACAGCAGGACGTCGTGAGCGCGGTGTCGTTCTGGCTTCCCACGGAGTACCTGGAAGAGCAAGGTCCCGCGCGCGTCAGGGAACTGGCCACCGCAATGGCTCGCGAGCTCCCCCTCAACTCCGGCTATGTCAGTCTTGCCTTCAACTACCTCGTGCGCTTCAAGGCGGTCGTCCAGGCAGTACACGAGAAGTGCTTCCGCTACCCGGGCCTGGATGTGCATGACCTGAGCGAAGCGTCCATGGAAACAGGCACGCGGGTGCGAGGGGCCTACTGGCTGAATTTCTACGGGCAGCCGCTGCTCGGGCAACTCGGAGGCGCGAAAGGTCTTCGCCAGCAGCTCGAATCCCGCGAGGTAGCTGTCGAGACAGTGGGAGAAGAAAAGGTATTGGTCGCCCTGGGAGAATGGCCGGATTCGGGAGACGTGGAGCGCAAGAGCGAGCTGCGTCCGTATCGTGCCCTGGCTCGGGTTCTGGAGCCGCACCTGTACGAGGAGCGCCACCGCTGGTTCGGCTTTTCTCGGGAACAACTCCGTCGCTGGCAGCGCCGCTTCCTCGATTGAGGAGCGCTGACCTTCCAGGCGCCATTCCTCCCAACACGCGCCCTGCTCGTTCCCGCGGAAATGCGGCCCAGTCGCCGCTCACTTGTAGACGTCTACAAGCAATGTGCGACAAAACCACACACCGCTTGTAGATATCTACAAGCGACACCCGGGGCGCGCGTCAAAACGGCTGGAGGCAGCCCGACGGCCCTCGCAAGCCACGGTAAGGTGCGCGGCCGATGCCTCTGCCCATCCGACTGGTGTTGCTACGCCCGCGCAACGCGGAGAACCTGGGTGCCGCCGCCCGGGCCATGAAGAACTGCGGGCTGTCCGAGTGGACCTGGGTCCACCCCGAGGCCGAGGACCTCGCCCCCGCGCGCCGGCTCGCCGTCCACGCCGAGGACGTGCTGCGGGCCGCTGGCCGCGCGGACTCGCTCGATGCGGCCGTGGCCGACTGCGTGTGGGTGGTGGGCACCAGCTCGCGCAAGGTGGAGGGCAAGCGGCGGCTGTCCCCCCGGGCCGTGGCGGAGGAGATGGTGCAGCGCGCCGCCCAGGGCCCAGTGGCGCTCGTCTTCGGGGATGAGCGCAGCGGGCTCACCAACGCCGAGGTCGAGCGGTGTCACGACCTGTCCGCCGTGCCCACCGCTCCCGAGCAGCCCTCCATCAACCTCGCCCAGGCCGTGCTGCTGTACGCCTACGAGCTCCGGATGGCCACGCTCGCCGCCGAGCCCCACCCGCCGGCTCCCCTCCCCGTCGCGGCCACCGACTCCGAGCTGTCCCAGGTGGAGTCCGCCCTGGAGGACGCCCTCGTCACCGGCGGGTTCCTCGTGGACAAGCACAGCGGGCGCACCGGGCTGCGCGACCTGTTCGCCCCGCTCCGCCGCTCCCGGCTCACGCGCAAGGAGGCGAGGCTGTGGCTCGCCGCCCTGCACACCCTGGCCAAGAAGCTGCGCTGAGTCTCAACGCGCGGCGCCCAGCAGCCGGTTCATCAGCTTCGGGTCCTCCGGCAGCAGCCCCGACCTCGGGAGCCGCTTCAGCAGCTCCTTCCAGCGCGGGTCCGCCTTGTACGTCTTCTGGAGGAGCGGCAGCGCCTCGTCCACCTTCCCCACGTTGACGAGCGACACCGCGTGCCAGAACACCATCTCCGCGTTGCCCGGCGCCAGCGCCTCGGCCGAGGAGTAGGCCTTCAGCGCCTCGTCCGTGTCGTTGCGCTCGATGGCCAGGTCGCCCTCGTTCATCAGGTTGTAGGCGCGCTGCAGCGTCACCAGCCGGCGCAGTTCCTTGAGTGGCACCGGGTGGTCCTCCACCCGCAGGTCGAACCTGCGGTCCGCCCAGGGACGCCCCGTGGACTTGCCGGACACCACGATGAGCGCCGCGGACTGCTTGCCCCGGATGTCACCGCCCTGCGCCTCCGCGGCCTCGAGCGCCGCCAGCATCCGCTCGGCCAGGTCGCCCTTCGCCTCCCGGTAGGCCCGCGCCATCGCCGGCCACACGGTGTCCTTCTCCATCATGTTCGCCTGCACGGAGAAGTTCTCTCCGATGCTGTGGCCCGCGGCGGCGATGCACTTGTCCCCCGTGTGGGCCGCCACCCGGCCCTGCGCATCGATCATCGCCACCTGCCGCACCTGACTGGCGGAGTCGGCGGCCAGCAGTCCGGCGAGGGCCTCGGAGGCGCTGCGACCCGCGCGCATCAGCTCCAGACCGAGCTTCCCGTAGGACGGGTCCACGAAGGACTGGGTGGCCACCGCGCCCACGCCCGCCTCCGCCCAGGGCACCGCCGAGCCCACCGAGAACCAGTGGGACTGCACCGCCACGCCCAGCTCACCCGTCTCGGGATCTCGCGCGACGATGGAGTAGGTGTGGACGGGCCGCCGGGGGCGGGGGCCGGCTCGGCGGCGAGCACCGGCACGGCGAGCAGGACGAGCAGCAGGACGGAACGCACCATGGATCCTCCGGAGAGCGGGGCCGGGGAGCCTGAGCGAGCGGGCACTCGCCTGCAAGCCCACTCCCGCCCGAGCGCCGGGCAAGCGGGGAGGAGAGGCCCGCCGTGCTCCGCGCCGCCGGTCGCTACCTTCTCCAGGGAGTCCAATGCGGAAGGAGCTGACCATGTGGCACATGCCCTACGAGCGGATGGCCGTCGGTGACGAGGCCGATGACACCCCGGACAATTACGCCCAGCGGGAGGCACCGCCCCAGGGCGAGCCCGGACGCACGCCCGGCCAGGCCGAAGGCGCCGACGGCGAAGAGCGAAAGATGCCCCAAGGCGAGCCCGGCCCGACGCCCGGCTCGGCCGAGGGTGGTGGTCTCGATGAACCCTCGCGGCATTGACGCACGACCGTTACAGTGGCCCGAGCCATGTCTCACAAGCCACCCCCCCGCAGGTCGTCCTCGCCGCCCCCCTCCGCCAAACACGTTCACCCCGGGAGGTGGGAGGGCAAGCCCAAGCCGGACTGGCTGTCGCGCGCGCTCGCTCGGGCCGGGGTGCTGGCGAAAGAGGATGCCGAGGAGGCCATCCAGGCGGGCCGCGTCTCGGTGAACGGGCGGGTGGTGAAGCATCCCCTCGCCCCGGTGCCGCCAGGGGCCAGCGTGCGCCTGGACGGCCTCCCCGTGTCGCTCGAGGCCCCCACCCGGGTGCTGGCCTTCCACAAGCCGGCGGAGCTCCTCACCTCCACCGTGAGCCAGCACAAGGTGGGCACCGTCTATGAGGTGCTCCTGCCCCAACTGCCTCCAGAGCTGGCCGGCTACACCTGGCACGCGGTGGGCCGCCTGGACCGGGGCACCACCGGGCTGCTCCTCTTCACCAATGACGACAAGCTGGTGACGCACGCGACGTCGCCCGAGACGCTCCTGCCCAAGCGCTACGTGGCCACCGTCTTCAGCGAGGCGGACGAGGAGAAGGTGGAGCCGCTACGCCAGGGCCTGCAATTGGAGGACGGCCCGACCCGGCCCGCACAGGTGCGGGTGCGCGACGCGCACACCGTGGAGGTCACGGTCACCGAGGGCCGCAACCACCAGGTGAAGCGGATGCTGGGGGCGGTGGGGCTGCCGGTGCGCGCCCTGCACCGCGAGGCGGTGGGCGGGGTGGAGCTGGACGTGCCCGAGGGCTCCTTCCGGCTCCTCACCGATAAAGAGGTGGCCGAGGGCCTCCACTACGGCCCCGCCACCTCGGGCTCATGACTGCCGCTTGAGGCTGCCCACGGTGAAGCCCGCCTGCCGCGGCTGCTCCCGGTTGATCTCATCCGCGTGGGCACGGGCCACCTCCGGCGCGCCGGAGGAAGAGCGCGAGCCCAGGGTCAGGGCCTCTCGGGGCGCGGCGGGCGCGGCCGGGGAGGCGCTCCGCCCCGCGGCCCCTCCGAGCAGCTCCTGGATGCGCGCCCAGCGCACCTTCTCCTCGGCCATGAGGCGGGTCAGCTCGTCGCGGGCGCTGGCGTCCTGCAGCTCGCCAGCGGCGGCCGCCACGCGCTCCAGGAAGGGCATCAGGTAGCCGATGTCCCTGTCGAAACCACTAGGCTTGGCCATGTGAATCCTCCGCGGGCAGGGAGACGAGCCCCCCTCCCCCTCATCTACTCCGGGAACGGCCGTCCGGGCAGCTCTCCCCCCATACCCCCGGAAATCGCCGGGGGCGACAGAAGCTTTTGGGGCGCTTCCTGGTTATGAACGGCGAATGTAGGCTGGGCTCCTCCAGCAGCCCAGCCGCCGGGGGGGGCTTCCCCTCCGGCCTCAGAATGAGTAGACGGCTCCCCGTCTCCCTGTCGATTTGGCTGGAAACTTCAAGTGGCGGGAAGTAAGGGCGCCCCCTGCCCTGTTCTCGCAGGACTTCAATCAGCAGAAGGACCGACTCTCGTGGCCTCCCAGATTCCCATCGAAAAGGTTCGTAACATCGGCATTTCCGCCCACATCGACTCGGGCAAGACGACGCTCTCCGAGCGCATCCTCTTCTATACGGGCCGCATCCACGAGATCCACGAGGTCCGTGGCAAGGACGGCGTCGGCGCGAAGATGGACTCGATGGATCTGGAGCGTGAGAAGGGCATCACGATCCAGTCTGCCGCCACCTACGCGGTCTGGGGCGAGTACAACATCAACCTGATCGACACCCCCGGACACGTCGACTTCACCATCGAGGTGGAGCGCTCCCTGCGCGTGCTCGACGGCGCCATCCTCGTGCTCTGCTCGGTGTCGGGCGTGCAGTCCCAGTCCATCACGGTGGACCGGCAGATGAAGCGCTACAAGGTTCCCCGCATCGCGTTCGTCAACAAGATGGACCGCGCGGGCGCCAACTACGAGCGCGTGGCCGCCCAGCTCAAGGAGAAGCTGAACCACCACCCGGTGCGCCTCCAGGTCCCGATCGGGGCCGAGGATCGCTTCCAGGGCCTCATCGACCTCATCCAGATGAAGGCGTTCTACTTCGACGGTGAGAGCGGCGAGACGATCCGCGAGGAGGCCATCCCCGCCGAGCTGGCCGAGAAGGCCCAGGCCGACCGCCAGGAGATGATCGAGAAGGTCGCCGAGGTGGACGATACGCTGGGCGAGCTGTTCCTGGCCGACGCAGCCATCAACAACGAGCAGATCATCGCCGCCATCCGTCGCGCCACCATCGCGCTCAAGATGACGCCGGTGATGTGCGGCTCGGCCTACAAGAACAAGGGCGTGCAGCTGCTGCTCAACGCCATCTGCGCCTACCTCCCCAACCCGGCCGAGGTCAGCAACGAGGCGCTGGACCAGAAGAACAACGAGGAGAAGGTCATCCTCGAGTCCAACCCGGAGAAGCCCTTCGTCGGTCTGGCGTTCAAGCTGGAAGACGGTCGCTACGGTCAGCTGACCTACATGCGCATCTACCAGGGCACGGTGAGCAAGGGTGACTTCATCGTCAACCAGGCCAACCAGAAGAAGGTCAAGGTCCCGCGCCTCGTTCGCATGCACTCGAACGAGATGAACGACATCAACGATGCCCGGGCCGGCGACATCGTGGCCCTCTTCGGCGTGGAGTGCGCCTCCGGCGACACGTTCACCGACGGCACCGTGCAGTACACGATGACGTCGATGCTCGTGCCGGACGCGGTCATCTCGCTCGCGGTGGCTCCGAAGAACCGCGACGCCCAGGCCAACTTCTCCAAGGCCCTCAACCGCTTCACCAAGGAAGACCCCACCTTCCGCGTGAACCGCGACGAGGAGTCCGGCCAGACGATCATCCGCGGCATGGGTGAGCTGCACCTGGAGATCTACATCGAGCGCATGAAGCGCGAGTACAACTGCGAGGTGGTCGCCGGTAAGCCGCAGGTGGCCTACCGCGAGACGATCTCCCAGAAGGGCGAGTTCGCCTACACGCACAAGAAGCAGACCGGTGGTTCCGGTCAGTTCGCGCGCGTGTGCGGCTACCTCGAGCCGCTGCCGGCGGACGCGGTGCAGCAGTACGAGTTCGTGGACGACATCGTGGGCGGCTCCATCCCCCGCGAGTTCATCCCCGCGTGCGACAAGGGCTTCCAGGAGGCCGTCAAGAAGGGCTCGCTCATCGGCTTCCCCGTGGTGGGCGTGCGCGTGGTCATCAACGACGGCGCCTTCCACGCGGTGGACTCGTCCGAAATGGCGTTCAAGACCGCCGCCATCATGGGCTTCCGCGAGGGCTACGCGGCCGCCAAGCCGATCATCCTCGAGCCGATGATGAAGGTGGAGGTCCAGGCTCCCGAGGACTTCCAGGGCTCGGTGGTGGGTCAGATCAACCAGCGCCGTGGCACCATCCTCGAGTCCGGTACGGCCGAGGGTTACGTGACGGTGGTGGCCGAGGTGCCGCTGAACACCATGTTCGGCTACTCCACGGACCTCCGCTCGGCCACCCAGGGCAAGGGCGAGTTCACCATGGAGTTCGCCAAGTACACCCCGGTGCCGCGCAACGAGGCCGAGGCCCTGATGGCGCAGTTCAAGGAGAAGCAGGCCGCCGAGCAGGCCGCGCGCAAGTAATGCCGCGCATGCACGGCCTGACAGTTCCAGGCTGTTGAAGGAAGGCGCCTCCCCCGGGGGCGCCTTCTTTTTTTCCGGGCCCGACGGTTTCCGACGTCTCTTCCGTCCCGGGCCCTCCGGGGACAAACCCCAACTCGAGTACCTATGACTTTCGAAGATCTGAAGCTCGCCGACACCCTGCTGCGCGCCGTGAAGGCCGAGGGCTACACCACGCCCACGCCCATCCAGCAGCAGGCCATTCCCCACGTGCTGGCCGGCAAGGACGTGCTCGGCTGCGCGCAGACGGGCACCGGCAAGACGGCGGCCTTCGCGCTGCCCATCCTGCAGCGGCTCTCCGTGGGCCGCCCGCCCCGCCCGCCCGCGGCCGCCCCATCCGCGCGCTCGTGCTCACCCCCACCCGCGAGCTGGCCGCGCAGATCGGCGAGAGCTTCCGCACCTACGGCGCGCCACACCGGCCTCACCTCCGCCGTCATCTTCGGCGGCGTGGGCCAGAACGCCGCAGGAGCAGTGCCCTGCGCCAGGGCGTGGACATGCTCGTGGCCACGCCCGGGCCGCCTGCTCGATCTCATGCAGCAGGGCTTCGTGTCCTACAAGTCGCTCGAGGTGTTCGTCCTCGACGAGGCCGACCGCATGCTGGACATGGGCTTCATCCACGACGTGAAGCGCGTCATCGCGGCGCTGCCCAAGCAGCGGCAGACGCTCTTCTTCTCGGCCACCATGCCGCCGGAGATCCAGGCGCTGGCCAACAGCATCCTGACGAATCCGGTGCGCGGTGGAGGTGACGCCCGTGGCCACCACGGCCGAGACCATCGACCAGCGGCTGTACTTCGTGGAGAAGGAGCAGAAGCGCGGCCTGCTGGTGCACCTGCTGCAGAACGAGGCGCATCCAGCGGGCGCTCGTCTTCACGCGCACCAAGCACGGCGCCAACCGCGTGGCCGAGCAGCTGGAGACGGCGGGCATCGGCGCCGACGCCATCCACGGCAACAAGAGCCAGAACGCGCGCGAGCGGGCGCTGGCGGACTTCAAGTCCGGCGCCTGCCGGGTGCTGGTGGCCACGGACATCGCCGCGCGCGGCATCGACATCGACGGCATCACGCCACGTCATCAACTTCGACCTGCCCAACGTCCCCGAGACGTACGTGCACCGCATCGGCCGCACGGGCCGGGCGGGCGCGGCGGGCATCGCCCTCTCGTTCTGCGACACCGAGGAGCGCGCGTACCTGAAGGACATCGAGCGCACCATCCGCCGGCGCGTGCCGGTGGTGGACGCCCATCCGCACCGCTCGGGCCAACCGGCGCCCTCGCCCACGTCGCTCGACGCCCCGGCCCAGGCCCAGCGGAGCCCTCGTCAGCCCCAGGGGCAGCCCCGTGCGCGAGCGGGGTGGAGGCAACGGTGGACAGCGCCGTCGGGGCGGCGGCGGTGGTCGCGGCGGCAACGCCGGGGCCTCCCGGAGCGCGGAGTCGGCGCGTTCCGGCCAGGGCAACCGCTCGGCCACCCAGCAGACCCGCCAGGGACCGCGTTCCCAGGGAGCGGCTCCGGCCCCGGCGGCAGCGCCCGCCGTTTCCCAGAGGCCTCGCGCGCCCAAGTGGCTGTAGAAAAGGGCCCGCGACGAGAACCTCCGTACTGCTTCCGAGATACACGTGACCCTGCTTCGCGCCGCCGATGTCCAACTGTCCTTCGGCAGCCGCACCGTCTTCCAGGGCCTGACGCTCACCATTGAGGAGGGCGAGCGGGTGGGCCTGGTGGGGGTGAACGGCTCCGGCAAGTCCTCGCTGATGAAGATATTGGCGGGGGTGGCCCGTCCGGACGCGGGCGAGCTCCAGCTCCGCCGCGGCGCGCGCGTCACCTACCTGCCGCAGGAGCCCGAGTTCGCCCCGGGCGCCACGGTGGCCTCGGAGCTGAGCGTGGCCCAGGCGCCGCTGAAGGAGGCCCTCGCCGCGCACACGGAGCTGATCCGCAGGCTGGAGTCCATGCCGGCCGAGGCCCAGGGCAAGCCGCTGGAGCAGCTCGCGGCGCTGTCGGACCGCATCGAGCAGCTCGGCGGCTGGGACACGGAGCACCACGCCAAGACGCTGCTGGACCGGCTGGGCGTGAAGGACTGGGACCGGCCGGTGGCGGAGCTGTCCGGCGGCCTGCGCAAGCGCGTGGCCATCGCCCGCGCGCTGCTGATGCGGCCGGACCTGCTGATGCTGGACGAGCCCACCAACCACCTGGACGCGGACACGGTGGACTGGCTCGAGGACGAGCTGGACCAGCTCCCCGGCTCGCTGCTGCTGGTGACGCACGACCGCTACTTCCTCGACGACCTGGTGGACCGGATCGTGGAGATCCAGCCCGGCGAGGGCGTCATCTCGTACCCGGGCAACTACGAGGCCTACGTGGAGCAGAAGCTGGTGGCCCAGGAGAACGCCTCCCTCGCGCAGCACAAGCGCGAGCGGTGGATCGCCCAGGAAGTGGCGTGGCTGCGCAAGGGCCCGGAGGCGCGGCGCACCAAGAGCAAGGCGCGCATCGACCGGGCGCGGAAGCTGATGGAGGAGAAGGGCTTCCAGCGGCCCAAGGTGGCGGGGCTGCAGGTGATGCAGGCGCCCCGGCTGGGCCACACCGTCATCGAGGCCGAGGGCGTGCACAAGTCCTACGGCGAGCGCGACGTGCTCAAGGGCGTGGACTTCCTGCTCCAGCGCGGCGAGCGCGTGGGCCTCGTCGGCCCCAACGGCGTGGGCAAGACGACCTTCCTGCGGGTGCTGCTCGGCGAGCTGCCGCCGGACTCCGGCAAGGTGGTCATCGGGAAGAACACGAAGGTGGCCTACTACGACCAGAAGCGCGCCTCGTTGGACCCGGAGCAGACGGTGTACGAGGCGGCCTCGCCGCGCGGGGAGGACTGGGTGGAGCTGGGCGACCAGCGGGTGGCGCTGCGCGACTACCTGGATGACCTGCTCTTCCCCGTGCCCATGCAGCGCATGAAGGTGAAGGCGCTGTCGGGCGGCGAGCGCAACCGGCTCCTGCTGGCGCGGCTCTTCCTGGAGGGCGCCAACGTGCTGGTGCTGGACGAGCCGACGAACGACCTGGACATCGTCACGCTGAACGTCCTCGAGGGGCTGCTGCTGGACTTCGCCGGCAGCGTGCTGCTGGTGACGCACGACCGGTACTTCCTCGACAAGGTGGCCACCTCCATCCTCTCCTTCGAGGGCGACGGCAAGGTGGTGCGGTACGAGGGCAACTTCGCGATGTACCGGCGGCTGAAGGAGCAGGCGAAGGCCGCCGCGACGCCCGCCCCCGCTCCGAAGAAGGCGGAGCCCACCCTGGTGGCGGCCGAGCCAAAGCAAGCGCGCAAGCCGGGCAAGCTCTCGTACAAGGAGCAGCGGGAGCTGGACGGGATGGAGGCGGCCATCGAGGCCGCGGAGACGCGCAAGGCCGAGCTGGAAGCCCAGCTCGTGGACCCGAGCGTCTACTCCAGCAGCGCCAAGGCAGCCGAAGTGCAGAAGGCGCTGGAGGAGACGGCGGTGGAGGTGGAGCGCCTCTACTCGCGCTGGCAGGAGCTGCAGAACCTCGCCGCCGGAGCCGCCTGACGCTCCCGAGAACCCAACCACTGTGAATGCCCCCTCTCCCCTTGGGGAGAGGACTGGGCTGGGGGACTCCCCTGCCCTCCTGTATCCTGTAGAGGTCCCATGATTCGTCTCGACAACATCGGCAAGCAGCACGGACAGCAGATCCTCTTCGTGGAAGCCACCGCCCAGCTCAACAAGGGCGAGAAGATTGGGCTGGTGGGCCCGAACGGAGCGGGAAAGTCGACCCTCTTCCGGATGGTCGTTCAGCGGGAGCACCCGGACGAGGGACAGGTGTCCGTCGATCGCGGCGTGACGATCGGCTACTTCGACCAGGACGTGGGCGAGATGTCCGGCCAGAGCGCGGTGGCCGCGGTGATGGACGGCGCCGGGCCGGTGTCCGAGGTGGCCGCGGAGCTCAAGCAGCTCGAGGCGGCCATGGCGGATCCGGACCGCATGGACGAGATGGACAAGCTCGTCGAGCGCTTCGGCGTGGTGCAGGGGCGCTACGAGGAGCTGGGCGGGTACGCGCTGGAGGGACGGGCGCGGGAGATCCTCGCCGGCCTCGGCTTCTCCGAGGAGATGATGGACGGGGACGTGGGGGCCCTCTCGGGCGGGTGGAAGATGCGCGTGGCGCTCGCGCGCATCCTGCTGATGAGCCCGGACGTGATGCTGCTGGACGAGCCCAGCAACCACCTGGACCTCGAGTCGCTCATCTGGCTGGAGAACTTCCTCAAGGGCTTCGAGGGCGCGGTGCTGATGACGAGCCACGATCGCGAGTTCATGAACCGCATCGTGACGAAGATCATCGAGATCGACGGCGGCGAGCTGACGACGTACTCGGGCGACTACGAGTTCTACGAGCAGCAGCGGGCGCAGAACGAGAAGCAGCAGCAGGCGCAGTACGAGCGCCAGCAGGCCATGCTCGCCAAGGAGCTGAAGTTCATCGAGCGCTTCAAGGCGCGCGCCTCCCACGCGGCCCAGGTGCAGAGCCGGGTGAAGAAGCTGGAGAAGATCGAGAAGGTGGAGCCGCCCAAGCGTCGCGAGACGCTGGTCTTCGAGTTCCAGCCGGCGCCGCGCTCGGGCGACGACGTGGCGAAGCTGGAGCAGGTGGTGAAGGGCTACGGCAAGCGCCGCATCTACAACGGCCTGGACTTCCTCGTGCGACGCGGAGAGCGCTGGTGCGTGATGGGCGTGAACGGCGCGGGCAAGTCCACGCTGCTCAAGCTGATCGCCGGCGAGTCCAGTCCGGACGATGGGGCCGTGTCGCTCGGCGGCAGCGTGAAGATGGGCTACTTCGCCCAGCACGCCATGGAGCTGCTGAAGCCGGACCAGACCGTCTTCGACTCGCTGGTGGACAAGCTTCCCCCGCGCCTCGCAGGGCTCGCTGCGCGCGCTGGCCGGGTGCTTCGGCTTCTCGGGTGACGAGATCGAGAAGAAGTGCAAGGTCCTCTCCGGAGGCGAGAAGGCACGACTGGTACTGGCGCAGATGCTCTACGATCCGCCAAACTTCCTCGTGCTCGACGAGCCCACCAACCACCTGGACATGGCGACCAAGCAGATGCTCATCGCGGCGCTGGCCAACTACGAGGGCACGATGCTCTTCGTGAGCCACGACCGGCACTTCCTGGGCGCGCTGTCCAACCGGGTGCTGGAGCTGACTCCCGAGGGCATCCACCAGTACGGTGGTGGCTACACGGAGTACGTGGCGCGCACGGGCCACGAGGCGCCTGGCCTGCGAAGCTGACCCTGGAACAGCGAATGACCTTGTTCAAACATCCCGAAGACCGCATCCCCGTCCTGCTGTTCTCGTTGGTGTTCGCGGCCGACCTGGCGATGTACTTCCTGGCGCGGAGCTGGTGGCTGCCCCTCCTGTGGTTCGGCGTGATGATCATCCCGAAGGGGTGGATCAGCGCGTGGAACCACCACCACCAGCACGTGGCGACATTCCGCTACGCCCTGCCCAACCGCCTCCTGGAGATCGTCTTCGGCTTCCAGACCGGGGTGACGTCCCACGCGTGGTTCCTGCATCACGTGGTGGGCCATCACCGCAACTACCTGGACCAGACGAAGGACGAGTCCACCTGGAAGCGCCCCGATGGCACGACCATGGGCGAGATGGAGTACTCGCTCATGACGGCCCTCACGGCCTACCCGCGGGCCTTCCGCGTGGGGCGGGAGAAGCATCCCCAGGCGCTGCGCGTCTTCCTGGCCATGTGCGCACTGCATGTGGTGCTGCTCGGCGTGCTGTTCTGGCACAACTGGTACAACGCGCTCTTCGTCTTCCTGCTGCCCATGTGCGTGTCGCTCTACGTGACCGCGTGGGCCACCTACTTCCACCACGTGGGGCTCGAGACGACGAAGCACGAGGAGGCCTCGTACAACATCCTGCACCCTGGCTATAACCTGATGACCGGCAACCTCGGCTACCACACCGCGCACCACACGAAGCACGGGTTGCACTGGTCGAAGCTGCCGGAGCTGCATGCGAAGATGGCGCGGGACATCCCCCCCACGCTCTACCGCCAGCCAGGCATTCCCTTCGTGTGGAGCGGCTCCGAGGCGAAGCTGGAGCTGAGCACCGAGGACGTGGAGGCGCTCGCCCAGCGGACCCAGGCGAGCACCTGATACATGCGGCGGAGCCGTCGGTGGGCTACAACCCTCCGCATGCTCCGCCACACGTTCCTCGCCATCCTCGGCCTCACGTTGGCAGCCTGCGCCACGCAGCAGGGCAACACCCGTGAGGTGCTCCAGCGCGCCGACACCCGCTTCTTCGTCCGCGAGCAGTGCCAGCCCAAGGGCACTGCCTCGCTCGCCCGTGACCAGGTCACCGGGCTCGACGAGCTGCCCGGCTCCCTTCGCGACCGCGTCCTCTCCGACCTCCCCCTGGAAGCCATCGGGAGCAGGCCGTTCATGCAGTGCCAGGATGTCGCGGCCCGGCTCCTCGAGGACCGGCTGCACGCGCTCTGCTGGCCGGAAGCGCGCGTGACCTCGCAGGCTGCCCCCGCGACCAAGGCCCCCGCGACCAACGCCCCCGCCCAGCCCCGGCTGAACGTCCAGCTCGGGGCGCGCTACCAGATCGACGCCATCTGGGTCGTCCGGGCAAGAACACGAAGGTGTCCTCGGCAAGCGTCACCAAGGCGGCGAAGAGCGCGCTCCCCAAGGACAAGGCCTGCACGGCGAAAACGCTCGAGAACATCCGGTCGAGCGTCTCCGAGCTCGGGACGTTCCACCGGGTGCTGGTCGTGCCGGGCCCCCCTCTCGGGGATCAGAAGAAGGTGCCCGTGGTCGTCGACATCAGCGAGAAGGCTCCGCCCCCTCCTCCGAAGGCGCAGGAGCCCGGCCAGGTGAAGAAGGAAGGGGCGGCGGCGGGAACACCCCGCTCGAAATGAGCCGCTCGCTCGGTCAAGGACTCCGGGGACAGGGCGGCGAGCTGGGGCAACGCCCCTCGGGGTCCCTGGGCGTCGTTTCCGTGCACTCCGCGATGCGGGCGAACGTATTCGTCCCCAGGAAGCTCACCCCCGAGGAGCCACTCCACCCCCGCAGGATGCCGTGGCCAGCGCTGTCCTCGATGCGCGAGTTGGCGATGAAGGGCGCCGTGGGCTCCTGGAAGACGAGAATGGCCGAGCTGACGTCGAATGAACCCGGCAGGTAGTTGCAGCCGTAGCTCGAGCATTGGCAGGCGCCGCCCGCGTAGCGCACCCATGCGGACTCCAGCCGGCTGCTCGGGTTCAGCCCGTCGAAGCGGATGCCCGCCCAGTCCCCCGCGGCCGGCAGGGCCAGAGCGGACGTGAAGACCACGGGGCGGGAGGCCGTCCCCGCGACGATGAGCGCGCTCCGGCCGTCATACACACGCAGCGTCGTCCGCGGCTCGAAGCGCAGCTCGGCACCGGCCTCGATGGTGAGGGTGGCCGCGGTATCGGTGTTGCCCACCTGGAGCCCCCCCACGCGGTAGGGCACGCCCAGGTCCCTCAAGGTGGCATTCCCGCCAAGAAAGAAGATGCTGGAGGACGCCACGGAGGGGCTGACGAAGATGGCATTGGCGCGGTTGCCCGTATAGGTGCCGGAGGGCAGCGTGCCCAGCGCGTTGGGGTTGACGGCCAACGGCTCCGGCCCACTGTCGCTGCCCGAATCACGGATGACCAGCGAGGAGGAGCCCTCGGCGAAGCCGGCCGTGCCATTGAGCACCACGCCCCGGGTGAGCGAGCCTTCGATGGTGACGTTGTCCACGAAGAGCGGGCGCGGCCCGGGAAGCTCCGCGCCAGCATTCACGCGCACGGTGGCCTCGCCGATGGAGGGATCTCCACCGCCCGATAGCACCGTCCACGCGAGCCGCGCCGAGCCGCCAGCGAAGATAAGGAGCTGGCCCCACGGCTTGCTCGCATCCAGGCGTTCGAAGCGAATCGGGCGCTCCCGCGTGCCCGAGGCCACGAGCGAGCCGCCGCCCTGAAGGGTGATGGAACGCGCCGGGCCCACGCGCACGATGGCACAGGGCTGTACCGTCACCGCGGCACGTACCAGCAGGTCCCCGGCGATGACATGAGGGCTGGAAGAGGACCAGGTCTCGGGTGCGGAGATGGTGCCCTGATGCTCGATGGGCGCCCCCGTGGGCGTGGAGCACCCGGCCTCGGGCTGCCCCGCGTCCGGGGTCCCCGACGGATCCCCCGGATCGGAGCCCGAGGAACAACCCAACAAGGTGCCGGCCGTCAGCAGACCCATCAGCATGCATCGTCGAAATGAACCACTCATGGCGTCAGTCTCCAGGAGGGAAGATCAACTTCCCCGACCCTGACCATCGCCGCTTCGCACGGAAGTGCCAACGTCCAGGAAGCCGGTGATGAAACCCGAGGGACGTCAGTTCCACTGCTGCGCGGGGGCGACGAGCTGCTCGCGCAACATGGCCAGCGGCGTCGCCCAGTTGTCCTCCCACCGGAAGCTGGCGAGCTGCCGGGACTGGCTGCCGCTCGTGGGGGTTCGGGTCAGCGCTCACCGTACAGGACGGTGTTCCAGGCCATGAGCCGGACGCCGGGGATTCGGCCGAGGAGGTCGTCCATCCGTGACAGGGGCCGGATGACGTGTCCGTAGCGCTCCCCGTCGCGGATGACCTTCTTCCAGTAGCGGTCCTCGGACGGCGAGACGCGCTCGCCCAACCAGAAGTAGAGGAAGATACCGAGCGAGGCGATCCAGAACTCGCGGTGCTCGGCCCGACTGAACTGGGTGAGGATCCACTGAACGTCCGCACGCTCCAGGGGGCGCTCGTCCTGGGTCCTCACGTCGGAGGCCAGCCACCGGTACACCCAGATGGCGGGGTTGTAGGCCAGCGGCTCGATGAAGGCGAAACGGCCTCCCGGCTTCAGCACGCGCCGCATCTCCGGAATGACGGTCTTGATCTCCACGTGGTGGAGCACGCCGTTGCCGTAGACGATGTCGAACTCCCCGTCCGCGTAGGGAAGCCGCTCGGCGGGGCCACAGAACGTCTTCACGTCGAGGCCCTGCGCCTTCGCCGCCTGCTCGAGCACGGCGAGCTGCCCGGGAGAGATGTCCACCGCGCGGACGGAGGCGCCACGCGAGGCGAAGTACAGGCTGGCCTCGCCCATCCCGGAGCCCAGGTCCAGCACCCGCCGGCCAGACAGGTCTCCGAAGTGGGAGAGGATGAAGCGGTTCTCGAGTGCCGTGGGGCTCTCGAAGGATTCGCGGACGAGGAGTGTCTCGTCGCGGGTGCTCTCGGCCCAACGGTCGTGGGCCTCGCGCTCACGCCGCTGTCGTTCGGTCAGTCTGGGATCCATGAGCCGCCTCCTTGGCGTTCGAGCCAACCTGGATGTCCTGCAACAGGTACAGCGGGCGGGCCTTCACCTCGTCGTAGATGCGGCCCAGGTACTCGCCCACGATGCCCAGACACAGCAGCTGCACGCCGCCCAGGAAGGTGATGGCCACCATGAGCGAGGCCCAGCCGGGGAGCGACTCGCCGGTGATCACCTTGAGGTACACGGCGTGCACGGCATAGGCGAACGAGAAGAGCGACACGAGAAAGCCGAAGCCGGTGGCGAGCCGCAGCGGGAGGATGGAGAACGAAATGATGGCGTCCACCGCGAAGCGCAGCATCTTGGAGAACGGGTACTTCGTCTCCCCGGCGGCCCGGTTCGCCCGCTCGTAGGGCACCCCCACCTGCCGGAACCCCAGCCACGCCACCAGCCCCCGGACGAAGCGGTTGCGCTCGCGCACGCGCTCGAGGGCATCCACCACCGGCCGCGACATCAGGCGGAAGTCTCCCGTGTCCGCGGGGATGTCCACTGCGGTGAGCCGCCGGATGAGCCGGTAGAAGAGGGCCGCGGTTCCCCGCTTGAAGAGGCCCTCCCCCTCGCGGCGGGTGCGTACGCCGTAGACGACGTCGTTGCCCTGCCTCCACAACTCCAGCATCCGGGGGATGAGCTCGGGCGGATCCTGGAGGTCCGCGTCCAGCACCACCACGGCCTGGCCCCGCGCCTGCTCCAATCCGGCCGTCAGCGCGATCTGGTGGCCGAAGTTGCGCGACAGGCGCACGAGGCTGACGCGCTCGTCCGAGGCGCGCAGCCCCTGCATGATCTCCCAGGTCTTGTCGGAGCTCCCGTCGTCGATCAGCACCAGCTCGTAGGAATCCTCCGTCGTCGCCATCACCTGGGAGACACGGCGGTACAGCTCGGGGAGGACCTCCTCCTCGTTGAAGACGGGAACGACGATGCTGCACGTGGGAAGGGCGCTCATGGGGTGCGGGGCTCCCGCTGGTAGAGCCACCACACGCCGCTCTGGGCGACCAGACGGACCGGCTCGGTGGCCGAGGCGAACAGGCGAGGTCCGGGGTCCTTCTGCGCCCGGAGCACGAAGTAGTCGTAGTCCCCGTCGAGTTCCCAGCGGAAGCGCTTGGGGTACCAGTACAGGTCTTTCGTCATGCGCGGCTTCTTGCCGGGCCGGAAGCGGACCAGCTGGGGGAAGAACTCCGCGAACGAGAACCCGGGCCGCCCCCCCTTCTGGACCTGGTACCAGGCGGGGAAGTGCACGAAGGAGGGCGACGGGATGAACGTGTACGGAGTCACCAGGAGGAAGCCGAGGGAGAGGACCCGGCGACGAGGCTCCATGTGGGCGCTGATCTCATCGAAGCCCCGGGCATCGGAATCGAAGCTCTGGAAGCGCAGCGTGAGCACCGTCAGCCAGCCCAGCGTGGCGAGGACGAACCCCGTTCGGAGCACCCGGCGCCACGACTCGCGCGAGGAAGGCAGGAGGACCAGCAGCAGGGCCGGCAGCGCGAACACGGCGAAGCGCTCGTTGAGGAAGGAGGTACCGAAGGCCCGGTGCGGCGCCAGCAGGTGCACCAGCACCAGGGTCAGCGCGGCCAGCCAGCGCAGGGGCGCGCGCCTCGGCTTCGCCGACAGCACCAGGGCCAGCAGCAGCAGCCCCCCGACCACCGCCGCCTGCGTGTCCCCCCTGTTCCCCAGGAGCATCGCCGGCAGCGTGACCAGCCGGGTCAGGGGCCTGAAGTCCCACGTGGCCTCGGCGCGGACATCTCCCTCCGAGTCATGGGTGATGAGCGCCCAGACTCCAGGAGAAGAGCACCCCCGGGAGGAAGGGGGCGAGCCGCACGAGCGCGCCGCGAACGCTCCGGCAGCCCTCGAGGACCAGGAAGCCCGCCGCCGCGCCCACCACCGCGAACACCAGCACGTGGCACAGGCACAACAACACGCCGATGGCCGCGAACGCCCCGCCCCGCCGCCACGTCGGCTCTCGCGCGAAGCCGAGGGCCGCCACGAGGAAGAGCATGCCCACCGGGAGCGCCACGAGGTAGTTGAGGAAGCCCCAGTAGAAGCTGAAGCCGAACGCCATCGGGTAGCCCAGGAGCGACCACCACCGGTCTCCGCCCGTCTCGCGCAGCAGCCGGTGCAACGAGAGGGGAAACGCCAGGACGGCCAGCGTCACCACCAACTTGATGGCCTGGAGGATGGGGAGGACGCAGGCGGCGAGCCGCACCAGCGTGTACCCGCCCAGGTAGGGCGTGAACCAGTTCAGGACATAGTCCTGAGCGAGGCCCTGCGTCGGGTCATCGTAATGCTGCCACAGGTAGATCTGCGCAGCGTGCTGCGGCAGATCCACCATCGGCAGATAGCGCACTGTCCACAGGGTCACGAGCACGGCGAGCGCGCAGAGCGAGTGAGCCGTCCAGTACCGGCGCGTATCAGGGGCGTGGAGGGAATCCATCGGTCGTAGGGGGGACGAGTACACACCGGACCGTCTCCCGGGTCACGAGATACCTGGGTGCGGCGAATTGCCTGCCAGGTCCCTCCCAAGACGGGCATGAGCACGAACGAGGCCCCGGCTACCCGGAACGCGGAGCGAGGGGCCCTCGGGTCCCCCACCCGGAGCCCACGCCCTACTTCGGCATCATCCCGAAGGCCTTGAGCATCGCCACGGCGATGCCCATGAGGCTCTCGCCAGCGATGAAGCCCGAGCCCACCGGGCAGCACGGTGGCCTCGGCCAGCTTCGGCTTGAAGCGGCGCAGGCACCTCGGCGATGGCCGCGCCGATGAAGAAGGCAATGGAGCTGGCGCCCGGAATGACGATGGCCAGTCCCGAAGCCCGCGGCCGACGGGATGAACGGCTTGGCCTTCTTCGGCGCCCAGCGATCCAGCAGCACCAGCGCCGACGCCCAGCGACAGCGCCGCACAGCGCGCCGATGCGGGCGACTGGTGCAGCGCGCTCACGCCCGTTGACGAGCATCTTCGACACGCCGGCCCACACCAGCGACGCGGGCGCCGGGAACTCCTCGGTGCCCAGCACGTCCGCGCTCGGCACCAGCAGGTTGAAGGCCGGCACCACCACCGCCGCCCCGGCCACCACGCCGAAGAGCTGCGCGATGAACTGCTTGCGCGGGTTGGCGCCGAGCAGCCAGCCCGGTCTTGAGGTCCGTCAGCAGGTCCGCCGCGTGCAGGCCCACGCCGCCCGTGGCATTGGCGCTCATCACGTTGGCGGCGAGGTTGCCGGGCAGCAAGGCCGCCGTAGATGAGCTGCGTCACCGGCCCGAGCGCCTTGGTGGGCGTGGTGTCCGTCTCGCCGGTGACGCGCGCGGCGATGACGCCCATCACCACCGACAGCGGCAGCGCGAGCACGCCGGCCCACCACGGAATCTGGAAGAGGTACGCCATCAGCCCCACCACCACCGGGCCCGAGCACCAGCGAAGCCCAGCGGGAACCAGGTGGGCGGGCACTCGACGTCGGCGAGCGGATCCTTCTCCTCCTCGCCCTTCTTCCCGAACAGCCCCGAGAGCGCCTGGAAGGATTTGGCCACGCTCCGCCACTGGAAGGCGAAGGACAGCACGCCCGACGAGACGAGCACCGAGGCGCCCGTCCACAGCGATCCACGCGTTGATGGCCTTGTACGTCACCTCCGGGATGACGCCGCGGCTCGACCATCTCGGGGGCGAGGAAGCCGTAGGTGAAGACGGCGCCCAGCAGCATGGACCAGCCCGTCTTGAAGCTCACCAGCGCCCCGGCGCCCACCAGCAGCAGGCTCAGGTCGAACGAGAGCGTCCACGCCCCCGCCGGCTTGCCGCCGAGGGTGAAGGGCAGGCTCAGCTTGGCGGGCAGGTTCCACGCGCAGCCACGAGGCCTTCGCGTCCCGCGCAGAAGGCGATGAGGGCCCCCACGAGGCCCGCGATGCCGAGGAAGCGCGCCTTGCCGCGCGAGGCCTCATCCTGCCCGTGGAGCGCCTGGAGCGTCTCGGCGGTGGCCGTGCCCGTGGGGAACGGGAGCTGCTCGATGTTGACGAGCTGGCGCTTGATGGGGATGGCGGCGAAGACGCCCATCGCGGACGATCACCGCGAACCACGCCACCAGCCACCCCGTGGACGGCAGCGCCCCGGTGAGCATCAGCAGCGCGGGCACCGCCGCCATGTTGCCACCGCCCGTCATGTACCCCGCCGCCGAGGCCACCGAGCCCACCGCGTTGTTCTCCAGCGCGGAGACCTCCGTCTTCACCAGCCCCACGGCCGCGCAGGAGGCCGAAGATCGAGAAGGAGAGGATGCACGCGGTGATGGTGACGCCCAGGCTCCAACCCGTCTTGAGGATGACGTACAGGTTGGAGAGGCACATCACCGCGCCGATCAGCATGCCGGCGATGACGGCCCGCACGGTGAGCTGGCGCGCCTCCCCCTTGTAGACGTTCTCCAGCCAGTACCGTTCCGGGTCCTGGGTAGCGGAGGCGGAGCGCCGCAGAGAGTCGGTCTCGGGCGAAATCGGGAGCTGCTGGGGCGAGGGCGAAGCGGACTGGCTCATTGGAGTCGCAACGTTACCGGAACAACCCCTCTGGGACGAGCATCCTTCGCCCTCGCGGCCGCCTGCTCAGTGCTCGTGCCCGTGAGCGCCGCCCGGGCCGTGGGCGTGGCCGTGCTGCTTCTCCTCGTCGGTGGCCGCGCGGACTTCACGCACCGTCACGTCGAAGTGGAGCGTCTTGCCGGCCATCGGGTGGTTGAGGTCCACCACCACCGAGTCCCCCTTCAGCTCGCGGATGGTGATGGGGATGACGTCCCCGCCCTCCGTCTGCGCCGAGATGGTCACTCCCGGTTGGATGGGGGCGTTCGGGGGGAACATGTCGCGGGGCACCGTCTGGAGGCCGCGCGGGTCGTGCTCGCCGTAGCCCTGCGAGGGAGGCACCACCACCAGCTTCGACTCGCCGACGGCCATGCCCTCGAGCTGCCCCTCCAGGCCCGGGACGATCTGCCCCCGACCATGCATGTAGGCGAGCGGCTGGCCGGGCTCACTCTGATCGACGACTTCCCCATCACCGAGGTGCAACCGGTACTCCAACGAGACGACGCTGTCCTTGGACACCTTCATGTGGGCTGCTCCTTCTGTCCTACGGGTATGGGACGGCAATGCGGCCGGGGCAACCCGAGCCTCCTCGGATGCTCAGGAGGCGGGCGACTCGGGCTGGAGCGCGACGGGCTCGGGCTCGGCCTCGAGGGCCGGCTCGCCGCGGGAGACGTAGACGGCGGCGGCCAGGTCTCCCGTCACGTTGAGCGTGGTGCGGCACATGTCGAGGAAGCGGTCCACGCCCAGCACCAGCGCCAGGCCCTCGGGCGGAATCTTGAAGAGGCCCAGAATCATCGCGATGACGGGGATGGAGCCGGCCGGAACGCCCGCCGTGCCGATGCCCGCCAGCACGCAGATGAACATGACGATCGCCTGGTCCGACAGGCTGAGCTGCACGCCGAACACCTGCGCCAGGAAGAGCACGGTGACGCCCTCGAAGAGCGCGGTGCCGTTCTGGTTCATCGCCGAGCCGGCGGTGAGCACGAAGCGCGACACGTTGCGCGGCAGCTTGAGGTTCTCCTCGGCCACCTTCAGCGCGGTGGGCAGCGTGGCGCTGGAGGACGCGGTGGAGAAGGCGGTGACGATGGCCAGGCGGCTGTCGCGGAAGAAGGCCAGCGGGTTGCGCCCTCCGAGGAAGCGCACCGACAGCGAGTACACGCCGAACATGTGCAGCCCGAGCGCCAGCAGCACCACGCCCACGTAGGACGCCACCTGCATCAGCACGCCCATGCCCAGGCGCGCCATCATGCTGAAGAGCAGCGCCCCCACGCCGATGGGCGCCAGCTTCAGCACCCCGTCGATGAGCTTCATCATCACGTCGTAGAGGCCTTGAATCGTCTCTCGCAGCCGCTGCGCGCCCTCGGTCGGCGTCAGGGCCAGGCCCAGGCCGAAGATGAGCGAGAAGACGATGAGGGCGATCATGTCCCCGTCCGCCGCCGCCTTCACCGGGTTGCTGGGGATCATCGCGGCGATCAGCGAGGGCACCGAGGTGCTGCTCGGCGCGGGGGCGGCCTGCACCGAGGTGCCCTTCATCGCCAGCGCGCGCGCCTCGTCGCTCAGCCCCACGCCCGGCTTCAGCGTGTTGACCAGCACCAGCCCGATGAGCACCGCGATGCTGGAGATGACCACGGTGTAGCCCAGGGTCCGCAGACCCAGCCGACCAAGCTGCTTCAGGTCCAGCTCGCACACGCCCATCACCAGCGCGGCGAAGAGCAGCGGCACCACCAGCATCAGCAGCGCCCGGAGGAAGAGCTGCCCCACCAGCCCGGTGATGTTCGTCACCACCCAGTCGAGCCAGGGCGTACCTCCGGCCAGGAGATTGGCGGCGATACCCGCCACCGTGCCGATGGCGATGCCCAGGAGCATCTTCTGGTGCTGCTTCATCCGGAAGCCTCTTGCGTGTCGCTGGGGGACGAATCCCCCTGTGGGGACAGAGGGCCGCTCAGCCTACCGGTGATTCACGGTGGCGGATACCTTGTCGTCGGGGGCGGATGTCTCCGGCTGGACCCCAGCTCCCCGAGCCAGCTCACTCGCCGTCTCCCGGAGCCGACGGGTGACGCGCTCGGCCCACTCGGGCTCCACCTCCAGGCACGCCGCCTTGCGCCCCAGCCGCAGCGCCGCCGACGGCATCGAGCCACTGCCCGCGAACGGGTCCAACACCCAGTCCCCCGGCCGGCTCCACGTGCGCACCAGGGGCTCCAGCACGGAGAAGGGCTTGTGGTGCGGGTGGTTGCCCCAGCGCGCCGCCTCGGCGTCATCGTCGTAGCCCCCCACCACTGCCCAGACGGTGGGCAGCCCCGCCGGATCCAACGGCGGCTCGGGCGTGCGCGAGAGGACGAGCGCCACCTCGTAGACTCGCAGCGTCTGCTCGTTGGCGTTCTTGTCCGTGGTGCGCTTGCCCCAGACGTACTCGCCCCGCAGGTGGCTGAAGCCCAGCGAGCGCGCCACCGCGAGGATGGGCTCCTTGCCCAGCAGGTTCGTCCAGATGGCCAGCGTCGCGTCCGGCGTCAGGTGCGCCACCGCGCGCGTCATCCACGCCTCGGTGAAGGCGCGGTAGTCGCGCACCGTCTCGAAGCGCACGATGGGGTTGCGGTCGATCTTCTTGTTCGCGCGGGCATCTCGCAGGTCCCCGCCCTTGCGACGCCGCGTGAGCAGGCAGTACGGCGGATCCGTGTGCAGGAAGGTGGCCTTCGTCTCCCCCAGCACCGCTCGATAGCCCTGGGGCTCCCGCGCATCGGCCCGCTGGCAGCGGAAGGACTCGCTCTCGTCGTGAGGATTCATCCGGCGTGCACCCTACCCCAGCCTCCCCGCTTCACCACCGCCCTATGAACGGCCGCCCCATGCGCGGCTCGGCCCGCGTGACGGCGAGGATTTGTCCCACGGACACCCGCTCGTGCGACTTGAAGACGGCGAAGTCGTCCCCCTGCTCGGTGACGACGTCCACTACCTCGTCGATGAAGGCCTCGCCCTCGCGGAGCTGGACCGCCACCGACCGGTGCCGCAGGACCGCCTCCTCGAGCACGTCGATGAAGTCACAGCGACCCACCTCGTCCTGGCATATCCGGGTCATCGCCTCCCCACCTCCGGCGCAGTCCCTCCGCCGCGCCGCGTCCAGTAAGCGTAATGTCTTCCCAAGCCCCTCGCCCTCCAGAAAGTCCCGAGGGCTCGTCCGCCCCCTGAATCCGCACTCCAGGCCATAATGTCGGCGGTTGGCCGCATGTCCACCCTTCCCCGTTGGCTGACGCACACCTCCTGGCCCCGGGTTCCATGTGGGGACGGCCCCGCCTGGGAGGCCAGTGGTAACTCGGACGGAGACCCTCTCCGCAGGAGATTCCCCGCCATGCGTCCGACCCTGCTCGCGGGCAGTGCGCTGCTCGCCTTCGCCGCCCTCGGCTGTGCCCCCTCGCCAGAGGAGGTATGCCGCAAGATGGTCGACCAGCTCTGCGAGCGGAACTTCGCGTGCCGGACGGACAAGGACACGGCCGTGTTCAAGTACGCCTACGGCGCCGACGTGAACGAGTGCAAGACGAAGTTCTACGCCTCCAACGAATGCGGCGAGCGACAGGAGGATGCGCAGAACTGCGTCGGCTCCAACTCGGGCAAGCGCGAGTTCAACGCCAGCAAGTTCGCCGACTGCCAGGAGGCCCTCGCCGGGCTCTCCTGCCAGGAGTACGTCAACCAGCAGAACGACCCGAAGCAGACCCCCGCCGTCTGCCAGCAGATCTGCCAGTAGGCCCGAGCGTCCGCCCCGGACTCATCTCTTGCGCCGACCCCGCCGCGGGGTGCCGAGCCTCCGGGCCTCCTCCACCCAGCGACCCTGGAGACGCGCCTCGGTCGCGAGCGACTCGTCCCAGGAGGGCCCGTCCGGCAGCATCCGTTGCGCGTATTCGAGCATGAGCCGCTCCAGCGCGCGCTCCTCGCACACCCGACGCAGCTCGTGCGCGTCCAGGCCGCAGGCCGCGAGGTAGGCCTCGCGCTCCTTCGGCGGAATGCCCAGGTGCGCCCACCACTCCGTCTCGGCCCGCGCCACCTCCTCGGGAGTGGGTGCGAGGCCGAGCGTCCGCGCCTGGCCCGCGAGCAACGCCCTCCGCAATCCCGCCTCGGCCAACGCCGCCGCGTCGGGTGACTCGTGCAGCGCCGCGAGCACCGCCTCCGAGGACACCAGGTCCTCCCCCACCGCGCACAGGCCCTCCACGAGGCGCCGGCGGCGCACATAGGAGGACGGCGCGGCCCGGCCGGTGCTCGCTCGCATGGGGGCCCGTGCTCCCGAGGCGACGAATGCCGCGGCCGTCTGGATGCAGGCCCGCGCGTCCTCGCGCTTGAGGTCCTCGAGGCCTCCCGCGGCCCAGGCGTCCCACTTCGCCCGGGTGGCTGGACGCCATGCCTGCGTCACCGCCGCCAGCACCCGGGGCCAGGTGCGGTCCTGGTAGAAGAGGGCCTCGGCCGCGTCCACCAGCGCCTGGGCCTCGCGAGGGGCGAGCACCCGCGCGAGCCGCGCCAGCCGGGCCGCGTGGCGCACGTTGACGAGTGGTACCGTGAAGGCCCGGAAGCCGTGCTCCGCGTCGGCGTGGAGCAGCGCCACCTCGGAGTCGTCCACCAGCTCGCCTCGGCGGTAGGCCTCGAAGATGTGGCCCACGCCCACCACGCCGTGCTCATGGAGCTCCGCCGCGCGCAGGGCGCCCATGCTGCCCCCGCCGAACACCGCCACCCCGGCATCGAGCGCGGCCAGCAACTCGTGGTGCCACACGGAGGGCTGCGCCTCGAAGACGCCGTCCACCAGCGCGATGGCCCTCGGGCGCAGCGAGAGCGCCCGCCACACGTCGCCCTGGCGCGCGGGCGGCAGCACGCGGCACGGTGCCAGCGCGAGGGCCTCCTCCTCCGGCAACGAGGGGCCGAGGAAGACGACGAGGTCATCGGGACGGGAGGGGGCCGGACGGCGTTTCACAGCAACTCCGAGACGAGCAGGCCCGGCACCACCACGCGCACCACGTGGAGTCCGGGGAGAGGGGCATCCAGATCGACGGCGGCGGCCCGGGGGAAGCCCGCCCGAGCGAGCCGGGCCAGCACCTCGCGCACCGCCTCCTCCGGCGAGGACACCTCATGGGAGAGCTCGGGCATGGACTCGATGGATCGGCGCGGGCGCACCTCGGCACAGGCGGCGGCCAGGGCCAGGGCCGGCTCCCGGTCCGCCGCGGCCACATCCTCACGGGCGCCGTGGATGTCGGTCAGGCGAGACTGCGCCGCCTCCAGCAGGGCGCCGAGCAGGGCCTGGTCCCGACTCAGTGAACACGCGTAGCCCGCCGCCAGGGGCACGGGGCCCTGCTCCCGGTCCACGAGAAGGGCCGCGCCCACGGGCAGGCCCGCGGCGCCAGGAGAGCGCGCGCCGGGGGTGAGGTCGAAGAGGTGGACAGCGAAGCCGCGCTGCCCCAGAGCCCCGGCGAGCGCCGCCGTGCGGGGAGCACCCTTCTCCAGTCCCGAGGGGCGCAGCATGCGCGAGCGAAGCGCCTCCTCCGTCCAACCGTCCGGGAGGAGGCGTGCGAGCTGGTCGCGCTCCGTCGCCTCCAGCAGCGCGTGCAGGAGCGCCCGCGAGCGCTCGGAGTGGGCGCCCGAGCCGTTGCTCGTCCACTGGACGCTCACCGGGCCGAGAGCCGGCGCTCCCGTGGGCGGGCAGTACACGCCCTGGGCGGGGACGAGCACGGGCGCACCCGAGTGCAGCTCGGTCGCCTCGCGCCACGCGCAGCGCACCTCGCGGCCCCACAGGCGAGGAACGACTACCGCGCCCCGAGTGCCAAGGGCCTCGGCCCCCCAGGCGGCGCGCCCCCGGGCCTCCAGCCCCGCCAGGGACCCCCAGAGGAGCCGCTCCGGCGGCACCGTCTCCGCGGCCCACAGTTCCGCCGTCTCCAGGAGGGCCCCGGCCTTCGCGGCCTGGAAATCCAAGCCCTTCCCATTGCACACCTGCAGCACGTAGCCGCCTGGACGCACGGCGGCGGCCACCTCCACGCCCGCCCGGTCCAGCCCGGTCACCCGCGCCACCCGGGTGACGCCGAGCGCGCGGGCGAGCCGGTCGAGGAAGGAAGGTGTCAAAGGGGTTACAGGAGGGAGGGGCACGGCGGAGCTCGGGGGCGGGAAGTGCGTGGGCCTGGCGGCGGGAAGCATGCTAGGGGAGGCCGGGCCCAGGAGGAGGAAGAAGATGCTCGACGTGGGAGATGCCGCCCCGGACTTCTCCGGGACCGATTGCCAGGGACGCGCCTTCTCGCTCTCCGCGATGCGGGGGCGGCGGGTGGTGCTCTTCTTCTTCCCCAAGGCCTTCACCATCGGCTGTACCGAGGAGACGCGGCACTTCCGCGACAACCACGAGCACATCCGGGCGCTCGGAGCGGAGCTGGTGGGCGTGTCGGTGGACACGGTGAAGACGCAGTGCGCCTTCGCCGAGCAGGAGAACATCCACTTCCCGCTGCTGGGCGACGAGGAGCGCACCATCAGCAAGGCGTATGACGTGCTCTGGCCCGTGCTGAACGTGGACCGGCGCGTCACCTACATCATCGACCCGAGCGGATACATCGAGACGGTCATCCGCCACGAGGTGCGCGTCTACCGGCATCTGGACGACGTGCTGCGCTACCTGCGGGAGCACCCGCTGGAGGCGGCGGGCGCCTAGGGTTCACAGGAGCAGAGGTACTCGTGGTAGCGAGCTTTCGCGCTGTCAGTGCGCGTCGAGCTCTCCCAGACGCTTCTCCAGGTCCTCGCCGAGCTCCGTCGGCCGGCGCAGCACCGAGGCCATCAGGACCACCGTGCCATCCGTCCGGTCGACACGGGTATGCACCTGACGAAAGCCCTCCTGGAGATCCTGCATGAGTTGTCCGCGCAGTTTATCGCCCCACTCGTAGAACAGGCCCTCCCAGTCCCTCGAGCCACCCTTCCTGTGTGGCCATCCGGACTTCCAGAGCGCCCATCCGCCCCTCCAGCTTGTCCATCCGGGACTCCAGCTTGTCCATCCGGGACTCCAGCTTGTCCATCCGGGACTCCAGCTTGTCCATCCGGGACTCCAGCTTGTCCATCCGGGACTCCAGCTTGTCCATCCGGGATTCCAGCTTGTCCATCCGGGCGTTCAGACCCTCCATCTGAGCGCCCAGACCCTGCACCTGAGCGCTCAGACCCTGCACCTGAGCGCCCAGACCCTGCACCTGAGCGCTCAGACCCTGCACCTGAGCGCCCAGACCCTGCACGGCCTTCAGGATCTCGGCGCCCATCTCGCCACTCATCGTCTCCACCATCGTCGCTCCCTCCTCGCCCTCCCGGGCAGTCCATGAGCCGCCCTGACCCGCGACTCGCAGCATGGCGGAGCCTTCCGCCAGCGCGAGCACCAATATAACCTTTCAAGTAGGGTCCACGCAACTACCTGGCAGAACACCCGCCCCCGCCGGGACGTCCGCGAGAAAAATCGCCTTTAACTTTTCGCCGGCTCCGGGGTTTGTAGGGGCGTGAGGGCCCTGGACCCATCCCTGGCGCTGATGGAGGCCGCCACCGAGCCGAGTGACGAGGCGCTGTGCCGCGCCTTCCTGGCGGGTGATCAGGCGGCCTTTGGCACGCTGGTGGAGCGACACCGGGCCCTGATCTTCTCCCTGATGCGGCGCTACGCGACCCGGCCCGAGGACGCGGCGGACCTCGCCCAACAGGCGTTCCTGCGAGCCCTGGAGGCCTCTCGCCGCGTCTTCTCCCGCTGGAGCCCCACCGGCCCCACGCCCTTCCGGGCCTGGCTGGTCCGCATCGCGCTCAACCTGGCGAAGAACCACGCCCGCCAGGGACTGCGCTGGCGCCGGATGGAACTGGTGGAGGTGACAGAGGCCGCCGCCCCGGACGAGTCCGCGCAGGAGGCCCTGGAGCGCGCCGAGCGGGAGCGACAGGTACGCGCCGCGGTGCTCGCCCTGCCCCGCCGCCAGCGGGAGGTGCTGACGCTCCGGGTGGACGGAGGGCTCGGCTTCCGAGAGATCGCCGAGACGCTCGGCATCACCGAGACGAACGCGAAGGTGAATTTCCATCACGCCGTGAAGCGCCTGCGGGCGCAGGTGGCGGACACGCCCGAGGAGGGGCGCCCATGAGCGCGTGCAGAGACCAGGAGGAACTGCTCACCCTCCATGCCACGGGGGCACTGGAGCCCGAGGACGAGACTCGGGTGCGCGCGCACCTGGAGTCCTGCGCGGCGTGCCGGGCCGAGGTGGAGGCCCTGCGCGAGGTACTCGGGCTCGCGGCGCTGCCCCCTCCGTCGGTCCGGGAGGAGGCCCTGCTGGCGGCGCTGCCCCGGAAGACCGCGGATGCCTGGCTGAGCACCCAGCTCCGGCAGGCGGCGCGAATGCGGACCGCCGGGGCGCTCCTGGCGGCGGCCGCCGTGCTGCTGCTGGCACTCGGACCGATGGTGCAGCGGCGTGTGGCCCCACGCGCACTGCCGGCCGAGGTGGAGCTGACCACCAGCCCCGCCGAAGAAACCCCGTCCGAGCTGGAGCAGTGGGCCCTGTCGGATCCGCTGGCCGACGCACTCGACCCGGCCGAGGTGCAACTCGAGGAGCTCGACGACGACACCGAGCCCTCGGATTCCGAGTTCGAGGATTTCCTGTCCTACCCCCATCCTGGAGAGTCGCTGTGATGAAGCCCTTTCGACTGGCGGTGCTGACCCTCACCCTGCTCCCCCTGGTGGCGCTGGCCGCGCCGCCCGAGGGAAGTGAGGCCACGGAACGCGCGGAGAAGCAGACGCGGATGATGCGGGTGCTCAGGCTGGCGGAGGAGCTGGAGCTGAACGAGTCCCAGGCGCTGAAGATGGCGGAGACGATGCGCCAGTTCGACGAGAAGCGGCGGCCCCTGCTGGAGCAGGTGCGCGACTCGGCCCAGGTGCTGAAGCGGGCCGCGGAGGGAGACGCCTCGGCGCAGTCGCAGGTGGACCCGTCGGTACAGCGGGTGTTCGACGCGCGGGCGCAGCTCACGACGCTGGACCGCGACATGTACCAGGCGCTCGCGAAGGACCTGCCTCCGCAGAAGCGGGCGCAGCTCGCCATCTTCATGGCCCGTCACGAGGGCAAGCTGATGAAGCATGTGCGGAGATTGGAGCGCGAGGACCGGCGGCAGGAGCGCATGCAGCGCCAGCAGGAGCGGATGAAGCACATGCAGCAGCGTGGCGCCGGCGGCCAGTAGGCCCGAGCACCCCGGCCCTACACGCGCACCAGCAGGGCCATCTGGTGCGCGCCGATGCCGAGGCCCAGGAGGACGAGGTACTTCGTGCGCAGCTCGCGGTGGTAGCGGGCCAGGGTGACGGGGATGGAGGCGAGCACCATGTTGCCGCAGTCCTCCATCGTGTGCAGGTACTCGCGGGGGCGGATCTTCTCGTTCCAGTGGTCGAGCAGCTTGCGCGTAGCCTGGTGTGACACGAGGGTGATGTCGTCCCCGGTGAGGCCGTGCTTGCGCAGCAGCCGCTCGACGAGCCTCGGCGGCCCGTCCATGCCGGTGAGCAGGAAGGCCTCCAGGCCCCGGGAGGGCTCCAGCCCATACACGGGTTTGTCGAAGCCCGCCTCGGGGCGGGGGCGCAAGGTCATCGCCCCGTACTCGTCGCTGAAGGTGTCGGCGGCGTAGTCCACCAGGACGAGCCGCTCCCCGGGCCCGAGCACGGCCGCGCCGGCCCCCTCTCCAATCCCGAAGGCGTGACCCTGGGAGTAGTCCAGGTTCTGCGTCCACCTGGAGCCCACCGCCACGAGCGCCCGCTCCGAGCGCCCGGCGAGCATCGCCTCCCAGGCCAGCACGGCGCCCATGATGAAGTTGCCGAAGTCGGCCTGCACCGGCACCACCAGCGCGTGCGAGCCCAGCCCCAGCTCCCGGTGCACCTGGTAGAGCTCGTTGGGGGAGATGAACTCGGACACGGCGAGGTAGCCGTAGAGCCGGTCCACCTGCTCGGGCGACACGCCCGCGTCATCCAGGGCCACTCGCCCCGCCTTCGCGGTGAGCGAGGCCAGCGACTCGCCCGGCCCCAGGTACCGGTGCTCGCGGTTGCCATAGAAGAGCGAGGCCTCGGACACCCCTTGGGCCCGGGCCGCCTCGCGGATGCGGTCGAAGATGGGGTCGGCACTGGTGCGCACCTGCTCCGGCAGTGCCGCGCCAAGGCCCAGGAAGGCAATCGAAGGGCGTGTCATCATCCCGGAAATCAGCACATTCAGGCGGCCCTGCCCAGCATACAGATGCACGCCCGCCGAGAGAGCGGGCATGCGCCGCTGCGAGCCCGCCTCCAGGCCGCCGACCGCGGCGCCAGCACCGAGCTGCTCCCGCCCCCGGGGTCCTTCCTGAGGTGCTCATGTCCGCCACGATTCGTTTCCACGCATCCCTCGTGCCCCTCGCCGTCCTGCTGCTCCTCTCGGGCTGCTGTGAGACCTCGGGAGAGGTCTCCGGCCGCGTGGGCTCCGAGGCCATCCCGGGTCCGGTCGATCCCTCCTGCGGGTTCGGACTGCGCTACCCCCAGACGTCCGGGGAGAAGACCAACGCCCTGCTCGAGCTCAGCGCCGCGGGTGGGCGGCTCGCCTTCCGCGCGGAGCTCGCGGACGTGCGGCGCCCTGGCACCAAGGTGTACCTGCTGCCCGAGCCCGGAGGCACCAGCGCGGACGTGCCGGGCTTCAAGCTCCACCGTCCCGAGCTCGCTCCCCGCATGACCCGGGGAGAGCTCCGCATCCACAACGAGGGCACAGGCGACCTGCGCGGCGACTTCACCTTCGACTTCGAGGGCGGCTCACACGCCGAGGGAACCTTCACGGTGTGCAGCGACCCGAGCCTCGACATCGGTGCCCCCTCTTCGAGCCCTGACGGGGGCGGCGGTGGCAGTGGCGGCGGGAGTGGCGATGGGGACGACGACCACTGGTGGGACGACTGGGACTGATGGCGCGGTGGGCCCGCCCGACGCTCAGAAGGCGACGGGGATGTCGAGCTGGACGATGGAGTACTTCAGCTTCGACATCGGAGCGTCGAGCGCGAAGGCATAGGCCAGTCCCGGGCGAAGGGTGAGGCCGTCCCGCAGCTTCACATGGAAGCGGGGGCCGACGGCCACGGTGAGGTTGTCGCGCAGCTCGGGCGAGGTGACGCTGGCGGGAGTAGAGAGCCAGCGCTGGTAGCGCACCTCGCCGCCGAGCGACATCACCGGGAGCACGAAGTACCCGAGGTGCACCCCCGAGGTGAAGTTCGTCTTCGAGCGATCCGTCTGCACCGCCTCGCCCCGGACACGGGTGAGCTGGAGGACGGTGGCCTCCAGCTGGGCGGTGAATCCCCCAGCGGTATAGGAGAGGCCCACGCCGGGGAACACGGTGAAGTCATTCACCGCGAACATGGCGTTGTCCATGGCGGAGCGAGCCAGCACGCCCGAGCGCGTGGCGGCGACCACCGAGGCTTCGGGCTCGTTGCCACCGGACATGCCCACCGGGAGGGTGAAACCCAGGAAGAGGGCCAGCCGCAGCGAGTCGTTCAGCGGGAGCGCGTAGGTGGCGCCCAGGGCCGGGTTCACGAAGGAGGAGCCGCTCGGACCCGTGGCCGGACTGTTGCGCACCGCCCCCAGGCGGACGAAGGGGGCGAGCTGGGGCGTCACCTTGTAGGAGGCCAGCAGCATGGAGGCCACGGTGACGCCCTGGCCGCCGTCCACCGGCTGGTTGAGCGCCAGGGTCGTGTCGGAGCGCACGACATTGAGCGCCGCCGTGGGGCGAAGCTGCCACGGCACCGAGTACGGCGCGGGCGTGGCCGCCCGGGAGGCCGCGGGCGCGAGCAGCGTCACCGCGGCGAGCACGGCCGCCTTCACGCGGCCCGGAGTGGTACGGAGCGACTGGGAAAGCATGGGGTGTGACCTCACTCGCCCTTCGGGGCGGCCGTCTGCAGCACCGGCTGCTGCTTGCGCAGCGCGTTCTGGCCGAGCCGCGAGAAGTTGATGGACTCGCCCGAGGATGCGCGCCGCCTCCTGCGGGCGCGTGGAAGCCGGTCGAGTTCTCCGCCTCGACGAAGTCGAGGTAGAACTGGGCCTTGCGCTGGAAGTCGCGGGCCTCGGCCAGCTCGGTCGTCCGAGGCGCCCGCGTCCTTGCGCGCCTCGATGTCCTCGATGAGGTCCACCAGCGCGTCCATGGCCATGTTGCGCAGCTCGAAGTGACGCGGTCCTGGATGGTCTCGACCCGCGCCTTGAGCTCCTGCCTCGGACCACTTGTGGCAGGTCTGGCAGGCGCGGTTGATGTTGAGCAGCGGGCTGCGCACGTGGTGGTCGCTGATCTTCATCGCGCCCTCGCGCTTGTAGGGCATGTGGCAATCGGCGCAGGCCACGCCGGAGCGGGCGTGGATGCCCTGGTTCCACATCTCGAACTCGGGGTGCTGCGCCTTGAGCACCGGCGCGCCGGTCTCGGCGTGCATCCAGTCCTTGTGCCCGATCTCCTCGTAGTAGGCCAGGATGTCGTCGACCTTCAGGCCCTTGGCCCACGGATAGGTCGAGCCGCTTCTCCGGGCCCTTGAAGTAGTACTCGACGTGGCACTGGCCGCAGACGTACGCGCGCATCTCCTGGCGCGTGGCCATCGTGTTGACGTCGTAGTTCGGGACGCCCTGCGCCGCCTTGAGCGCGCGGATGCCCTCGATGAAGCCGGGCCGCGTGACGCGCAGCTGCATCGTCTTCGGGTCGTGGCAGTCGATGCAGGCGACCGGGTGCTCCACCAGCTTGCGCGCCTCCGCGTAGGGCATCTGGTTCATCTTCTCGAAGCCCTTGATGAGGTCGCCGTCGCCCAGCTTCTTGTAGGGCACGTAGACCGAGGCGTGGCAGTGCAGGCAGGTGCCGGGCTGCTTCGCGACGTGCTGGCGCTCGGTGTAGCGTCTGGTCGTCGAGCATGTAGGCGTGGCCGCGCTCCTCGCGGAAGTCCACGGCGAAGGCGTAGCCGGCCCACATCGTCTTCAGGCGCGGGTCCTCCTCGAGCCGCGACTGCGCCACGACCGAGCGCGGGTCCGCCTGCGGTGGGCGTGCGCGGCACCGCCTCGCTGCCGCCGTAGCGCGTGCGCACCTGGTCGACCGTGCGCCGGTAGCCGTCGTACTGCAGCGGGAAGTTCTTCCCCCAGACCGCCGGGTCCTCGGTGTCGTCGGTCGAGCTCGACGACGCGGAAGAAGGGGTTGCGCGCCTCCTGCTTGCGCTCGAAGATGTTGACCAGCAGCGCCGTGGCGGTCACCGCGCCGCGCGGCCGCGATGAGTGCCGCGAGGATGGCGAGCCGGGTCTTCCGGCGTCTCGGCTCCGGCTGTGTCGTGGGGTTGCTCATGGTTGGGTCTCCTGTGACCGAAGCCCGGGCTGGCCCAGCCCTTCCGGGTGGCCCACCGAGTTGTGGCAGCGAAGGCACGAGCGTCTCTGGCGCGCCGTGAGGCGGCCTCGATCGGCTCCACGATCTCGGCGTGGCACTTGCGGCAGGCCTGCTCGGTCACCTCGCGGTTGCCGGGGCGGATCTGGATGGGCTCGTGGAAGCTGCCGGTGGTGAAGTCGAACGAGTGCCAGAAGCCGTTGGACGCCTTGGTCGCGTACTTGCCGACCAGGCCCGGCGGCGTGTGGCAGTCGTTGCAGGTGGCCACCGCGTGGTGGCTCGACTTCATCCAGCCGTCGTACTGCTCGCGCATGACGTGGCAGTTGGCGCAGGCGGCCGGGTCGTTGGTGAGGTACGAGTAGCCCTTCGCGTAGATGAAGGTGAAACCGCCAATACCGATGGCGAGGCCCACACACGCGCCCAATGCGATGAGCAGCCAGGAGCGAGCGCTCAGGGCACCTCCCACCGTCCTCTCCGTTGCGCGTTCCATGCGCCACGGGGACTTCAATTCCCGGGCCACGGGTGTTCGCACGGAAACACTGCCTCCGGAATGCATAATTTGCGTGCTGGGGGGAGTGCTCGGAGAAACTTGCGCGGGGGGACAGCACGGTTGCCCTCCCCCGCCCGCTACTCGGGCACCAGACCCAGCTCGCGCCGGACTCGCTCGGCGGACTCGTGCAGACCCGAGAGCTCCAGCCGGTTGAGGGCCCACGCCAGCGCCTGACCCTCACGCGAAGCGATGCTGTACGGATAGGACGGCCGCTTCAGATGGAAGACGACGCCCAGCGACAGCCGGAGCACGGGACCGGGAGCGATATAGGCGATGCCGAGCACCGTCCGTCGAAAGAGCTCATCATGCTCCCGGAACCAGTCCACCTGACGTTGGCGCTGCTCGGTTGACATCTTGCCAGCCCGGCACAGGTCGGTGATGACGACGTGGGGTTCCTCGCGGCGCAGGAAGCGAAGCCCCTCGGTGAGGTAGTCCTCGAACTCCTGGTTCGACGGATCTCCCACGAAGCGGCTGATGAGCAGCGGCCAGTGCGAATCATCGAAAACGCAGAACCGGGAGGCGCTCATGGAAGGGGCAGGAGCTAGGGCGAGTCCGCCCCCACGCGCAACGTGAGGCGCTCGCGCAGACGCGTGGGCTTGCCCGGAGTGACCTCCACGGTCCAGCGCTCGGCCTCATACCCTGGCGCCCTCGCCATCACGTGCCACACGCCCGGCGTGGGTTTCGGGTCCGTATAGGGGCTGGGAACCTTGCGCTGCCGCCCTTTGGGGTCCGTCAGCTCCAACGTGGTGCGGCGCGCCGGCCGTACCTCGATGACGAGGCTCTCGTCTCGCGCCACGGAGCGCTCGGCGCGGGTCGGCTGGGCGACGGGCGAGTCTCCTGGCCGTGGCACCGGGGCTGCCGCCTCCTTCTGCTTCGGCGCGGGCGGCTCCGGCGCGGGCTGCTCCGGCTGCTGCTTCGGCGCGGGTTGGCTCGGGGGCTCCGTGTGGCCTGCCCGCAGCCCCAGACCCAGCATCACCGCCATCCCCGCGAGCGCGAAGAGCAGGGCCAACAGCCACGCCCTGCGCGCCGAACGGGGCTGAGCGTCCGCCTGCCCCGGCTGCGGAGCGGGCTTCGCCGGCACGGAGCGCGCACGAGCCGGGGCGGGCGCACTCTTCTCGATGGGCGCAGGGGGAGCCGGCTCGGGGAGCTGGGTCGCCAGGGCCGGGGCTTGCCTGGCCTCGACGACGCGCGCGGCAGGTTGCTGAATGGGTTCCGGCTCGGGCTCACGCACGGGAGCAGCCGGCGCCTGCCTGGCCACCACGACGGGCTCCGGTTCAGGCTCCTGTTCGAGCTCACGCACGGGAACGGCCGGGGGAGCCACCACGACAGGCGCGACGGGCTCCGGCTCGGGTTCCGGTTCGGGCTGCGTGAAGATAGGAGCGGCCGGAGTCAACGGGGCCGCCGCGACAGGGGCGGCGGGTGTCCTCACTGGGACGGGCTCGGGTCGCCAGCCTTCCGTGCGCGGGGCCCGCCGCATCGCCTCGACCAGGGCGGAGGAGACCCGCACGGGCTCGGGTTGCTGGAGCGCCGCGACGGGAACGGAAGGTGCGCGCGGTTCTGAAATCTGGGGACTCTTCGCCACCTGGAAGAGCGATGCCCCCGGAGCAGCGGGGACCTGGGTGGGCGTCGCCTCCCGAGACATGGAGACGGGGGCGGGCGTCGCCTCCCGAGGCACGGGCGGAGCCGATTGAACGGGAGGCTCGGCCTGCTCGACCGGGGCCTCCGCCACCAGCGCGGCGGCGAACTCCTGGCACGAGGCGAAGCGACGCTCCGGGTCCAGGTCCATCGCCCGGTGGATGCTCGCCAGCAGTCGGCGCTCCAGGCCCGGGTGCGCCACCTCGGGCAGCACGTACTCGGCCCGGACGACCTTCTCCATGATGTTGAAGTCGCTCTCGCCCTGGAAGCACACGTGCCCGGTGGCCAGCTCGTAGAGGGTGACTCCGAGCGAGAAGATGTCCGAGCGCACCGTAACGTCCCGGGCCCCGCGGATCTGCTCCGGGCTCATGTACTGCGGGGTGCCCATGCGAACGCCCGTGCGCGTCGTCGGCCTGCCCTCGGAGTTGGCCACCTTGGCGATGCCGAAGTCGAGGATGCGCACCACCCGCCGGCCGTGGCTCTGCTCCAGGAAGATGTTCGAGGGCTTGAGGTCCCGGTGGATGACGCCCTGCGCGTGCGCGAAGCCCACCCCCGCCAGCACATGCAGGAAGATGTCGCGCACCTCGTCCGGAGCCGGAGGCTGCTGTGCCCGGGCAAGGTACTTGTCGAGCGACTCGCCCTCCAGGTAGTCCATCACCAGGCCCGCGACGCCGGGCGCCGCGACCACGTCCGTGATGCCCAGGATGTTCGGGTGCTTCAGGCGCGCCTGGATGCGGCCCTCGTCCAGGAAGCGGGCCCGAATCTCCGCGTTCACCACCAGCTCTGGGTCGAGCACCTTGAGCGCATGGACGCTGCCGAGGGCCACATGGTGCACCTTGTAGACGCGCGCCATCCCGCCGCCCCCCAGCTCGCGCTCCACCTCGTAGCGCTCGACCACGTCACCCGGGCTCAACATGGGACGACTCCACGCCTCCGTTCCCGCCTAGAAGAACTCCCAGGAGCCTATCTGTTTCCCGAGCCTGCGCTTGGACGCGATGCGGTAGGCGTCGATGCCCAGCAGGACGTTCACGACGAACAGGCCGCACATCCCCGTATCCATCGGGCCCACCAGCAGGCAGCACAGCAGGAGGAGGCCGATGCCCTTGAGCACCTGCCCGTTGTACATCTGACCGACCCCCGGGATGCAGAACAGACCCAGCAGCAGGGCGATCGCGGGCGAGGACGTGGAACCGGGGACGACCGCCTGCGCGGGAGGGAGCGCGGGACGGGGCGCCCTCGCGGGAGCGGGCGGGGCGCGGGGCGCGAGGAGGTCCGGCGGCGGCTCGCGGTGCTTCACCGCGGGCGGTGCGGCCACTGGGAGCGCATCGTTCGCCGGAGCCGCCACGGGCACCGGAGGCACCGGGGGCGGCGTGGGCTCCAGACGCGCCGTGTTCATCGCCGGCCTGTTGCCATTCGAAACGTACGTCGCCGCGAAGGCGGACTCCTGGGCGGGCTCGGATGCGGGCGCGACGTGCCCCACCTGGGTCTTCGCGAAGGAGCGGGACGGCCTCTCAGGCACCGCGGGGTTCGCATCGAGCGCCTGCTCCAGGGCCTCGCGGAAGGCGGCGCAGTCCTGGAAGCGCTCGGACGGCTCCACCGCCAGCGCCTTGCGGATGCAGCCGGCGATGACGGGCGGCAGGTCGCCCACGACACGATCGGGAGGCTCGTAGGTGCCCTCCACGATGCGCTTCATCGTGTCGTACTCGCTCGACGCGTGGAAGGCGACCTGCCCGGTGGCGGCCTCGTAGAGAATGGCGCCCAGCGCGAAGATGTCGGTGCGCGCATCCACCTCGGCGGCCCCGCGAATCTGCTCCGGACTCATGTACAGCAGCGTGCCCATGCGGGCGCCGGCCTGGGTGCGCGCCTTGCCGTCCGCGTTCTCCCCCACCAGCACCTTGGCGATGCCGAAGTCCGTCACCTTGGGCTGGAGCCGGCCCCGGCTGTCCTTGCCGATGATGATGTTGTCCGGCTTGAGATCCCTGTGAACGATGTTGTGCCGGTGCGCCTCCTCCACGGCGTCCAGCACCGGCAGGAAGACCTCCAGGAGCAGCTTGGGCTCCAGTCCCCTGCCCCGGCAGAACTCGCCGAGCGTGGGGCCCTCGATGTAGTCCATCACCAGCCCCGCCACCGGGGTGGTGACGATCTCCGTCACCTGGACGATGTGGGGATGGCGCAGGTGCGCCTGGATGCGGCCCTCGGCGAGGAAGCGCCCGCGGATGTCGTCGCTCCGCGACAGGTCCGCGTTGAGCACCTTCAAGGCGTGCGTGCTGTGCAACCCCAGGTGGCGCACCTGGTACACGGCGGCCATGCCGCCCTGCCCGAGCAGCCGGACCACCTCGTAGCGACCATCCAGCTGCGTTCCGGGCTGGAGGAGGTTCATGTCACCGCTCATACGCTCGACCCCACGACTCGATTGCCTCCACTACCCCAATAGCCCGAGCACACCGGACTTGTCCGGACCGAACCCGAGCACCTCCTGGGGCGTACACTCAGGACACCCGTTGGCGCACTTGCAGTTGGCCAGGATGGCCCGCACCCACTTGAAGGTGTCGTCGATGAGCGCCAGGTCCAGGGCCTCGGCCACGCCCATGCCTTGGAGGTGCCGGTCCACCACGACGATGCCGGCCGGGGCCTCGGGGAACATGCCCGGCCCCACCGGCACCACGTCCATGTCCTCGTCGCTGGAGAGCAGGTGCGCCACCAGCACCCCGTCCGCCGAGCGCGCCAGGTGGAAGAGGACGTTGGGCGTGGTGGCCGCGGGGAAGAAGACGCCGCGCACGCGGGTGCGGTAACGGCAGCTCACCGCGCCCACGTCCACCCGCCCCGGTTTGCCCACCTGGGAGTAGCCGGTGACGCTCTCCACCACCGTCGCGTCCAGGGTACACACCTGGTACACGCACCGCCCCGTGCGCACCGTCTGGGGAGACTCCACCACGGTGGCGGACTCGAACTGGATTCGGAGCTGCGGCCGGGTGAGGGGCCGGTCGTTGGGCACCGGCTTCACGCGCAGCTCGTTGCGCTTGGTGTCCAGCGAGTGGAGCGGCACCTCGTAGCGCGTGTCTCCCACGGCGAACACGCGGCCCGGGTAGTAGCGCGTCTCCACGAGCAGCCGGTCCACCTCGGTGAGGAGCTGGCCACTGTGCACGTCGAGGATGCGCACCACCTGCTCGCTGACGGTGCGCCGCAGCGGGTTGACGACCTCGGCCAGCACGGGCGGGACGACGGGGCTGCGCACGGGCTCGCGGCCCTGGGCGAGCCGCACCACGTGCCGCTCGGGGCGGAACTTCGGCCCCAGCACCTGCTCCACTCGCGAGCGGCCGAAGATGGCGGCCAGGGACTCCACGTCCTGCGTCCCCTCCTGCATGGCGGCCTTGAGGTGGGCCGAGGCCAGCGCCCCGTTGTGGTAGCCCACGAGCGGGCGCGGCGGCATCAGCATGCCGTTGCGGGCGAGCCCATCCAGGTTGCCGTCCCGGGTGAGGAAGCGCGTCACCGGGTTGTCGGAGAGGCCCCACAACGCGTCATGGGACTGCCCGTCCGCCAGCGGCACCCGGTGAGGGAGCGCCCGGTACGCGGCCACCAGCCATGCCTCGTCCAGCGAGCCCACCGAGGCCACGCCGAAGAGGGACACGTCGCGCACGAAGCGCAGCTCGCCGCCCCAGAAGTCCACGGCCTTGAGGTCGAAGGCACCGCTCGGGTCGCCCACGGCGGCGGGCAGCTTCGCCCCCACCACCGGCTCCAGCGCCCGACGCACCCAGGGAGTGCCGGGCTGGACGCGAAAGCCCTCGGCCACACGCCAGACGCGCACGGGGGCGGCGGCGCGCGGGGTGAAGGGCACCTCGCGGACGGAGATGCCCGGGAACATCTGCTCCACCAATCCACGCGTGCCCGCGCCGCCCACACCCGTGGCCAGCACGTTCCACCGCGCTCCGGCGGCCGACAGCGCCAGCTCCAGCCGCCGAAGGGTGAACATGCGGTGCGTGGAGACGAGCGGCGTCCCCCGGTCCACCCGCGACAGCACCACCAGCCCCACGGAGCGGGCCCACAGGCGGCCGCAGCCCCCGCGCGTCTCGGCGAGCGCGCGGATGCCTCCGGCGGACAGTTGCTCCACGTCCAGGAAGACGGCGGCCGGCATGCGGTTGCCCGCGAAGGCCTCGCGCAGCGCCGCCTCGCCGGCCAGCAGCGGCCCCGAGGGCCACGAGCCACTGCGCGAGATGGCCTCGAGCACCGCGTCACGCAGCGCCTCCGGCTCGTCGCTGATGACGAGGCACGGCAGGCCTTCACGCTGGAGCGCGAGCAGCACGCTGGCGGTGAGGAAGTGGCGCTCCGTCGGGTCCGGCAGGTCTCCCACCAGCCAGCCCTGTTGCGGCGAGCCCCACGCACTGGCGATCTCCTCCAGCGCCCGAGGCGGAGCCCCGGTGGCACCGGAGTCCCTCCACGCGGCGGCGCTCCAGGCCGGAGCCGGCTCCGCGTTGCCCGTGCCCTGCGTCGCGAGCAGCGGGCGCGCGTTCGCGTCGAGGGCCCCCAGCTTCCGCCAGAGCGCCGGGACGTCCGCGCGTACGGGAGCGGGAACCTGAGGCTGGGGGGCCTCCTGCTTCACGGGCGGGGGCGCGAGGCGCTCGGCGCGCGTCCACACGGCGAGCGCCATGCACAGCATGGGCAGCACGGCGGCCACGTCCAGCAGCATGCGACCCGGGCGGTCCTGCCGCCACGCCCCGTCCACCACGATGAGGGCCAGCACCGGCACCGCCAGCAGCACCAGCGCCAGCGGGTCCGCGAGAGGGACGCGGAAGGGCGTGCCGAACTTGTGGTTCGCCTCGCGGAACGCGAGCACCGCCACCCCGAGGAAGAAGGCAGCGGCATGGAGCAGGACCAGCAGCACGACCGCGTCCACGGGGAACCAGGTCATCGAGGTCGCGCCGCGGGTCAGCGCCTGCTCGAGCCCGGCGAGCCACCCGAGCGGCCCGCCCTGCATGGTGGAACTGGCGGCTTCCACCAGCCGGGTGACGAGCACCAGGGCCAGGGTGACGAGGACGGCCTTGCCCACGGGAAGGGCGGCACGGCGCCAGCGGGAGTTGGGGCCGGGGCCCACCACCACGGCCGCCAGCGACCAGGCCAGCACGGGCGTGACGAGCACGAGGCCCCACACCGCCAGGTACGCGAACGTCGCGAGGACGGCCGGATGCGGGAGTTGCAAGGTCATCGCACACCTCGCGGGGCGGCCACGGCCGGCTGCGGGGCGGAGCGAGCCCCCCGAGCAATCTCTTCCACGGAGAGGCCCTCCCAGGTGCGAAGGAAGATGACGCGCGCGGCCTTCGAGGGAGACCAGAGGACGGGCAGGCGCGAGGGCACGTCCCGCAGGCCGGCGTCGAGCGTCTCGCGCCCCGCCGACGGAGCGATGACAAAGCCCTCGCCGGGACGGAGGCCGAGCACCGGGTCTCCATGGGCATTCAACGGCTGGCACGGCGGCGCGAGCACCGCGCCCATCCGCGAGCCGAAGTCCCGCAGCACGTCCGCCGCCTGCTGGCCACCTTCCTGGTCATCCAGCACGCTGCGCTCGGCGAGGGGCCGCACCTGACGCCGGCTCAGCTCGGCGATGCGCTCGGGGTCGCCGCAGGGCACGTCCTCGAGCAGCCCGCCCGAGGGCCAGGCACCTTCGAGGAGGCGGTCGGCCCAGACACGGTCCTCGGAGACCTCACGGCGGGAGGCGATCCACCGGCTGATGACCTCCGGAGGCACGAGCGAGCCGTGCAGCAGCCCGCCCGCACCGAGCAGCGGTCCGAGGTCGTCCAGCCGGGCCTCGACGGCGGGCGTCACGCCGAGCGCCGAGAGTTCCTGGCGCTTGCGATCCCTCGCCTCCAGCAGTGCATGGCGCACGGCCTGAAGCCGGGCCACGGCGTTCTCCAGTGCGAGGATGGCACCCCGGCGGGCACGCTTGCGGCGAACCACGAGCTGCAGCTCCGCCTGTCGAGCGCGACGCCCTCCCCCACCCCGGCTGACGAGCGACTCCAGCGCATCACGCCGGAGCTTCAACACCCGGCGGACCTCCTTCCGGGTGTGGTTGCCGACGAAGTAGAGCCACCCGCCTCCAGCGCCCAGCGCGGCGAGCGTGCCGAGAATCCACGGCAGGGCCTCGCGCCAGTCGAAGCCGCTGGGGGTGGGAGTGGCCGTGACCGAGAGCTGGACGCGCGAGGGGCCGCTGCCAGCGGTGGGCACGGCCGGAGTCATGAGCGACAGCGTCCCGAAGGAGACGCCCAGCAGCACGGCGAGCGAGAGAGCCGCGGCGGCCACCATCGCCAGCCCCTTCGAGGGGAGCTCCAGCAGGGCGTGCTCCAGCTCCTCGCGGTGCGGGTCCACCGGAGGGCCCGACGGCTGGGAAGGATCCAACCGATGCAGGGCGGCGGCCTCCTGGGCCTGCTCATCGTGGAGCTGCGCGATGACACGCTTCAGCCCCTGCTCGACGGCGGGGAGCTGGGACAGGCCCGAAGCGGGCCCGAGCGAGGCGTCGAACACCGCCTGGATGCCCTGCTCCACCGAGGCAGCCACCTCGGCCTCGGCGCGGTCGAGCGCGCGGAAGGTCTCGTCGGTGCGGGCCTGATCGACGGTGGTGGGCGCGGCCTCCACCGAGGCCGGCTTGAAGAGGCCGGAGTGGTTGGCGCGAATCTCCTCGGCGGAGTCGAGGGGACCCACGTGAATCTGAGCGGGCAGGTCCACCGGGGAGCGGGACAGCTCGGCGGCGAGACGACGGGAGAGCTGCGCGGCCTGCCCCTCGACGAAGGGGGCCAACCAGCGGTCATTCTGGAGCGCGGAGACGGCGCCCATGGCCAGGGTCGGGTCGGTCACCGACTGCTGCACGCGCTCCACCAGCACCCCGAGCCCGTCATAGGCGGCACGAGCAGCGGCATAGGTGCGCAGGCGCGACTCGGGCAGCTCCACCGAGGCGAGCGAGACGAAGCCGATGAGGCCCTCGTCGCGCGCCGGGTGGGCCATGCGCCGGGACACCTCGTCCTCGGTGCGCAGCCCCGAGGCCACCATGCCGAGCGCGAAGGAGGCACAGGTGGACACCATCTCCTCGGAGGTGAGGGTGCCCGCGGCCGTCTGCTGGGACACGAGCCAGATGCGGGCCAGCACGGGGAACACGGGCCGCGCACGCGCCCAGCTCTCCAGGGAGGCCAGCCGCGCGAGGGCCACCGAGGCCCGGGGGTTGGACAGCGCCGGCACCTGCACCACGAGGTGCAGCGTGGCGGTGCGCTGCTCCGGCGGCCTGTCCGGAGGGAACATGGCGCCATAGCCCTCGGCCAGCAGGCGCGCCGTCTGCTCGCACGCGGTGAGCAGGTCCTCGTCGCCGCCCTGCAGCGCGGCGGCGAAGGCGACGACATCCAACCGCTGGTCACGCCGCTCGCCCGAGCCTCGGCCCGCGCGCAGCAGGTCCTCCAGCAGGGGCTGGAGCCCGGCGGCCACGCCCGAGGGCTCGCAGCGCAGCACGCCGAGCAGCGGCGAGGAGGCCTCCAGCGACTGGAGCGCGCGGCCGATGACCTCATGGCCGAAGCGCCCCAGCCCGAGGAGGACGGTGGGGTACGAAACGGCGGCGTCCAAGCTAGCTCCTCAGCTCGGTGGCGAGCGCCTCCACCACGGTGCGCTCATCCTGGAGGAAGCGGCGCTCGGAGTCCTTCTGCTCGGCGACGGCGCGCGCGTAGGCCTCGGTGAGGCGGCGCTGGTGGGCCTGCACCTCCTCCAGCAGCTTGTTGCGCGAGGGCCGCTCCACCGTCGCGTTCACCCAGGAATCGCGGGCGTTCTTCTCCAGGTCCTCGCGGAGCACGGGGTCGAGCGCCTCGAAGGCATCGAAGGCGCGCACCCGGTCCGGCGCGAGCTTGTTCTTCGTGCCGGCGAAGCTCCAGTGGTAGCCCTCCTCGTCGCGCGAGATGCCGCCGAACAGGGCGCACAGGGTGAAGGCGCGCAGGCGGGCGTCACGGGCCTCGCGGGTGGCCTGGGCGCTGCGCTCGACGGCGCGGCGATCCTCGGCCCGCTTCAGCTCCACCGGGTCCAGGTCGGGCAGGCCCGGCGAAGACTCCCACGCCGCCTCGATGTGCAGCGGGTAGGTGCGGTTCTTGTCGTCGCGCACGCGCTTGTAGCCGGCGTACAGGTCGGACTGGACGTTCTTGAACCAGTACACGGGCACGCCGAGCAGCGCGCGGTAGAGCACGAGCGAGTCCCGCTCCTCCCACCCCGTGACGCGGTTGGAGCCGGACACCACGCCCCTGAGGATGTTCCAGAGCGAGCCCTCCTCGTCGCTGGCGTACTTGTCGTGCAGGCCGGCGTAGAAGACGTCCGCGGGCGTCACCGTGGGGTCGTCCCGGCGCGTGGCGTCGATGTGGGCCAGCAGCACGCACTCGTCGGACAGGCGCTTGAGCCGATCCTCGATGCCGCGACGCACCTCGGTGGCGGACACGGCGCGCAGTTCCTCCTCCAGCTTGCCCTTGCGGCGCAGCTCCTCCAGGTCCTTCCCGGCCTTGTGCAGGGCGATGTAGCGCTGCTCCAGGTCGAGGCCCGAGGCCAGGTCGAGGCCCATCTCCTCCATCACCTTGCCGTAGACCTGGGTGGCCTGGGTCTCCAGCTTGCCGCGCACGTGCTGGACGATCTCATTGGCGTCGCGGGCGCGGAGCTGACCGTTGGGGTCTCTCACCGGGGTGAAGGCCTCGGTGACGGTGTCGAAGATGTCGGCGGCGCGGAAGTGGGCGTCGCTGTCGAGCTTGTGGGCGTAGAACTCCTTCCACAACCGCTCGCGGCGCCGGTCGTCGCGGAGCACCTCGGCGTCCAGGTAGTACTGGGCCACGTCCGAGCCCGCGTCCACCGCGGCCGGGTCCTTGCGGAAGCGCTCGGCCTGGGACTCGGCGTCACGGGCGCGCTCGTCGGCCACCTGGGCCACCTTGCGGAAGGACTCCAGCCGGGCCTCGGCGTCCTTGCGCAGCTCGCTCTCGAAGGACTTCCAGAAGAAGCGCTTGATCTCGTCGCGGAACTCGTTGGCCCAGCTCTCCACCTTGGCCACGGCGCGCAGTTTGGTGGTGGCGAAGGCCTTGTTGTCCCGGTCCGTGAGGCTCTGGAGGAAGCCGGGGTTGGCCTGCCGCGCCATCTCGCCGTCGAGCCTCGAAATCTCCTGGCGCAGCTCCGGGCTGTCCAGGTCGGGCGGAGCGCCGTCGGCCTTGAGGTAGGCGCCCTCCTCCGGGTCCTTGAAGGGGACGATGAAGGACTGCTCCAGCAGGCGGATGAGGAAGAGCCGCTGGGAGATGGGGTTGACCTCGTACTCCTTGAAGAAGGACTCGAAGAAGCGGCCGGTGCGCACGTCGCCGCGCTGGGCCTCGAGGTACTCGCCGCACACGCGGGCGCGCGACTCGTCCTTCGCCCGGCGCAGCACCGCGATGGCTCGGCTCAGCGACGGGTTGCCCGGGTTGATGGACTGCTTCTCCACGTCCGGGATGTCGATCTGCTCGTCCAGCTTCCCGAAGATGGCCTCCAGCTTCTCGCGGAAGGCTTCGGCGAGGTTCTTCCCGCCCTTACCAATCTGCTGCTGGATTCCGTAGAACTGGCCCTTCTCGTCGCGGCGATCCTCCTCGCTGGCACGGAAGGAGACATAGCCCTTGAACTTCTCGTCGATGCGGCGGTTCTTCTCGTTGGGCTCCAGCCGCTGGAAGGCCGGGTCGCCGTAGGGCACCTGGAAGTCCGGGTGGTCCGCGCCGAAGCAGAGGAACTGCCGGAAGGCGCTCGCCACGTAGCGCAGGCCCGCGTACTTGAGGAGGTCCTTCCGAGGCAGTTGCAGCAGCGCGGTGCCGAACGAGCCGTAGTGCACGGAGAAGTGGCCCAGGGCGAGCTTCTTCTGGTGCTTCTCGTAGTTGTCGTACTCACCGGCCTGCGCGCCGAGCAGCGGCGAGAAGATCTGCAGGTAGCAGGCGTCGGCCACCGCGTTCTCGTACTTCTCGATGGAGAGCTGGTCCGGCCGGTCGATGAGGTAGGTGAGCGTGAAGGGCCGCTCGGAGACGGTCTGGCGGCTGCGGTCCTGGCTGCCCGGGTCGTAGTGGAACTCGATCTCGCCGAGGCCGCCCGAGTAGTCGAGCTGGCGGTTGAGGTACTCCAGCTCCTTGAGGGCGGAGTAGCCGTTGGCGAGGATGTCCGGATGGAGCTGGGGCTTCACCTTGTCGAGGAAAGCCGTGGGCAGGGTGAGCACGCCCACCACGCTGGGCCGGCCCCAGCCCGCGTCGAGCACCATGCGGCGCAGCAGGTAGGCCATGGGGAGGAAGCCACCCGAGCCGGTGCCGCCGGCCACCGAGCCGTAGATCATCACCCGGACGACGCGGTTCTCGTTGTCGCGCCAGGGGTTCTCGCGGCGGGTGGACTCGTCGAGCAGCTTCTGGAGGGCCTTGCGAATGCCGCGCCGATCCTCCTCGAGGTTGTAGTAGAGGCGCAGGCGGCTCTCCATGCGGATCTGCCCGGCGCCAGCGCCCTGGGTGGAGCGGAACTGGTAGGTGGAGGGGACCCACTGGGTGACGAGCGAATCCTCGTTCAGCTCGCGCTGGCCGCGCTTGCGCTCGATATAGGCGCGTGCGTCGAAGGCGGAGATGAGGAAGCGGTTCTCCACCGGGACGTCCTTGAGCTTGTCGAGGTCGTCCTTGTTGGTATCGATGGCCACGAAATGGGTGAGCGACTTGATGCGCTCCCAGTTCGGGTGTCGGCGCAACCGGCCAGAGAGAAGCTGGACGATCTTTCCGCCGTTACCACCGAGTCCCACGAACAGCGTCGGGTTGAACTTCTCCGTCGCGAGCAGCCCCAAGGCTCCCCCTCCGAGTCATCTCCACTGCATGTAGAGAGTACCTGTCCGGTATAGCACGGCGGACAGGGAGCCACGCGCACTCGTGGTTTCACCGCATGCCGACGCTGGGTCACACGCCCGGACTCACCCCAGCTCCCGACCCGCGCTGCCCGGCGCCCACGTATCGCGCCCGGATCGACATCCACTTGCGCGCGACCACCAACCCGAAGCTCAGCAAGCCAACACTGAGCAGGTTCTCGGCCAGGAGGGCCAGGTGCCGCCCCTCCGCCCCCGCGAAGACGAGGAGCCCCAGCGGCACCAGGAGGCAGGTGCCCAGCACGGGGGCCGCGTCGCTCCACGGGCCCGCACCGAAGTTCTCCGCCAGCGCGTGCATCATGCTGAAGACCCCGCACAGGCCCACTCCCACCAGCACGCCCATGCTCGCGCCGAACGCGAGGCTGCTGGACTGGTGGTTCTGCAGGATGGGCTGGAGGAAGGCCCCCAGCGAGGCGAAGGCCGCGACCATGCCCAACAGCACGGTGCCAAACCACGTCCCCGGTGTCTCCCGCCTCCGCAGGAAGAACACCAGCAGGCCTGGGAAGACGAGCAGCAGGCCCAGCACGGCCCCCAGCGCCCTCTCACGCTCCATGCCCCAGGACAGGTCGGCGTAGGCGAACTGCAAGCCAATGAGGCCCACCGAGACGACCAGCACCAGTCCCTCCAGCAGTCCCCACATCACCGCCAGCAGTTGCCTCCGGGTGGGCGAGCGTCGCTCGTGCACACGCTGCATCCACAGCACGCCACACGCCGTCCCGCACAGCGTCCCCGCGGTCACGCCCCCTACAATCCAGCCACCCTCCTGCATCGGTATCGTGACGAGCGCCGCGACGCCCCCCGCCAACCCGCCCAAGGTCGCCGCTCCGACCGCCGCTCCCACTCCCGTGAGCACGCTCAATCCCAGCGCCCCCACCATGGCGAGGCAGTAGCTCATCATGAGGTGCTGGGAGACCGACTCCAGCACACCAGGGAGGAACAACCCGGGGTTGCGCTGGAGCGAGCCAGCGAGTGACAGGTCGAACAGGAGCACCGTGACGAGCGGCCCCAACAGACATCGCAGCAGGAAGAAGAGCACCGGCGCTTGCTGGGCCTGGGCCACCGAGAGCTCGTACGCACCGAACCCCGGCGCCAGCCGCGGGTCCACACTGGAGAGTTCCCGCTTCCACCCCTCCGAGTCCGCGATGGCGGCCAGGAAGAGCTGGATGGTCCCGTAGGTGAAGCTCCGCTGCCGCCAGCCCTGCGGCCCAGCACTGGCCCGCCGCCGCCAGAGCGAGAGGACGGCCGATGCCGAGGTGGCGAGCACCCTTCCCTCCTCCCGCGTCCGCTGGGTCACCAGCCCCACCACCTTGCCCCCCTGCATCACGGGGCAACCTGGCAGCGCCCGAGCCTCCACGTCGGCCTCCGGGCTCAGGGTCACCTCGAGGACGTCGCCCTGCGGAGCCAGACGCCCCGGGAGCCGCTGCCCTCCCTGCGCGGAGGAGAGGAGCACGAGGCAGTTGGAGACCTCCGTCGGAGCATCCTCCAGGAGGAACCACTCCTCCCGCACCTCGGCCGAGCCCCCCAGTACCTCGACCACGAGGGGCTCGCTTCCAGCCACCGCACTCGGGGCAACTCCCTCCATCTCCGGTGCCAGCAGCGCCAGGTTGGACTCGTCATCCGACTCCACGACGAGCACCTGCTCCGCCTGCCCCGGCGCTCGGACCACGACGCGTTGCACCTCACGGTGCCGGGGTCCCAGCAGGTGGGAGGCGGCCGTCAGGTAGAGGCCTGGACCCACGCGCCAGGCCGAGGCCTCACGAGCCTCCTCTCCCGTGGGGGAGAGACGAAGACGAACGACCTCGGGTTGAGTGTCCATGCGAATGCCCCCGCGCGAGGCCCACGGCACGGGCCCGAGACTCGCGGCGAGGCCACACGCTAACCTGCTTCAGGGAAGTCCGGTAAGGCGCAGGCTCGGCATCGCTATGACGCGCTTCCATGGCGTCTTCGCACCCGGCGCGAAACTCAGGCCATTTCTGCTCCCTGCGGCGGCGAGGCCGAGCGAGGAGGAGGCACCCGCGGCAGCGGCAGCAGGGGTGGGCACGTGCAGGGGGCGTCAGCGCGCACCGAGGCTCGACTGGGCGGGACTGCTGCGCCGCGTTTTCAAGGTGGACGTCTTCTCCTGCGCCAGATGCGGAGGCAGGCGGCGGGTGCTGGCGTACTTGACGCATGCAGCGGCCATCCGCCCCATCCTCCAGCACCTGAAGCTGCCAGACACTCCTGCGCCGCTCGCACCTGCGCGCTGGCCACCGCAGGAGGCACTCTGGGGGTAGCCGCTCCACTGCGGCAGCACCCGTAAGCCCCATGCCCACTCGCGCCTCACCTCGCAACAGGGCCCCTGTTCCTCCTATGCGCCGCGGCCTGGACAGGCGAGTACCCCAAGGGGCTGCGCGGCCTCTCCACCAGGATCTCGGTCGATGACTCCAGCCCCGCGGTCACGGAGCGCAAGAGCTGGGGAGGGTTGGTCTCCTTTCAAGTGTGTCCTGCCGCTAATATCCGCCGCGGCAGAGCATCCCACACGGGATTTGGAGAGACGATGACTGCACCGAGGCTTTGGCCGCTCGCGCTGGCCCTGATGGTGGGCACGCTGAGCGCCTGTTACGAGGAACCCACCCCCCCACCGGCCGGGAATGATGACGCGGGAATCGGCAAGGACGCGGGCGTCACCGACGATGCGGGCGTCGGAACCGACGCGGGCGTGGACCCGTGCAACGTGGACAACGTGTGCGCTCCCAACGCCACCTGCGAAGCTGTAGGTGGAGCCGCCATCTGCACGTGCAAGGCCGGCTACGCGGGCGACGGCGCGACGTGCGCGGACATCGACGAGTGCGGCACTGGCACCAACACCTGCGATGCCAACGCCACCTGCGCCAATACGCAGGGCGGCTTCACCTGCACCTGCAACAGCGGCTACAGCGGAAATGGCACCTCCTGCTATGCCGGAGCTTCTTTTACCGAGGGCATGGTCACCATCACCCTCGACGATGGATGGGACACGCAGTTCACGGGTGCGCGTCCTGCGCTCAATCTGCGCGGTATCCGCTCCACCTACTACATCCCGAGCGATCCGGTCCGTGAGGGCTGGTCGAACTTCATGCATGCCGCGGAGGTGCAGACCCTCATCAACGAGGGCAACGAGCTGGCCTGTCACACGAAGACCCACCCGGATCTCACCACCCTGACGGCCGAGCAGGTGGAGATCGAGTTGCGCGACTCGCAGGCGTATCTGCAGACCCGGTTCGGCGTGTCGGTGCCCGCCTTCGCCGTGCCTTTCGGCAGGCACAACGACGCCATCCTCTCCACCGTGAAGCCGTTCTACACCAGCCACCGCACGGTGGCGCATGGCCAGAACTCCCGTGGCACCAACATCTACAAGCTCCGGGCCTACGACGTGACGAGCAGCGTCACCGTGGACACCGTGCGCGGGTGGATCAACAAGGCGAAGCTGGACCGGACCTGGGTCATCCTCCTCTTCCACGAGTTCGTGAGCGGCACGCCCACCAGGTCGACGCAGGTCGACATCGCCAACTTCGAGGCCATCCTCGACCACGTCAAGGCGAGTGGTATGCGCACCGTCACCGTCGCCGAGGGCGTGGCGATGATGGACGGGGTGACGACGGACCCCTCCGAGTACTCCGTCGTGCACGAGGATGAGCTCGGCAGCGGCTTCGTGGACTGGAGCTGGGCGACGCGCAACATGGAGGAGCGCGGCGTGGTTCACTCGGGTGTCACGTCCATTTCCTTCGAGCCCGACCACTGGAATGGGCTGAACTTCCACCGCGACGTGGCACTCGATGCGAGCCTCTACCAGTCCATCAACCTGTGGGTGCACGGTGGCACCACCGGCGGGCAGCTCATCAGTGTGAGTTTCCACGATGGCGTCTACGCGCTCAGCGGCTCGGTGCAGCTGGACACGGTGCTGGGTCACCCCATCCAGGCCGGTGTCTGGCAGCAGGTCACCATCCCGATCTCCTCTATGAACCTGTCCACGAACTCCATCCATCAGATCCGCATTCATGATGCCTCGGGCATGGACCAGGGCACCGCCTACCTCGATGAGATCCTGCTCATCCGCCGCTGATCCCCGCAGCGGCGGCCTCGGGCGAGGAAGAGGCACCAACTCCGACGCCGGCAACCCCGGCTTCTCCGAGGTGCCGCAGGGGCTGTACTTCATCCACGATGAGCGCCAGGTGTTTCTGCTGCGCGAGGCTGCGGTGGCGAGGCCGAGCGAGGAGGAGGCACCCGCGGCAGCGGCAGCAGGGGTGGGCACGTGCAGGGGGCGTCAGCGCGCACCGAGGCTCGACCAGGCGGGACTGCTGCGCCGCGTTTTCAAGGTGGACGTCTTCTCCTGCGCCAGATGCGGAGGCAGGCGGCGGGTGCTGGCGTACTTGACGCATGCGCAGCTCCCCCACGTTCCGCACCACCCGCGCCCGGTGTCTCAGCTGCGGCATGGCCATGTTCAGCGACGTCTCCAGCGCCCACCGCACATCCGCCAGCCCATCCCGCGCGTCCCAGTCCTCCCCTCGCGCGAACGTCGTCAGGTCCCCCACCACCTCGCGGATGCGTTGGGTGCCCTGCTTCGCCTCGTCGAGGGCCTCCACGCACTCCACCAGCGTGCGCCGCAGCTCGTCGGGGTTCCTCGGGCCGTTCGGGTCGCTCAGCTCCTGCTTCAGCTCCGCGAGCGCCTCCCCGATGAAGTTGAGGTTGGAGGAGAGGTAGCCCAGGGGGTTGTTCACCTCGTGCGCCACCCCCGCCGCCAGCGTGCCCAGCGCCGCCAGCCGGTCCGCCTGCAGCAGCTTCAGCTCCAGTGACAAACGCTCCAGAGCCAGCGCGCCACGCGCCCCGTAGCGGCACAGCCGCTCCAGCCCCTGCCTGTCGTTGGCGTGCAGGTGTTACCTCTCGCCATTCGCTCCTCCATCTTGGGTGGACGAGCCCGGCGTTGCATGGCGCCGGACCGCCTGCCTTTCAGGACGACAGGTCGCGTCGATTCGTCTCAGCCCCGCACGGCCGCGAAAAGCGTTGACTCAGCCAACACCGCCCGCGTTCACTCGTCGCCATGGCAAAGGTCACAGGAATCGGCGGCGTCTTCTTCAAGTCCACGAAGGACCACAAGGCGCTCGCCGCCTGGTACCAGAGGCACCTGGGCATTCCGCTCGAGGACTGGGGCGGCGCAATTCTGAAGTGGCCGGACGACAAGGCCGAGGACAAGGGCCTCACCGTCTGGCACGTCGCGGAGAAGGACAGCGAGTGGTTCAGCCCGAGCACGTCGTCCTTCATGATCAACTACCGCGTCGACAACCTCGACGAGCTGCTCGCGCAGCTCCGCAAGGGCGGAGTCGAAGTCGTCAAGGGCCCCGAGATCCACGAGAACGGCAAGTTCGCGTGGATCATGGACCCGGACGGCAACAAGGTCGAGCTGTGGGAGCCGATGCTCTGGGACGAGAAGAACAAGTGAGCCTCTCCCGCCTCGGTGGACGGGTTGACTACGCTGCCTGCCTCGGTGCCTCAGCCGTTCGCTCGTACTCGGCCGGGCTGACGTAGCCGAGTGAGGAGTGACGGCGCCTGCGGTTGTAGAACACCTCAATGTACTCGAACAGCGCGAGCTTCGCCTCCTCGCGCGTCCGGAAGCTGCGCGTGTGGACGAGTTCCATCTTCAAGCTGCTGAAGAAGCTCTCGACGACGGCATTGTCCCAGCAGTTGCCCTTGCGACTCATCGAGCTGTCGGTGGTCCGCACGAAGGGTCGTTTTCTGCGTGCCGCCAGGCCTTTCTGCCGCATGAGGCGGGCGACGCGCTTCTCGGAGACACGTCGACCCCGTGCGCGCAGCTCCGCATGGACGCGGGGGCTGCCGTAGGGTGCCGCGGCTCTCGCGGTGCACGGCCTCTACCTCCACGGTGAGCTCCCGGTCGCTCTTCTTGCGCTGCGACTCGGGCCTCTTGGCCCAGGCGTAGTAACCGGAGCGTGAGACGCCGAGCTGGCGGCACATGAAGGCCACCGACGTGGAGGCCTTCTTCGCATGGATGAAGCGGAACTTCACTTCATCTCCTTCGCGAAGAAGGCCGCCGCATTTTTTAGCAGGTCTCACTCCAGCTCGAGCTGGCGCACGCGCTTGCGCAGCTGGGAGAGCTCCGCCCGCTCCTCGCTGGTGAGTGCGCCAGGCCTGCCCTGGCCTTTGTCCGTCCTGGCTTGCTCCACCCACTTGCGGAAGGCGGTCTCGGTCAGGTCCAAGTCTTTCGCCACCTCCGCGACGGACTTGCCCTCCTCCAACACCAGCTTCACCGCCCCGGCCTTGAACTCCGGGCTGGACTACGTCGCTGCCGTCTCTGCTTCTTCTCGCTCTCCGACATCGAACACCCTTCCATCACATCGGGGGTGTCCACGGAAGCGGGGGATTTTCACCCCCGAAGGAGCTGCAGATGCTCCACTTCGGGGATATCTACATGTTGGTGAGGAAAGAGTAGCGAGCAGGTTGGATCGCGCTCGCCTACCAAAGAGAGGGGTTGGCGGGAGGCGCGTCCTCCAAGAAAGGCGTCACCATCGATTCGAGTACCTTCGACTCCCCTGAGAGCCCAATATGAGAGGTCGCGGGGAGGATCACCAACCGCGCCGCAGGAACCTTCGTGAGCATCCCAGTTGAGGCCGCCTCCTCATCGCCTCCGCCCCGCAGCTTGAACATCGCCACTGCGTGTTCCAGCTTCACGCCATCCGCATCACCCACGATGACCATCGTCTTGGCTGACATGGCGCGCATCTGAGCGTCGGTGATGTTCTGGTCGTTGATGTTCAACACCTTCATCTTCTCGATGTAAGCCTCGAACGCCTTGGGATCAGCCGTGTGCTTCTTGAACGCTGCTTCGATTGGAGAACCTGCAAACACCTCGGCGCTCAGGCCCTCAATCGACTTGAACACCGCAGGGTACCAACCGTCCTTACGATAGGTGGCGGACAGCGAGACGAGCTTGTTGACGAGCGTGGGGTGACGCAACGCCAGCTGCAGTGCCACCCCTCCACCTTGGGAGTAGCCCATCACATCCGCGCGCTCCACCTTCAGGGCCCGCAGCAATGCCGCAGCGTCATCGCCGAACTGCTCGTAAGACATCTTCCGCGACGTGTCCGCAGTTCGACCGTGGCCCTGTTGATCAAAGACAATCACCGGGCGCTTCGCAGCGAAGGCCGCCACCCAAGGCTTCATTGAGTCGGTGGATAAGAAAGCCCCAGGAATCAATAGCAACGGAGCTGTCTTGGACTTGCCCAGCTCTCCGTACACTTCGTAGTAGAGCTTCAAGCCGTTGATGGGCAGATGGCCACTGCGTGAAGGGCTCGGTCCTTGCGGCTTGGACGGTGGAGGCGACGACTCCGCAGCCCACGCCGTCACCCCCATGGCAACAAGTCCCATCACCACCATTCGTCGAAGCATCCGGCTGGCCTCCTCGAAAGAGAGCGCACCGCTTATGCCCGAGCAGACACGGAGCGTCGACGACTCACTTCTGCGATGTAGAGCACTTCACATCGTTAGGACAGCGGTGGGGTTCGACACGCGAATGCGGTAGCCCTTTCGTCCATTCTCGATAGGGGCGTAGCACTTGCCTTTGAAAAGCACGCTGCCGAATCAAGGCCTGATAACCTGCAGCCCGAGTGTACAACTCACCGACCGATCCCCTCGACCCGAACGCTGGACCTGCCGCGACGCTCCTCAAGCTGGTGGTGGTCTCGGGGCCCAGCACCGGCGCGGAGCTCCCTGCGGCGGCGAGGCCGAGCGAGGAGGAGGCACCCGCGGCAGCGGCAGCAGGGGTGGGCACGTGCAGGGGGCGTCAGCGCGCACCGAGGCTCGACCAGGCGGGACTGCTGCGCCGCGTTTTCAAGGTAGACGTCTTTCTCCTGCGCCAGATGCGGAGGCAGGCGCACTTCGGCCGCTCCCATCCGCTCTATCCGCATCGGGGTGGAGTATCATCGTGCCGATGACCGACTTGGAGTTGATGAACCGGCCCCCTCCATCTTCGGTGGAGGCGATGGCGCGGGCGGACGACATCATAGCGGAGCACTTCCCAGCGCCGGGCGACGTATCGGTCCCGGGAGGGAGTTCGCAGCCCCAGGAGTCTCGGCCGTGAGCGAATCGAACCAGCCCCCGCTGGACGCCGCCGAGCGCGAGTTCCTCCAGCTCGTGGAGAATGACGCTCCTGAGCCCGACCTCCAGGCGTTCTTGGAGCGCCGCCCCGCGTTCCTCGTGCTCCCCCACCTCCTCCACCACGGCCTGTTCGAGGACGTGGTGATCAGTCAGTTCCCGCTCGATACCTCGCTGGTCACTGACTTCGTGTACCTGACGAAGCACAGCTCAGAGTGGCGCGTGGTCTTCGTGGAAATCGAGCGCGCCGGCAAGAAGCTTTTCAAGGCGAGCGCACCGTACCCGACCGAGCACCACGAGCTGACGGCGGCGGTCGCCCAGGTGAAGACCTGGGCCGAATTCCTCCAGCGGTCCAGCGCGGAGGTGGTCCGTAGGTTGTCCCCTTTGATGAAGGGCTTGGCGCAGATTCCGATCAACTTCCGATACGTGCTCGTGATCGGGCGGGACACCCAACTCGACTTGGACCACTCCCTGCGGCAGCGGTGGGCGAGCGAGTTCATCCCGGGCCTGTGCTGCGTCACCTGGGATACTCTTCTTCGGCACTACCGGAAGCAGCGCGACCAAGCTCTCCACCGCCGAGCTGCGATACAGCAAGCATTGGAAGGTCGTATCCAGGAGCTGTTCGGCCCGGACCCGCGCGGCGACCTCTGGGAGGCGGCGGACCGGGGAGATCCGCCCGTGGAGTGGCTTCCGAGGGAGCGTCCCAACGTGCTGTCCCTCACCCGAGCGCGCTACACCTTCAAGGCACTCCACAAAATGGGGAAGGTCGAATCTCGAGTCCTTTGACACCTCTCGAGAGACACCTCTCGAGAGGGGACGTGAGGAAAAGCCATGGATTTTCGAGCTCGACTGGAGGCGCTCTCTGAGTTGCTCGGGCCCTGGTCCGAGCTCTGGTCTCGCTCCATCCTCCAGAATTGGCCGGAGTCCGGCGCCGCCTATCCCGACTCCTGGCTGTCCTATGCGGAATCCCTCGATGAAACGGGAGAGCGGAGGCTGGACCAGGGGGAGCTTCCCGGTGAGTCCGCCGGCGTCGCTGCATGCGCTCCTGCTCGCGCTTCAGCGGCTGACCGGGCTGCCCTGGCACCAGGGTGTCCATGGGCTGACCACGACGGAGGCCCAGGGGCTCAACGCCAAGAAGACCCATGAGATCGAGCGGGTCCTCGCCCTGCTCGCGCCGAGGACGCAGGCCATCCGCCAGGCGGTCGATATCGGTGGCGGAATGGGACATCTCGCGCGCCTCTGTGTGAGGACCTTCGACTGGACCTTCCACAGCATCGATCGGGATGCCGCGCTGCAGGAGAAGGGCCGGGACTGGCTGCGAAGAACCCGGAGCCTGCCGCGGGACAAGCTGGGCTTCCTCCACGCCTCCGTCGAGGATGGGCCGCAGAGCGAGCTCGACCCGCTCTTCCGCGGCCGGGACCGGGCCTCGCTCGGCCTGCACACCTGCGGGCCGCTCGCCCTCACGCAGATTCGCAAGAGCCAGGACGCGGGCTTCCTCCTGAACGTGGGCTGCTGCTACGACAAGCTGGACGCCGCACGGGACTACCCGGTCTCCCGCTTTGGGGAAACCCACCGCCTGCCCTTCACACGGTACGCCCTGGCGCTGGCGACGCGGGAACGGCACCACAAGAGCGGGGCCGAGTTCGCGCTGATGAAACGGGTGTATGCGCACCGCTTCGCGTTCGAGCTCCTATCGAGGAGGGAGTTTCCCGAGCGCGGCTTCGTGCGGGCGGGGGATGCGCCCAGGGCGCTCTATGCCGGGAGCTTCGCCGTCTATGCGAGGAACCGGCTGGAGCGCCTGGGACTCGAGACCCGCATGACGGACGCCGGGCTGGAGGCCTTCGAGGTGTCCGTCCGCTCCGAAACGAGGCGCATCCTCCTCTGTCATCTGCTGCGGGAGCGGTTCGCGAGGGCGCTGGAGGTCGTGCTCCTGCTCGACCGCGCGATCCTCCTGGAGGAGATGGGCTTCCGGGTCGAGCTCCTGCAGGTCTTCGACCCGCGCCTGTCCCCCCGCAACATCGCGCTCATCGCGTCCAACGCATCATCACCGCCATCGCGGTGAACTGTTTACCCAGGGATGCGGACTGGAAGTTCCTGATGACCCGAGCAGCGGGCTCCGCCCACCAGAACAACAAGTTGCGCCTCGGCCGGCGTGTGGCTCCAGGGGGCTGCACGGCTCACAGCTCGATGCGGTTGCGGCCCTGGACCTTGGCCCGGTACAGACGCTCGTCCGCCAGGCGCAGCAGCGTCTCCAGGTCGGCGCCGTCCCCAGGCATCTCCGCGAGCCCGGCGCTGAAGGTGACGCGGAAGCGCTGGCCCTTGTCCCCCTCGAATTCGATCCGCGACAGCTCCGCCGCCGTGCGCGCCAGGATGTCCCGCGCCCTGTCCGCCGTGGCTCCCAGCAGGGCCACCACGAACTCCTCGCCCCCCCACCGGCACCGCAGGTCCTCCCGGCGGAAGCGCGTCGCCAGCAGTCGTCCCATCTGCATCAGCACCCGGTCTCCCGCCAGGTGCCCATGGGTGTCGTTCACCTTCTTGAAGTGATCCACGTCCAGGAAGCCCAGCGTCAGCGGCCGGCTCAGCCGCTGGGCATCCGCCAGCCGCGCGCGCAGGTTGTCCAGGAAGGGGCGGCGCAGCAACAGCCCCGTGAGGGCATCGCGCTCGGCGCGCTCGCGCGCCAGCCGCGTCCGCTCCAGCCGGGACTGCACGCGGGCCCACAGCTCCTCGCGCAGCACCGGCTTGGCGAGGTAGTCGTCCGCGCCCGACCGGAAGGCCGCCACCCGGAACTCCACCCCCGTGTGGGTGGTGATGAAGAGGATGGGCAGCTCCCGCCACTCGGGCATGGAGCGCACGATGCGGCACAGGTCGAACCCGCTGGGGCCTGGCATCTCCACATCCAGCAGCAGCAGGTCCGGCCGGTGCTCGGCCAGCGCCTCCACCAGGCGATAGGGGTCTCCTATCCCCACCACCTCCACCAGGGCGCTGGTCAGGGCGGCGCTGAGGACACGCACCGCTTCGGGGTCATCATCCAGCACCAGCACGCGTGAGCGTTCCGGGCGTCGGGCGGCCACCATCCGCTCCACCGCCTCCGTCAGGTCACGCGCGGAGAAGGGCCGGGGCAGGTAGAGGGACGCACCGGCATGGGCCGCCGCCACCCGGTAGGCCACGTCTCCCTCCGTTCCGAAGAAGGCCAGCGGCAGGGACTGCAACCCGTCCTCACCGCGCAATCGCGCCGCCGTGGTGAAGCCTCCCTCCCGGCCTCCCAGGTTGACGTGCAGCAGCGCTCCATCCAGCTCCCGCCGCCGCGCGGCCGCCACCACCTCGTCCGCGCTGCGAGCCGTCACCACCCGCACCAGCAGGTCCTTCCCCATCCGCTCCACTTCGGCCAGCCACGCCTCATCCTCGTCCGCCACCAACACCGTGCCCTGGGATTGCACCGGGCCCGCGCTCTCCACCAGCGTGGACACCGCGCCCTGGGCCACCTCGGCCAGTTCTCGCAACGCCCTGCGCACGGAGCCCGGGTCCACCGGGGCCTTGTCGTCCCGGGCCTGTTTCAGCAATGCCTCCAGGCGCCCCGCCGCCGCGCTCACGGCGCCGAAGCCACAGGAGCCCGCCGTCCCATGCAGCTTGTGGGCATGCAGGTACGCCTCCCGCAGGGACTCGCGCTCGCCTTGCAGCACCCGATCCACCACCGCCGTCAGCAGCCGGATCTTCTCTCCCAGCTGGGCGCCATACTCGGAGCTCAGCGCCGCCATGGCGGTGATCACCTCGTCACTGGCGCCCTCCAACAGCGACGCGGAGCGCGAGTCCGCTGGCTCGGCCAGCACCTGCTCCACCCAGAAGAACAGCTCCTGGGGGGTGTAGGGCTTGTGCACCACCCGCGCCACCCTGAGCTGCCGGTTGAGGTGGTCGTGGCTCGTGAGATCCTTCCAGAAGGCGGAGGCGAAGACGATGGGGAGGGTCGGCTCCGTCTGGCGCAGTTCCTGGATGAACTCCACCCCGCTCATCCCCGGGAGCATTCCATCCACGATGGTGGCGTCCACCCGGACGCGTGCCAGCACCTCGCGCGCCTCCGCGGCGGTTCGGGCCGACTCCACACGGTAGCCCCGATCACGCAGGTAGGTGGAGATGAGCGACTGCAGGTCTGCATCGTCATCGAGGAAGAGAAGCGTTCCGCGACTCATACGGACACCTCGGGCGGGGCGGGTGGAATCATGGGAGGGCTCGCAGGGAGGCGGGCGGGTATGGCGTGCCAGTCTAGCGAGGCCGAATCGGGGACGGGCGTGCATGTTCAGTGAAGCACCTCACTTCACGCGGAGTGGTGCTCCAACTGCACCGGCTCGGCCCACTCCTCCGCGAAGCGCCCCTGCGCTGCGGCCATGTCCTGGCGCCTCCGCTCGCCCCAGCGCTTCGAGCAGGTGGGACAAGCAAGCGGTGCGCTGGGTGCGCAGGCGCTACGGGCAAGCCCACTCGCCCGCGGCCCCCAGCAGCGTCTTGGCGTGGAGGTCCTCCGCGAAGAGGCCGGAGAGGAATTCATGGACCTGCTGCTCGTTGATAAATGAGGGGATGCCTGAGGGGATAGACGTTACCGCGCCAACGCGAGGGGTGACGGCGGCGAGCACGCTGGTACACCTGGTCGCGCTGTGCCAGCAGTTGAGCCTCGCGGCCGGACGCGCCTACCCGCCGGAAGCGAGCTTCTTTCGCCGAGCAAGCTCCGCTTCGGTCGGCTTGTCCAACGCGAACGACCCGGTCTTCACCTCTCCGGCGCGTTCGTACGTCGCGATGACGACACCAGTCGGTGAGACAGCGGACTTCGTGAGCTTCAATGCACCGGGCGCGATGCCGGGCCCGAACAGCCGTTTCCCCCGGCCGAGCAGCACCGGGTAGATGAGGAGACGCAGCTCATCGACGAGCTGATCCGCGAGCAACGTCTGGAGCAGCTCGCTGCTGCCCTGAACGAGCAACACCGGACCCTCCTGCTTCTTGAGCGCGCGCACCGCGTCCGCGACGTCCTCGCCGAGCCACTGCGTGTTCTTCCAGGTGAGCGTCTCGGGGGAGTGGGTGGCCACGTACTTGGTCGCGCGGTTGAACGTCTCCGCGACCTGAGCGTTCAGCGTGTCGAAGGTGCTCTTCGAAGGATCGGTCTGGATGTAGGGCCAATACGCCGCGAAGATGTCGTAGGTGCGCCGGCCGAGAAGAAGGTCGAAGGGCTGCGAAAAGCCTTCGCCGAGCGACGCACCAATGGTGTCATCCGAATACGGCATCGTCCAGCCGCCGAACTGGAAGCCACCGGTCGGATCCTCCTCCGGACCACCCGGCGCCTGCATCACGCCATCGAGACTGACGAATACTCCGGCCACGACTCTTCGCATGGAGCTGCTCCTTCGAAAGGGGTTCAGACCTACGACGAACGGTCCCGGCGGGGATCGACATGGCCGCGAAGATTTTTTCCCGGTCCGCGGCAGTGCAGGGCCGACACGAGCCGGCTCCACAGCTCGCCGCCGGTACGGCCATCATCGGCGGAGAGTGAGCGTGTCCATGCACGGTAGCCAGGCCCAGCCCGGGCCTCGTCGTTGTCGAACCTTCATGAATGTTCCCCCTTGAGGAGCCAGAGGCTCCCGCCGCGAAGCTCTACACGGCCCTGCCCGCCTTCAAGCGACCTGCACCGGGGGGAGAGGCGAGCGGCAATGGGGCATAGGAAAGCCCAGCACTCATCACGTACACTGCTCATCCCTGGACCTCCTTCGAAACAGCCGTCACGGGCCCGCGGGCGCAGCGGGTCCGTAGAGCTCGAGCTCCGAGACAGAGTACGAGTTGTCTTCCCACTCCAGCACCCCCATGTGGCACACGGCTGACCTGGCCGCACTGGCTTGAGGAGAGCGGCAGGGAGTTGTGGGTCGTGGCTGCGCCAAACTCAACACCACGCCTGCTGGGGTAGCCCCTGCGCCGGGGCTCGCCTGGCAGGCCGCGTGGGCAGTCCCAGGTGCTCCACAATGGCGCGCCCCCCGCTGGGTGCTGTCTCGTACGCCAGCACTCGCCGCCTGCCTCCACACCTCACGCAGGCTCACGCCTCCCTCCCCTGGCACGAAGACTCCGTCCGGTACCAGCGCATGGGTGACCCGCCAAGCTCTTACTCGACTTCCCTGAAGGGGGTTGGCACACGCCCCCACCCACTCGGGAGAGGTCCCCGGGCAGGCGAGCACTCGCTCAACTCCACTTCATGTAGAGGTTGCCCACCCGGTACACCATGTTGGGCGTGTACCCGAGCGCCAGTTCCTCGGCCGGTACGGGCTCCCACTTCCCGGTGCGCTGCACCTTTCGCTCGAGCCCTCCCGCGGTGACGAAGCGCGTGGAGCCACCGGGCCCCGCTTCGAGCACGAGCACGGCCGCACGCGGAGAGCGCACGAAGTCGCCTCCCGCGTTCAGGCACATCCGGGCGTTGCGGTAGAAACCACGGGTGCCACCGGGAGTCTCGCGCAGAGTGAGGGCCGAGGCGCGCTTGAGCCCCATCTCCGAGCCCGCCACGTAGACGCTGGCGGCCGGGTCGAAGTCGCTCGGCCGGACGAAGCCCATGACGACCCAGCCGAAGAAGAGCATGCCCCCCGCCAGGGCGAGCCAGGGCCACCAGCAGCGCAGCCAGCCCGTCTCCGACACCCTCACGAGTGCCGGGACCGTCACGGCGGCGGCGGCGTAGTGCGGGTGGCCGGCGGCGAAGAGCACCCCGATTCCCGGCGGGGCGAGCTGTCCGCAGCACCCCTCGGCGACGAAGCAGATTTCATACTTGAGCGGCTGTCCCTTGCGGCCATTGCCCAGGTCCGCCTCGGAGCCCGCGACGGGCGCGCAGGAGAGCAGGCCTCCCTCCACAATCCCCTGCGCGGTGCAGGAGATGGGGACACGGTCCGCGTTGGTGGAGCGAGACAGGTCCACCACCGAGCACCGGCGCGTCTCGCTTCGCTCTCCCCGCCACTCGCCGAAGTCGAGCGAGGCCGGATTGGGCACCAGGGCGAGGTCGAGGAAGCCCTCCACCTGCACGGCCCGGCGCGCGCTCTGCTCCATCCACGCGTTGCGGAAGGTCACCGACACCGGCGTGGACGCGCCGTCCCGCGAGGGCTCCGAGGGCGTCCAGTCCGCCACGAAGCGCCCTCCCCCGGTGTGGCGCAGGGGCACCTCCTGGCCGTCGATGGTGGCCACTGCCGCGAAGCCGTCCGCCTGGAAGAAGGTCTCGTCGTCGAAGGTCTTCCCGCGGAAGAGCAGCCGTGCGTCGAGCTGCACCGGCTCGCCTACTCGCGCGGTGGGAGGCACGGCTAGCGAGGCCTCGAGGTCGTACCGAAGGATGAGGCCGTAATCGATGTCGCCCGACCCCTTCGGCAGCGACAGCGTCCAGCGACTGCGCGCGTCCGGCGAGTTGGGCGCACGAAAGACCTGGTAGTTGCGGTGCGGGGGCCGGCACAGCTTGGGCGCGTTGGCGTAACGGAGATTCGGCGGGCAGCCGTTGTCACCCGAGGCCTGGGACGGGACGTTGCCCTGGGGCCCCTCCAGCTTCGCGGTATAGGCGGGCCCGGGCGAGGCGGACGCCGTGGCCACCAGCACCTCCACCACGTACTTGCCCACCTCGAAAGTCTTCGACTGGCCGGGGGACAGCGAGCCCGTCTCCGGCCGTGAGCCGAGGACGCGGGCATAGCCCCGGGTGAAGGCGCCAATCACCTCGCGCGGCGTCTGGACGAAGACGAGGTCCTGCGGGTTGCGCGCCAGCGGACGGAGGAACTGCTCGCCCGTCTGGCGGACCTCGTCGCTGCCGAAGAGGCCGATGACCAGCGTCTCGAAGTCGGCCGACTCGGAGAGGCCAAGGGACCGGGGACCCTCGGAGGGGTCCCTCAGGTCCTCGGGGATGCCGTCGGTGAAGAAGAGGAACAGCCGGTTCTGGAGCGCCGAGCTTCGCAGCCGGTTGCCCGCCTCTTCCAGCGGGCGGCGGAAGAAGGTGCCGTTCGCGTAGGGCAGCGCGCGAATGTCGTCCGCGCTCTGGGCCGGGCGAGGCGGGGCGTCCTTGCCATCACCAAAGGCCAGCACGCTGACCCGGTCGGCCGAGCCACGTGCCAGTCCCTCGACGACGAGCGTGCCGAGCACCGCGGCGCGCTCGGGGTCATTGGGAGGCACCCGGCGCCCCGTCGTCTGGTCCCGGGCCTCCACGCCCATGGAGCACGAGTTGTCGAGGATGAGGACGATCTCGTTGCCACCGCCGGCCGCGCCGGTGAGGAGCAGGGGCAGGACGAGCTGCGCGAACGTCATCTAGAGCTCCACCTTGAAGTACGTGCCCCCGGCCCGGTACAGCACCGAGGGGGAAGGAACGTGTCCCTGGGCCAGGTCCGTCACCGGCTCCCACTTGAGGGTGCGGCGATCCTGCTGCTCCAGGGGGCCACTGCCCTGTCAGCACCACACCGGCACCGCGGGTGGCGCGAAGCACGATGGGCGCGTTCCGGATGCGGCCATTCACCTCGCCATCGCCGTGCAGGCCCAGCCGGGCATCCCGGAAGAAGCCGGGACTGCTGCCGGGGCAGTCTTGGAGGAGGATGGCGGCGGCCTGTCGCATGCCGCGATCGCTCCCGGCCACGCGGATGGACGTGCCGGGCGGGAAGCGCGAGGGCTGGGTGAAGCCGGCGAGCAGCACACCGAAGCCGAGCAGCGCCAGCGAGGGCCACACCCACGCGCCATGGCAGCCGAGGAAGCCCTGGCCCTCGACCTTCCAGCGCAGACGCACCGTCTTCTCCTGGGCCTTGAACTCGGGGGTGAGCGGCACCACGCGCAGCACGGCCGAGTCCGGCGACACGTCCCCGGCGCACCGAGGCACCTCCAGGCAGATGTCGAGTCGGCGCTCCCTCGGGTCCAACGCATCGATGCCGAGCGAGGGCAACAAGCCGCGCACGTCCGCCTGTCCCAGCGCATTGAGGAAGCTGAGCACCGGGCGAGCCTGGCAGCCGTCGAGCCCCTCGGCGCGCAACTCCCAGCGGTGCTCCTCGGCGCCCTGGGAGCGGCTGAAGTCGAGCTTCTGGCAGGCCTCCGTCACGGCGGTGCCCGCGGCGATGGTGCCGAAGTCCAGCGTCTCCGGCAGCTCCAGCCTGAGCTGGGGGCGCACCCGCACTTCGTGCGCGGGCATCGAGAATGGGCCCTCGCGGCGTCTGGAACACGACCGACCAGCTCGCGGCCTGGGGCTCGGCGTAGGTGACGCTGAACTCGTACCGGTCATCCGGTCGGGGCGGCCCGCTGTAGCGCACCTCGCCGGTGTCCACCATGCGGGCCTCCACCTTGGGGTCCGCGAGGAGCGCGTCCACCTGCTGGCGACCCGTACCCGGTGCCGGGCGGAGGAGCCGAACCGTGCCCCGGCAGGGAAGCCCGGCGTAGCAGGTGCGCGGCAGCTCCGAGGTGTCGAAGCCGAGCCCGAGGTCGCTCACCGTGGCCGTGACTTCCTCCGTGGGGCACACCACGCGATCGCCCGCGCGGCCGCCCGCGCTGATGCGTACCTCGCGCGGCTTGGGGGAGGCGGGTGGCGTCCATGCGGCCGAGAGCGAGCCATCGGCGGGAATCGTCCCCGGCTTCTCCCCTTCCACCTGGACAGTGAACGCCAGCGAGAGTCCCGCGGGTGGCGAAGTCACGGGCACCTGCCCCGCCGCATCGAAGAGTCTCGCGCTCAGCAGGGTGGACTGTCCGGCCACGAGCGCCTCATGCACGGTGGGCTGCACCACGCGCGCCCGGTAGCTGCACACCTCCACCTTCAGACTCTGGGCCTCGGAGGCCGCCGCACGGAGCTGCTCGTTCTGGGCGAGTGGCGGCGCCATGGGGACGAACTCGATACGCAAGGAGCTGGAGGGCGGAAGGGAGAACCCGGCCGACACGGTGCCGTCGGGTTGCACGGTGCCTCGATGCTCGGAGGTCTGGCCATTCGCGTCGGTGACGCGGAAGGTGCCGCCGGTGATGCGGCGCAGCGCCCCGTGCTCATCGCGAACCGCTCCCACCACCGTCACCTCATCCCCGGCGGTGTACGGCCCCGGGGAGATGCGCTCCACCCGAGCGTCGAGTTGCACGGGCGGAGGCGGCGGAGGGGGCGTGACGGGCTTGCCGTCGATGACGTGCGCCACCAGGTTGTCCGCGCCGTGCTTCTCCCCGTAGAGCCGCGCGCACTCGTACGGCTCCGCGCGCCGGTAGGTCCCCGAAGAGCGCGAGAGGAACTTCGGAATGCAGGTGGAGTCCTCCTCGTCGTAGCAGACGAAGCACTCCTGACCGTTGGTGACCCAGCAGTGGTAGTGCCACTTGGAGTGCATCGCGCGTACGGCCGGCATGTCGCACGCGGCCACCACGTTCGGCGGAGTCCCCTCATACCCTCCAACGCAGTAGGTGTCCCCTTCCTGCGCCCGAGCAGACGTGGCCAGCAGGAACGACACAACGGCGAGCAGCGCTGGGAGCGCGCGGGCCATCATTTCCCTCCGTCGGGAGACGGCTGTCCACCTACGGTGGGCGGTACCGGAGCCTGCTCGGGAGAGGAGGAAGCGCCACCACTCGTGGCCCTCAGCCCCAAGGCGAGGCCCACGCCCAGTGCCAGCACACCCGTCGCGAGCAGCCACCACAGGGGAACCCGGCGCCCGGATTTCCCCGTGGGTGCGACGGTCTCGGACACGGGCGGCGAAGCGGACTCGACCGTGCGCTGCTCGGGCCTCGGCGCGGCCTGTGTTGGTGCCACGGAAACAGGCGTCGGGGGCACCACCACCGAGGCCAGGGGCATCCCGTCCGGCAGCGTCTCCCGACGTCGCTCCTGGGGCTCCTGCACCACGCGCGGCACCTCCGGCTGACCCGCCACGAGGAGGATGACCGTGATGTTGTCGGCGCCTCCGCGCTCGTTGGCGATCTGGATGAGCCGCGTCACCGCGTCCTGATAGTCGCGGCCCTCGATGAGCGGGTACAGCTCGTGGTCCTCGATGAAGTCGTACAGCCCGTCGCTGCACAGCAGCACCACGTCACCGGACTTCAGCTCCAGCGGCTCCGTCCAGACCTCGGGCTTGAAACTCTTCTGGACTCCCGGGCTTCCCCCCAGCGCCTGCACGAGTACGTGCGCGTCCGGGTGTTGCCTCGCCTCCTCGGGCGTGAGGATGCCGTGGCTGACCATCTGCGCGACCCTCGTGTGGTCTCGCGTGCGGTCGATCAGCGCGCCGGCTCGGAACTGGTAGAGGCGGCTGTCACCCACCCAGCCGACGTAGCAGCGCCCCTCCAGCACCCAGCCGATGACGCCCGTCGTCCCCATGCCCTCCACGCCTCGAGTGAGCGAGGTCTCGACCACGGCCTGGTTGGCCTCGACGAACGCCTGATAGAGGGCGCGGGGCGGGTTCTCGGGCGAGCTGGCGGAGATGACCTCGACGATGCGATCGCTGGCCACCTGGCTGGCCACCTCACCGGCCTCGTGGCCACCCATGCCGTCACAGACGACGAGCAGCCGCGAGCCATCCGGCGGGGCGGCGACGCGGAAGGAGTCCTCGTTCTGGGCGCGCTGGCGCCCCACGTCGGAGCTCCCGTGGATGTAGAGCGGGAGGCTCATTCGTCATCTCCCCTCGCGGGTGCGTAGAGGGTCCTGGCCTTCGCCCGAGGCGCCTCGGCGGCTGGCTGCGGTGCGTCGGGAGCAACCGGAGGCGCGGCGACGATGGGCGCACCGGCCGGAGGCGGCTCGGCGGAGGGCTGGAGCCCGGGCTGCTCCAGTGTGAGTTCCAGGTGCTGCGACAGGCGGATGGTCTGACCGGACTTCACCTGGACGCGCTCGCCCGGGTTCAGGCGGCGTCCGTCCACGAAGGTGCCGTTGGTGGAGTTCTCGTCCTTGACGAAGACGTTGCCCGCCTTGAAGAGCTGCACGGTCGCGTGGTGTCCGCTGAGCTGGGGCAAGTCCACGGCGAGGTCCATCTCTCCCGACCGTGCGCCAATGGTGAACGAGGACTTGTGGACCCGGTAGAACGGCTCGAGGCCAGGAGGCCCCCGGGTCACCATCAGCCGGGTCTCCGGCAGCGTGGCGAAGGGGTCCTTCCACACCACGGGAGCAGCCGGAGGAGGCTCGGGCTGTGCGGGGGGCGGCTCGGGCGCGGGGGGAGCCGCGGGCTTCGCCTCCTGAACGGGAGCCGGAGCAGGTGTCGAGCGGCTCCGGGACAACAGCACGATGAGCACGACCAACAGGAGCAGCCCCAGGCCCAGGAGCAACAGCACGAGCAGCCACCAAGGCCACACGCGAGGAGCCTGCACGGAGACGGGTCCCCCCATTCCACCACCGGGCTGCATCGCCGGCCCGGGAACGCCCGTCCCCGCTCCGGGTTGTGTCGAGGCACCTGCGCTCCCCGCCGGAGGGCCTGGCCGCGAGCCCATCCCAGGACCCGGTCGCGTCGTGGAGCCGGAGGAGCCCGGCATGGTGCCGGGAGCAGTGGTGGACCCGGAGGTGCTCGGGGAGGTGCCGTGCCCGGTGGGAGATCCGGAGGTACTCGGGGAGGTGCCGTGCGCGGTGGCTGACCCGGAGGAGCCCGGTGTGGAACCAGAGGGTCGCGACGATCCGGAAGTCGTGCCCTTCGCGCTCCCTGGCTGTGTCGGGGAGGGCCCGGTGGCGACCGAGGAGGGACAGGCGATGGTCGCCCGGCCCTCGGCGCTCTGCCGGAAGGAGACGGGATCGCTCCAGGCGGTGCGAGCGCGACCCGAGAGGGACTCCACGAAGAGCCGGTCCGAGGTCTGCCCGCGCTTCACACCGCAGAAGGCCACGTCCAACCAGTAGATGTGCTCCAGCGAGCGCACCAGCCCCCCGAGCGCCTGCCGGGCATCCACGTCCTCCACCTGGATGTAGCGGCCACCGGTGCCCGCGGCGAGCTGGGACATCTCGTCGAGTCGCTGGGCGATGCCCTTGCCCCTGGTTCCATCACTGAAGACCACCACGTGGAGGCGCACACCCAGCTCGCGTGCATCACCAACGAGCTTCTTCAGGCTGAGCGCGCTCGACTCCTCGCCGGCATCGGTGAAGACGATGACCTCGCGCGAGCCACCCTTGGAGAGCGGCTGCTTGCGAGCGGCCTCGCGCATCGCGTCCTGGATGTAGAACTTGAGCCGGGTGACGAGCTGGTGCGTTCCGAGCCGCTGGACCTTGTCCAGGCACGCCTCGAGACCGGCGGCGGAGGTCTCCTGACAGTGGGTGGCCTTGCTCTTCCCGAAGGTCATGACCGCCACGGTGTGGTTCCGTGGACGGGGACCGAGTGCTCCCGCGTAGGCCTTCGCGAGCTCGAAGGCCTGTGGCCAGTGCGAGGAGAAGGACCCGGACTGGTCGAAGGCGAGGATCGTGTAGCTCCCCTCCCCGGTGTCGGCCAGCCGCTGGAGCGCGGTGACCTGCGCGCCGGCCTGGCCCACGGCGACGCGGAAGCGCTCCGGAGAGGCACCGGCCGCCCGCAGCTCCTTCTGGAGGGTGGGGTCGGTGACCTCGAACTGGAGCCGCATCTGCCCGGCGGACGCGGGCGGCGTCGCGAGCACGGTGAGACCATTGTCGGCGGCGCTCGCGGGAGCCCCCACGAGGAGCACGGCGAGCAGGCTCGCCATCATGATGGCTGTGCGATGGATGTGCATCCCCCCTCCAGAGGAGCTCACGGGGAACGTCGGGACAGCAGTGACTCGGGCACGATGACGAGCACCAGGGTCATCCCTCCCAGTGAGAGCACCGCGTGGTTCTGGAGAACGACCTGCTCACCGTGGACGACGGCCCCGTTGACGATGGAGCCGTTGCTGGAGACGTCCATGTACGAGGCGTCCTCGGCGCGGATGAACAGGAAGGCGTGCTGGCCGCTCACGCGTCCGTCATCGACCACCACGTCGCACTCGGCGTTGCGACCGAGCACGTTGCGCCCGGCGCGCAGTGGGTGGACGCGCCCGGGGTCGTTGGGGCCGCGGTACTCGAAGAGGGCGCCACGGATGAGGCCCGCGGCCGTCCCCTCGTTGGCGGTCTCCACGATCGTCCGGGCCTTGGGGCGCGGAGCGGCGGGCGCCGGGGCCGCGGCTGGCGCCGGTGGCATGGCGGCGGGCGCGGGCGCGGCGGCCGGACGGGAGGGCGGAAGAGATGCGGCGGCGAAGGGGTCGCGAGGATCGAAGGTGGGCCGGGGCGGAGGATTGGCGAAGAAGTCCGCGCTGCGGCGAGGGATGGGCGGAGGAGGCGCCGCCGCCGGATCCGGCTCGAAGATGGTGTGCCGCTTCTGGTGCGGGTTGGCCGGCTGGGGCGGCGGAGGCGGCGCGGGAGCGCTCTCGGCGACCGTGCCGTGCTTGGGAGGCGTCAGGTCCAAGCCGCACATGTCGCAATAGGCGGCGCCGACGGCGTTCTCGTTCTGGCAGGAAGGACAGCGCATGGGGGGCGTGTATCCGACTCTAGGGCACGCTCTGGAGGAAACTCCAGCCGGACGGGGCTCCCGGAGCCGTACGCACGAGCCCCTCGGGGATTGCAGACCTCCCCTCGACGCGTCCCGAGGCCGAAGTGCCCGCTCCCGTGGCTCCCGTTCCACAACCGCCGCCTCCATCACCCCCGCCGCCCCCCGAGACCCGCTCCCTGGCATGCGTTCCGCGCCCGGCACCTTCGTCGCCAGCCATTCCAGAGCATGGCGGACATGCCAGCGAGGAGCAGTGTCCCGCCCAGGGTCAGCGCCAGGAGTGCCCCGAGCTTGCCCATCGCCGGAACACCCCCGAAGGACGCCCTTCGAGGGCTCGGTCCTTCGGTCTCAGCCCCGATCGGGCTTCGACCGCCTGGTCTCGCGTAGACGGTCGCCCGGCGATACTTGTCCCGGGTCAACAACTCATCCCTGGGCGGCCATCGGCACGGGCAGTGTCTAGCTTCAGTGGCGTACCGGCTCGAGTCAGTGACGTAACGGCTCGTCATCGAGGACACGAGCGTCAGCGCGGTTCTCGAACGATGCCCGGCTGACAAACATAGCGGGGTGCAGGCTGTCGGGCGCCGGCTTGAATGGAGGCATGAATATGCTCACCGTCGTCTATGACACAAAACCCTACGACCGGGAGCAACTGCTCGCGGCTGCTCCTCGGGACACACTCCAGTGGCAGTTCTGGGACTTCCGGCTCAGCACCGAGACCGCGCGGACTGCGAGCGGGGCGCAGGCCGTCTGCGTCTTCGTGAACGACGTGGTGGACCGGCCGTGCCTGCAAGACGCTCGGCGGGCTGGGCGTGAAGCTGCTGGCCCTCCGTTGCACGGGGTACAACAACGTCGATCTCCGCGCTGCGCGAGAGGCGGGCATCACCGTCACGCGCGTGCCCGTCTACTCCCCCTACGCCGTGGCTGAGCACGCCGTGGCCCTGCTGCTGACGCTCAATCGAAAGATCCACCGCGCATTCAACCGCGTGCGCGAACAGAACTTCTCGCTGAACGGCCTGGTCGGCACCGACTTGCACGGCAAGACCGCCGGGATCTTCGGCACCGGCAAGATCGGCCGCATCACCGCCCAGATCCTGCGCGGCTTCGGCATGCGCATCCTGGCCTTTGACGCGTTCCCGGCCTCCGAGTGGGCGCGGCAGATCGGCGTGGAGTACGTCGACGCCCAGCACCCTCGCGCGCGAGAGCGACGTCATCTCGCTTCACGTGCCGCTGACGCCCGAGACCAGGCACATCATCCGCGGCGAGACCCTGGAGCTGATGAAGCCGGGGGCAATCCTGATCAACGTGAGCCGTGGTCGCCTGATCGACACCACCGCGCTGATCGCCGCGTTGAAGGCCGACAAGCTGGGCGGCGTGGCGCTGGACGTCTACGAGGAGGAGGAAGGCGTCTTCTTCGAGGACCTGTCCGGCCAGGTGCTCCAGGACGATGAGCTGGCGCGGCTGCTGACGTTCCCCAAGGTCCTGGTCACCGCCCACCAGGCGTTCCTGACCCGGGAGGCGCTGGGTGACATCGCCCGGACGACCGTGGCGAACCTGGAGGCGCTGGCCGCGGGTCGGCCCTTCGTCGACGGTTCCGTGCTGACCGCGGTCGACGATCCGTGCGACCGCGGTCCCGCTGTCCTGCGAAGCGAAGTCGGGAAGCTCGCCTGATTCATCGGAGGCCCCATGTCACTGCCTGACCACAAGACCAAGATCGTCGCGACCATCGGGCCGGCTTCCGACTCGCCCGAGATGCTCGAGCGGCTGATCGCCGCCGGGTTGAACGTCGCGCGGCTGAACTTCTCGCACGGCGACTTCACGGCGCACGCCGGGACGATCGCCCGCCTCCGGGCGGCCGAGAAGGCCGTGGGGCGGCCGGTCACCATCATGGCCGACCTGCCCGGACCCAAGATGCGGCTCGGCACGATCGACCCGGAGCCGATCAACCTCGTGGCCAACGACCGCTTCACCCTGACCACCGAGCCGATCACCGGCAACGCGAAGCGCGTCTCGATGAGCTTCGCGGCGCTGCCGAAGGTGGTCAGACCCGGCGACCGCCTGTTCCTGAACGACGGGCTGGTCCAGCTCGTCGTCGAGCGCGTCGCCGGCAACGACGTGGAGTGCGTGGTCGCGGTCGGCGGCGAGCTGCGCTCCCGCAAGGGGCTGAACCTCCCGGGGATCGACCTGGGGATCAGCGCCTTCACCGACCGGGACCGCGCCTGCCTGAGCTTCGCCCTGGAGCACGGCGTCGACGCTGTCAGCCAGTCCTTCGTGGAGACGGCGGCGGACATCGAGGCGGTGCGCGAGGCGGCCGCCGCGCGCGGGAAGCAGCCCTTCATCATCGCCAAGATCGAGCGTGCCGGCGCCCTCGAGCACTTCGACGAGATCCTGGCCGCCGCCGACGGAATCATGGTGGCCCGCGGGGACCTGGGCGTCGAGGTGCCGATCGAGGAGATCGCCCTGATCCAGAAGGAGCTGATCGCCCGGGCGAACCTCGCGGGCAAGCCGGTCATCACCGCCACGCAGATGCTCGAGTCCATGGTGTCCAGCCGCCTCCCGACGCGCGCCGAGGCCACCGACGTGGCCAACGCCATCCTCGACGGCACCGACTGCGTCATGCTCTCCGCCGAGTCGGCGATGGGCCGCTATCCCGGTGGAGGCCGTCGCGATGCTGGCGAGCATCGCGGCCGCGACCGAGGCGAAGCGCCCGGCCAGGCGGCTTGCCGACCAGCGGGCGGACGGCTCCGGCTGGCAAGCCGACGACGGCGGCGGAGGCCATTGCGTCGGTCGTGGAGCACGCGCTGGAGACCGTCCCGTGCGCGGCGGTGGTGGTGCCGACGCAGGAGCGGGACCACCGCCCGGATGATCTCCCGGTTCAAGCCGGCGGTGTGGGTGGTCGCGGTGAGCAGCGACCCGGCGGTCTGCCGTGGCCTGGCATTCTCGTATGGGGTGCTGGCCGTCCTGCAGCCGGACGAGCCGGCGGACTGGCGAAGGTTTTCGGTGGACTGGGTCCGCCAGGAGCAGGTCGCCGGACCGCTGGTCATGCTGGTCTCGGGTCCCTCGAAGAGCGACCCGCAGGCGAACTACCGCCTCGAGTTCATCAGTACCGGCGAGCGAGCCCTCGCTCCCGAAGTGGAAGCTCCGCATTGACAGGGTTCGACCCTCGCGAGCTCGTCCCACTCGTCAACGCAGTGGGCAGTCCTTAGCTTCATTGCGAACTCTTCGGGGGACACCAGTCATGGCACAACCAGTCGCCAAGCAACGAGAAGAGACGATGCGGGGTGCGATCCTGCCGGGCAATCGGACGGTGGAGTTCAGGGAAATCCCCATCCCCCAGCCGCAGCACGGGCAGGTGCTGGTCAAGATAAAGGCCTCGAGCCATCTGCGGCAGCGACATCCGCGCCATCTATCGGGCTCACATCGGCGAAGGGGCCGAGCGTTACATCCCCGGCATGATCGCCGGACACGAGCCGAGCGGGGAGGTCGCGGCGGTCGGACCGGGTTGCCAGGCGCTGCGGATCGGCGATCGCGTGTCCGTCTACCACATCAGCGGCTGTGGGGTCTGCGACGACTGCCGCCACGGCTACCAGATCAGTTGCACCAACCCGGCGCGGGCCGCGTATGGCTGGCAAAGGCACGGCGGCCATGCGCCGTGGATGCTGGCGGACGAGCGCGACTGCATCCCGCTGCCCGCGAGCCTGTCCTACGTTGACGGCGCCCTGTGCGCTTGCGGTCGTCGGTACCGCCTGGGAAGCCCTGACGCGGATCGGCGTCACCGGCAGCGATGCGCCTGCTGGTGACGGGTCTGGGGCCGGTCGGAATGGGCGTGGCGATGCTGGGCAAGGCGCTGGGAGCAAACAAGGTCATCGGCACGGAAGTGTCGGCGGTGCGGCGAAAGCTGGCCATGGACCTCGGCCTGGTCGACGAGGCCCTGGAAGCGGACGACAAGGCGCTGGCCCGGATCAAGGACCTCACGCGCGGCCGGGGATGCGAGGCCAGCGTCGATTGCTCGGGGTCGGCAGCGGGGCGATTGCTGGCCCTGCACGGCACGCGACAGTGGGGGCGATGCGCGTTCGTCGGTGAAGGCGGCAAGGTCGAGTTCGACGTCTCGCCAGTGCTGATTCATCCGCAGATCACGCTGTACGGGTCCTGGGTGACTTCGCTCAAGCATATGAGCGATCTCTTCGATCGCCTCGACCGCTGGGGGGTGCACCCGGAGAAGATCGTCACGCACCCGCTTGCCGCTGAGCGAGGCGGCGCGCGGCTACCAGCTGGCCGACCAGGGCGAGGCCGGCAAGGTGTGCTTCGTCTTCGACATCTGACCTCGAGAGGAGTCACGCCGCATGATGCTGCTCGCCGGAGATGTGGGCGGAACGAAGACCGCGCTCGCCCTGGTGCAAGGCGGAACCATCGTCGAGCGGCAGGTCTATCCGAGCGCCGCCTTCACGAGCCTCGAAGCGCTGGTGGGCGAGTTCCTGGGCCAACGGGGCAAGGAGATCTCGCGGGCGTGCTTTGGCATCGCCGGCCCGGTGATCGAGGACAGCTGCCGGACCACCAACCTGCGCTGGGTCGTCGAGGCGAGGAGCCTCGAGCACGCCCTCGGGGTGCCGCGCGTCACCCTGGTCAACGACTTCCATGCCATGGCCATTGGGATCACCGTGCTGCCCGCGTCCGACTTCGCCGTCCTGAACGACTCGCCGTCGGATCCCAAGGGTCCGTGGGCGTTGATCGGCGCTGGGACCGGGCTCGGAGAGGCGGTGGTGGTCCGCATCGGGGACGGCTACGAGGTGGTCGCCTCCGAGGGCGGCCACGCGGACTTCGCGCCGCGCAACGAGCTGGAGATCGACCTGTTGAGGTTCCTGCTGAAGAGGCACAAGCGCGTCTCCTACGAGCGGATCGTCTCCGGGCGCGGGCTGGTGGCGCTCTACGAGTTCGTGCGTGGCCGCTCGCCCGAGCTGGAGTCCGCCGTGGTGAGCGAGGAGATTGCCGACTCGTCCGGCGACGCCGCTCCGATCATCTCGCGCCACGGGCTCGCCGGCGACGACCCGCTCTGCGCTCAGGCGCTGTCGCTGTTCGTCTCCATCTACGGCGCGGAAGCGGGGAATCTCGCGCTCAAGGTCGTGGCGCGCGGCGGGGTCTTCATCGGGGGAGGAATCGCCCCGAAGATCCTGCCCAAGCTGCTCGACGGGACCTTCCGCGCCTCCTTCGTCGCCAAGGGCCGGCTCAGCCCCCTGCTCGAGGCGACGCCGGTGAAGGTCGTGCTCAACAGCGACGCCGGACTGCTCGGCGCCGCGGCGCTGGCAGCCCGCCTCTCCCTCTAGCCTGCCAGTAAGCGCCTTTCCTTGGCCGAGGTGAGGACAATGGCCAACATGAACGATGGCTGACATGAACAATGGCTGACATGAAGGGGAGGCGCGGACATGCTCGACCCCAAGAAGATCAAGCGAATCGCCATCAACACCGGCGGCGGCGACGCGCCGGGCCTCAACGCCGTCATCCGCGCGGCCACCCTGGCGGCCATCGAGCGCGGCTGGGAGGTCTACGGCATCCGCCACGGCTACCGCGGCCTCATCGACACCAAGCGAGCTCGTCCCGCTGACCCGCGAGTCCGTGCGCGGCATCACGCACCTGGGCGGCACCATCCTGGGCACCGCCAACAAGGGCAACCCCTTCGAGTACCCGATCCAGACGCCGGAGGGCGTCCAGCTCACCGACATCTCCGACCAGGTGGTCGAGAACTTCCGCGCCAAGCAGCTCGACGCCCTCATCTGCATCGGCGGCGACGGCTCGCTGCGCCTCGCGCAGAAGTTCATCGCAGAAGGGCATCCCCATCGTCGGCGTGCCGAAGACCATCGACAACGACCTCTCGGGCACGGTGGCGACGTTCGGCTTCGACACCGCGGTGAGCACCGCGACCGACGCCATCGACAAGCTGCACTCCACCGCCGAGGCGCACGAGCGGGTGATGGTCGTCGAGGTGATGGGCCGCTACGCGGGCTGGATCGCGCTCGAGCGCGGGCGTCGCCGGGACCGCGGACGTCATCCTCATCCCGGAGATCCCCTTCGACCTCGAGAAGGTCTGCGAGAAGGTCATGCAGCGCGAGCGCGCCGGCCGCCACTTCTCCATCGTGGTGGTCGCCGAGGGCGCCAAGCCCAAGGGCGGCGAGATGATGATCCGCGGCCCAAGGAGGCCGGCCGCGAGGTCCTGCTCGGCGGCATCGGCCAGTACGTCGCCGACGAGATCGCGCGCAGGACCGGCAAGGAGACGCGCAACCTGGTGCTCGGGCACCTGCAGCGCGGCGGCGGCCCCACGACCTTCGATCGCCTGCTCGGCCTGCGCTTCGGCGCCGCGGCGGTGCGCACCCTCGCGGAGGGGAAGGTCAACGTGATGGTCGCGCTCGACCCTCCGACGGTGAAGACCATCCCGCTCACCGCGGCCATCGAGCGGATGAAGTCCGTGCCGCTCGACAGCGACACCGTGCTCACCGCGCGCGCGTTGGGAATCTGTCTGGGCGACTGAACCCCAGGGAGGGCGTCCCACCAAGCGCGGAATCGTAGAGGCCGTTGCGCTCCTACTATTGGTTACGCGGGGTGTGGCGGGTGGTGGACACAACCTCGGGCCAAAGGGTGCCGGAGCTTGCACGTACGATCAGCCACGCGCATTGCTCCCTGCGGGGGAGACGCGGACCAACCCGGGCGTGCTCGCTGACACGCCCACCCTTCTCCGACCACAGGGGGATTCCGGTATGCGCGGTCATGACGGTGCCAGGCAGGCGAAGTCCAGGGAGGGTTCCTCCCTCTTCCGCGCGGCGCCAGTGCTCTCTGTATTGGCGCTCGGCGGGTGTCCGCGGTGGGTCCCGATTTCAAGAGGCCCGAAGCCACCGTCACCGAGAGCTGGAGCGCCCAAGGCGATCCGCGGATCGCCACTCAGGCGGCCATCGACAGTCAGTGGTGGAAGGCGTTCAACGATCCGGCACTCGATCGCCTGGTCGAGCTCGCCTACCAGCAGAACCTGCCGTTGCAGGTCGCCGGCCTGAGAATCGTGGAGGCGCGCGCCCAGTTGGGGGTCGCCACCGGCAGGCAGTATCCCGCAGGTGCAGGCGGTCTTCGGCAGCGTGACGCGCGGTGGGGCTCAGCAAGAACGCCGCCAACGCTGGCCGGCTTCGACAGCCACTTCGTCGATTATCAGGTGGGGTTCGATGCGGTCTGGGAGCTGGATTTCTGGGGCAAGTACCGGCGGGGCGTGGAGGCGGAAGCCGCCAACCTGCTCGCGTCGGTCGCCGACTACTACTCCGCCCTCGTCTCGCTCACCGCGGAGGTCGCGCGAACCTATGCCGTGATCCGGACCTTCGAGGTGCTCATCGAGCAAGCCCGGGAGAACGACAGAGATTCAGGAGGAGGGGCTGCAGATCGCCGAGTCTCGTTTCCGCAACGGCGCCACCTCGGAGCTCGACGTGGCCCAGGCCACGACTCTCCTGGAGAGCACCCGGGCGTCCATCCCCCAGCTGCAAGTCGGGCTGCAGCAGGCTCGCAACGCCTTGAGCACGCTGCTCGGGCAACCGCCGGGCATGCTCGACGAGCTGCTCGCGGGACCCAAGGAGATTCCGCAGGCGCCGGCAACGTGTCGCCGTCGGCGTGCCCGCGGAGATGCTGCGGCGGCGTCCCGACATCCGCGCGCCGAGCTCTCCGCCGCCGCGCAGTGCGCCCGCATCGGCGTCGCCAAGGCGGAGCTCTATCCGACGTTCTCACTGTTCGGCACGATCGGGCTTCAGGCCACCAGCGGCGCGCGGCGCTGCCTTCAGTCTGGAGCGACAGCTTCTTCTATCCGTGGGCCCTCGGATTCGCTGGCCCTTCTTCAACTACGGCCGCATCAAGAACAGCGTGCGCGTCGAGGACGCGCGCTTTCAGCAGTTGCTCGTCGGCTACCGCAACACCGTGCTCAAGGCGGCCCAGGAGGTGGAGGACGCGCTGGCCGGCTTCCTCAACGCCCAGGAGGCCGTGGTCTTCGAGGAACGCTCCGTGAAAGCCGCCCAGAGGTCGGTGGAGATCGCCCTCGTGCAATACCGGGAAGGCGCCGTGGACTACCAGCGCGTGCTCGACGCGCAGCGCTCGCTCTTGCAGCAGCAGAACAGCCTGGCGCAGACGCGCTCATCGGTCGCCACCAACTTGATCGCCCTCTACAAGGCGCTGGGCGGAGGGTGGGAGTCGCGCCAGGGCCAGCCCGTCGTGCCGGAACCCACGCAAGACGAGATGAAGAAGCGGACCAACTGGGGCGACATGCTCTCGGAGCCAAGCGCGGCAGAAACCAAGAAGTCCCCGAGCCCGCGAAGCACTAGGGAGTCTACCATGTCCAAGATGATCTCGAAGAAGGCTCTCAAGTGGCTCCTGGTGGTGCTCGGCGTCGCGGTGGTCGCGCTCATCGGCTTCCGGTACTGGAAGGCGAGGCAGACCGCGCTGCCCGAGGGGATCGCCTCGGGCAACGGCCGGCTCGAGGCGAAGCTCGTCGACGTGGCCGCCAAGGAACCGCTGCGGGTCAAGGAAGTCCTCGTCGACGAAGGCGCTCTCGTCAAGCCGGGTCAGGTGCTGGTGCGGCTGGACACCGTCACCCTCGAGGCGGAGCTGGCCGAGGCCAACGAGGGCATCGCGGCCGCCGAGGAACGCCTGGCGTTCTCCAAGGCCTCCATCGTCAAGCAGAAGAGCGAGATCGAGCTCGCCGAGATCGAGCTCGAACGCTCCCGGAGACTGGTCAAGGAAGGCGCCGGCTCGCAGCGGGAATTCGACGTCCGCAAGACGCAGCTGGAGACGACCAAGGCCACCCTCGCGGAAGCGGAAGCGATGCTGCAGACCGCCAAGCAGCAGGTCGAGGTCGCGCGGGCAAACGCGGCGACGATCCAGACGCGCATCGACGACGCGACGCTCAAGTCCCCCGTTCATCGGAAGAGTCCTCTATCGCCTGGCCGAAGCTCGGCGAGGTCCTCGCTGCCGGCGGAAAGGCGCTGACGCTGGTGAACCTGGAGGACGTCTACATGGAGATCTTCCTCCCTTCGGAACAGGCCGCCAGCGTGAAGATCGGCGCCGAAGGGCGGATCACGCTCGACTACGCTCCCGACCGCGCCGTCCCCGGATACGTCAGCTTCGTGTCCCCGGAGGCGCAGTTCACGCCCAAGCAGGTCGAGACGCGCAGCGAGCGGGAGAAGCTGATGTTCCGCGTCAAGATCCAGGTGCCCAAGGAGCTGGCCAGCCAATACGTCGAGCGCATCAAGACGGGCGTTCGAGGCGTCGGCTACGTCAAGATCGACCCCTCCGCCAGTCTGGCCGGACTGGCTGCAGAACCTCGTCGCAGCCCGGCTCGTGAGCTCGAAGCCCAGTTGAGTGACCTTGGAGACTCATCCATGGTCTCATCCGCGTCTTCCGCCGGACAAGGCGGCAAGCCGGTCGTTTCCATCAAAGACGTGACCCACCGCTATGGCAAGGTCGTGGCGCTCGACGGCATCTCCCTCGACATCCCCAGCGGCATCATGGTCGGCATCGTGGGCCCCGACGGCGTCGGCAAGTCGACGCTCATGGCGCTGATCGCCGGCTCCAAGAAGATGCAGCAGGGGACGGTGACCGTCCTCGACGGGGACATCGCGCGACGTCCGGCATCGGCGCGCCGTGGGCCCGCGGATCGCGTACATGCCTCAGGGCCTGGGCAAGAATCTCTATCTGGAGCTCAGCGTCCGCGACAACGTCGACTTCATGGCGCGACTGTTCGGGCTGTCGGCCGCGGAGCGTGAGAGCCGCGATCAAGGAGCTGCTCGACGCCACCGGGCTCGGCCCGTTTCCCGATCGCCCGGCCGGCAAGCTCTCGGGCGGAATGAAGCAGAAGGTGGGGCTCTGCGGCGCGCTGGTCCACGAGCCGGACCTGCTCATTCTCGACGAGCCCACCACCGGCGTCGATCCGCTCTCCCGGCGGCAGTTCTGGACGCTCATCGACGAGATTCGCGCGGGACGCCCCGGCATGAGCGTCGTCATTTCCACCGCCTACATGGACGAGGCGCAGAAGTGGGACTGGATCGTGGCCATGGACGCCGGGCGCGTGCTGGCGACGGGAACGCCGGCCGAGCTGATGGAGCGGACGGGCACGAAGGATCTGGAGCAATGCTTCATCGCCCTGCTGCCGGAAGAGAAGCGCACGGGGCACACCGAGCTGGTGATCCCGCCCCGGGCTTCCAGGCACGTCGGAGATCGCCATCGAAGCCCACGGCCTGACGCGCCGCTTCGGCAGCTTCACCGCCGTCGACCACGTCACGCTGTCGATCGAGCGCGGCGAGATCTTCGGCTTCCTCGGCTCCAACGGCTGCGGCAAGTCCACGACCATGAAGATGCTGACCGGGCTCCTGCCGCCCACCGAGGGGACCGCGACGCTCTTCGGCAGCTCGGTCGAAGCCGGCAGCATGGAGGTGCGCAAGAACCTCGGATACATGACGCAGGCGTTCTCGCTCTACGGCGAGCTGAGCGTCCGCCAGAACCTGGCCCTGCACGCGCGCCTGTATCACCTCCCGCCCGAGAAGGCGGAAGCCGCGCATCGAGGAGCTGGTCGAGAGATTCGGGCTGGGCGCGCACCTCGATGCGTTGGCCGAGGATCTGCCGATGGGCTTGCGCCAGCGGCTTTCGCTGGCCGTCGCCGTTCTGCACGAGCCGCAGATCCTGATCCTGGACGAGCCGACGTCGGGCGTCGATCCGGTCGCCCGGGACAGCTTCTGGGAGCTGTTGATCGATCTCTCGCGCAAGCAGGGCGTCACGATCTTCGTGACGACGCACTTCATGAACGAAGGGATGCGCTGCGACCGCATCTCCCTCATGAACGCGGGAAAGGTGCTGGCCTGTGACGCGCCACAGAAGCTGATCGAAGCGCGCGGCGCCGCCAGCCTGGAGGACGCCTTCATCGCCTACATGGAAGACGCGATCGCCGACGCCGCGTCACGTCGCGGAGCTGCCCGCCCCACAAGCAGCGGCGGAGAAGGCGGGTCCCGCGCCATCGCCGCCGCCGCCGCAGCAGTCCGGCCTCCGGCTGCGCCTCGGCCGGATGCTCGCCTACACCCACAACGAGACGATGCAGATCCTCCGCGATCCGATTCGATTGACCTTCGCTTTCGTCGGGTCGGCGCTGCTGATGCTGGTCTTCGGCTTTGGGATCACCACCGACGTCGAGCACATTCGCTATGCGTCGCTCGATCTCGATCAGTCGCCCGAGAGCCGGATGTATCTCGAGCAATTCGCGGGCGCAGGCCGGTACTTCTCCGCGACTCCGCCGGCCCGCTCGGCCGACGAAGCCTTCAAGCGCCTGCAATCGGACGACGTCTCGGTGGTCCTCGAGATCCCGCCCAGCTTCGGCAGAGACTTCCGCCGCGGCTCCGGCCCGGAGGTCCTGGCGCAGGTGGACGGCGCCATGACGTTCCGCGGCGATACCGTCGAGCAGTACGTCCAGGGAGTGCACAACACCATGCTGCGCGATCCCGCGAGCGGACTGCAGACGGCCACTCCCCAGAAAGGACAGGCCGACATCGAAGAGCGGTACATGTACAACCCGACCTTCGAGAGCATCTACTCGATCGTGCCGAGCGTCCCGGCGCTGCTGCTGCTCCTGATACCGGCGATTCTCATGACGGTCAGCATCGTGCGCGAGAAGGAGCTGGGCTCGATGATCAACTTCTATGTCACGCCGACCGGGAGGCTCGAGTACCTGCTGGGGAAGCAGCTCCCCTACATCGCGATCGGCATGATCAACTTCTTCATCCTGACCGCTCCTGGCGCTGATCGTGTTTCGGCGTCCCGATCAAGGGCAGCTTCTTGATGTTGACGCTCTGCACGCTGCTGTACGTCACGGCGACGACGGGCATCGGGATGGTCACCTCGACCTTCACCAGCAGCCAGGTCGCGGCCGTCTTCGTCACGGCGATTCTCACCATCGTGCCGACGATCCAGTTCTCCGGGCTGCTCCAGCCGGTCTCGACGCTCCAGGGAAGCGCCGGGTTCATCGGTTCGATCTGGCCGGCCTCCTACTACATGCACTCCAGCGTGGGCGCCTACACCAAGGGGCTCGGCGCCCGCCTCATGATGCCGGACATCGTCTTTCTGGCCTGTTGCATCCCGATCCTCTGGGCCGTCAGCGTCGCTGGGCTTGAGAAAGCAGGAGAAGTAGCCGTGAAGACGCTGCTGAACATCTTCTGGCTTGGGCTCAAGGAGATTCGCAGCCTGATGAGCGACCTGGTGATGGTCGTGTTCGTCGATCTATGCGTTCACCTTCGCGATCTACGTCCAGGCGACGGGGACCTCGAGCGAGGTCAACAACGCATCGATCGCCTTCGTGGACGAGGACGGGTCGGCCTTGTCCAAGGAGCTGTTCAACGCTTTCTATCCGCCGCGTTTCAAGCTGCCGGAGACGATCTCCGCCGCCGAGGTCCAGGGGCTGATGGACAGAGGCCAGTTCATGTTCGTCGTCGTGATTCCGCCCCGCTTCGAGCACGACCTTCGCGCGGGTCGCAATCCGGCCATCCAGGTGAACATCGACGCGACCGCCATGCAGCAGGCCGGCATCGGCGCCGGCTACATCAAGAACATCATCAACGACCGCGTCGCGTCCTTTCTCAAGCGCACGGAAGTGACGCCGCACGAAGCCCATCAACCTGGTCGTTCGCAAGCTGTTCAACCCGAACGGAGTCTCCTCCTGGTTCAAGAGCGTGGTGGCCATCATCAATCAGATCACGCTGCTGACGGTCGTCCTGACGGGCGCCGCGGTGATCCGCGAACGCGAGCACGGAACGCTCGAGCACCTGCTCGTGATGCCGCTGAGCGCGTTCGAGATCGCGATGGCGAAGGTGTGGGCCAACAGCCTCGTGATTCTCGTCGCGACCGGGGCTTCACTCCTCCTGGTCGTGCGGATGGCGCTGAAGGTGCCGTTCGCCGGTTCGGTCGTCCTGTGGTTCATCGGCGTCGTGCTCTATCTGTTCTTCGCGACGGCGCTCGGAATCTTCCTGGGGACGATTTCACGGTCGATGGCGCAGTTCGCGCTCTTGATCATTCTGGTGATCCTCGTGCTGATGCTTCTTTCGGGCGGGAGCACACCCGTCGAGAGCCAGCCGAAATGGCTGCAGTACCTCACGTACCTCCTGCCCGCGCGGCATTTCGTCAGCTTCTCGCAGGTGATCATCTATCGCGGCGGCGGCCTGAGCGCGGTCTGGAGCCAGTTCCTGATGGTGAGTGCGATCGGTCTTGGGTTCTTCGTGTACAGCCTGGCGCTCTTCCGGAAATCGATCGCGGTGACCAAGTAGGTTCCGGTCCGTCTAGTCGACTCCCAAGAGGGCAAAGAGACACGAGGCTCATCGCCCCCGCGCCACCTTCCGGGCCGGCTCCTCCGCGGTGAACAGCGCCTTGAGCACCCGGCCCGTGGCCGTCTTCAGCCGCGACACCTCCCGTGGCGTCCCCTCGGCGACGATGAGCCCACCGGCCTCGCCGCCCTCGGGCCCCAGTTCCACCACGTGGTCCGCCGAGGCGATGACGCTCGGGTGGTGCTCGATGACCACCAGCGTGTCCCCCCGGTCCACCAGTCGGCGCAGGAAGGCGATCAGCTTCGACACGTCCCCGAGGTGAAGGCCCGTGGTGGGCTCGTCGAGCACGTACAGCGTGGGCTCGTGGCGCGAGGAGGCAGTGAGCTCCGCGGCCAGCTTCAGCCGCTGCGCCTCTCCGCCCGACAGCGTGTTGGACCCCTGCCCGAGCTGCAGATACCCCACGCCCAGGTCGGACAGGCAGGACAGCGGCGCGGCCACCTTGGGCAGTGCGTGGAAGACCTCCTTCGCCTCGTCCGCGGACAGGCGCAGCGCGTCGCCGATGGTCAGCCCGTGGTAGCGCACCTCCAGCGTGGACGCGTCGAAGCGCGCCCCGCCGCAGGCCTCGCAGGGGGTGATGACATCCGGGAGGAAGGACATCTCGTGCGAGATGGCCCCCTGCCCTTCGCACTCCGTGCACCGGCCTCCGGACGCGGTGTTGAACGAGAACCGCGCCGGAGCGAAGCCACGCAGCTTGGCCTCGGGCATGGCGGCGAAGGCCCGACGCAGCTCGTCCCAGAGGCCCAGGAAGGTGGCCGGCACCGAGCGCGGCGTGCGCCCGATGGGCGACTGATCCACGGCCAGCACGCGGCGGATGGCCTCCACGCCCGAGAGCGACTTGAAGGGCCCCGGCCGCGTCGTCACCAGCCCGAGCGCCTCGCGCAGGGCCGGATACAGCACCTGGCGCACCAGGGTGCTCTTCCCCGAGCCCGACACCCCCGACACCACCGTGAGCCGACCCACCGGGATTCGCAGGTCCGCGCCCTTCAGGTTGTTGGCGCGAGCCCCCTTCAGCTCGATCCACTTCTCGGGCACACCCCGGTCCACAGCGGCCTGCACCGCGGGCTCCCGGAGCGCACGGGCCGTGGGAGCATCCTCGACCTGCAGCACCTTCTCGGGCGGACCCTCGGCGAGGATGCGCCCGCCACCACGACCACCGGTGGGCCCCAGTTCGATGAGGTGGTCCGCCGCGCGGATGGTGTCCGTGTCGTGCTCCACCACGAGCACGGTGGAGCCGGTGTCCACCAGCGCGCGCAGGTTGGACAGCAGCCGGTGGGTGTCGCGCGGGTGCAAGCCGATGGTGGGCTCGTCCAGCACGTACATCGCCCCGGTGAGGCCCGCGCCGAGCTGCGCGGACAACCGCAGCCGCTGCATCTCGCCACCCGAGAGCGTGGCCGCGTTCCGGTCCAGCGACAGGTAGCCCAGCCCCACGCGGTCGAGGAACTCCATGCGCCGCAGCAGTTCCTGGCGGGACGGTTCGCCGAGCAGTGCCCGGTCCCCGCGGAACTTCCACCCGCGCACCTGCTCCAGCGCGGCGGTGACGGACTGCTGCACCACCTCGTGGTAGCGCGAGCCCTCCAACTTCACGGCGCGCGGCACCGGCTCCAGGCGCGAGCCCTCGCAGGTGCCGCACGGCTCCGAGCGACCCTCGGCCAGCGCCTCGGCGCCACCCTCCACGCCGGTGCCCTCGCAGTCCACGCAGCGGCCCTGCTTCGTGTTGAAGGAGAACCACCGCGGGTCCATCTCCGGCACGGAGAAGCCGCAGACGGGACAGGTCCGCTCGCTGGACAGGAGCGTCTCCTTGTTACCGCTGGTGCGCACCTTCACGGCGCCCTTGCCCCAGGTGAGGGCCTTGTCGAACACCTCGCGCGGCAGCTTCGCCAGCTTGCCCTCGTACATGACGAGGTCGATGTCGTGCTCGCGCGACTTCACGAGCTGGGGCGGCTGATCGGTGGAGACCGGCTTGCCGTCGACGATGGCGGCCTCGATGCCCGCCCGGGCGGCGGCGGCGAAGACGTCCAGGTAGGTGCCCTTGCGCGCGCGCACGGCGGGGGCGAGCACGGTGCCCTCCCCCTTCGTCCCGGTGAGCTGCGCGTAGAGGGCCTCGGCCGTGGTGGCGGCGATGGGCTCTCCGTCACGCGGGCAGTGGGGCTGGCCCAGCTTGGCGAAGAGGAGGCGCAGGTAGTGGGACACCTCGGTGACGGTGGCCACGGTGCTGGTGGCGCCCGCGCGCGAGGTGCGCTGCTCCAGCGCCACCGAGGGCGGGATGCTGCTGATGCGCTCCACGTCCGGGCGCGGCATGGTGGGGAGGAACTGGCGCGCGTATGGCGTCAGCGTCTCCAGGAAGCGCCGCTGGCCCTCGGCGAACACCACGTCGAAGACGAGCGAGCTCTTGCCCGAGCCGCTCGGCCCCGTCACCACCGTCATCTTCCCCAACGGAATCTGGCAGGACACCTCCTGCAGGTTGTGCTCGCGCGCGTGCTCCACCTCGATGGAGTGAGACACCTGCGCGGCGCCCTTCCCGCGCCGCCCCGGCACCACCACCTCGCCCAGCTCCCCGCGCAGCGCCTTCGCCGTGAGGCCCTCGCCCCGTGCGACGAGCTGCTCCGGAGTCCCCTCGGCCACGAGGCGCCCGCCATTGCGGCCACCGCCGGGCCCCAGGTCGATGATCCAGTCCGCGCCCCGCATCACCACGAGGTCATGGTCCACCACGATGATGCTCGCGCCCCGGTCCACCAGCTCGTGCAGCGCGGCGAGCACCTGGCGCACGTCGGCGTCATGCAGGCCGGCGCTCGGCTCGTCGATGAGGAAGAGCGAGCCCTTGGCCTCGCTGGCCAGGGCGCGCGCCAGCTTGAGGCGCTGGGCCTCGCCGCCGGAGAGGGTGGACAGGGGCTGGCCGAGGGGCAGGTACCCCAGGCCCAGCCGGGCCACGGGTCCCAGCGCACGCATCAGCGCCTTGTCGTCGGAGAAGCGCTCCAGCACCTCGTCCACGGTGAGCTCCAGCACGTCCGCCACGGAGAGGCTCCGGTGCCGGACGGCCAGCACCTCCTCCTTGAAGCGGCGGCCCCGGCACACGGGGCACAGCAGGGAGACGTCCGCGAGGAACTGCATCTCCACCGTCTCGTAGCCCTCGCCCGAGCAGGCCTCGCAGCGGCCCTTGTCCACGTTGAAGGAGAAGTGCGCCGAGGTGAGGCCGCGCACCTCGGCCTCGGGCTCGGAGGCGAAGCGATCGCGAATCCGGTCCCACGCCTTGGTGTACGTGGCCGCGTTGCCTCGCGAGGTACGCCCCAGCGGCGACTGGTCCACGAAGGTGACGCGCTCCACGGCCTCCAGACCGTCGACTCCGTCCGCCTCGCCAGGTGCCTCCGCGTCCTTCTCACCGAGGGCGCGCGCGAGGTGGCGGTACACCACCTCGTCCATCAGCGTGCTCTTGCCCGAGCCACTCGGCCCGGTGATGGCGCACAGCACGCCCAGCGGCACGCGCACGTTGACGCCCTGGAGGTTGTGGGCACGGGCGTTGTGCACCACCAGCTCGCCGGTGCGCGCGCGCGGCTCGCGCTTCACGTCCTCGGTGCCCGACAACAGCCGGCCGGTGGGCAGGTCCGCGCGCTTCGCCAGCGCCTCGGGCGTGCCATCGAAGCACATCTTCCCACCGTGCTTGCCGGCCCCGGGACCCAGCTCCAGCACGCGGTGGGCGGAGCGGATGACGAGCGGATCATGCTCGATGACCAGGGCGATGTTGCCCCGGGTGGCCAGCTCGGCCATGGCGCCGGTGAGGGGTCCCACGTCGGACGGGTGCAGGCCCACGGTGGGCTCGTCCAGGACGAAGAGCGCGCCCGTCAGCGAGGTACCCAGCGCCGCGGTGAGGGACACGCGCTGCGCCTCGCCTCCGGAGAGCGTGCGCGCGGGCCGGTCCAGCGTGAGGTAGCCCAGGCCCACCCGCTCCAGGTAGCCCAGGCGGCTGGCCAGCTCGCGGCGCACCAGCTCACCCTGACCGGTGTGGGTGCGCAGGGCCTCCAGGCGCGCACGAGCATCGGACAGCTCCAGCCCGTGCCAGCCGGCCAGATCCACCCCGCCCACGCGCCAGGCCCGAGCGGACTCGTTGAGGCGCGCACCCTGGCAGCTCTCGCACAGCGAATAGGCGCGATAGCGCGAGAGCAGCACGCGCACATGCATCTTGTACGTGCGGCTCTCCATCCAGCGGAACCACGCGCGCACACCCGGGTAGGCGCGGCCACCGTCGTAGTCCCCCTCTCCCTCCAGCACCCTCTCCCGCTGCGCCGGGGTGAGCTGCCCCCAGGGCTTGTCCAGGGGAATGCCGTGCTCGCGCGCGTAGCGGAAGAGCATCTTCCGCTCCCACTCGGACGTCTTGCCCGACCACGGGCGGATGGCGCCCTTCTCCAGGCTCAGCGTCGGGTTCGGCACCACCTTGCCCCAGTCGATGCCGATGGTGCGGCCGAAGCCCCGACACGTGGGGCAGGCCCCGGTGGGCGACTGGTAGCTGAAGAGGCCAGGCCGGGCCTGCTCGAACTCGCGCGCGCACTTGGGGCACACCAGTCCACGGCGGATGCGCCGGACGCCCGCGGGGGTGAAGGCCACCGCCTCGCCGTTGCCCATCGTCCACGCCGACTCCAGCGCCGCCGTCACCCGGCTGAGCTGCGCCTGGGCCAGCTTCAACCGATCCACCACCACGTGCGCTACGCCGGCCGAGTCGGTGGCCTCGCTCGGCCGCAGCGACTCCAGCTCCCGCACCTCGCCCTGCACCACCAGCCGGTGGAAGCCGTCCTTCAGCAAGCGGGCGCGCACGTCGAGGAACTCAGCGGTGTCCGCGATGCGCAGGGGAAAGGCCAGCACGGCCAGGGCGTCGGGCTCGGCGGCGATCGTCGCCGAGGCCGCCACGCGCGCATCGGTGCGCACCGCCTCCACGCCACAGGAGGGGCACACCGGCATGGCCTCCCGGGTGAAGAGGGCGGACAGGTAGGCCTCCACGTCGGCCAGGGTGGCGACGGTGGAACGCGAGCTCTTCACCGGCGCGCGGCGATCCACGGCCACGCCCGCTGCCACGGGCTCCAGGGAATCCATCGGAGGCCGCTCCAGTCGCTCGAGGAACTGGCGGGCGTACGGGCTGAAGCTCTCGACGAAGCGGCGCTGGCCCTCGGCGTAGAGGGTATCCAGGGCGAGGCTGGACTTGCCGGAGCCAGACACCCCGGTGAGGCACACCATTTCACCTTCGGTGAGCTCCACCGACAGGGACTGGAGATTGTGGGTCCGAGCGCCAACGAGGTGCGTCTTATGCATGGGAGGTGGGTGTTTAACGGCGGAAGTCGGGCCCGCCAACGGAATCCGAGACGTTGGAGCGAGGCCCCCCACCCCGCCTGCGCCATCGGCATTCGCAGGAGCGCCTGACAGCGCTACCATGAAGCCCCCCCTGATTTCCCCCCCGTCGAGGCCGTCCGAATGAGCAGCCGCGTGAACCTGTTCGCACCCGAAGTGCGGGCCAACCCCTACGCCTTCTATGCCGAGCTGCGCCGCAACAACCCGGTGTGTCAGGTGGATCCTGGCGGGATGTGGGCCGTCGCGCGCGCCGATGACGTGATGACCGCCTTCAAGAACCCGAAGATCTTCTCATCCGAGGGTCTCCGGCAGACCTACCGCCCGGAGTGGATTCCCAACTACCCGATCGCGGACTCGATGCTCGTCATGGATCCGCCGGACCACACCCGGCTGCGGGCACTCATCTCCCGCGCCTTCGGGCCGAGCGTGCAGACCCGGCTGGAGCCTGACATCCGGGAGAACGTGAAGCGGGTCGTCGCCGCGCTGCCCGCGGGCCGCTCGGTGGACTTCGTCGAGCACTTCGCCTTCCGCGTCCCCATCGCCGTCGTCGGTGAGCTGGTGGGCATCACCAACCATCCGAAGATCAAGGACTGGATGGAGGTCATCACCCAGTTCACCAGCGTCGGCTCGGACCTGGATCGGCAGGCGCAGATGCGCGCCACGGTGAATGAGATCCGGCAGCACTTCGAGGAGGTGCTGGAGGCGCGCCGACGCGAGCCACGCGAGGACCTCGTGAGCGATCTGCTCCGGGCGCGAGTGGACGGCCAGGAGCTGACGCACACCGAGCTGATGGGCTTCCTCATGCTGCTGCTGCTCGGAGGACTGGAGACGACCGTCCACCTGCTGAGCTACTGCGCCATGCGGTTCCAGGAACAGCCGGAGCTGATGACCCGGCTGCACGCGGATCCCACCCTCATTCCCCGGTTCATCGAGGAGGCCCTGCGCCACGGCTCGCCCATCCAGGGGCTGGTGCGGCTGGTCATGGAGGACACGGAGCTCAGCGGCGTGCGCATTCCCAAGGGAGGGAAGGTGCTGCTGCTGCTGGCCTCGGCCAACCGTGACGAGGCCTGGTTCCCCGACCCCGAGCGCTTCGACATGGAGCGCCCCGGGCCGCAGAACCTGCCATTCGGTCATGGCATCCACTTCTGCCTGGGCGCGCAGCTCGCGCGCCTGGAGGCTCGGTTGGCCCTGGAAGCGCTGCTCGCCCGGTTCTCGCGACTGACGCCCGGCGACGGACCGGTGCGCTTCAATGTCTCGGTCATCATGAGAGGCGCGCTGGCCCTGCCCCTCGTGCCCCACGAGGTCTGAGGCCCCTCAGATTGGCCGGTCGCCCTGCCTTCATCGGGCCGCGCTGGCGACGCCGCCTGCCCGGCCCTCTTGGCGTGTCCATGCTCTAAGGAAGCGCAGGAGGCTCCCATGATGACCGCCGACACCGAACTCTCCACCGCTGAACTCTCCACCGCTCGAGCGGTCGCCGCCCGAGCAGCTCCCTCTCTTGCCATCCTGGAATTACCGGGCCGCCAGGGCGTCGGCTTCGTGGTCTCCCCGCAGGGCTACCTCGTCACCAACCTGCACGTGGTGGCCGGCGCCGAGGAGGTCCACGTCCAGCTTGCCGACGAGCAGCTCCTACAGGTGGATGAGGTCGTCGCCCTGGACGAGAAGCGGGACCTGGCCGTGCTGCGGCTGCCCGCGTACGACCTGCAGGCGCTGGAGCTCGCCCCCGAGGCCCACCCCGGCGAGGGCGACATGGTCTTCATCCTCCTGCCGGCCGGCGGGGGCATGCTGGGGCTGCTGGAGACCCGGGTCCAGGCCGTGCAGGTGCTCGACGAGTCCCTCACCTTCCTCGAGCTGGAGGCCGCGCTGCCCGAGGACGCCTCGGGAGGTCCGGTGCTGGATGCCTCGGGCGCGCTGGTGGGCGTGGCCACCTGCGCCTTCGCGGACGGCCGGCCCGTCACCATCGTCATCCCCTCGCGCTACGTGCAGCCGCTGCTCGAACAGCCCGGGACGAAGCCGCTCTCCGCGCTCGCCCTCGCCAGGCCCTCGGCCTCCCGCCAGCGGCAGGTGCCCACGCATCCGCTCTCGCTGCTGGAGGGATGCGCCACGGACGCCGTCGAGGAGGTCGCCCTGGCCATCATGCAGGCCATCCAGGTGGGAGCGCCCACCTACAACCGGGGAGACCCCGCGGGCTGCTACCGCCTCTACGCGCGCGCGGCCGAGCGGCTCATCCAGGAGCACTCGGACTGCCCCGGTGCACAATCCGCCCTGCGCGAGGGACTCCAGCGGTGCGCGACACTCACCGACGCGGATGAGCGGGCCTGGGCCCTGCGCGACACCTTCGACGGTCTGCTCCACGTCATTGATCGCTGGCTGCAGGCCCAGGCGGCCTTCGCGCGCATGGCGGCCCCCAAGTCATACATGCAGTGAAGTGTCCCGGACCCCGCGCCCTCCCAGAAGCTGGCTCTTCAAGGAATTCGTTCATTCCAGGACATCCCGGGCAACCAGGGAGGCAAAATCCACGGGTGGCCACCCCGCGCCCCGTCGGAGGGGACGTCTGCCCATAGTAAGACGTCTGTTGCGCGAGGCGCGCGGCCGACCCGGATCCTCACGAGGAAGACATGCGGGCACTGCTCGTTCCATCCGGGACCTTCGATCTCTCGCCCGTGGAAACCCTGCTCCGGCAGCTCGGAGTCAGCCCGACGCACGCCGGTGACGACGAGGCGGCCATCGCGGCCTTCCGTCAGTCTCCCTTTCCGCTGGTGCTGCTGGGGATGGACGACGCGGGAGACCGGATCGTCCTCGTGCGTGCGCTGCGGACCTGTCCGCGCGGGGCACGGACCGCCATCCTGCTGGTGGCGCGGCCCGAGCAGCAGGCGAAGCTCCACCCGCTGCTGGATGCCGGGGTGGACGACTTCCTGCTGCTGCCGCTGGACGAGGCCTCGGTCGCGCTCCGATTGCGGCTCGCCCTTCGCCGCGCGGCCGAGCGACCGGAGCCACTGCCGGAGGACTTCGAGCTGGACGGGCTGTGCGCGGTGCTGCTGCGGGAGAGCCCGGTGCCTACCTGCATCATCACGCGCGAGGGCAATGCCTTCGTCGACCTCAACGACGCCTGCCTGCGGGTGTTCGGCTACACGCGAGAGGAGATGCTCTGGCGCACCGCGAAGGAGCTGAACCTCTGGGAGTCGCCCCTCGAGAGCAATCGGCTGGCGGCGCTCTTCCGGGAGCAGGGCGCGCTGAGGGGAGTAGAGTCGCGCGTGCGCACGAAGAGCGGGGAGGTGCGCCACGTGCTCGTCTTCGCGGGCATCGCCGAGTACGCGGGCACGCCGCACGTCGTCTGCATGTTCCCGGACATGACCGAGCGCAAGCAGATGCAGTCGCGGCTGCTGTTGTCGGACCGGATGGCCTCGGTGGGAACGCTGGCCGCCGGCGTGGCGCATGAAATCAACAACCCACTGGCCTACGTCACGGCCAACCTCGGCTACGTGCACGAGGAGATGGGGCGCCTGCTGGAGCGCTGGCCCAAGGAGGGGCCCCCCTGCCCCAGCCTGACCACCCTGGTGAAGTCGGCGTGCGTCGCGCTCGGCGAGGCGCTGCACGGCGCGGACCGGGTGCAGACCATCGTGGGAGACCTCAAGACGTTCTCCCGGGAGACGCGCGAGACACAGGAGGAGCCCATCCGGGCGGTGGACGTTCGGAAGGTGATGGACAGCACCCTGAGCCTCGCGGCCGGGGAGATCCGCCACCGAGCACAGCTCGTGAAGGACTATGGGGAGGTGCCCCCGGTACACGGCAACGACTCGCGCCTGGGGCAGGTCTTCCTCAACCTGCTCGTCAACGCCGCCCAGGCCATTCCCGCCGACGGCGACGCGGACCAGCATGAGATCCGCGTCACCACGCGCCTGCTGCCCTCCGGGCAGGTGGCGGTGGAGGTATCGGACACCGGGGCGGGCATCGCGCCCGAGCTGATGGGCCGCATCTTCGATCCCTTCTTCACCACCAAGCCGCCGGGGGTGGGAACAGGGCTGGGCCTGTCCATCTGCCACAACCTCATCGCCACGATGGGCGGGGAGATCCACGTCCACAGCGACCTGGGTCGGGGCACCACCTTCCAGGTGTTGCTGCAGGTGGCCACCACGCCGTTGGAGCAGCCCGCGCCGGTGGAGCCGCGACCCGAGCCCCCTCCCAGTCCCCGAGGCCGGGTGCTGGTCATCGACGACGAGCCCATGCTGTGCTCGGCGGTGGAGCGCATCCTCCGGCCCCACCATGACGTGGTGCTCACCACGCTGGCGGCCGAGGCCCTCCCGCGCCTGGAGGCGGGAGAGCGTTTCGATCTCATCCTGTGCGACCTGATGATGCCGCGGATGAACGGCATGGACTTCCACGCGGCGCTGCAGCGGCTGCGCCCGGAGCTGACCGGCCGCGTCATCTTCCTCACCGGCGGCGCCTTCACGCCGCAGGCGAAGTCCTTCCTGGCTCAAGTGCCCAACCGCCGGGTGGACAAGCCGTTCAACGCGCGCGCCCTGCTGGCGGTGACGCGCGAGGTGCTCGCCACCGTCGGTTGAGGCTCAGCGGAAGAAGGCGCGCAGCGTGGAGATCATCGCCGCCACGTCCGCCGCGGCGGCCATCTCGCGGATGGAGTGCATGGACAGCATGGGGCTGCCCACGTCCACGGTGCGGATGCCCAGTTCCCCGGCGGTAATGGGGCCGATGGTGCTGCCACAGCCCAGGTCCGTCCGGGTGACGAAGACCTGCGGCGTCACTCCGGCCTCGCGGCAGTGGAGCGCGAACCAGGCCCAGCTCTCGCCGTCGGTGGCGTAGGACTGGTTGACGTTGGACTTGATGACCGGGCCGGCGCCCATCAGCGGCTGGTGCTTGGGCTCGTGCATGGAGGCGTAGTTGGGGTGCACCGCGTGCGCCATGTCCGCCGACACCAGGAACGAGTGGCGGATGGCCCGGTGGAAGGAGTCCCGCCGCCCGTCCGAGTGCGCCAGGGTGATGCGCTCCAGCAGATCCTTCAGGAAGGGCGAGGCGGCGCCCTGCGCGCTGCGGCTGCCGCACTCCTCATGGTCGTACAGCACGACCCCGCGGGTGGCCTCGCCGGGCCCGCTCAGGGCCAGCAGCGCGGACAGCGCCGAGTGGCTGCTGGCGAGGTTGTCCAGGCGTGCCGCGTGGAGGAACTCGCCAAAGGCGCCGGAGCGGCTGGAGGGCTGCGTGTCGTAGAGGCAGAGATCGAAGCCGAGGATGTCGCCCGTCTCCACGAGGGCGCCGCCCCGGGCCAGCTCCTCGACGAGCATCGCCTTGAGGTCCACCGCACCCGAGCGCTCCAGGGCGAGCACCGGCACCAGATGGTCCTGGGCGTTGAGCTTGAGGCCCTCGGAGTTGACGGTGCGGTTGAGGTGGATGGCGAGGTTGGGGATGCGCAGCAGCGGGCGGCGGAAGTCCACCAGATGGTGCGTCAGGCGGCCGTCCTTCGCGACGACCACGCGGCCGGCGAGCGACAGGTCGCGGTCCAACCAGGTGCTGAAGAGGACACCGCCGTACACCTCCACGCCGAGCTGGTGGTAGCTGGAGCGCAGCACATGGGGGTTGGGCTTGATGCGCAGGTTGGGCGAGTCCGTGTGGGCGCCCACCAGCTTGAAGCCAGCGCGGTCCACCGGGGCGGTGCCGAGGTGGAAGGCGGCGATGCTGGTGTCCCCGCGGGTGACGTACACCTTGTCCCCGGGCTTCAAATCCCAGGACTCGCGCTCGTCGAGGGCGCGATAGCCCTGGGCGGACAGGCGGCGGATCGTCTCGCGCACCACGTGGTACGGGGTGGGCGAGGCATCGATATAGGCCAGCAGGTCGTTGGCGGCGGCGTCGGTATCGGAGGGAATCATCCCCTCCAGGCTAGCGCCACCGCCGCGCCACGCCACGGGAAACGTGGCGACTCCGCCAGGAAGAGATCAGCGCTGGGGCTCGGCTGCCTGGGCGTCACCCGCGGGCTCCACCCCCTGGTATACCGCCGGCAGCGAGGCCGACACGGCGCCCACGTAGAAGATGCCGTGGTAGCCCTGCTTGTTGCGGCCGTCGAACAGGTGGACGAAGTAGCGCGCCCCGTTGTCCTGGCCCTTGGCGGGCTTCACGCCACAGTCCAGCTTCTGCTCCCCGCTCACGGCGCAGATCCACGCCGTGCCGCTGTCGTAGGCGATGTCCAGCGAGTACACGTTCGGGAACACGTCCGCGACGCGCCTGCCCATGGGGCGGTAGTCAGGATTCCAGGGCAGCCCCTTCACCTGCCGGGGGTGGAGATTGCCGCTCACCACCAGCACCGCCCGATTCCGGGACTTGCCGACCACCTCCAGCACCGAGCTCGCCATGGCCTCCTCACGCGCGTCACCCTCGAGCGGCGGGCGATCGAAGGCGAAGACCTCCACGTCCAGCCCCTGGCTGCGCAGCTTGCGCAGGGACTCGAGGAGGTAGGCCACGGCATCGCTGTTGCGGCCGTCCGGGTACGGGCTGCGCCAGAAGGGGCTCTCCATCAGCTTCGCCCAGTCCTGCGCCTTGCCCTTGCTGGCCATGAATTCCTGGAGCCGCTCCTGGTTCACATCGGGAATCTCCAGGCCCACCGTCACCGGGATGCCCTGCACGGCCGCCTGGCACACGCTCTGGGCGATGAAGTGCGGCACCTGCTGCGTGCCGTGCAGCTCCCCCAGCATCACCACGTTGCCGGGACGCGCCACCTTGCCCAGCCCCAGGATGGGCACGCCGCACTCGATGTCATCGTTCCGCGTCACCACCACCTCGGGGGTGTCGCTGGACTTCTGTGCGCTCCGCGCGAGCACCGGGGCGATCTGTCGGAACAGCTTCCACTCCATCACCGTGTCGCGAGCGGCCTGCCGGGACTCGACCCTGACATTGGCGTCGCCCCCCCCCATCTGCATCATCGATGTCTCGAGGGACGCCAGACTGCCGAGGCCCGTGGGGCTGTCCTCGGTGCGCGCGTCACCGCTCCAGACGAGCTCGCTGCCCGGCGCCTTCAACGCCTTGTTGGCGCTGCGGGTCTCGCGGGTGATGACCAGCTTGCAGCGGTGGGGCCCCTCGGGCTTGGCGATGACCAGGTAGCGATGCCAGTAGGCGGCAATCCTCGAGCCGGCGAACTCCTCGCGCCACTCGGTCTCCAGCGCGGCCGTTCCCGGGGTCTCGCGGAAGACGAAGCCCTTCGTCGAGAAGTACGTGCGGACCTGCGGCCAGACCTCGTCGATCGGCTGCTCGTAGATGGCCTCCTCGTCCGGGGCGAAGTCCACGAAGCGCGAGGAACACCCCGACAGCACGGCCAGCAACGACAGGCAAACGAAGGCCATCCTTCTCATTCAACGTCCTCCAGGTTCTCTCTAGGAATGGCCGCGGCGAGAACCGCGACCGCCGGGTTCACATCGGGTCGGGACGGGTGGTGCGCTGCTCGTCGGAGCCGGACTTCGAGCCGCCGGGACGCACCGCGGGCGGAGAGGCAGACACCGGGCCCACGTAGAAGACACCGTGGTAGCCGGACTCGGTCGGCTGCTCGAAGAAGGACACGAAGTACCGGTCCCCGTTGTCCTTGCCCTTCGTGGGCCGCTCGCCACACTCGAGCGTCTGCTCCACGGAGCAGATCCACGCCGTGCCGCTGTCGAAGGCCACGTCCAGCGACAGCAGGGAGGGCAGCTTCTGGGCGAGCATGTAACCCATGGGGCGGTAACCCAGGTCCCACGGCACTCCCGGGTTGGTGCGCGGGTGGATGTTGCCGGTGACGACGAGGAAGAAGCGTCGAGGGCCCTGCTCCACCTGGGAGAGGATCGTCCGGGCCATGGCCCCCTCGCGGCTCTCGCCCTGCAGCTCCGGGTGGTCGAAGACGAAGACGTTCACGTCCAACCCCTGGGCACGCAGCCAGCGGAGCTGCTCCAGCAACTGGGCCACCGCCTCGCTGCTGCGTCCGTCCGGGTAGGGGCTGCGCCAGAAGGGGCTCTCCATCAGCAGCGCATGGTCTTCCTCGGTGCCCGCGCTGGCGATGAAGCGCCGCACACGCTCCTGGTTCTCCACCGGCATCTCCAGGCCCACCGTCACCGGCGTGCCGCGCGTGGCCACCTGGCAGGCACCCAGTGCCACGAAGCGGGGCACCTCCCGCGTGCCGTGCAGCTCGCCCAGCAGCAGCACCGTGCCCGGCTGGCTCTTCCCGGCGAGCCCGATGATGGGCATGCCGCACTCGATGGACGCGCCGCCCGGCTCCTGCTTCGTCGCCGCCAGCGCCGGCCCCTCCACGCCCTTCTTGCGCACATCCAGCACCGGCACGACGCCCTGCCTCAGCGACCACTCCATCGCCGAGTCCCGAGCGCCCTGCACGGACTCCCCCATCGTGCCGAGCGCGTCCATGGGGACGAGGAAGCTGCTCACGGACTCGTCGGGGACGAAGCGCAGCTTCTCCTCGCTGGAGGGCACGCGCACGTCGTACTCCTCCATGCGGATGCCCCCACCCGGCAGGCCGTCATTGGGGGAGCCCGGGAAGCGGCTCCCCGACCAGTCCGGTTGCTTCGCATCGTTGACGGGAGCCCCATCGGGGCTGCGGCTGGAGCGGATGACCCACACCTTGCTGCGCGCCGGGGCCTCCCGCTTGCCGATGACGGTGTAGCGGTGCCAGTAGCCGGCGACCTTCGAACCGGCGAACTCCTCGCGCCACTCCGTCTGCAACACGAAGTGGGGCGCGTCCTCCCGGTATTTGTACCCGCCGTCCCGGAACCAGGCCTCCACCACGGGCCAGACCTCTTCCAGGGGGTGCTCGTAGACAGCCTCCTCCTGCTTCTCCAGCCGGAGGATGCCCTGTCGCGAGGCGCACCCCACCAGCCCCCCCAGCAGGAGAACCGGGATGAAGATGGCCGCTCGCATCCAAAACCTCCCTGGGCGTGACGCCCGCAAACGTCTTAACGACTCCGACGCGCGGACATACTGCCTGGAAATGAGCGGATTTTCGCGGGGGCTATCCTACCCGCCCCCACCCTGCCCCAACTCCTCCAGCAACCGGCGGGCGTCGTAGACCTTCCGGAGCCCCTCCAGGATGCCCTGGCTGTGGACGGAGACGCTGCGGTTGGCGGACTCGTCGAAGCCGTACTCGCCCCCCAGGGACTGGATGTTGCCGTCGAAGACGATGCCGACAATCTCCGCGTCCTTGTTGAAGATGGGAGACCCCGAGTTGCCGCCGATGATGTCGTTGGAGCTCACGAAGTTGAACGACGTCTGGAGCTCCAGGCGGGGCTTCGCCTTCAACCAGCTCGGCGGCAGGCGGAAGGGGTCCTCGCCGGTGGCGCGCTCGTAGAGGCCGGAGATGAGGGTGAAGGGCTCCACCGTCCTGCCCTCCTCCGAGTAACCCTTCACCTGACCGAAGGACAGACGGAGCGTGAAGGTGGCATCCGGGTAGATGCTGGTGCCGTAGGCCTCGAAGCGGGCGCGGGCGATGAGCTCGCCGTTCTTGTCGACGACGGACTCCACCTCCTCCTCGTAGCGCTTGCGGATGGCGCGCGCCTCGTCCTCGAAGGAGCGGATGAACTCCAGCATCGGGTCCTTCGAGCCGCGGATGGCGGCCGGACCGCCCTGGTAGAGCTGGCGGCGGACCTTTGGGCTGGCCAGCTTCGTACCGGCCACCAGCTTGCGCGCGATCGCCCGCGGGGACTGCTTGCCCAGCACCTTCTTCACCACCGGATCATCCGGCCCGAGCTGCTCGCGCAACTTCGTCAGGTAGAAGGTGAGCAGCGCCTGCTCCAGTTGGGGGTAGACGGGCGCCGGGCTGAAGAGCTGCTGCTCCAGCTCCGGCTTGCGCGCCTCGGCGTACTCCTCCAACCGCAGCTCGTTGGGCTTGGGCAGCTCCTCCGCCGAGCGGACGAGCAGGCGCGCATAACCAAAGAGGTCCGAGCCCGCCCCGGAGCTCTGCTCCAGCAGCCGCAGCCGGATGCGCATGTCCCGCAGCGTGTCCGTGGACTTCGCGATGTTGTCCCACGCCTGACCGAAGCGCTTCTGGCGCGCGGGGTCCGCCTTCACCCAATCGCGCAGCTTCTGCTCCTCGGCCACCTTCTTGGCGAAGAAGTCCCGGTCCACCAGCGCCTCGCGCCGGCCCACCAGCGCCTTGTAGGAGTTCTCCACGCCGAACTTGAGGTTGTTGGAGATGCGGGTGAGCTCGGGGCCACGCTGCTGGAACTCGTCGAGCAGCCCGCGGAGCTGCGCCAGTTGGAAGAGGCGCTCGGGCAGCGCATAGTCGCGCTGGTAGAGGAGCTGGGCCTGCGTCAGCAGGCGCGAGGTGCCGCCCGGGTGCCCGGAGACGAAGGTGAGCTCACCCGCCTGCGCGCCCCTGGCCGACCAGCGGAAATAGTCGTCCACCTTCGCCGGCTTGCCTTCCTGGTACACGCGCACGAAGGCCACGTCGTAGTCGTAGCGGGGGAACTCGAAGTTGTCCGGGTCGCCTCCGAAGAAGGCGATGGCCTCCTCGGGAGCGAACACCAGCCGCACGTCCTGGAAGCGCTGGTACTTGTACAGGTTGTACATGCCGCCCTGGTACAGCGACACCACGTCACAGCGGGTGTCGGGCGCGGTGGCGCAGCCCTTCTCCAACCGGGCGATCTCCGCCCGCTGCGCATCCCGGAAGGCCGCGCCCTCCTTGCCCTGCGTGGCCTTCGTCACCTGCTCGGTGACGTCGGAGATCTCCACCAGCCTGTTGACCTCCATCGCCGGGCACTGCCGCTCCTGCTGCGCGGTGGCCGCGATGAAGCCCTTCACGATGTAATCGTTCTGCGGAGTGGAGAGTTGCTGCGCGCACTCGCGCACGCAGTGGTGGTTGGTCATCACCAGCCCAGTGGGGGACACGAAGCTGGCCGAGCAGCCGCCGGCGATCCGGGCCGAGGAGAGCCGGACCTTCCGCAGCCATTCCGAGTCAGGTGCGAAGCCGTACCGGGCCTTCACCAGGTCAGAGGGAAAGTTGTTGAAGGTCCACATCCCCTCATCGGCACGGGCGAGCCCGGCGGCGAGCAGGACGAGGACGGGGAGCAACCGTGTCATGCGGGATCTCCTTTGCGTACACCTCGCGCTGGATTGGTCCCCACCGGAGGAGTCGGGTCAAAGCCTTGTGAGGACGAGTCGTCCGCATCCGTCCGCCCGGACACGCTCGCACCGGGAAGGGTGCCATCCACTGGACGGAGCCCGACCCACGCGAGCCCGTGCCGGGCATGCCGCAGGCCGTCACCTGGGGACAACTATGACTCCCCCGTGAGTTCCTCGAAGGAAGGAATGGGGGGAGCGGGAATCAAGAACCACATCTCCCTGCGCTGACGAACAACGACATATGGGCTGCCCGCGACCTCCACACGGGTGCCAAAACGCGGATCCGGCTCCGCGTGTAACCAGTTGAGGGCCTCCGTCATGTTGGCAAAGGAGTGCGCGACGCGTCCCAAGCGTTCCGCCGCCTTTTCGATATCCAGGAGATAGTCCTGGAAGTCGCGCAGCTTGCCATGCATGTGATGGGAGCCAGAATCAGCAAGCCCCCGGCCACGGAAACGACGATAGAGGCCAATTGAGCGCAGTCGCGTTGGGGCCGACGGGATGCGAGCACGACGCCGCTTTCGAGCCAGGTGCTGGTTCTCACGTCATAAGACGTCGGCCAATCGAAATCTGTATTGCGCAGCTGATGTGGCACAGCCCACGAGGAAAACCCAAGCGCAAAGCGCGACGGCCCCATGGGCGCCCAACTCATGCTTGGAAATGTCCACGTGTACTCCCCGGGTCGTCGAGTCAAAAGTCGAACGTAATGAGGTAGTCCGACTCGAACACCTCTCCATCGAAGGTGGGGAGCTTGTAGCGAAAGGAGGAGACGGCCGAGAGGACCCGCTCCCGCCGGCTCGCGTCCATCACGGGCACCACCACCTGGCAGTTACGCGGCACCCCGGGCTCCACCAACCGGCAGTGGAGCTTGATGACGTCCTGCTTCTCGAAAGGCACGGGCTTCGTGGCGCCGGTGCGAGGGGGACGGGAGACGAGGCGCTCGGGCTTCTTCAGCCGCAGGGCCAGTGTCTCGCAGGCCTCCCTGACGTGTCCGTTGCACGCTTTCGAGAGCAGCGACACGGCCCGGATGGAATCCTTCTGGACGCCCTCGCCGGATGCGAAGGCCAGGCCCCGCTCGTAGCACTGGCGTGCCGTCGCGACGGTACACACCTCGGTCTCGGGAGGAGGAACACGCTCCGTCTCGCCCGAGCCAAATGAGCCCAGGGCCGCGGGCCGTATCTTGTCGACGAGCGGGCGCTGGGGATTCTCCCTCCGAAGCAGCGCGCACCCGCCCAGCGCGAGCATCCAGGCACATCCCAGCCCCGCCACGACCCACCGCCTCATGAGGAGTCCAGACATGGCCGGGATGCTACCAGCCCGAGTTGGATTCAACGCGAGGGGTCGGCGATGATGGGCGCTCCCGCCTCAGCCAAGAGCCTCCGTTGTCCGCCCTCCCCGCTCCCGCCCAGACGACCCCCACGCCCGACCCGATCGGGCTCCACCCCGTCCCCGCCCCCTCCGAGATGCCCGAGGCCCTGAGCGGGGCCCGACGGGCCCTGGTGCTCTTCGTCGTTCAAGGCGTGCCGTTGCTCGGCTTCGGCGCCGGGGTGTGGCTCTTTCTGCGCGAGGGCCTGCGCGCGTTGGATGCCGGCCTGCTGGTGGGGATGTACCTGCTCACCATGACGGGCGTGGAGGTGGGCCTGCACCGCTACTTCGCGCACCGTACCTTCGAGACGACGCGCCCCCTGCGCGCCCTCCTCCTCATCCTCGGCTCGATGGCGGGACAGGGCTCCGCCCTTCTGTGGAGCGCCATCCACCGCGTGCACCACGCCCACACCGACCAGCCAGGAGACCCGCACTCGCCGGTGCTCGGCCGCAACGGCGCGTGGGACAAGTTCCGCGGGTGGTTCTGGGCCCAGTTCCTCTGGTACCTCGACGTGCCGGCCATCCCGCGCTTCGGCCGCCTCCTGGACCGACACCTCGATTCACCAGCGGACCTCCTGTCCTCGAAGGAGGAGGAGCAGGCGCACCGCTTCGCGCGCACCCTCCCCGATCTCCTGCGGGATGAGCCGCTCGTGCGCCTCAACCAGCGCTATGGCACCTGGGTGCTGCTCGGCTTCGCGCTGCCGACCCTGGTGGGCGGCCTCGCCACGCTGTCGTGGGAGGGCGCGCTGCGCGGGCTCGTGTGGGGCGGCTTCGTCCGCTACTACCTCGTCCAGCAGATCACCTTCGCCATCAACTCGGTGGGGCACACCATCGGCGTGCGCTCCCTGAGCAGCCGGGATTACAGCCGCAACAACGTGGTGATGGCGGTGCTGACGCTCGGCGCTGGCTGGCACAACAACCACCATGCCTTCCCCGGCTCGGCTCGCATCGACTTCCGCTGGTGGCAGGTGGACCCGGCCGGCCTCCTCATCCGACTGCTGGCGCGGCTCGGGCTCGCCTGGGATGTCCGCCAACCCTCTCCCGAGGCCCTCTCGGCGCGAGTCTCGTCCCCCATGTGACACGGCCTTCCGTGAGCAGGACTCCAACGCTCACAGCTCGCGTCCGCCTGCTCGCTCTGCGCCCTGGCTCGGGCACCTACGTTGAGCACAAAACAATTTTCACGGATGCTCGGGGCCCATCTGGCAACGGCTGAAGCGCGTTGTCATTGAGCAGGAGTTCACGAGTCCCACGAAAGCCTGACCTCTCCGCGCGCCGGGGCGATGAGCCCTGATTGGCGCAACGACGGCTGGGTCATGGCATGGCCCGCAGCCTCCAGGACGTGCTCTAGCCCGCTGGACGTCCTTCACGGGACGTCCCCGCGATAGGATGTCCCGCATGCGAAACCCGGGTCGGCCCCTGGAAACCCTGAGGAATGCCTGGACGCGGGCGCGCTCCCGTTGGTGGGTGCGCCATGCCCTGGACCTGGCCCTGGTGGCGCTCGTCTTCGTGGCGGTGACGGCCTGGCAGACGCGTCACCTCCCGAAGGGAGCGCCCGCTCCGGACTTCACCTTGCGCACCCTCTCCGGGGAGCAGGTGCGGCTGTCCGAGCTGCGGGGCAAGCCCGTGGTGCTCGCCTTCTGGGCCCCCTGGTGCGGGGTGTGCAAGGTCGAGTCCTCCACCCTCTCGGCGCTCCGGCGCACGGTGGGCGGGTCGGCGCACGTGCTCTCCGTGGCGGTGGCCTATGAGGACGAGGCGGACGTGCGCCGCTTCGCCCAGGAGCACGAGGTGGATTACCCCGTGCTCCTGGGGGGCTCGGGAACCATGGAAGCCTTCAACGTCGAGCAGTTCCCCACCACGTTCTTCATCTCCCCGGAGGGCCGCATCGAGCGGGCCTCCGTCGGCTACACCACCCGCCTCGGGCTGCTCTGGCGCATGTGGCTGTAGAGGAACACGACGCGACGGGCCTCAGAGCAGACGGTCCGCGACGTACCAGAGCAGGGCGGCCCCGAGGCTGAAGGGGACGACGAGGTTGCCCGTCTCCGCCGCCGCGGACGCCACCACCGCATCACCCGAGGGAATCAGCAGGGCGGCGAGCGCCACCCCCCAGGTGACAGCGAGGGAGAGCGCACGCAACCCGGGCCGCTCTCGCGGAGGGAGGCGCCGCTGGAGCCGCGCCTGGAAGTCGTCGTCGGAGAGCTCGGACGGGAGCCGCCGCTGGAGCAGCGTGTCGAGCCAGACCTCATCATCGCGGCCGTTCATGGGACCTCCTCGAGCTGTCGGCGCAGCTTCTCCTTCGCGCGCGCGACGTGGGTCTTGAGCGTCCCCAGGGGGCAGTCGAGGATGACCGCCGCCTCCTCGTGGGTCAGCTCGTTGGCGTAGGTGAGGACGAGCGCGGCCCGCTCGCGTGGCTTCAGGGCGGCCAGGGCCCGCTCCAGGTCGTACCGCTCCAAGAGCGCGTCCGGCAGGTCCACCTCGGAGACACCGACCTCCAGCGCGGGCGGCTCCGGCGGGGCGAGGCGGCTGCCCCGATCGTGGCTGAAGAAGGCGTTGCAGGCGATCCGGTAGAGCCAGGAGGAGAACTTCGCTCCGCCCCGATAGCCGCGCAATCCCCGGTAGGCACGGAGGAAGGTCTCCTGCGCCAGGTCATCCGCCTGCGCCACATCTCCCCCGGTCAGCCGGCGCAGCAGGCCGCGCACGGCGGACTGGTGCCGTGCCACCAGCTCGCCGAACGCGCGCCGGTCGTCCCGCACGAGCACCCGGGTGATGAGCTCGGCGTCCGAGGGAGCTTCAGGAGGGGAGGACATGGGACGGAAGGGTTACGGCTGGGGCTCCGAGGCGAGCGCGGACGACCACGAGCCCTTCCCTCCCTGCAGGCGCCAGACGAGCAGGTGCCCCACGCCGATGAGGAGGAGCGTCACCCCCGCCCCCCAGGTCCCAGGTGCGTCGGGAAGCACCGCCAGGAAGATCGCCAGCCCCAGCCCCGCCGTGGACAGGATGATGCCCCGCCGCAGGTCGGACGGCTTGCGCGGCGCCGGCGCGAGCAGCCCGGTGGGGATCTCCGCCCCCTTCTCCACCATCAGGCGCACCGTCTCGTGGATCTGACGCTGCCTGCGGTAGCTCGCGAACAACCAGGCCAGGAAGCCCGTCAGCAGACTACTGAAGAGAGCCACCGAGATGACGATGGGAGAGGGATCGAACCGGACATCGTCGGCCCTCAGCCGCTCGCGCTCCTGGAGCAGCGTGAAGAGCTGGTCGGGGTTGAGCCGCCCTTCCGGATCGAGCAGCCGAGCCTCGGACTCCAACTGCTGGATGTCCGCCTCCAGCTCACGCTGCTGGGCCGCGAGGGCCTCCCGGTGCGCCTCCAGCCTCTGGCGCTGTGCGTCGAGCGACCGGGGCAGCGGCACCTCGGGGGGTGTAGGCGGGGGGGATGGGGCAACGGGGGCCTCGGAGGGAGGCGGGGACTCGGCACGAGCCCCCATGGCGAGGGTGCCCAGGAGGCACGCGGCAACGAACTGGACCTTCATGAAGGACTCCTTCCAGCGGTTTTCGCGCGTTGAGACTCCCGGACCCGGCATTCTGGATTCACCCCCGATTTTTTTCTCCAAAGGCCGGGTCCACGCCGCGTGAGCCGGGGTCAGTCCTCCTGTCGCCTGACCTCCCCGCGTCGTCCCTGGAGGATCTCGAGGAACGAGCGGGTCCGCAGCTCGTCCAGCGTGAGGCCGGCGGCGCGAGCCTCTTCCTCGGTGAGGGCCCCGCAGGCGATGCCGCGCAGGAAGAAGTTGAGCAGCCCCTGGCCGGTGGCGGCGTCATCGAAGACATCACCCAGGCGTGTGGCCTGGGCGGCCTTGTCCATGAAGGCCCGCAACCGGCGCGAGGCCGCGTCCAGCCCCTCCAGGAAGAAGGAGTACACCGCGGCGTAGCGCACCGGAATCTGCGCCGGGTGCAGGTCCCACCCCTGGTAGAAGCCGTTCGTCAGCGCCTGGCGCACGTTGTCCGCGTGGAGGCGCCACGCGCGGTGGACGGCGGCGCGGTTCTCCTCCCGCTGAGCTGGAGTGAGGGCACCTCCCTTGGGAGCCTTGTGCGGCCCCACGGGCATGGCGGTGGTGGCGCCGTCGGAGAGGTGGACGTCCGTGCCCGCCAGGGACACCTGCATCACCTGCCGGGCGAAGTCGCACGAGGGATGGAGCAGGTGCTGGCAGGACGCGGTGATGTCGCACGAGGCGGTGTAGTCGTACGCGCCGAAGTGCGCTCCGGTGCAGCGGCCGTTGGCAGCGGCCACCAGTTGGGGCAGGGCCAACGTCCCCTTCAGGTCGAAGAGGGACTGCGGCGTCTCCACCATCAGCTCCACCTTCACCTCGCCCCGCTTCAGACCCAGGCCGGTCTCCAACTGGCCCAGCACGGAGTCGAGCGCGGCCACCTGCTCGCGCAGCGTCACCTTGGGCAGGGTGACCACGAAGTGGGGCGGCAGGCGCCCGCCCGTCTTCTCCACCAACGCGGAGAGAAAGAGGTCCAGGGTGCGGACGGCTCGGGAGAAGAGCTCCTCGCTGAAGGACTTGGTGCGGATGCCGACGAAGGGGGGAAGCGAGCCGCGCTCCAGGCCCCGAGCCATCTCCTCCGCCGCGGCCACCGCGTGCCCGTCCTCCTCCGCGTCCGGCCGGTGGCCGTAGCCGTCCTCGAAGTCGATGCGGTAGTCCTCCACCGCCTCGCGCCGCAGCTTGGCCCCCACGCGAGCGTGGACGCTCTCCGCCAGGGTGCCCTCCTCCGACAAGCCCAGCGCTCGGGCCAGGGTGCGCGCATCCGGCGCGTATTCCTCCAGGGAGCGAAGCGCTACCTCGGCCAGCTTCGAAGCCGTGTCGGCCTTGAAGAGGTGCGCCCCTCCATAGACGACATGGACGGGCTGCCGGCGGGAGGACGCCCCCGGGTAGAGACGGTTGAGGGCGGCATTCGCCTCCCGCAGGGAGGCTCGAGTGTCCGAGAGGCTCTGGGCGGTCAGGGTCGTCTTCATGGGGCTTCGGGAGACTCGCACCGGCCCGCGCCGCATTCCAACGCAACTTGTTCGGGAGAGCCCCGATAATCCATGCTGCTCCCGACCCCCCCGGGTCAATTCGAGAGACACTCCATGGACCCGATTGGCCGTCGCCCCGTTGCCGTCAAGCTGCCCCCCCAGCCCTCCCGGGCCCAGGCCACTCCGGCCGCGGTCACGACGAACACCGCCCAGGCGGTGGGTCACACGCTCAAGAGCGGCTTCGAGACACCGGGAGTGAAGGCCGCCCAGGCCCCCCAGGCCGCTCAAGGCACCTGGCGGGGCTCGGCGGACTCGGAGGTGGGCAAGGCGATCAACGTCATGCTGGAGCGCCTCAAGCAGTGTGACGTCAAGATCAAGGGTGACACGCCGGAGAGCCTCTTCCGCCGGGCCATCCTGGACAACAAGCACGTCACCAACGAGCAGCTCCTGGCCATGACCCAGGTGAAGCTGGAGCAGCTCGACTCCGGCCCGGAGACGCGGCAGCAGGTGCTGAAGAAGATCCCCAACGCCCGGGAGCTGCCGGTCCACAAGTTCACCGTGGCCCTGATGTCGGCGGCGACGGGCATCGACGCCCAGAAGCTGTCCGAGGCCTGCCCGGACCTGGGGATGACCGGCGCGCCGGGCACCCCGCTGCTCTACGCGGCGAAGACCGAGCGCATGCAGCGCTCCACGGCCCTGCACGACTTCACCGACTACCTACGGGGTGCCGGCATCAAGGGGCTCAACAAGGCGGTCTGGGGCGTGGAAAACCGGATTCTCTCGGCGGCCGTCAGTGCGTTGGGCGGCGGCCGCTACTAGCGGTTAACTTCAAGCCGCCCATGGACGAACCCAACGGTCGGCTCATACAGACCCTCATCGAGGCCCGCCAGCACCACTGCTTCCCGCCGGACGTACGCGCCGCGGCGCCGGAGCTCATCCAGAAGGTGCTGGCCCTCCTCTTCCCCCATTTCTCCGAGCGGATGGACTGTAGCGCCGTCGGTGTCCGCTCCGAGGTGGCGGTGGTGGAGGCGGTGCTGACCCGAGCGCTGGTGACGCTCGGGTCGCGCTACCCCGGCCTGTCGCCGGAGCTGCCCCGCCGCTTCATGGATCAGCTCCCGGATCTCTACGACTGGCTGCGCCAGGACGCCGACGCCATCTTCGAGGCGGATCCGGCGGCGCGCAGCGTGGACGAGGTCATCCTCACCTACCCGGGCTTCTACGCCATCGCCATCTACCGGATGGCCCATGCCCTGCACGAGCTGGGCTTCCCCTTGCTTCCCCGGCTCCTCACCGAGCTGGCGCACCAGCGCACGGGCGTCGATATCCACCCCGGGGCGACCATCGGGCGGCGCTTCGTCATCGACCACGGTACGGGCGTGGTGATTGGCGAGACCACCGTCATTGGCAACGGGGTGAAAATCTACCAGGGCGTCACCCTGGGCGCCCTGCAGGTGCAGAAGGATCTCGCGGACAAGAAACGCCACCCGACCATCGAGGACGACGTGGTGGTGTACGCCAACGCCACCATCCTCGGGGGCACCACGGTCGTGGGCCGCGGCAGCATCATCGCGGGCAACGCCTTCATCACCCACAACATCCCACCCGAGTCCATGGTCACCCGCCGCAGCGAGGTCCGTCCGCGACATGGGGGTGAGGAATTCGACGAACTCGAGTATCACATCTGATATAACAGATATCCATCTGTCCTGGCAGACAGTTCCCCTACGAGGCCCGATACCCATGAAGGTGAACAACATCCTGGAGACGATCGGCAACACGCCGCACGTCCGTATCAACCGGCTCTTCCCCTCGCGCGTCGAGGTGTACATGAAGCTCGAGCGGGCCAACCCGGGCGGGAGCATCAAGGACCGCATCGGGCTGGCGATGATCGAGGATGCCGAGAAGCGGGGCGTGCTGAAGAAGGACAGCGTCATCATCGAGCCCACGTCGGGCAACACGGGCATCGGCCTGGCGATGGCGTCGGCGGTGAAGGGCTACAAGCTCATCCTGGTGATGCCCGAGTCGATGAGCATCGAGCGGCGCCGGCTGATGGCGGCGTACGGGGCGACCTTCGAGCTGACGCCGCGAGCGCAGGGCATGAAGGGCGCGATTGCCCGGGCGCAGGAGCTGGTGGCGCAGAACCCGAACGCGTGGATGCCGCAGCAGTTCGAGAACGAGTCGAACATCGAGATCCACAAGCGCACGACGGCGCAGGAGATCCTCAAGGACTTCCCCGAGGGTCTGGACTACCTCATCACGGGCGTGGGCACGGGTGGCCACATCACGGCGTGCGCCGAGGTGCTGAAGCAGCACTGGCCGAAGCTGAAGGTGCTCGCGGTGGAGCCGGCGAAGTCGCCAGTCATCAGCGGCGGGCAGCCGGGGCCGCATCCGATCCAGGGCATCGGCGCGGGCTTCATCCCGAAGAACCTGCACAAGGACGCGCTGGACGGCACCATCCAGGTGACCGAGGAGGAGGCCTTCGACTTCACCCGTCGCTCGGCGCGTGAGGAGGGCATCTTCGTGGGCATCTCCTCGGGAGCGGCGCTGGCGGCGGTGGCCAAGAAGCTGCCGGAAGTCGCCGACAACAGCCGGGTGCTCTGCTTCTGCTACGACACGGGCGAGCGCTACCTGTCCATCGAGTCGCTCTTCCCGGCGCAGTAATCCCCTCACCCCAGGCGTCAACGACCGTAAGCCCTTGGGGGGACTCCCTCCAGGGCTTACGGCTCGGAATCGTCCTTCCATTCATCCGTCTCCAATTCTTCTGGAAGCGGTCTATCGATCAATGTCAGCCTCCCTGGCAATTGAACGACCAGGAAACCCTTGCCAGCGATTTTGATGTGCTCGGTATGCTGGGCCTGTCCGCTGGCAAGCCACTTGTCCGCCTCCTCACGCGTCGCGAACTCATGAGAAACCTCGACCGTGAATGACGGGTTGGAAAGCCTTTTGTAATACCTGGCGAAGTCGTCCTCCTTCTTGCTGTCGCGGATATAGAGCAACGCAGCTCGAGCAAGTTTGAAGGCCTCCCTCTCTTTCGAGCCCTCCGCATGATTCTCGATAAAGGGCTCAGAACGAGCAGCATGTCTTCCAAGTCGAACTCTGGAGTATATGTCATATCAATACCGAACCCGCTCCCTGCCTACAGAGGAGCCAAAACCAGTGCACCACCCAGTATGGCAATGACGTAAGGAGCGGCAACTACGCCCCCCACAATGACGACGGCTCCAAGCGCCACCTCGGTTTTGTGCTCCCTGAGCCAGTCGAGTGCAGCGTCCATGGTTGGGAAATGAAGCTCCTTCTTCTGGGACTCCTGCCGCTCCAGCTCCTCCTGTTCCTTGACGCATCGCATGAACACTTTGAGACATTTCTCGCTGCAGTACTTGTAATGATCTCCCAGAGTGCTTCTCGATACTCGGAAGTTCGGGCTTCCGCCTCCAGCACTGTTTGAAACACTGTTTTTGTATTTCGTTGCAGTAGGCCTCGGCGCCCGCGCCACCCGTTCCGCTCTCGACGTTGGAGCCAACTCCGCTCGCGTCCTCGGAAATGATGTAGACTTTTCGCTCTGGCTGCTGCGTGTGGGCGCAGCCGACACTGGCCGTTGTCACAGCCATTATCAGAGCCACCCATCTCGTCAACGCGACTGGGCTCATTGCTCTTATCCCCCTCGTGGTGCGCGGCCTCGCGGATTGCTCCGACTCCCAATCCCTCCCCCCCTGCCTCACTTCCCCGAGAACCCTCGCACCATCTCGACGAGCCGGTCAATCTCCTCGGGCTGGTTGTAGAAGTGGGGCGAAATACGAATACGCCCACGGCGGAGCGAGAAGCTGACGTTGCGCTCGGAGAGATACGAGGCGAGAGCCTTCACCTCGCCACTGGGCGGCAGGAAGGTGAGGATGCCGGCGCGGTGCTCGGGAGTGGGCCCGGTCTCGCACCCGATGGCACGCAGTTCCCGGTCCGCATGGGAGAGCAGCTCGCGGATGCGCGCCGCGACGTTCTCCATGCCCACCTCCAGCAGCAGCCCGAGGGCGGCGCCAAGGGCGTAGGTGCCGGCGTAGTTATGACTGCCCTCCTCGAACTTCGTGGCGTCCGGGCGCAGTTCGAAGTGGGAGCGGTTGAAGTTCCAGGCATCCGTGGTGGAGCGCCAGCCCACGAGCACGGGCCGCACACGCGGCAGCACGTTCCGGTCCACATAGAGGAAGCCGATACCGGAAACGCCCATCATCCACTTGTGGCTGTCGGCGCTGAGGAAGTGGACGCGGCTCTTCTTCACGTCCACGGGAATGCAGCCCACGCTCTGGATGCCATCCACGCAGAAGAGGACACCCGAGCGCTCACAGAGCGCGCCAATCGCATCCAGGTCCGTACGGTAGCCGGAGGCGAACTGGACGGAGCTGAGGGCGACGAGCCGGGTGCGCGGGGTGAGCGCGGCGGCGACGGCCTCCGGGGTGACACCACCATCGCGAGGCTCAATCTCCCGAACCACGACCCCCCGGTCACGCAGGTGCAACCAGGGGTAGACATTGGAGGGGTACTCGATGGACGAGGCGACCGCGACCTCGTCCCCGGGCTTCCAGTCGAGCCCCTCGGCCACGAGCCCGAGGCCGTGGCTGGTGTTGCGCACCAGGGCGATCTCCTCCGGGGCCGCGCCAATCATCTGGGCGGCGAGCCGGCGGGTGTTCTCGGTGCGCGCCTCCCAGCCACGCTCGTAACGGACGCCGTGCTGCACGAGGTCATCCATCCACTCGCGCACGGCGGTGGCGACGCGCAGACTCGTGGGCGCGACCCCGGCGTGGTTGAAGTAGAGCTGCTCCTTCACGACGGGGAATTCGGCGCGGTACTTGTCGAGGTCGAGGGGCGAGGTCATGGACGCGCGCATTATGCAAGAGCGCGCGTCCACCACCACGGCCTCAGAGGAGCGCCTCGCCGGCCCAGGTCCTCCCGAGGGAGGAGCCGTCGGACAACGTTACGGCACGGCCTTCGCCGAGGGCGCCACCGACGGACCGGCGGCCGGCTTCTTCGCGCCCTTCGTCCACTGGTCCAGCCAGTCCAGCACCGTCTCATGCCAGTGGATGCTGTTGGCCGGCTTCACGACCCAGTGGTTCTCGTCCGGGAAGTAGAGCAGCTTGGAGGGAATCCCCCGGCGCTGCAGCACCGTGAAGGTGGAGAGGCCCTGGGTGTCCACCACGCGGTAGTCCTTGCCGCCGTGGATGACGAGCATCGGCGTCTTCCACTTCGCCACGTGGTCGATCGGGTTGTGCTTCGTGTAGCCCTCGGGCTTCTCCCACGGCGTGCCACCGTGCTCCCACTCGGGGAACCACAGCTCCTCGGTGTTGAAGTACGCCAGCCGCTCGTCGAGGTTGCCGTCGTGGTTCACCAGGCAGCGGAAGCGCTCGGGCATCTGGCCGGCGATCCAGTTGATCATGAACCCGCCGTAGCTGGCCCCCAGCGCGCACACCTTGTCGCCGTCCAGGAAGGAGTAGCGCTTGATGGCGGCCGCCAGGCCCTTCTGCAGGTCCTCCAGCGGCTTGCCACCCCAGTCCCCGCTGATGGAGTCGGTGAAGGCCTGGCCGTAGCCCGTCGAGCCGTGGAAGTCGACCATCACCGCCGCGTAGCCACGACCCGCGTACGTCTGCGGGTTCCACCGGTAGTGGAAGTGGTTGCCGAAGCTGCCCTGCGGACCGCCGTGGATGAGGAAGGCCACCGGGTACTTCTTCTTCGGGTCGAAGTCGACCGGCTTCACCACGTAGCCGCGCACCGTCTCGCCATTCCAGCCCGGGAACTCGAACTGCTCATGGTCACCGAAGCGGATGCGCGCGAGGGACTCCTCGTTCACGCGCGTGAGCTGGCGCAGGTCGCTCCCGTCCACGCGCACCGAGTAGAGGTCCGCGGGCGACTTCAGGTCGTCGCGCAGGAAGGCGACGCGACCGTCCGGCAGGGGCTGCGGCTCGGAGGCATGACCCGGGCCGCTGAAGGCCGTCACCCGGCCGCTCGCCACGTCGATGGAGAAGGCGCGGTGGTGGCCGAGGTCATCGGCGGTGACGAGGACGGACTTCCCGTCCGCGCTCCAGGCGAGCGAGCCGACCGAGCGGTCCCACTGCTCGGCGAGGACGCGCTCCTTGCCCTCCGGCCACGAGCGCAGCACCACGCGCAGCCGATCCGACTCGAAGCCCGGGCGCGACATGGCCAGGTACGCGAGCGTCTTGCCGTCCGGGCTGAACACGGGCTGGGTGTCCGTGGCGCGGTTCTTCTCGGTGAGCTTGCGGGGCGTGCCGGCCTTGTCCACCGGGGCGAGGAAGAGGTCCAGGTCGGTGGACCAGGACTCGGTGTTGCCCACGTCGCGCGCGGTGAAGACGAGCCCCTTGCCATCCGGGGTGAAGGTGAGCTCCTCGGGGCCGCCGAAGGGCTTGCTGGGGCCGTCCGCGTCCATGCCCACCATCACGTCGCGCGGGGTGCCGCTGCCATCCACCGGCAGGACGAAGAGGTGCGAGCGCCGGCCATCGGCCCAGGAGTCCCAGTGGCGGACGAAGAGCTTGTCGTAGAGCTGCGCCGGTGCTCTTGTTCTGCGACCGCTCCTTCAGTCGCTGGGGGGTGCACTCCAGCGTGGCGCAGTCGGGGAAGACCTCCAGGGCGACGGCGAGCGTCTTGCCATCCGGAGACAGGGCGAAGGCGCCCACGTCGAGGGGCAGCTTCGTGACGGACCGGGCCTCCCCACCGTCGAGCGGCAGACGGAACACCTGGCTGGAGCCACCGCGCGAGGAGAGGAAGAAGAGGCTCTGGCCGTCAGGGCTCCAGACGGGCTGACCCTCGCTCTCCGGGGATTGGGTGAGCTGGCGCGGGCCGGTGCCATCGGCGTTGACCAACCACAGGTCGGTGCGACCCTTGTTGGCCTCCAGGTCGGTGGAGCGCAGCACGAAGGCGATGCGCTTGCCATCCGGCGAGACGCTCGGACTGCTGATCCGGCGCAACGAGACCTGGTCCTGGATGGTGAACGGCTGGGATTTGGCGGGAACGGGGGCGGCGGCCAGGACGAGCGCCGCGGCGAGGGAGAGGGTCAAAGGGTCCTCCGTGCGAGTCAACCGCTCACCCCCCGCGAACGGCCGGGGAGCGAGGAGGCTGGGACGGTGCCCGTTTCAACCGTGGCTGTCCACCGTTCATGCCCGAGCGCCCCACCAGCCATACCCGCGGTCAAAACCCCCCTCATCGAGGGGATGGGAACGGGGTGAGGGCCACTCGCTCCACGGGTTCAATCCGTGAAGCGGTGCGTCAGCCGCGAGCCGCGCGCTTGCCGCCCCGGGTCTTCGAGCCCCGCCCGGACTTCGCCGGAGACTTGCTGGACTTCGCCGGAGACTTGCCGAACTTCGCCGGGGACTTGCGCTCGCGAGCCGCCGACTCCTTGGGCTTCGACTTGCGCTTGGTCCGAGCCGGCTTCGCCTTCTTCTCCTCTTCCTGCTTCAGGGGAACGAGGATGGTGCCACGGCATTTGGCGGTGCCACAGCGGCAGACGTAGAGCGCCTCCTCCTCCGGACCCATGCCCTCGGTGCGGTCGTAGGAGTAGTCGTAGTTGAGCTCCTCGCCCACGGCGATGTCGCGCAGGGAGTAGATGTAGATGCGGTCCCCCTCCATGAAGGCCTGGCAGTTGGGGTCGCACGCGTGGTTGATGAAGCGCGCGTCGTTGCCCTCATGAGCCGCGTCGATGACCGTGTCCTCGTCCACGTTGAAGAGGAAGGTGTGGTGACGCGACATGGAGGTGTCGTCGTAGCGTTCGTCCGCCGTGGCCTGGGAGATGCGCTCGCCGACGTACTCGATGATGCGCGCACCCTTGCGGATGGCACGCGTGGCGAAGGCGCCGAGCCCCTGGATGGACGAGGGCCGCAGCTCGAAGGGCTGGGGCGTGAGGGTGGGCATCTTGCGGGAGGAGGGCTTCTTGGTGGTGGGAGCTGGCATCGGAAGTAGAGACGCGCCGGGAAAGGCGCGGTAGGTTGCCGCCGTCGGACCTCTCCCTGGATGAAGAAAGGTGCTCGGCGATGCGGCTGTGGCTCATTCTCGGCGCGGCAAGCGCGTTTCTGTCTGTTGCGGCGGGAGCATTTGGCGCGCACGCCCTGCGGGCAAGGCTCGCCCCGGACCTCCTGACCATCTTCGAAACGGGCGCGCGCTACCACATGTATCACTCGTTGGGGCTGATCGCGATTGGACTGCTATCGCAGTTCCGCCCCAGCCCCCTGTTGAACGGAGCGGGCTGGGCGATGAGCGCGGGCATCCTCCTCTTCTCGGGCAGCCTGTACGTGCTGGCGCTCTCCGGCGTGCGCGCGCTGGGCGCCATCACCCCGTTCGGGGGGCTCGGCTTCCTCGCCGGCTGGCTGCTGTTCGCCATCGCCGCCTGGCGGCAGACGGGTTGAGCCGGAGGAGAGCACGAATCAGGTTTGCATCCAGGGGAGCGCCCCGTAAGGTAGGGTGACCCGACAGGGAGGGAGCATCGACCGCGACAGGTCGGAGCACCCGCCCTGCTCTTTCGCCTACGTGCCCCTCATGGACGAGACGTTGCAACCCAGGCTTGGCGTGGAGCTCCGCAGGGCCCGGGTGCGCCTGGATCTCACCCAGGAGCAGGTGGCCAGGGCGGTGGGTTTCGTCCCGGTGGTCTATGGGCGCATCGAGCGCGGAGACATGCTGCCCAGCGTCCCCAAGCTGAGGGACTTGTGCACCACCCTGGGCCTCTCGGCCGATGTGCTCCTCTCGTTGCGCTCCCCGGAGGGCACGCCCCAGGAACAGCCTCCGACGTCCGCGCCAGACCAGTCCCCGGAGTTCCGGCGACTCACCATGCTCGTGCGCGAGCTGCCACCCGACAGGCTCGACCTGTTCCGCATCGTGCTCGAGTCGCTCATCTCCAAAGAGGAGTGAGGCGGGGAACGCACGGAGGGATGTTGGGTGGATGCACTTCCCCGTGCATGCGCGAGGCGCCCGTGGGTGGGTCATGTTAGTCTACACCACCTTGGAGGTGGTGCATGAGGGAGGCCGAGGAGAGGGGCCAGGACACCGGGGCGAGAAAGCCGTCGCGGCGCCGACTGCCGCGGGAGGCAGCCAGAACACCGGTGGAGGAGCAACTGCCGCCCCTGGGCACGGAGGTGGGGGGATTCCGGCTGGAGGCGAAGCTGGGAGAGGGAGGCTTCGGCACCGTGTACCTGGCCTGGCGCGGCGGCAGGCCGTACGCCGTCAAGTTCCTCTACCTGCCGGCGGTCGAGCCCTGGGCATGGCGCGAGCTGGAGGTGATGCTGCAACTGCGACGAGCGGGGTGGGTGGTGGTGGAGGGCCATGGCCGCTGGCCGGACAGGGCCCCGCGCTTCCTCTTCCTGGTCATGCCGTACGTGCGCGGTACGCCCCTGTTCGACTGGGCCCGGGAGAAGAATCCCAACGCGCGGCAGGTGGTCGAGGTGGCGGTGCCGCTGGCCGGCAGCTCGGGGCGGTGCACCGGGCGGGCGTGGTGCACCGGGACGTGAAGGGCGCCAACGTGCTGGTGCGAGAGAAGGATGGGCAGCCCGTGCTGGTGGACTTCGGCGTGGGCACCTACCCGGGGGCGCCGGAAGTCACCCTCCCCTTCATGCCTCCGGGCACCGCGCTCTACCGCAGCCCCGAGGTGATTCGCTTCCGGCGGCGGACGCTGGGGGACGAGCGCTACCCGTCCACGCCCGGGGACGACTTGTGGGCCCTGGGTGTCCTGCTCTACTGGCTGCTCACGGGCGACTACCCCTTCCAGGGCCGTGACGCGGGCGACCTGGCCGAAGCCATCCTCCGCTCCGCCCCCGTTCCGCCGCACGAGCGCAACCCACGCGTGCCCCGGGCGCTGAGCGAGGTGTGCCTGCGCATGCTGGAGAAGGCCCGCGAGGCACGCTACCCGGACGCCGAGGCCGTGGCCGTGGCCCTGGAGGCGGCACTGGCGGGGGCGGACGCGAGCTGGGAGGTGCCACTGGGCGAGGCGTGGGGCCCGGACAACGCCACCACCCCGGTGGAGGTGAGCCTGGGCATCCACGAGGGGCTGGCGCGCATGCACCGGGTGGAGGAATACGAGCGGCAACACCTCCGGCGCGGCATGCCCGCCCCCAGGGTGGAGGCCACCACCCTGCTGCCGCCTACCGTGGGCGCGCCATCCACGGGAGAAGGCACGGACGAGGAGGAGGAGCCCCCTGCCCCCGAGCCGCGGACACGGGCCTTCCCCTGGCGAGCATTCGGAGGGGCCGTGCTGGCGCTGCTGCTGGCCTGCATGGCCGGGCTCGCCGTCTGGCATTTCCGAGTCGGCACGGAGCCAACGCCGCCCGTGACGACTTTTCCGGTGACCCCCGCATCCACCACGCCGGAGGTCAGAAAAGTGGCGCCCGCGAGCAAGCCGCTGGAAGGTAGTGCGGACGCAGCGCCCTCGCGGGCTCCCACCCCTGCGCCCGTCGCCAGCGCGACGCTCCCCAAGGAAGACACGCGCGTGAAGACTTCACGGAAGGCTCCCACCCCGGAGAAGAAGCAGCAGAAGATGAAGGACACGTGCTCCATGGCCATGAAGGCCGGTGCGCTCGCCACCGGCACCGTCCTCTCGGCCTGTGCTGGCCCCACTCACGTCCCCCTCGCGCGCCCCATGCCTCCGCCCACCGAGTGCCCGCGCGGTGCCGTGGAGACCATGAAGGAGCTGGGCTTGCGAATTGGAGCGAGGCAGGACGCCGAGCTCCTCGGTGGGTATCTTTCCGAAGAGCTCCGTTACCAGCCCGTGCGTGAGGGCCCGGGCTCCGTGATGCTCCTCGATGAGACCGATACGAAGTTGCCAGATGGCACCCTTATCGTCGGAGAGTTCTTCTTTGGGAGGGACCGCGTCTACGGTCGCTTCACCCAGGCCCAAACACCCGGCGGTGTGACGTACCCAGTCTGCATGGAGCTCATCGGCAGGACGGACGTCGCCGGCATCGGCGTCAGCATCGACGAGCTGATACCAGGCGACGGTCCGGGCACCGCCAAGCTCTTTTTCTCCCAGGGCGCGAGAGCCGTGGAGCGTTTCGAGTAGGACCGAGCGGCGGAAGGCCGAATCAGGGCAGACGACGTGGGAGTCAACGTCAGAGGTCCCTGCTAATGTAGGTCACTCCGGAGGTCACCCTGCCCATGCCCGCCCTGTCCGCCACTCCCCTGTTATTCGCGATCCTCACCGGTACGCCCGGCCCCGCCCAGCCCGCCTCCGAAGTCTGGGAGGCGGTGGGCGCGCACCATGTGGGAGTGAGGGCGGACACCGCCGGGCAGGAGCAGGAGGTGGTCATCAGCCCCCTTCTCTCCACCACCTTCTTCTTCAACTCGCCCCTGCTGCGAGGCGGGGTCGTGGTGCAACAGCGCGAGCTCTTCCAACTGGTGACGGTGGACGAGACCAACAGCGTGGTCACCCTCCTGCCCTCCAGCAGGTTGCCACTGGGAAGCAAGTTGCTGCTGACGGTGCGCTTCGCGGATGGTGCGGTGCCCGAGAGCACCTCCTTCCGGTTGGTGGCACACCCCACCCGGGCAGAGCCCCAGGTCAATGTGTACCGCCAGCCCCGCTCCGGCGAGTCCTACCAATTGGAAGCGCGGCAGGAACGTGAGCGGGCCGAGCGATGCGGGGCGGAGTTGGCACGGACCCAAGCGGAGCAGCAGCACCCCGGGGGCCTCGTGGGCCTGCTCGTGGAGAGGCTGATGACTAACGGGGAGGGCATCAAAGGGCAGGATATTTCCACGACCTCCATCCAGCGTCCTGACGAAGCCCTTCGGGCGAGGTCCGTCTTCAGCTACCGCGCCCAGGGTCGGGTGGCGATGGATCTGTCGGTGAACAACCTGAGCACCCAGTCCTGGAGGGTGGACGGGGACGGGGTGCGACTGGTGAGCAGGGAGGGCGTGCGGCTGCGGGTGCTGCAGGTGTGGCCGCTGGAGTCCATCCCCTTGAGCGGGCAGGGCCGAGTGAGGGTGGAGGCAGAGGCCACCGAGGAGCAGGCCCGGGGCACCTACGTGCTCAAGCTGGGGGAAGCGAACGGCTCACGCACCATCACCCTGCGCGGTGTGACGTTCCCCTGAAGCGAGGCCCGAACTTGTCGAAGCTCCCCGGGCCCCTATTCCACGGAAGCAGGAAGGCGGTAGAGCTCGTAGATGTCGCCGTGGTGCCGCAGGCCCATGGCCTCGCGCTGGACGATGAGGTACCAGCGCTGCTTCTCCGCCTCCGCGCGCAGTACCCGGTGCCGCTCCATGAACCGGGTCCGCGTCGAGCCACTCAGTCCGTGCAGGGCCCGCTCGGTCTGCTCCAGCTCCGCCAGCAGCGACTCCAGCCGCTGGGCCACCCGCCGCATCGCGGAGGCCTTCTCCGACTGAATCTCCACCTCGATGGAGAGCACACTGTCCGGGGACTTGGGGCGCGAGGACATGGAAATGACCTAATCCCCACCTCCTGGGACGGCAACCGGCGCGGGCGCGTCAGTGCGGCGCCGGCGGTGTCGGCTCTTCTTCCGGCAGGGATACCTCCTGCGCCACCTTCTGGCGCACGAGGCGCCGGGTGGCGGTCTCCTCCTCCTCCGTCCGCTGGCGCCGCCGCACCAGCCCCTGCGACTCGTCCACGAACCAGAAGAGGACCCGGTAGAAGGCCGCGATGACGGTGAGGAGGATGGACGACAGGAACCAGCTCAGCACGCTCCCCAGCCAGCCGCCCACCACCACCCGAATGGGATAGATGCCCGTGAGCGGCACCAGCACGAAGGCCACGTAGTGCGAGACACAGTAGGGACAGGACACCAGGTAACCCAACCAGGTCTCCTTGCCGCCGAGCTTCTCGCGCAAGGGCTCGAAGATGCGCTCCTTGGTAAGGGTCTGGGACAGGCCCATCACCACCGCGGCCACCGCGAAGAGCTGGAAGAGGTCCGTCATCTCACCCAAGGTGGTGACGGACCCCACGGGGAAGGAGGCAGCCCGGGCGGCAGGCGCTCAGCGGGTGCGCCGCTCGGGCCGCTCGCGCGCCTCGGTCTGCTTGCGGCGCGAGGCCTCGGCGGCGGTCTCCGGAGGCACCAGCGCCCGCGGGCCCCGGCCGATGAGGTCCTCCCGGCCGGCCTGCACCAGCGCCTCGCGCGCCAGCGGCCAGTGCTCGGGGTTCCAGTAGAGCAGCAGCGCCTTCTGCAGCCGCTTCTCGCGCAGCCCCTTGGCCGTGTAGACGGGCTCCATCTTCATCGGGTCATAGCCCGAGTAGTACATGGCCGTGGCCATCGCCATGGGCGTGGGGATGAAGTCCTGCACCTGGCGCGGGCGCTTGCCGTTCTGCTTCAGCCACAGCGCCAGCTCCACCATGTCCTCCAGCGTCGAGCCCGGGTGGCCGCTGATGAAGTAGGGAATGTCGTACTGCTCCTTGCCCGCCTCCTCGCTCGCGCAGGCGAACATGTTCTGGAAGCGCTCGAAGCTCTCGATTCCGGGCTTCTTCATCTTCTCCAGCACCCGGGGCGACACGTGCTCGGGCGCCACCGAGAGCTGGCCGCCCACGTGGTGCGCGGCGAGCTCCTTCACGTACTCGGGCGAGCGCTCGGCCAGGTCGTAGCGCACCCCGCTGGCGATGAAGACGTGCTTCACGCCCGGCTCCTCGCGCACCTCGCGCATCAGGTCGATGAGCGGCCCGTGGTCCGTCTGCAGGTTCTCGCAGACGCCCGGGTGCACGCACGAGAGCTTGCGGCACTTGCGCTCGATGTCCGGGCTCTTGCACTTGAGCTTGTACATGTTGGCCGTGGGGCCACCGAGGTCGGTGATCGTGCCGCGGAAGTCCCCCATGCGCCGCAGCGCCCGCACCTCGCGCAGCACGCTCTCCGCGCTGCGGCTCTGGATGACGCGCCCCTCGTGCTCGGTGATGGAGCAGAAGGTGCAGCCGCCGAAGCAGCCGCGCATCAGCACGATGGAGTGCTTCACCGTCTCGTAGGCGGGGATGCGCTCCCTGTACATGGGGTGCGGGACGCGGTTGAAGGGCAGGTCGTAGAGCTCGTCCATCGCCACCGGTCGCTCCGGGCCTCCCCGTCCTCCAGCGGCAGCGCCGGCGGGTTCAAGTAGATGGCGCGGTTGCCGTGGCGCTGCGCGAGCGGCCGCGCGTTGCCCGGGTTGGTCTCCAGCTGGAAGTCGCGCGACATGAGCGCGAAGGCCCGCTTGTCCGCGATGACCTCCTCGTACGAGGGCAGCACCACCGTCTTGCGATCCGCGGCCCGCTTCGCCGGATCCGCCTCGTGCGCCTTCATCTCCGCGTCGTTGATGAGGTACGCGGTGCCGCGCACGTCGCGGATGTCTTCAACCTTCTCGCCCCGACGCAGGCGGTCGGCCACCTCCCAGACGGGGCGCTCGCCCATGCCGAAGACGAGCAGGTCCGCCTTGGCGTCGAGGAGGATGGAGCGGCGCACCTTGTCGCTCCAGTAGTCGTAGTGGGCGATGCGGCGCAGCGAGGCCTCGATGCCGCCGAGGACGATGGGCACGTCCGGGTACGCCTCGCGGCAGCGCTGGGCGTAGACGATGGTGGCCCGGTCCGGCCGGCAGTCGGTGGCGCCCGCCCGGGCTGTACTGGTCCTCGGAGCGGTTCTTCTTCTGCGCGGTCAGCCGGTTGAGCATCGAGTCGAGGTTGCCGGCGGCCACGCCGAAGAAGAGCCGCGGCTTGCCGAGCGCCTTGAAGGGCTCGGCCGAGTGCCAGTCCGGCTGGGGGATGATGCCCACCTTGAACCCGCGCCCTTCGAGGAAGCGGGCGATGAGGACCGGGCCGAACGCGGGATGGTCCACGTACGCGTCCCCGGTGACGATGATGATGTCGAGCTGGTCCCAGCCCCGCGCCTGCATGTCGGCTCGGGTGACGGGAAGGAAGGGATGCGCGTAGCGAATCTGTGTGGCCATGGGGGTACCCAACCCTCCCCTAACCGCTGATACGGGCAAGACGCAAATGCCCGCTGCCCGAAAAAGCGTCCGCCCCGCCTCCAGCCAGCTTGGAGAGCTTCAGCCTCCGGCTTGCATCTGCTCGTGGAGAGGCCTCGCGACGCCGCAACACGGAGAGTGCAAGCCCCCCGAGTGTGCTCACGCCCATGCCCGCGCAGACCGAGAGCGCCGGCAGGACGAGCAGAAGATACTGGGCCCACTTGGTGGGCCAGAGCACCAGGAACACCAGCCCCACGCCGGCCCACATGGCCCACACGGGACGCTGGCGCCACGTGGCCCGCGCTCCGAGGGCGGCCAGAGGCAGCAGCACCCACGTCGTGGCCCCGGTGGCGAAGACGCCCTCGTGCCACTGCGTGGGAGTCGCATGCGTCAGGTGGTAGAGCGGCTGATACCAGGGCAGTGCCGAGCGCACCACGTGCTCGCCGTGCGAGTAGCGCCAGTGGAACGTGAGGGACTCCCACAACAGCCCCACCGGGTCCGGCCAGAGGGCCGGGTGCGCGAGCAGGAACATCCCCGCCGCCGGGAGCACGAGCGCGGCCCAGACCCGGCCCCAGGCGCGCCCGTACCACACCAGGAACGGCAGGAAGGCCAGCCCGGCCACCATGGCGTAGGGGTACTTGCCCGCGGCCGCGAGACCCAGCAGCCCTCCAGAGAGCGCCAGCCACCCGAGCTGGAATGGAGCCCCCTGCCCCGAGGCGGTCCGGCGGGAGCGCTCGAACGCCAGCACGGCGAGAATCGCGAAGAGGCCCGGAACTCCCTCCAGGTAGGCCTGGGAGGTGTACTTCGCGTGGTACGAGTCCAGGGCGAGCAGCAGCGCCCCCACTGGATTCGCCAGTCCCGTGAGCCCCACCTGGAGGATGCCCGTCACCGCGGACAACCAGCGGGTCAGCCGAAAGGCCGGCGCGGCGGGCTCGGGGATGGGGCGGCCCACGCGCACCGTCTTCCACTCGGGCTCGGGGGTGCCGGTCGCCAGCAATTCCGCGGCGAACAGGAGCTTCACCATCGGTGGGTGCTCGAAGTTCTCCCGGTAGGACGCCACCTCGCTCCACCGGCCTCCGGCCACCCTCTCCGCGTAGCGGTACGCTACCGGGAGGTAGACGAGCTCGTCGAAGTCCGGCGGGAGCCGCTCCACCGCCCGAGCGCGCTGCCAGACGGCCGCGAGGAGAGCGAGGAGCAGGGTCGCGAGGGCCAGGAGGCGTTTCGACGACATGGCCGCCACAGATAGCACAGTTCCCCCCGGACCCCCTCTGGAGTGATAGAGGCCCGGGCACCTCCCCATGACGCACCCGCCCAAGACGATCGTCTTCGACCTCGACGGCACGCTGGTGGACTCGCTGCCGGACATCATCGCCAGCTTCCAGTACGCCTTCGCGAGCCTGGGACTGCCAACGCCCGAGGACGCGGCGGTGCGCGCGCTCATCGGCCAGCCCCTCGAGGCCATGTACGAGAGCTTCGCTCCCGCGCACGTGCCCCAACTGTGCGTCGTCTACCGCGAGCACTACGCGCGCAACTTCGTCAACCGCTCGCGCCCCTTCCCCGGCGTCGTCGAGTTGCTGCGCACCCTGCGGGAGCGGGGCTACACGCTGGCCATCGCCACCACCAAGCGCACCGACATGGCGCGGCGCTTCGTCGAGGCGCTCGGGCTCATGCCCGCCGTGGACTACGTGCAGGGCACCGACGGCTTCCCGCACAAGCCCGCGCCGGACGTCATCCACCGGGCCCTGGGCGCGCTGGGCACCCAGGGACTGTGGATGGTGGGAGACACCACCGCCGACATCCTCGCCGGGCGGGCGGCGGGGCTGCGCACCTACGGCGTCACCTGGGGCAACCACGACGCCGGGTTGCTCGCCACCGCCACGCCCGACGAGCTCCAGCCCGACCTGCGCCGCCTGATGGAGCACCTGCCCCCGCTCCCAAGAGTCTGAGCCCCATCAGCGGGCGAGCTGGAAGAACGTGTCCGGCGCTCATGCCGGCCCGGCCGCTGGCGAGTCGCCCTCGTGGACGTGCGCCTTCTGCTCCCGGTAGTCAGTGATGTGCTCGTAGACGCTCTCCGGGAACTGGAGGTCCTTGTAGACGTTGCAGGCGTCCGGGTCCTCCGCATTGGGGCAGATGGGAAACTCCTGCTGCGCCTGGAATTGGAGCACCTTCTCGCGCCGGGGCGGGCTGTAGTCCTTCGCCTTCACCTGCTCGATGAGCGCGAGCGCCTGCCGCTCATCACAGGCCGGATCCCGCAAGAGCGTGTCCCGCAACTCCTCCTCGTCGAGGAAGTAGCGCGCCACCATCGCGAAGACGAGCCGGCCGAAGTGGCCGATGTCCTGGCCCTCGTCGAGCGAGTCCAGCAGGTGCGCCATCATCCCGTTCTTCCGGAGCGTCTCGCGCCCGCTGCTGCTCCGGTTCTCCTTGCGTATACGTGCCATGGCTCGAGTCCTCTCGTGGAAGCAGTCGAACCGCGCCTTCTGAAAACGCGTTCAGTCCTTCACAGGAAGCTAGGCACCACGTGCAGCGCGTCCAGGGGTCCGTCACGGCTGTCTGGAGGTCAGCCACCCGGGCACGGAGAATACGGGCACCAGCGCTCCATGGAGGCGAACACTCGAGGCGGACACTCCGCCCCGGGAGGGCATGGGAGTGCTATGTCCCCGGAGCCATGCTCACGCTCTCCAGCCTGACCGAGTCCCTGTCCCGCCTCGCCTCGTCCGAGACCCTGCGCCGCGCGTGGGGCGTGCTGCGCCACGCTCCCGGCGGTGGGGTCCTGATGGGGCAGCTCCTCGGCAACCTCGCGCCCTATACCGGCACCATCCACCCGGAAGTGCTCTCCCTGGAGGAGGGCTACGCCCGCGTGCGGATGCGCGACCGGCGAAGCGTCCGCAACCACCTGCGCTCGGTGCACGCCATCGCGCTGATGAACCTGGGCGAGGTGGCCACCGGGGTCGCGATGATGTCCGCCCTGCCCGGGGACATGCGGGGCATCATCACTCACCTGGAGATGGACTACCTGAAGAAGGCACGCGGTTCCATCACCGCCGAGTGCCGCGCCCCCACCGCCGTGGCCGGCGAGCGGCGCGAGTACGAAGTCCAGGCGGACCTGAGCGATGAGTCCGGCCAGGTGGTGGCCCGGGCCCGTGCGCGCTGGCTCATCGGCCCCGCCACGCACTGACCCGGGCCCCCGGGGGTCCGCGGTCAGTGCCCCGCGTCCGTCCCGGCGTCCGCGGGCTGCGTGCCCGCATCACCGTTGACCGTGCCGTCGCAGGAGGACGGCGCCGTGCCACCATCCGACAGGGTCGTGACGCAGGGCTCGACGTCGTAGCAGTGGTACGGATCCGTGCCGCCATCCGGAGCGGGCGTGTCGCAGGGAGGCATGCCGTAACAGGCCATCAGGGTGATGGCCGCCACCCCCGCGCCGGCCAGGCAGAACAGCCCCTTCAGCATCACGCCCCCGCGCGGCGCCGACTCCATCATCGGCGCGCCGCAGTGCACGCACTCGGCGCTCGCGGGCGGGACGAAACCACGACACTTCTGACAGGAAGAGAGCGAGGACATCGGGACTCCTGGGTGCCACGGCCGCCGGAATGGCGGCCGACCGGGCGGGCCTTCAGCGAAGAGCGTGCCGCACGGAAGAGGCTGGAATGACTGGGTTTCCGCGCTCAACCCCTCTGACAGGCATGTCAGGGGGAGGGGGTTGCGCCCGCTTCTTGCTCCAGCCGAACGTATGTCCATGTTGCGCCGACTCGACGTCACCCAGCCCGACCACCACCCCGCCTACGTGGTCTGGGAGCTGACCCTCCGCTGCGACCAGCCCTGCACCCACTGCGGCTCGCGCGCGGGCACGCACCGCGCCCGACGAGCTCTCCACCGAGGAGGCGCTCGACGTGGTCCGGCAGCTCCGCGGCGATGCGCGCCCGTGAGGTGGTGCTCATCGGCGGCGAGGCCTACCTGCACCCGGGCTTCCTCGACATCGTCCGCGCGCTGAAGGCCGCGGGCATCCGCCCGAGGCTGACCACCGGTGGGCGCGGCATCACCGAGGCCCTCGCCCGACAGATGGCCGAGGCCGGGCTGTACGCGGCCTCCGTCAGCATCGACGGGCTGGAGCCGACGCATGACCTGATGCGCGCCGCCCCGGCAGCTTCGCCTCGGCCACCGGGGCGCTCCGTTCGCTGGGCGCGGCCGGCGTGCTCGATGGCCGCCAACACCAACCTCAACCGGCTCAACCAGGCGGACCTGGAGCCGCTCTACGAGCACCTCGCGGGCCTGGGCATCCGCGCCGTGGCAGGTTCAGATCACCGCGCCCGCTCGGGCGCGCGGCCGACCGCCCGGCGATGCTGCTCCAACCGTGGGACCTGATGGACGTGCGTCCCACGCATCGCGGCCCTGAAGACGCGCGCCTTCGAGGACGGCATCACCCTCATGCCCGGCAACAACCTCGGGTACTTCGGGCCCGAGGAGGGACTGCTGCGCTCCCTCCGCCCCGATGGCCGGGGACCACTGGCGGGGCTGCCAGGCGGGCCGGTACGTCATGGGCATCGAGTCCGATGGAGCGGTGAAGGGATGCCCCTCGCTCCAGACGGCGCACTACGTCGGCGGCAACCTGCGCCAGCAGCCCCTGCGCGACATCTGGGAGCGGCTCGCGGGAGCTCGCCTTCACGCGCACGCGCACCGTCGACGACCTCTGGGGCTTCTGCCGCACCTGCCCCTTCGCCGCGACGTGCATGGCCGGCTGCAGCTTCACCGCCCACGCCCTGTTCGGCAGGCCGGGCAACAACCCCTACTGCCACTACCGCGCGCGGACGCTGGCGAAGCAGGGCCTCCGCGAGCGCCTCGTCCCCGAAGGCCCCCGCCCCCGGCCAACCCTTCGACAACGGCCTGTTCGAGCTGGTGCTCGAGCCGCTCGACGCACCGGACCCGCGCCCGCCCACGCCGCGAGAGTTGGTGAAGAAACGAAAGTGGCGGGAAGTTGGTACGCCGTGAGGCATCCGGGGCATGCTGGCGCATCTCGCGGCCGGCTCCGGAGGCTTCCATGGCATCCCCCGTGTTTGGATTCGCCGATCTGCACTGCCACACGATGGCGCACCTGGGCTTTGGCGGGCACCTGCTCGCCGGACGCCCGGATGGAGACATCGCGCAGGCGCTCGCCCGCTGTGACATCCATCTCCACGGCAAGTGGGGCATCGGCAACTTCGGGAAGGATTGGCCGCTGGTGCAGGCCTTCATCGAGGGCGGCCTGGGTCACGGCCCCTGTGGCCACGACACCTACGCCGACTGGCCCCACTTCAACACCATGGTCCACCAGCAGGTCTTCGTGGACTGGCTCAAGCGGGCTCACGATGGAGGGCTGCGGCTGCTGTGCAGCGTGGCCGTCAACAACGAACTCCTCGCGGAGGAGAGCCACCATCCCGACAGCGACCAGAGCTCCATCGAGAAGCAGATGGCCGAACTGCGCCGCTTCACCGAGCGGCACGCGGACTGGATGGGCCTGGCCCTGAGCGCCTCGCAGGCCCGCCAGCTCATCGCGTCCGGCAAGCTGGCCGTGGTGGCCAGCGTGGAGGTGGACTCGCTGGACAGCCTCCTGGGCAACCGCAAGGCGCTCGGCGAGAAGCCCCTCACCCTGGAGCAGCTTCCCCGCATCCTCCAATGGCTCCGGGACCAGGGCTTCCGGATGATGACGCCGCTGCACCTGAGCAACAACAGCTTCGGCGGCGCCGCCGTCTACGACGACAAGTTCAACCTGCTGAACCACTTCCTGCGCGGGCACTTCTTCGACGTGCGGGGCAACCCCAGCGTGGGTTTCCGGCTCGGGCAGGACATGAACACCCAGACCAAGCTGTCCGTCTCCGTCTACGAGCTCACTCGCCGGGCGCACTACCCCCGGGGCTACAAGGACAACGCACCGGGGCAGGGCCACATCAACGCGCTCGGGCTCACCCCCACGGGCGAGGTCTTCCTGCGCGAGGCCATGCGTCAGGGCTTCATCCTCGACCTGGAACACATGTCCGAGCTCTGCACCGACGCCGTCATTGCCCTGGCCGAGCGGCACCACTACCCCCTCGTCTCCTCGCACTGCGCCTTCCGCGAGCAGGGCCTGGAGCCCCAGGAGACGAGCTTCAAGTCCAAGCGCGCCAACGAGTACATGAAGACGCGCGAGCAGGCGTGGCGCATCCTCGCGCTGGGCGGGATGCTGGCGCCCATCACCAACCAGCACGAGCTGAAGGACTTCCCCGGCAGCACGGTGGAGAACGACTGCGCGCGCTCGTCCAAGACGTGGGCGCAGTCCTACCAGTACGCCCTCTCCTTGCTGCGCGAGGTGGGCTCCGGCGGCGTGGCCATGGGCACCGACTTCAACGGCCTCAATCAGCAGCCGGGGCCCCGGTATGGGCCCAACGCCGCCTGCGGGCTGAAGGGGGACAAGCTGCGCGAGAAGCAGCTCCCCATCCAGCAGATGCTCCAGCGCAACAAGCCGCCACTGCCCTACTCCGGCACCATGCACCGGACGAACGTGCCCTTCGTGCGCTCGCGCGCCGGCACCCGCGAGTTCGACTTCAACACCGACGGGCTGGCCCACATCGGCCTGCTGCCGGACCTCATCCGCGACCTCCTCCACGTGGGCATGACGGACGCGCAGCTCGACCCGCTCTTCTCCTCGGCCGAGGCCTTCCTCCGCATGTGGGAGACCTGTGAGACCCGCTCCGCCGCCAATCTCGCCGGCGAGCTGGTGGATGCGGCGATTCCCCGGCTCACGTAGGTGTCCAGCCCATCACCCTCATGGCCTGACCCACGGAGCCCACACGTCGGGAATACGAAAAATCATCCGGTGTCTTGGAGGCCCACCAGGGAACCGGGCCCTTCGTGGCTCGCTCACCCTCTCCCCCTGGTTGATCGCCCTTCGAGCCCCATCATGACCACTTCCCGACGGCAGTTCCTCCAGTTCTCCCTGGCCACGGCCTCGCTGGTGGCATGCGCCCCGAGCATGCGGGCCCTGTCCGGTGAAGAGCGCTCCTCCACCCCCTCGAAGAAGAAGATTCTCGTCCTCGGAGGGACGGGCTTCCTCGGCCCGGCCTTCGTCACCGCGGCGCAGGCGCGCGGGCACGAGCTGACGCTCTTCAACCGCGGCAAGACCCGGCCGGAGCTCTTCCCCAACGTGGAGAAGCTGCACGGAGACCGAGACCCGAACAAGGATGAGGGCCTGAAGGCGCTCGAGGGCCGGAAGTTCGACGCGGTTCTCGACACCTCGGGCTACTACCCGCGCATGGTGCGCGCCTCCGCCGAGCTGCTGGCGCCCAACGTCGGGCAGTACGTCTACATCTCCAGCGTCTCGGCCTACGCGAAGAACGACACGCCCCACGCGGACGAGAGCGCCGAGACCGCCACGCTCGCCGACCCCACCGTCGAGACGATGGGCAAGAACTTCGAGAACTATGGCGGGCTGAAGCGCGCGTGCGAGGAGGCCGCCGAGAAGGCGATGCCGGGCCGCGTCGCCAATGTCCGCCCCGGCTACATCGTCGGGCCCGAGGATCGCTCGGACCGCTTCACGTACTTCCCCCTGCGCTTCGAGAAGGGCGGCGAGATGCTCGCGCCGGGCAACCCCTCGGACCCGCTGCAGCTCATCGACGTGCGCGACCTGGCCGAGTGGCTCGTGGTGCTCATCGAGAACAACACGACGGGCATCTTCAACGCCGTGGGGCCGGAGAAGCCCTGGTCCATGGGAGAGCTGTTCGCGGCCTGCCAGGAGGTGACGGGCGCGGACACGAAGCTCACCTGGGTGCCCGGGGAGTTCCTCCTGAAGAACGGCGAGGACGGCGAGGGCGCCATCCCCATCTGGGCGCCGGCCTTCGGGGCCTACGCGGGCATGCACCTGCGCAGCAACGCCAAGGCGGTGCGGGCCGGGCTGAAGTTCCGCTCGCCAGTCATCACCACCCGGGACACGCTCGCGTGGTTCAAGAGCCTGCCCGAGGAGCGCCGCAACAAGCCGCACGCCGGGCTCTCCCCGGAGCGCGAGGCGGAACTGCTCTCGCTGTGGGCGCGGGCCCAAGGCACGCCGGGCCAGCCGACGACGGCTCAGGGTGGATAGTCGTCCAGGGCTCACACCGCGGGGCGTGGTCCCCGGCCCCCTTGCGTCCCGCCTGGCAAGCAAGCGACCCCCCTTCCCCCGTCTTGGAGCGGGGTAAGGCGGAGGAGCGCCCGTTGCCGCTCCGCGAGGGAGCATCACCTTTGCGCGAGCCAATCCACGCAGGGGGAAAGCCATGGCGAACACCGACGTCGAGACACTGAACTCCTTCCTTCGCGGTGAAATCTCCGCGGTGGAGACCTACCGTCAGGCCATCGGCCACGTGTCGGATGGACTCATTCGCGGCACGCTCGAGGACTGCCTGCACGACCACGAGCACCGTGTGGAGGCCATCCGCGAGCGCATCGAGAAACTCGGGGGCACGCCCGTCGAAAGCTCCGGCATCTGGGGCACCTTCGCGAAGCTGGTGCAGACGGGCGCCGATGTCCTGGGTGAGAAGACGGCCATCCAGGCTCTCGAGGAGGGCGAGGACCATGGGCTCTCGGACTACCAGCGCGACCTGGACAAGACCCATGGCGAGGCCCGCCGCTTCGTCCGCATGGAGCTGCTGCCCTCGCAGAAGCGCACCCACGAGAGGATGAGCCGCATCAAGAAGACCATCCACTGACGGAAGACAGCGTGGGCGTGACAGCACCGCCCAGGCCATGAGCAGCACGGTGAGCACCGGGAGGAGCGCCGCCGGACGCGCTCCTCCCGAGGGCCGGCTCGACAGGCTCTCGGTGGGCTCGGGACGGCCGTGTACACTCCTCCCAATGGAGAGCCCCCTGCCCAAGGCGTGCCCCCGTTGTGGTGAGCCTCGCATCCTCGCGCCGGAGTGTCCGAGCTGCGGCGTCCTCTACGCCAAGGCGGAGGCCCGTGCGGCACGGCTCGCCACGCAGCCCGCTCCCGTCTCCTACGCCGAACCCGAGCGCCCTCCGCACCTCCCACCGGAAGGGCTCGCCTGGGGCGGAGACCTCGAGGACGCACGGCTCGAGCTGCGGATGCGCCAGTTCGCCCTTCCCGTGGCGCTCGGCATGGCCTGGCTGCTCGTGAATGCTCCGATGGGCGGCAGCCTCGTTCGCGTCTTCCTCTCCATGTGGGTCCACGAGTTGGGCCACGCCGTCACTGCCTGGTTCTGCGGCTTCCCCGCCATCCCCGGGCCCTGGGTCACCCGCATCTCGGAGACCCGCTCCACCCTCCTCTTCCTGCTCCTGGCCGCCTCGCTCGGAGGGCTCATCCTCCGCGGGTGGTTCACCCAGCGCCGCTCCCTGATGATCGCGGGCGCCACGGGGCTCGTCCTCCAGTTCGTGGGCACCGGGGTGCTGTCTCCCACGAAGGGCATACAGCTCTTCACCTTCGGGGGCGATGCCGGGTGCCTCGTCATTGGCAGCCTCCTGATGGCGACCGTCTACGCGCCCAGGGAGTCCTCCCTCCGGCGCGGCTGGCTGCACTGGGGCTACCTGGTCATCGGCGCCACGTCCTTCATGGACGTCTTCTCCGAGTGGTGGGCCGCCCGGAGTGATTTCGAGCGAATCGCCTTCGGTGAGAACGAGGGCGTCGGGCTGAGCGATCCCTCCAAGCTCGTCGACGTCTACGGCTGGACCGAGACCGAGCTGGTCCGGCGCTACACCTGGCTGGGACTGGCCTGCCTGGCCGCGCTCGCCGTCCTCTACACGGTGGGACTGCTCCGCGCCCGCGCCGAGCTGCGCGCGCTGGAGCACGTCACCGGGGAAGCGGGCCCGCGGGCCCGCTAGCTCGACCCGAGGAGAGGGCGGGCCTCAGCGCGTCTTCCTGCCCTCCGAGGCGGAGGCGCCGGACGCCGACTGCGCCAGCGTCTGGATGGACTGGATACGCCGCTCCGCCTCCTGCGCGTCGAGGAAGATGTGCAGCATGTCGCGGATGCTCGGCAGCGCCTTCGCCAGTGTCACGGGGTTGAGGAGCTGCGGCTCCACCCCGGCCTTGCGGCACGCGCGCGTCATGGTGGAGGGGGCGATGACGGGCGACAGGCCACAGCGCGCCACCAGCTCGTCGAAGAGGGAGCCGTGAAGCGCCTTGGAGGACGGCGCGGGCGCGGCCGGCGCCACCGTGGGCGCGGAGACCACCGGGGCTACCGGAGCGACGGGGTGAGCGTGAGCGTGGGCATGGGTATGGGCGGAGACGGGGGCGGGGGCCGGCGCGGCCGAAGCGGACGCCTCGGACTCCGCCCGGCGCCGCAGCTCGGTGCGCACCTGGGCACGCAGCACCTCGATGTCCTCCGTCTTGGAACAGAAGGCATCCACCTTCACCGCCAGCGCCTCGGAGATGAGCTTCGAGTCGAAGCCGGCCGTCAGCCCCACCACGGCCACGTGGGCCGTCCCGGGCAGGGCCCTCACGGCGCGCACCCACTCCGGCCCATCCAGCCTCGGCATCTCCAGGTCCAGCAGGATGCAATCCACCGGCTGGGCTTCCAGGAGCTGCATGGCGTCCTCACCCGTCTCGGCGATGATGACGTCGTGGCCGTCCTTGCGCAGCGCATCCGAGGCGCGGAGCCGGAAGTCGATGCGGCCGTCCACCACCAGCACCCGCCGACGCCGGCCAGCGGACACCAACCGGGGCGTGCCGTCCGACTCGGGCACCTGCGTCAGCTCGTGGGCGCGCCGCACCACGTACGCCGAGTCGTAGGGCTTGCCCACGTAGTCGTTGGCGCCGTGCGACAGGCCCTTGAGCCGCTGCAGCACCGCCGCCTCGGTGGACAGCATCAACACCGGCAGGTGCGCGGTGCGAGGCACTCGGCGCAGCTCCTCCAGCAGGTCCACGCCCTCGCCATCCGGCAACAGCATGTCCAGGATGACCAGGTCGAAGTCCCCCTCACTCAGCGCCTTGCGGGCGACCGCGAGGCTCTCGCACAACGTGGTGCCAAAGCCGGCGGCGCTCAACACCCCGCGCATGTCCGCTCGCACCGTCGCGCTGTCGTCCACGATGAGCACACGTGCCTTCATGACAATCCTTCCCTGGCGCTCGAGCGAGCAAGCGCCGTCAGCAAGGGTGGGATGTCCGGCAACCCCACCACATGCTGCGCAGCCCCGAGCCGAATGGCCTCACGAGGCATGCCGAATACCACGCAGGTTGATTCATCCTCCACCACCGTGGCGGCCCCCGCGCGTTTCAGCGCCGCCAGTCCCTCCGCCCCATCCCGTCCCATTCCCGTCAGCAAGCATCCAATGGCGGCCCCCCCCAGCTCGCGCGCCACGGACTCGAAGAGCTCGTCCACCGAGGGCCGGCACGAGTGCCGCTCCGGCCCCTCCACCACCCTCAGCCGCCCCCCCTTCACCACCAGGTGGCGGTTGCCGGGCGCCATCCGCACACTCACCCGGCCCGGCATGGGCAGCGGCTCGCCGTCCACCGCGTTGCGCACCTTCAAGCCGCTCTGCGCCTCCAGCCACTCGACCATGGCGGTGTCGAAGTTCTCGGTGATGTGCAGCACCAGTAACACCGGCAGCGGGAAGTCCGCTGGCAGCGAGCGGAGGATGTAGCGCACGGCCGCCGGGCCGCCCGTGGAGGCCCCCATCGCCAGCAACCGCGGCGGCACGGCCAGCGGGGCCACCCGGGGCGGCGCATTCACGTCCAAGTGCAACCGGGCCCGGACGTGGGTGATGACGCGCACGCGCGCCGCCACCCGGACCCGCGACACCAGCGTCTCCATCCACTTCGCGTCCAGCAGGCCGGAGGGCTTGTCCACCGCGTCCACCGCCCCCGCGGCCAGCGCATCCAGCGTCCGCAGGCCCTCCGTGCGGTTCTCCGCCGCCGAGAGCACGACGATGGGCGTGGGGCAGTGGGCCATGATGAGCTCGGTGGCGCGCAGCCCGTCCACCTTCGGCATCATCAGGTCCATCGTCACCACGTCCGGACGCAGGCGCTGGCACTGCTCGAAGGCCTGCTGACCATCCATGGCCTCGCCCACCACCTCGCACGTAGGCTCGAAGGCGAAGGCATCCGCCAGCCGGCGGCGCACCGTCAGTGAGTCATCGACGATGAGGACTCGCAGGCGACTCATGCCTGACTCCGTCCCGCGGCCGTCAGCCGGGCCACCGTGTCCAGGAAGCCGTGCTGCTGGAACTCACCCTTGACGATGTAGGCAGACACCCCCGCCTCGCGACCGCGCCGCTTGTCCTCGTCCGTGGCCAGCGAGGACACCATGAGGATGGGCAGGGACTGCAGGGAGGGCGTGGCGCGCAGGCGCCGGGTGACATCCAACCCGGACATGCCCGGCATCTCCACGTCGACGATGAGCAGGGAGTGGCCGCCGCGCAGGGCCTTCTCGACGCCCTCCTCGCCGGAGGCGGCCAGCTCCACCTGGTAGCCGGCGGCCTCGAGGATGCTCTTCTCCAGCATGCGGGTGGTGACGGAGTCGTCCACCACGAGGATGAGGTGCTTGCGCGAGGGGCGTACCTGCGGAGGCCCTCCGGAAGAGCCCGCCTGCACCAGCCGCACCAGGCCCGCCGTGTCCAGCAGCAGCAGGGGAACGCCCTGCTCGTCGAAGCTGGCCCCGGCCACCAGCGGCATGTGCGGCACGGAGGCGGGCAGCGGCCGGCTCACCCGGCGCGAGATGCCCAGCAGCCGCTCCGCGCCCACTGCGGCACGGCCCGCCGAGCCCGCGTCGAGCACCAGCACGGACCAGGAACGCGGCCGCTGCGCACTGGCGGCGCCGCCCATGGCGTCCGCCAGGGGAAGGAAGGGCAGCACCTCGCCGGAGTAGGAGAGAGAGGCCCGCGCCCCCGTCCAGGTGACGGCCTCGGCGGGCATGTGGACGGCACCACTGAGCGCCTCCAGCGGCAGCAGCAGTCGCTGCCCACCGGCCTCCACCGCCAGCATCTCCAGCGAGGCCAGGGTGAGGGGCACCTCCAGCGTGATGCAGGTGCCCTGTCCCAGCCGGGAGGTGATGTACACATCTCCCTTGAGCCGGCGCACCGTGTCCCACACCACGTCCAGCCCCACGCCGCGGCCGGACACCTCGGTGATGGCACGGGCCGTGCTGAAACCGGGCCGGAAGAGAAGCTGCAGCAGCCCCTGCTCGTCCAGGGCGTCCACCTCGGGGGCAGTGGCCACGCCACGCTCCACCGCCACCTGGCGCACCCGCCCCAGGTCCACCCCGCGCCCGTCGTCCTCGCACCGGAAGGAGACACGCCCGCCACGCCGCAGCACCTTCAGCGAGAAGCGGCCCGTGGGCGACTTGCCCACCGCCCTGCGCTCGTCGGGCGTCTCCAGCCCATGGTCCACCGCGTTGCGCACCACGTGCACCAGCGCCTGGCGCACCGCCGCCAACACGTGCCCGTCAATCTGGATGTCCCCGCCCTCGGCGGACATCTCCACCTGACGGCCCAGCGATGGCGGCCGCGTCGCGCGCGGCCAGCTCCAGCGGCCCGAAGAGCGTCTGCGCCGGGACGAGCCGCAGGGTGTGGGCCCCGTCCCGCAGGCGCGCCAGCTCCGACTCCACCTGCCCCAGCCCGCCGCCGAACTGCCGCCCCGCCTTCACCAGCGAGGAGCGCAGCCCCTCGGTCACGGACAGCACGCGCGACAGCCACCGGGCGCGCTCCACGGGAGAGCCACTGGAGGCGACCGGCGCGGTGAGCTGCTCGATGAGGCTGCTGGCGCCGTGCTGCGCCTGCGCCAGCGACTCCACCGCGCCCCGCAACCCGCCAAGCTGCACCACCGCCTCGGACAGGCCCTCCAGCAGCGTGTCCAGGCGCTCCAGCTCCACGCGCACCACCTCGGACGAGGGGCCCTCGGGGGCTGTCACCACCACCGGAGTCCCCGCCTCGGGTCGGTCCGCCTCGGGGGTGGGGGCCAGAGCCGGAGCATCCAGCGCGTCCAGCGCGTCCGCCATCTGCCCCACGAGGCGCAGAAACTCGTGCACGCTGTCGACGGGCACCGCCGCGCCGCTGTTGCGGTAGGGCGACAGCGCGTCCTCCACCGAGTGCGCCATCTCCGCCAGGCGTACCTGCCCCACCACGCGCGCGGCCCCCTTCAGGGTGTGCGCATAGCGGAAGAGCTCAGGCACCGCCTGTGCGCCGCCGTCGCCCTCGTCCAACGAGAGCAGTCCCTGGGTGAGCTGCTCGAGCAGCTCCCGGGCCTCGATGCGGAAATAGTAGAGGGGATCGCTTTCCAGGCTCATTCGGCGACACGCGAGTCGATGATGGCGTTGAGCTGCTTGGAGAGCTGGATGAGCTGATTGGCCGTCTGCAGCGTCTGCGAGGAGGTGGACTCGGCCTGACGGGCCGTCTGCGCCACCTCGAGGATGGCGGTGTTCACCTGCTCCACCGCTGTCGTCTGCTGCTGGGTACTCAGCTCGATCTCCCGCGCCACGTCCAGATTGGCACGCACCAGCTCCGCGATGCGCCGGAAACTGCCGGCCACGTCGACAAACTGTTGAGCACTGCTCTGCACCGCCTTGGAGCCGTCCTCGGTGGCCATGATGGTGGTATTGGAGGCGGCGCGAATTTCGTCGATGAGCACGCGGATGTCCTTGGTGGAGCTGCCCACCCGGTCCGCCAGCTTGCGGATCTCCTCGGCCACCACGGCGAAGCGCTTGCCGTGCTCCCCCGCCCCGGCGCTCTCGATGGTGGCGTTGATGGCGAGGATGTTCGTCTGCTCGGCCAGATCGTTGATGATGTCGACGATGCCGCCAATCTCCTGCGAGCGCTTGCCCAGCGCCAGCATGTGGTTGACGATGGCCTCCACCTGACGGCGCACCGCGTCAATGGCCTCCTGGGCGTGCTGCACCGTCTCGTTGCCGGTGCGGGCCGCGCCGGCCGTCTCGTCCGCCACGCGCGCCACCTGCTGCGCGCTGCCGGCGATCTGCCGCGACGTGGACAGCAGTTCCTTGACGGTGGTGGAGATCTCCGTGGTGGCCGAGGCCTGCTCCCGCGCGCCCGTGGCCTGCTGCGAGGCCGAGGTCTGGAGCTCGGCCGACGAGCCCTGCACCTGCGAGATGGCCGTGGAGATCTTCTTCTGCAGGCCCGTGACGATGGCGACGGCGGCCAGCAGGACGAGGAAGAAGGCCATGACGCCACCGCCACCGAACACCCAGTCGAAGGCGCGCGCGCGCCGCTGCAAATGGGCATCGCGGCTCGCGAGCAGCTCCAGCTCCATCCGGCGCATCTCCTGCACCGCGCTCCGGATGCCGTCCATCAACTCCCGGCCCTCGCCGGTGCGGATGACGGCCTGGGCGGCCTCGAAGCCCCGGGTGCGGCGGAGCTCCACATTGTCGCGCAGGCTGGCCAGCGTCCGGGAGAGGAGGGGCCGCAGGAGCCTCCAGCCGCCGGACCTGCTCGGGGTTGTCGGAGACCAGCGTACCCAGCTGCGAGAGCTCCTGCTCGATGTCCGCCTGGGCCTGAGTGTAGGGCTCCAGGTACACCTCGTCCCCGGTGAGGACATAGCCCCGCTGGCTCGACTCCGCGGCCCTGACGCTGGAGAGGAGTCGCTCCAGGCCGGTGATGACCTGATGGGAGTGCTCCACGGTGGCGGCGGCCCCCGTGAACTCATGGGTGCTCCTGAGGGCCAGGAAGACGAAGGAGGCGAGCAGCCCCGTCACCAGGATGAACCCGGCCACGAATTGCTGGGTGAGCGACCATTTGGACATCGTCATGTCATCTCCCCTCCTGGGGAGCGGCGGCCTCCTCCAGCAGTTTCCTCACGAGAGCGTCGACGTCGAGCACCGGCAGCGGGGAGGCGCCCGGAAGCAGGACGCTAGCGCTCAACAGGGCATGGGTGGTGGAGGAACCACCCGGCCTGAGCTGCTCACTGGTGGCACGCAGCTGGCCCTCGAAGCCAGACGCGGCCAGCCCCACGCGCCGGGCGCCGCCCGCGAGCAGCAGCCAGCGGGCGGGCTCTCCCGTCTGCAGGCCCAGGAGCGCCGCCAGGTCGTGCACGGCGATGAGCTGGCCGCGCAGCCCCGCCACGCCCAGCAGCGAGGCCGGGCTGTTCGGCAGGCGCACCACACGGGGCATGAGGTGGAGGCCGGACAGGTGGCCCAGGCGCACGGCCAGGGGGGCACCGCCCACGCGCAGCCGCAGCAGCGCCTCGCCGGGCTCCTGCTGTGGCGGGGGCGGACGGGAGAAAGAGGAATCGAAGCTGTCGCGCAGCTCGTCCAACCGCAGCGCCATCCGGGTGCGAGGCAGACTCATGAGACCTCCGTACAGGCCTGGAGCTCCTGCAGGCCCACCTGCATGAGCCCATGACGGCCAAAGCCCGCTCCGAAGAGGGACAGGTGCAGGGGCTGCTCCTGGGGCAACAGCGAGAGGGCCATGCGCAGGGCCACCCGGGCCGCGCCCACGTCACCGGCCCGGCGCGCCAGCGTCCCCGCGCGCAGGTGACCCAGGGCGAAGGTGGGATCCGAGCGCACGGCCGCATTGTACCGGTTGCGGGCGCCAACCTCGTCCCCGGCCTGCTCCAGACACAGCCCCAGCAGGTAATGAGCCGCGGCCTCGGAGGTGCCCGCCGTGGTGAGCTGCCGGCCCATCCGCTCGGCCTCGTCCAGACGCCCGGCGTGCAGGTGCAGCACCGCGCGCAGCAGCATGCCCCGGGGCTGCGAGGCCTGGGGCAGCGACTCCAGGAGCGTCCACGCCTCGGTGTAGCGCTCCCCCTCGAGAAGACGCAGCACCTCCTCCAACCCGTCCGGCGGCGCGGCCTGCTTCGGAGGGGCCACGGGAGGCAGGGCCGAGGAAGACGGAGGAGAAGAGCGCAGCACGGTGGACGGTGGAGACAGCACCACGGAGGCGGGCAGCGCCGGCTGCCGCAGGCGATAGTAGAAGGCGTCCCCGCTCCGCAGCAGCTCGAATTCGTCGGAGATGCCTCGCAGCGTCTCGCTGGGGCCCAGGAAGAGGTAGCCGCCGGGCACCAGGGACTGGGCCATGCGGGCGATGATCGTCCGCATCACCTCCGGCGGGAAATAGAGGACCACGTTGCGGAAGAGGATGGCGTGGAAGGAGCCCGGAGCCCAGAAGGCGGGGGCCTCCTCCAGGAGGTTGCGCTCCTCGAAGATGACCTGGTCACGCACCTTGGGCTGGAGGGCGAAGCCCGCGGGGGAGCGCTGGAACCAGTGGTCGCGCAGGGAGAGCGGCACGGCGCGCAGGGACCAGGGGGAGTACACGGCGCGACGGGCCTGGGCGATGGCGCGCGGGTTGACGTCGATGCCGAGAATGCGGAGGCGGGAGGCATCCACCCGGACACTCTGCCGGGCCAGGAGGGCCACCGAGTAGGGCTCCTCTCCAGTGGAGCAGCCGGCGCACAGCACGCGCACCTGGGACGTCTGGCGCTGGAAGGAGGGCAGCACCTGCTCCACCAGCGTCTCCAGCTGGGTGGGGTGGCGCAGGAAGTACGTCTCTCCCACGGTGAGCCGCTCGGCCAGCGTCCTCCACTCCTCCTGCCAGGAGGAGCCCAGGCGCTCCAGGTAGCGCTCCACACCGTCGGCGGCCCGCTCCACGAGAAGGGACTCCAGCTCTCCCCACTGGGCCTGTTCGTAGTGCAGGCCCAGGCGTTGCTCCACGAGCGCGGCGAAGCGGGCGACTGGAGTGCGGGCAGGCGCGGCGATCACGCGCCCCCCGCATTAGAGGAGGGATTCTCCAGGCGGCGCCAGAGGTCCTCGGGCAGCAGATGGGCCGAGCCCAGCACTGCCAGCAAGCCCCCATCGAGCGAGCCCACGTGCTGGAGGCGCCCACTGGCGAGGGAGCGCAGCAGCGGAGGCACGGACTCCAGCGTGTCCTCCTCCATCCAGCGCAGGCCGCGCACCTCATCCACCTCGAGCGCCAGGCGCCCCTCGGGCACGCGCAACGAGATGAAGCGCTGGCCAGGGCTGGCCTGGGTGGAGGGGGCTCCCCCCAGCAGCGCCGCCAGGCTCACCACGGGTGAGGGCGTGCCGCGCACCAGGCTCACCCCCCGCACGAAGACAGGAGCCGCCGACACCGGGGCGACCGGCAGCGGCCTCATCGTCTCCTCCACTTCTTCGAGCGGCAGCGCGCACATCCACTCCTGCGCCCTCACTACGAGGAAGCAGCGCGACCCCTGCCTGGGCATGACTCCCCCTTCGGGTTCGAACAGGACGCAAATCATGCACCGTCAACGTAGGTCAAGGCGAGCCCCGTCTGCGGCCGCCGGTCGCCTGGACGGCGCCGGGAGCGGGCAGGCGCCGCACATACCCGAGCCCACCCACGTCCACACGCGCGCCCGAATCGCCAAATCCTCGCAAATTTTCCGTCACGCGAAACACCCGCCCTCCGCCCCACTTTGAATTCAAGACGGAAAATTGGTGCCTGCGCACAAGGCGTTTCGCGAACAGTGAAGTCTGTGAATCTTCACGCGAAGAAACCGTGTCCCCCTCCTAGAATGCCTCGACATATCCGGCGCCCTCCTGGTAATTGGGAATTACCGCGTAGGCGCGGGCAGACAAAGACTCACACCCGCCTGCCAGAAAACCAGCAAGTGTTTGAGATGTGCTCGTTTGATCTGGCGTAGGTCTTTATGCTGACCGCGGGCAGGAACAACACGCGGGGTCGCACCTTGCCGTAACAGCCAGTGATTGCCACCAGACCTGCCCACGAGCGCAGGCCGCCGAGTCGGACGACGGGAACGGAGCTGACGAGCATGATTCGGATCGGGCGAAGGAAGTTCACAGCCGGGTTGGGGGCCTCTCTGCTGGCAACCCCCCTGCTCCAATTCCTCAGTGGAGAGGCGCGGGCCGCGGCCCCCCTCGCCCGGCGACTCATCGTCTTCTTCAGCCCCAACGGGACGGTGCACCGCCTGTGGCGCCCCACCGGCACGGAGACGTCCTTCTCGTTCCCGGCCGGCGGCATGATGGAGCCGCTCAACCGCCACCTCGCCAACCTCCTCGTCTGCGAGGGCATCGACTTCCTCGAGGTGGACAACCACGAGGCGGGCATGGCCAACATGCTCACCGGTGGAGGCACGGCGCAGAGCACCTCCGGGGGCCTGTCCGTCGACCAGTTCCTCGCGAGCAAGATTGGCCAGAGCTCGCGCTTCCAATCGCTGGAGTTCGGCGTACAGACGAGTCTCTGGGGCGCCACGCGCTCCACGCGCATGTCGTACACGGCGCCGGGCGTCTTCGCCTCGCCCGAGGACAACCCGCGCAACGCCTTCCAGCGCCTCTTCGGCGCCCTCGGGGGCGATGCCACCGCCGCCGACAAGCAGCTTCGTCGGCGCAAGAGCATGCTGGACCTGGTGCGCGGGGAGCTGAATGACCTGTCCCAGCGGGTGGGCGCGGAGGAGAAGCGCAAGCTCGAGCAGCACCTCGAGGCGCTGCGCCAGACGGAGCGCGGGCTGACCGAGCCCGTGGCGCTCCCCGGGTGCACCTCCGCCACGGCGCCCGTCGCCATGGATGCCATGGCGAACGCGAACTTCCCCGCCGTGGGCCGAGCCCAGACGGACCTGATGGTGAGCGCGCTCGCCTGCGGCATGACGCGCGTGGCCTCCCTCCAGTGGTCGCACACCGTGGCGCCCCAGGTCTTCACCTGGACGGGCGTCAGCGAGGCCCACCACGAGCTGTCCCACAAGGACGACTCCAACACGGCGGGGCTCGCGGACTTCGTCAAGAGCGAGCGCTGGTTCGCCGAGCAGTTCGCCTACCTGCTGGACTCCCTCAAGTCCCGCCCCGACCTGGAGGGCGGCGGCTCGATGCTCGACACCACCCTGGTGCTCTGGGCCAAGGAGCTCGGCGACAGCCGCCTGCACAACTGCCGCTCCGTCCCCTTCATCCTCGCCGGCGGCTCGAGCAGCTACTTCCGCTTCGGGCGCTACCTCCGCTACAGCGGCGCCGCGCACCAGAAGCTCCTCACCTCGGTCTGCCACGCCCTGGGCGTCACCCTCGACACCTTCGGTGATGCGTCCAGGTCCAGCGGCCCTCTCGACGGGCTCGTCTGAGCTCCTCCTCCACTTTCGTCCTCCCTCGCGATTCAGGAGGCAGAACCGTGCGCTCTTCCCGGCACCTCGTTGCCCTTGGCACCCTTTTTCTTTCCGTGGCCATCCTCTCCGGCTGCACGTCCGAGAGCGGCTGCCCTGATGACCTGGAGTTCTTCCGCACCCGGATGTGGGAGCCGGTGATGGCCGTGCAGTGCATGGCCTGCCACAAGTCAGATGGGCTCGCGGCCGGCACGCGACTGGTGCTGCTGCCCCCGGACGCACCGGGCGCACTGGAGCGCAACTTCATGACGGTGCGGGCGCTCGCGCGCGAGAAGGTCGACGGCACGCCCCTGCTGCTGCTCAAGCCCTCGGGCCTGCACCCACAGGGTCACGGCGGCGGCACGCTCGTGGCCCAGGACAGCACGCGCTACCGAGGACTTCCGAGCCTTCACGGACCGCATCAACGGCGCCCCCGGCGTCTGCGAGGCCTCCGCCCTGAAGGCCTGCGGCCCGGGCTCCCCCGACACCACCGCGAAGCGTCGGCTCCGCCTGCTCACCCGCTTCGAGTACGACAACACCCTGCGTGACCTCCTCTACGTGGACTCCACGTGGGGCCAGTCCTTCCCCGCCGAGGAGGTGGCCAATGGCTTCGACAACGACGCGGACGCGCGCGCGGTGAGCCCGCTGCACGCCGACAAGCTCCTCACCGCCGCCGAGCAAGCTGCCGAGGCCGCCATGGTGAACCTGTCCCGGCACGTCTCCTGCCCGGCCGGGGGACGACTGCGCGAAGCAGTTCATCCAGAAGTTCGGCGAGCGCGCCTTCCGCCGCCCACTCACGGACGCGGAGCAGACCCGCTACCGGTCGCTCTACACCTCCGTGTCCCTGGAGGACGGGTACTCCGAGGGCCTCGAGGCCGTCATCGCCGCCATGCTCCAGTCCCCCCACTTCCTCTATCGCTCGGAGCTGGGACAGCACCTCGGCAATGGGCAGTACGCGTTGACGGACTACGAGGTGGCCTCGGAGCTGTCCTACCTCTACTGGGGCTCGATGCCGGATGAGACGCTCTTCGCCAAGGCACGCGCGGGGGCCCTGCACACGCCGGAGCAGCTCTCCCTGGAGGCGCGGCGGATGCTGGCGTCCCCCCGGAGCCGCCCGATGCTCGACCACTTCGTGAGCCAATGGCTGGAGCTGGAGCGGATCGACCAGGCGCAGAAGGACATGACCGCCTTCGCGGACTTCACCCCCGCCATCCGCAAGGAGATGAAGGCCGAGACGATGGAGTTCTTCGACTACGTCGTCCGCACCAGCAGCGGCCAGTTCCCCGAACTCTTCTCCGCGAACTACACCTTCGTCTCGGACGGGCTGGCGTCGTTCTACGGCCTCTCGGGGACGGTGGGCCCCACGTCGACGACCAGCAATGGCCTGCGGCAGTGGAACCTGGGAGGCACGGGTCGCGGCGGCATCCTCACCCACGGGAGCATCCTGGCCAGCCAGGCCACGCCGCAGACGTCCTCGCCCGTGCGCCGAGGCAAGCTCGTCCGCGAGCGCCTGCTGTGCCAGCCGCTCCCCCCTCCGCCCCCGGGCCTCAACGTGCAGCTCCCCCCGGTGGACCCGCAGGCGTCCAACCGCGTGCGCTTCCAGGACCACTCGCGCGACCCGGCCTGCTCGTCCTGCCACAAGCTGATGGACCCCATCGGCTTCGGCTTCGAGCAGTTCGACGGCGTCGGCCGCTACCAGCCCACACACGGCGGGCAGCCCGTGAACGCCAGCGGAGAGGTGCTGTCCGCGCCCTCGCCCGCCACCGAGGGCACCTTCACCGGAGTGGACGGGCTCCAGCGCAAGCTGGCCGACAGCCCGGACGTCCAAGCCTGTTTCTCGCTGCAGTGGCTGCGCTTCGCCTACGGCATCTCCGGAGATGACGCCACCTGCGTGGCCCAGCAGGTGACCGACAGCTTCCAGAAGGAACACCTGAGCATCCCCGAGCTGCTCGTCTCGCTGACCCAGCTCACGCGCTTCACCCAGCGCGTGGGAGATGCAACCGGCACGGTCGAACCGGGCCAGGGAGATGGTGGAACCGGGGCTCGCCGACATCACCCACCTCGCCGACGTCGCCGACCTCGCCGCCGGCCAGTGGCAACGCGCAGGTCACCGTGTCGACCCAGGATGACTGGCGCACCGGCTACTGCAACACCGTCAAGGTGACCAACAACGGCACGGCCCCGCTCACCTGGCGCGTCAGCATCTCCGTGGAGGGGACCATCAACAACGCCTGGAATGCCACGTACACCCTCTCGGGGAGTCAGGTCTCCTTCGTCGGTGACGACTGGAACGCCCAGCTCGCCCCCGGCGCCAGCACCAGCTTCGGCTACTGCGCGGGCCGCTAGCCTGGGCCCGCGAAGCAGAGGGGCAGGTACCGCCTCTCGTGGCTCTTGAACCTCGCGCCCCCTGCCGATAGGGAGGCGCGAGCCCCCCTATGTCGCCGCCGCGCCGTCCCTCCAAGCGAGTCCTTCCCACCCTCCTGGTTCTCGCCCTGCTGCTCGCCATCGGTGGGTGGGCCGGGCATGCCTGGCTCCAGGGAGACGCGGTGCGGGCACGGGTGCTCGCCCGGGTGCGACCGGCCCTGGAGTCCCGACTGGGCCCGGTGCACCTCGGCGACGACTTCCACGTCGGGTGGACCGGGAAGGTGACGCTGGGGCCGGTGGAGCTTCCGGGCACGCGACCCGAGGACCCTCCCGTGGTGCGCATCTCGCGCGTCACCGTCCGCCTCCGGAGGCTCGCCCTTCTCTCGGGCCGCGTCGAAGCGAGTCAGGTGGAGCTCGCGGACGTACGGGTGGAGGCCGGGCCGCGAGGGCAGGAGCTGCGAGCCCTCCTCGAGCGGGTGCGCGAGGCACACCAGGCCCGGCGTCCGGCCCCATCGGCGGACGGGGGCACCGCTCGCGCACTGCCCGAGCTGGTGCTGAAGGACGTACACCTGGCCTTCGAGCGCCACGGCCGCGTGGAGTGGGGCCCGCTCGCGGCCCGGGTACGGGTGGAGGGCACGGGGGAGGCACCGCGGTTGGAAGCCACGGCCGAGCTGCCCGGTGGTGGAAGCGCGGAGCTGTCGCTCCAGCGCACGGAGTCGGGTCCCTCTGGGACACTCCGGGCGCGCAATGTCCCGGTGGGCCCGTTGCTGTCGCTCGCGCAACCCCCGTGGCGCCTGGAGGGTGGCACGCTGGAGGGAGAGCTGCGGGCGGATGCCTCGGGAGCCACCTTCTCCTGGGCGATGACAGGTCTCTCCGTGGCCACCCCACAGCTCGCCCCCGAGCCGGTGGGCCCCCTCGCCTTCTCGGCCAAGGGCCAGGTGAGTTGGGACCTGGAACGCCGGCACCTGGCGCTCGAGTCCCTGAGTCTGACGGTAGGTGAGCGCCGCGAGGCGCGCGTCGAGGTTCATGGCGAGGCCACCTGGAGCGAGGCACCCCACTTCTCGCTTCAAGCGGAGCTGCAACCCCTCTCGTTCGAGCAGGCGATGGCGGCACTCCCCGCCGCCCTGGTGCCCGGCACCGAGCTGGCGCGGCTGGAGGGCCATTTCCAGGCCTCGCTGTCGCTCTCCGGTCCGGTCCACCGGCGCCGGGACTGGGAGGTGAAGGCGAAGCTGGATCTGGGCGAGCTGAAGCGCTCGGCCCGAGCAGGGCCCCTGGCCTGGCTGCGCGAGCCTTTCGACTACCGGCCGCTGACGACCGAGGGCCGCGGGCGGGAGCTGCGCATCGGTCCGAGCAACTCCTCCTACGTGCCATTGGCCGAGCTCCCTCACCCGCTGGTCCGCGCGGTGCTGCGCAGCGAGGACGCGGCGTTCTGGATTCACCGGGGCTTCGACTTCGACTCGCTGCGGGGCATCCTGCTGGCGCCCGAGGACGACAAGGTGCGCGGGGGCTCCACCCTCACCCAGCAGCTCGCGAAGAACCTCTTCTTGTCTCGGGAGAAGACGTACGCGCGCAAGGTGAAGGAGGCCCTCCTCACACTGGGGCTGGAGGCCTCGGTGCCGAAGGAGCGGCTGCTCGAGGTGTACTTCAACATCATCGAGTGGGGCCCCGACCTCTACGGCATCGGCGAGGCGGCGCGGCACTACTTCGACAAGGATGCGCGCGAGCTGAGCATCCAGGAGTCTGCCTTCCTCGCCACCATCATCCCCAACCCGGTGCGCTACCACGTGTACTGCAACCGGGGGGTGCTCTCCGATATCTGGAAGAAGAACATGGATGGCCTGCTGGCGGTGCTGTACGCGGGAGGCGACATCACCGAGACGGAGTACCAGGAGGCACTCACCGCGCCGCTCGCCTTCGCCGGCCACCACGGCTCGCAGCAGCCCTCCGATGAGGCGTCGCTGAGCGATCATTCCGAGAGCAACTGACCGGGCGCGACCCGGGTGCATTCCACTCCTCATCGATGAGCAGCGGAATGTCCCCCTCCCGTTTCACTCCTCATCGATGAGCAGCGGAATGTCCCCCTCCCGTTTCACTCCTCATCGATGAGCAGCGGAATGTCCCCCTCCCGTTTCACTCCTCATCGATGAGCAGCGGAATGTCCCCCTCCCGTTTCACTCCTCATCGATGAGCAGTGGAATGCACGCAGTGTCTCCCGCCGCGGACGGTCCCTCCGAGCAGTGAGATTCCTTTTCGTCCCTCCCAATACGTAAGTGAGCGAATCCACATGATTGCCCCTTGGCCCTCGAATTGCTTGACGCCGGCCAGCCGCAATCCGCGGCTCCACCTCAACAGGGGGGCAAATCATGGAAGAGACGAACGGAAGCACCACCACGCCCACGCTGACGCTCCAGCAGGCACTGGACTCCATCCTCGAATACCTGGAGCAGGGCAACGCCGGTCACTACAAGATCGGGTTGCGCTACAACTACATCGTGGACAACGAGCTGGCGGACAAGAACGGGTATGAGAGCGCCCAGCAGTTCTTCAGTCAGCACGTCAAGGCACTCTCGCAGGCGACGCTGACCCGGTATGGCGCCGTGGCCCGGGACTTCACCGAGGAGGCGTGCACGAAGTACGGGGTGACAAACCTGAGCGCCCTGCGCGCCTACGCGGCCGTGGCCGACCTCCAGCCCGAGAGCGGTGACCCGGGCCCCACGCCCATCGACGTGCCCCAGAAAAATGGAGGCCTCGTGGTGCGGAAGCTCTTCTCCGAGTGCAGCGTGGAGGAGCTGAAGCTGGCCGTGAAGAACAAGCGCCAGCCTTCCCGAGCCACCATGCCCACGCCGGACGCGGCCCGCATCGCGCTCATGCGTGAAAGCCTCTTGCGCTACTTCGCCAAGGGCACCCGCGTGCAACTCAAGACGAGCGTCCAGCGCGGCAACACCCTCGTCACGATTCAGGGCGTGCCCCTGAAGGACATGGAGCGCCTCATGGAGGCCCTCATGGATGGCCTCATGCCCCCGCCCGTGCGCGCGGTGGGATGAGCCCCGAGGGCTCGGGGCACGGGCTGCTCACCCCTCCGCGCGTAGCGTGAGGATGGACACCTCGGCCGGCACGCCGAGCCGGAACGGCAGCCAGTGCCCCGTGCCTCCCGACACGTAAAGCTGGCTCTCTCCATGCCGGTAGCGGCCCAGCATGTAGTCGAAGGCGAACCGGAACAACGGTATGCCGAGGAACGCCACCTGCCCGCCGTGCGTGTGGCCGGCGAGCGTGAGCCTCGCGCCCCGCTCCACCGCGAGCGGGAAGAAGTCCGGGTGGTGCGACAGGCAGAGCACCACCTCTTCCGGAGACGTCTCCCGAAAGGCGACCTCCGCGGAGCGCCGCATGCGCTCCCCCTTCACCTTCATGCTCCGCCCGCTCATGGGGTAGTCCACGCCCACCACACGCACCCGCTGCCCGGCGTGCTCCAGCACATGCGCCTCGTCCACCAGCAGGCGGACCGGACTCCCTCGACGCGCGCTCGCCGAGTACGCATCCAGAATCGGCGGCAGGCCGCGCCAGTGCTCGTGGTTGCCCAGGATGGCGAGCATCCCGTGCGGCGCCTGGCACTTCTCCAGTGCGGCCATCGTTCCGTCGAGTTGCTCGAGATCGTCGATCAGATCCCCCGTCATCACCTGGAGGTCCACCCGCGCCTTGTTCATCGCCTCCACCGAGGCGCGCACGTATTCGGTGTCGATGAACGTGCCGACATGGATGTCCGTGATCTGACCGATCCGGAAGCCATCGAGCGCCCGTGGCAGGCCACGCAGCCGCACCTCCACCTCGCGCACCTCGAAGCCGGAGGAACCGGCCACGATGCCCGCGGAGCTCGTCCCCGCCGCCAGCACCGGCAACGCACGGCCCACACCGACGAGCAGATTCCGTCGTTCCATGTTGACTCCTGGCGCCGCCACGAGGGACGGGCCGCCCTTGTCCACCTGGACCGCCGGGAGCAGACCCGACCGGGCCCGCTCGCCGCGCCCGCGTAGAAGCGCGAGGGGCCACCCGAGGAGCATCACCAGCCCCATCGCGATGAGCCAGCCCGAGCCGAACAGCTTCAGGGGCATGCCCACCATCGGCAGCACGCCGTGGTTGCCGAGCCCGAGCGCCAGCGGGAGGGCGAAGGCCACCACCGAGAGCCCCGACATTCCGAGAAACGCATGGCGGCGCCACCCTTCACGGAGGCTGGGCCACAACCGACGCAGGACGAAGTACGCGCCCACGTTCACGAGGGCCAAGAAGAAGAGTCTTCCCATTCCGGCCACTGCATAACAAAGCGGACACCTGGATGCCGGCTGAACGCAAGCCCGTCCTCCAGGCGGGCCTTCGCTCGAGGGAGAGCCCTCCGCTCCTGGGGAGCCTTGGACCGTCTCCCCACGTGTGTAACGGTGGGACACATGAGCCAGCAGGACGAGAGCGGGGCCCGGGCCCTGCGCGAGCGGTACCGGGAGCTGACCGCCAAGGTGGATGCCTTCTTCACCCGCGTGCAATCCCGCTACGGGAGCGCCATGCAGTGCAAGGCGGGTTGTACCGCCTGCTGCCATGTGCGGCTGTCCGTCACCGCGCTCGAGGCCAGCATCATCCGCGACGGCCTCGCCGGGCTCTCGGCCGAGGAGCGGACTCGGCTGGCCCACCGGGCGAAGCACGGAGCTCCGGGAGCCTGCCCGGCGCTCGAGGCGGATGGGCGTTGCGCCATCTACGCCTGGCGCCCCCTGGTGTGTCGCTCGCACGGGGTGCCCATCCGACACCGGGAGCCGGATGGCGCGGCGGCCGTCTCCGCGTGCGAGAAGAACTTCGAGGGCGGAGCCGCGCTGCCCGAGGTGTCCCCGGACTGTGTGCTCGATCAGGTCACCCTGTCCACGATGCTGGGGGCGCTGGACGCGGCCTACGCGGACACGCAAGGGACGCAGCGCGGCAGGCGTTTCCAGCTCGATGACCTGCTCGCGGAGCCTCTCCAGTCTCCTGGGCAGGCCCAATAGCGGTATCCTGGGGGCATGCCGAACAGCCTGCTCGTCGTCCACGTCCACGTCCACGTCAAGCCCGAGTCGGTCGAGGCCTTCCGCGAGGCCACCCTGGCCAACGCCCGCGAGAGCGTGAAGGAGCCGGGCATCGCTCGCTTCGACGTCATCCAGGACACCGAGGACCCGACGCGCTTCGTGCTGGTCGAGGTCTACCGGACGCCCCAGGCGCCGGCCGCCCACAAGGAGACGGCGCACTACCTGACGTGGCGCGACACGGTGGCGCCGATGATGGCCGAGCCGCGCACCAGCCGGAAGTACGTCAACCGCTTCCCCGACGACGCGGGCTGGTGACATGGGTGTGAGTGGCTTCGAGTTCGCCACCGCCACGCGCATCGTCTTCGGGGCGGGCCGCCTGGCCGAGGCCCCCGAGGCGGTGCGGGCCCTGGGCGGCCGCAGGTGCTCCTCGTCACCGGCCGCGACCCCGACGCGCGCCGAGCCGCTGCGCGAGGGACTCGCCCGGCTGGGGCTCCCCAGCGTCACCTTCGCGGTGGAGGGCGAGCCCACCGTGGAGCTGGCACGGGAGGGCACCGCCGCCGCCGTTGCCGACGCTGCGACGCGGTGGTGGCCTTCGGCGGCGGCAGCGCGCTCGACGCGGGCAAGGCCATCGCCGCGCTGGCCGCCAACGGCGGCGACCCGCTCGACTACCTGGAGGTGGTCGGCCGGGGCAGGCGCTGACGAAGCCCTCGCTGCCGTTCGTGGCCATTCCCACCACCGCGGGCACCGGCTCCGAGGTGACGCGCAACGCGGTGCTGGCGTCGCAGGACGCCCAGGTCAAGGCGAGCCTGCGCAGCCCGCTCATGCTGCCGCGGCTGGCCCTCGTCGATCCCGACCTGCTGACGGGCGCGCCTCCCGCGGTGCTGGCCTCCAGCGGGCTGGACGCGCTCTCGCAGCTCATCGAGCCCTTCCTCTCGGCCCGCGCCAACCCGCTCACCGACGCGCTGGCCCGCGAGGGACTGGGCCGCTCGGCACGCTCGCTGCGCCGCGCGGTGCTGGAGGGGCCCGACGCGGCGGCGCGCGAGGACCTGGCGCTCGCGAGCCTCTTCGGCGGCCTGTGTCTGGCCAACGCGGGCCTGGGCGCGGTGCACGGCTTCGCGGCGCCGGTGGGCGGCATGTTCGACGCGCCCCATGGCGCGGTCTGCGCGGCGCTGCTCCCCGCCACACTGGAGGTGAACCTGCGCGCACTGCGGGCCCGGGCGCCAGCGCACCCCGCGCTGCCCCGCTTCCAGGAGGTGGCGGCGCTGCTCACCGGGCGCGCGGAGGCGCGGGCCGAGGACGGCATCGCCTGGGTGAAGGAGCTCTGCCAGTCGCTGGCCGTGCCGGGCCTGGGGCGCTACGGATTGACGGAGGCGGACGTGCCACGGCTCGTGGCTCGGGCGAAAGCAGCCAGCAGCATGAAGGGCAACCCCTTGGCGCTCACGGACGAGGAGCTCACGGAGATCGCTGTCCGCTCGCGGTGAGGGAAAACGGTATGGCCAACAGGATCAGTCGGATCACCTCCTTCGTCGAAAAGCGCCGGCTCGGCTTCGGTGTCGCGCGGCTCATCATGATGAGCGGCGTGAATGTCCGCAGCTTCGGGCCGAATGATCCGGACCCACCCGACGCCCTGAAGCGTCTGGAGCAGGTGCTTCCCCAAATCCTCTCGGCACCGGAGCTGAGGGAGCTCGCCAACCTTCTTTCGGAGGCAGGAACATGACCGTCGCGATTGGAGTCGGGTACGGAGATGCCGCGGATGCGGTGAAGGCCGTCCAGGCAGCGGTGGAGCAGGCGCGGGCGCAACTCGGAGGAGTCCCCGCCCAGGCGGCCTACATCACCTCCACGGTGGACCACGAGGCCACGCGTGTCCACGCCGCCTTCCAGGAGGCGCTGGCCGGGGTGCCTCTGCACGGGGTGACCACGTCGCTGGGCGTCCTCACGCCGGACGGAGTGCGCAACGAGGGCCATGGCGCGGTGGCGGTGATGCTGGTGGGCGGCGCACCGGGGACGGCCTTCGTGGCCTCCTCCCTGGAGGCGGAAGGGCGCCGGGCTGGTGAGGCCGCGGCGCGGGAGCTGGTGCGGAAGGCCGGCGGGAAGATGCCGCGGATGATCCTCTTCAACGCCTCGCCCGGCGAGGAGGAGGCGATGCTGACGGGCATCGCGAGCGTGTGCCCGGAGGTGCCGTGCCAGGGGGGCAGCGCCGCGGACCATGCCATCGCCGGTCAGTGGAGCGTCTTCACACAGGAGGGCCCGGTACCCACGGGCGTGTCGCTGCTGGGCATCTTCGGCGAGGGGCGGGTGGGGACGGCGCTGTCCACGCCCTACAGCCCCACGGGCGAGCGCGCCCGAGCCACGGGGACACAGGGTCGCACCCTGCTGACTCTGAATGGCCAGCCCGCCGCGCAGGTGCTGGGGCGCTGGCTGGAGGGAGCCATCGATCACCAGGTGCACTCGGGCGGCAACATCCTGGCGCAGACGGCACTGCGGCCCATCGCCGTGCGCCGTGACGTGGGCAGCCGGACCCACTACGTGACAGTGCACCCGGCCCAGGTCCACGCGGAGCTGGGAGCGGTGGACATCTTCGCCCGCATCGAGCCGGATGACGAGGTGTGCCTGATGACCGGCACCGCCGAGGGTCTCGTGGCCGAGGTGGCTCACCTCATCGACATGGCGCTGGCGCACGGCAACCTGACGACTCGGGATGTGAAGGGCGCGACGCTCATCTTCTGCGCAGGGTGCGCGGGCGCGTTGGGGCCTCGCATCGACGAGGGCCTGCGAACCTTCTCCGCGACTGCTGCCGGGCGTGCCCGTGCTGGGACTGTGTACCTTCGGCGAGCAGGGCCACATCCCGGGCCTGGGCAACGTCCACCAGGACCTGTCGCTCAGCCTCACGCTGTTCGCCTGACCGACCCCACGGTCCGTCCGAGCCGGGCAGGGCCTGGGCTGACCACGAGTCAAGCCCTCCGCCCATGCGGTGGAAGCACCCGAATTCGAAGAGTCCGTAAATCTCCGCCTCGGGTGCCGCACGGCCCGTCATATGGGTGCACCGCGCGTTGCACACCCAACCCCGCGGGGGCCATCCGCGCTATATCTCCCTGCGTCCATGGCCCGTTGGTCTCCCGTGTCCTTCCTCCCCGCGCTGGTGGCGCTCACCACGAGCGCCTGCGCGTGGATTCCCCCCGCGGAGCCCGACATGCTCCCGGCTCCGACGGAGGAGGCGCCCGCCCCCCCGGAGCCCTCGGCGTGTCTGACGGCCCCCATCGTGACGAATGGAAGCCGGCACCGGATGCGGCTCGCGCTCACCTTCGACGCCTGCTCCACGCGCCATAACGAGTACGACGAGCGTGTCATCCGCACGCTGCTGGAGACCTCGACGCCGGCCACGCTCTTCCTCGGCGGCGGCTGGTCCCTGGCCAACCCGGATCGCGTCCAGGAGCTCGCGCAGTACCCGGACTTCGAGTTCGGCAACCACACCTTCTCGCATCCGCACATGCCCCAGGTGAAGGACGACCGGAGGGTGGTGGAGGAGCTGCAGCGCACCCAGCGTGTCGTGTACGACCTGACGGGCCGCATCCCCAGGTACTTCCGCCCGCCCTTCGGCGAGGTGGACAGGCGCGTCGCCTGGCTCGCGTCCCAGGCGGCCCTCACCACCATCAACTACGACCTGCCCTCGGGCGACCCGGACGAGACCATCACGCCGAAGCGGCTGGTGGACTGGGTGCTGAAGAAGGCGAGCCCCGGCGGCATCGTGGTGATGCACATGAACCACAAGCGCTTCCCCACCGCCGCGGCCCTGCCGGACGTCATCAAGGGGCTACGCAAGCGCGGCTTCGAGCTCGTCACGGTGGGCACGCTGCTCGAGGACACGAGCTGGCCCACGTGCCAGCCCACCCTGGAGCCCGAGCGTCCCGTGGTGGCGGAAGTCATCCCCTGACGCGCGGCTTCCAGAAGACGAGCTCCGCGACACCCGGGACGGCGAATCCCGGGAGCTGGCCCACCTGCCGGTACCCGTGCCGCTGGTAGAAGCGCTGCGCGCCCTCGTTGAAGTCCGAGGTGAGCAGGAAGAAGCCTCCGGGCGGGTCTCCACACCCGGCCTCGTAGGCAGCGAGGAGCTGGGCTCCCAGGCCCGAGCCGTGACGATCCTCCCGGATGGCGAGCGTGCGCAGGTAGGCGCCCGTGCCGAAGGTGCCCCGGGTGAGGAACCAGCACACGCCCACCGGACCGCTCTCGTCGGTGGCCATGAGCAGCCCCTCCCCTCGCTCGAGCGCGCCGCGGAAGCGGGCCGCCAGGGCCGTGGCGTCCAGGCCATAGGCCTTGAAGAGAGGGAGCGGCGCCAGCGCGGTGGCCAGCGCCGGCAGGTCCTCGGGGGTGGCGGGGCGGATGACGGCGGGCATGAAATCCTCTCGAAGCGCTGGGGCTCCGGGAGATTGGACCGGAGCGCCGCGCCACACAACCCAACTCAGCCGGTGGAGAGCGCCGCCGCGAGCCGGGGGAGCACCTCACCCGCACGAGCCTCCACACGCACGTCCACCAACTCCACGCCGCGGCACTCGCCGATGTTGACGACGCCGATGGGCATGTGGCGGTCCACGGCCCGCTGGAGGAAGCGGAAGCCCGAGTAGATGGCCAGGGACGAGCCCACCACCAGCAGCGCGTCTCCCTGCTCCAGCAACGAGAACGCCGCCTCCACGGTGGGGGGCGGAACGTTGTCGCCGAAGAACACCACGTCCGGCTTCAGCGTCCCGCCGCAACGGGTGCAGCCGGCGACCTGGAAGGCCCGCACCGCCTCGAGCGGCAGCTCGGCATCACCATCGGGCCGCGGCTCGGCGCTCCGCTCCGCGAAGCCGGGGTTGAGCGCGAGCAGACGCTCCTGCAGCTCCGTCCGGGGCTCGACGGCCTCGCAGTCCAGACAGCGCACCCGGGCGAGTGCTCCGTGCAGCTCGATGACGCGTTGGCTGCCGGCGGCGTGGTGCAGGCGGTCCACGTTCTGGGTGATGAGGCCGAGCACGCGCCCCTCGCGCTCCATGGCCGCGAGAGCGTCGTGCGCCGCGTTCGGTCGGGCCGACGAGAAGCGGGGCCAGCCGAGCAGACTTCGTGCCCAGTAGCGTGCACGCACCTCGGGCCTGGTGAGGAACTCACGGTGCTGGATGGGGTTGCGGGCCCGGGCGCGCGTGCCAGGCCCCCGGTAGTCCGGGATGCCCGACTCGGTGCTGCACCCGGCCCCCGTGAGCACCACGAGGCGGCGGTCCCGCAGCAGCGAGGCCAGGGCGTCCACGGCCTCGGTCGCGGTGGAGGAAAGCGGTGGTTCCAGGGGGGCGTTCATTCGGGGAAAATCTATAACGAGCCCCTCTCCGGGTGCGCCGGCTCCAGGCCTGGAAACCAGGCGACCTGTCTAGGGTCGCTCCGGCGCCTCCTCCAACACCACGTGCTTCGGCCGATGGAGGACGTACAGCAGGGCGATGCCCGCGAGGAGGCCGCCCGCGATGAGGGGCGCGCGCGCATCCGCCTCGGGGCCGAGCACCCTGCCGACAATCATCACCAGGCAGACCAGCGCACCGGCGGCCGGGACGACCACCGGCACCTCGAAGGCCCCCCGCGGCTCTCCCGGGCGGAGCTTCAGGACGAGGAGCGCCCCGTTCACCACCACGAACGCGCCCAGCAGCAGCAGCGACGTAGCATCGGCGAGCTGGCGGATGTCCCCCGCCAGCGCCAGGGTCAGCACGAGCACCAGCAGCACGAGGATGGCGACATGCGGCGTGCGGCGAACGGGGTGGACCCGGCCCAGCCGTGCCGGGAGGAGCCCCTGCCGGGACATGCCGTACAGCAACCGGGAGCCCATGACGTAGTTGAGCAGGGCCGTGTTGGCGACCGCGAAGATGCTGATGGCCGTGAAGAGGAGGGGGGGGAAGGCGGGAGCGGCCTTGCGCACCACGTCCACCAGCGCGGCCTTGGACTGGCTCAGCTCGCGATAGGGCAGCACCGACACCGCGGTGATCGCCACCAGGAGGTAGAGAACCGTGGCGATCACCAGGGCCAGGAGCAGCCCCAGCGGCAGCAGGGTGCGCGGTCGCTTCACCTCCTCGGCGACATTGAGGATGTCCTCGAAGCCGATGAAGGAGAAGAACGTCAGCACCGCGCCCTGGAGCAGCAGTCCCAGGGAGAGGCCAGCCGCCGCGTCCCCCTGCCCCGCTGGAGGTGGCGTCTCCAGGTAGTCGACCGAGCCCCAGGAGCCCACGCCCACGGCGATGACGATGAGCAGCCCGGAGAGCTCGACCGTCGTGCAGAGGATGTTCATCCACGTGCTCTCGCGCATGCCCCGGAAGACGACGAGCGTGAGCAGCGCCAGGAAGGTGATGACGAGCACCTCGGTGGGCCACCGCACGCCCAGGGTCTGCACATAACCGGCGATGACGCGAGAGCCGGTGGCCATCGACGTCAGGCCCGAGGCCGCCACGCCCAGTCCAATGAGGTAGGAGATGAAGGGCACCCGGAAGGCACGGTGGGCGACATAGGCCGCGCCCGCCGCGCGGGGGTAGCGAGAGCCGATGTTGGCGTAACTCAGGCCCGTCAACAGGGCGACGAGCATCGACATGACGAAGGCCAGCCAGACGGCGTTGCCCATGACCCCCGCCGCCTTGCCAATCAGCCCGTAGATGCCCGCCCCGAGCATGTCCCCCACACCGTAGACCGTCAGCGCTCCCAGGCCCATGGTCCGGACCAGGGTCGGCTCGGAGGAGGAGGAAGGAGTGTCTTCGCCTGAGGCCATGGCCCCTGAGTTACTCACGCCCCCCGGCTCCGGGACGAGCCGCTCCCGGCGTCTCCTGTCCAGAAGCCGCTACCAGTGAAGAATGGTGGACGATGGAGGACAGGTTCGGGGGGTTGGGGGAGGAAGGCCCGTGCGAAGGGCTGGCATCATGGAGCCATGAGGAAGGTGCTCTGGCTCGTCGGCTACCTCTGGGCATTCCCAGTGACCGCGCTGGGTCTGCTGCTCGCCATGCTCTTCGCGCGCCTCGACTCGGTGGACGAGGAGTACGTCCTCCACTTCGTCGTGCAGCCCCGGGGGCCGCTCGCGTGGTACGTGCGCTGCTTCCACATCACCGCCTTCACCTTGGGTGCGGTGGTGACGTACGCCGGGGCGGATGGCCCGAGGCAGGTCCGGCTGGTGCGCCACGAGCGCGCGCACGTCATGCAGACGCTCATCCTCGGCCCGCTGTTCCTCCCCCTCTATGCCCTCTCCTCACTCTGGCAGCTCGTGCGCGGGCGTCACCCGTACCACGACAACTGGTTCGAGGTCCGGGCGCGCGCCGCGGAAGTCCCGGGCTATCGCACGCTGCGCCTCGTCCGCTAACGCTCCGCAGGGGCCTCCGTTCATGGGAGGATGGCCCCACCATGCCCCCAGCCATTCGCGGCTTCATGTCCAGGATGATCCTCGACGCGGCCCGGAGCCTGCCGGCCGAGAAGCAGCGCAGGGTGTTCGCCGCCGTCCCCCCGGAGGTGGTCTCGCTCATCGAATCCACGCCGCGGCTGGGCTGGGTCCCCCTCGACGAGAACCTCAAGCTGTCGGACGCCCTGCACCAGGTGCTGGGGGACCCGGGCTTCCGCAACTTCTTCGCGAGCGTCTCGGACCGCATGCTGGCCTACCCGTTGCTGCAGTCGTTCTTCGACGGGGCCATCCGGCTCTTCGGCCTGACGCCCCAGGCCATGCTGAAGTGGTCCACCTATGCATGGGAGCAGGCGTTCCGGGACAGCGGGAAGCTCCTGTATCAGCCCCTCCGGGAGGCAATGGACAAGGGGCATGTCCAGATGGTGCTGGAAGGCTTCCCGTCCGGGATGCTGCGCACGGGCACCTTCCCGGAGTCGCTCGCGGGGACCTTCGACCTGTTCCTGCGGCGGGTGTCCAAGAAAGGCCAGGTGAACATCCTCAGCGTCGAGCTGTCCAAGGGACGTGTGCTCTACGACATCACCTGGGACTAGCCAGTTCCGCCGGCTCAGAACACTCCGTCGAAGAGCCGCCAGCCCGCCTCGTGACGCAACGCACCAAGCTGACGCAACGCATGGGGGAACGCTCCTGGGAAGTACCCGCGCTACTGGATTCAACCCAAACATTATCAAGCATCAGAACTTCATGTTATACCAGTGAAGCCGGCGAATCCGCCGAGCCCCGCCTCACACACTCATCCCAATCTCCCCCCAGGAGCATCCATGTTCACCCGATCCAACGGGCAAGGCACGTCCCTTGCCGTGGCGCTCGCGGCCAGCCTCGCCGTGGGCGGCACCGCCGCTGCCAGCACCCTCAACCAGAACACCTCGTGGACCGTCACCCGCACGGGCGCGACCTCGACGTATCGCGTCGTGGCCTACGGCGACTCCATCTTCGCGGGCTACAACGGCTCCATCTTCAACGTGGCCCGGCGCGCGGCGCCCGTCGTCGAGGGCGAGTACCTGGCCAAGGACTTCCTCAGCAACATCGAGATCGTCCGCCGCACCAAGTCCGGCGCCAAGGCCGACGACATCTATAACAACAAGATCATCGCCGAGCGCTCGTACATGCAGGCGGCCAACACCCGCGTGGTGATGTTCGAGATGTGCGGCAACGACTACCTGCAGGCGCGCTCTGCCTTCACGGACCAGACGGGCACCTGCAGCTATGCCGGCCTGGACACGGCCCTGGCCAACTGCACCTCGTACATGGAGAAGGCCATGCAGGCCATCAACACGTACGCGACCGCGGCCAAGGCCAAGATCGTCATGAACATCTATTACCCGGGTTACGCCGCGGACAACGTGCTCACCAACTGCACGGACTCCGCCACCGGGGCCAAGGTGAACAAGCAGTCCAAGTTCCTGCCCTACCTGGCCAAGAGCAACTGGCGGACCTGCAGCCTGGCGGCGAAGTACGGCTTCCAGTGCGCCGACTCGTTCGCCGATTACATGGGCGCCGACTACGACTCCAACGGTGACGGACAGATCGACCGCGACGCCCTCCGCTACATCGCGGGCGAGACCGAGGCCAACTACGTCAACCGCATCACCACCACGCTGCGCTCGACCCTCCGCGACGCCAACACGCACTTCGTCAGCTCGAGCGCCAGCTACGACTACATCCAGTCGGACAACACCCACCCGACCTACTACGGCACGACCATGAGCGGCACGAGCTCCGGCGCTCCGGCCTTCACCGACACGCAGATCGTGAACGGCAAGAACCCCGAGTGGAACAAGTGGGGCCATGAGCGCGCCGGCTGGCTCATGTCCACGATGGACCCGGCCACGCCGTAACCTGCCCTCCATCCCCGTCCCTCTCCCCGCGCGGGAGGGGGTCGGGGTGAGGGGACTCCGAGGATGGAGCCGCGTGGCCCGGATGATAGGGTGCGCGCCCACGGCGGCAGGACGCCGCGCTCCGGATGACCCCCTCCCCCACTCTGGCCTCGCCCCCTTCTCCCTCACGGACCGTCACCGCGGAAGGCGTGTTCGCCCCGCTGGTGCTCGCCGGCCATGCGCTGCTGGCCTTCGCGCTGGCGCGGACGCGGGGGCACTACAACGGTGACTTCATCTTCGTCGTGGGTGGGGCCCTGCTGCTCTGGCTCGTGGGGATGGGCGTGTCGCGTCAGTCCCCGGCGGAGGCGGTGCGCGCCAGGACGCGCGCCTGGGCCTGGGGCGTGGCAGCCTTCTTCACCCTCTACAACCTCGTCCTCGAGCCGGGAACCAACCTGAAGGCCGGAGCCGACTCTCGGCCCTTCGTGCTCCTGGGCGGTATCGCGGTGCTGCTCGTGGGAAGCTGTGTCTCGCCCACGGCCCCCTCCTCGCGCTTCCTCCGGCTGCTGCGCGGAGCACGCACGGTCGGGTTCTTCGTGCTTCCGCTCGCGCTCGGGCTACAGCTCATCGCCGCCTCACCCTCGCCCCAGATCGACGTCTGGGAGATCCACCAGCAGGGGGCGCGCTCGCTGCTGAGTGGCCTGCCCGTCTACGGCGGAGCCCTCCAGACCGTCGACTCGTACACCTTCGCGAGGGCCATCGACTCCTACGCCTACCCGCCGCTCAACCTCCTCCTCACCACCGCCGCATATGCACTCACGGGAGAGACGCGGCATGCGCAGCTCGTCTGCATGGTGCTCGGGGCCTTCTTCTTCTGGCGTGCCGCGCGGCGCCAGGTGGAGCCGGGGGATGCGCTCCCCGAGCTGCTCGTGGCCTGTCTTCTCTTCCACCCGAGGGGCCTCTTCACGCTGGAGCAGGCCTGGGGCGAGCCACTCGCGCTGCCCTTCCTCGGCGCCTTCGTGTACTTCCTGGGCGAGGGCCGGAGGACGGCCGCCGCGGTGGCCCTCGGGCTGCTCTGCGCGACGAAGCAGCACTTCGTGCTGTACCTGCCCTTCGCCCTGCTGCTGCCCGGGGTGGGTTGGCGGGGCGTGGCCATCGCGGTGGGGACGGCGGCGGCCACCTTCGTGCCCTTCCTCGCATGGACGCCGGGAGGCCTGTGGAGGGATCTGGTGGTGCACCATCTCACCAACCCCTTCCGGCCGGACTCGCTCTCGCTCACGGCCTGGTTCTTCCACCGGGGACAGAGCCTGCCGGGGTGGCTCGGGTTCGCGGGCACACTGGCTGTATGGGCGCTGACGCTCCGGCACCGACATCGGCCCGAGGCCGTCCTGCTGGGGAGCGCGGTGGCCTTCGGGGTGTTCTTCTTCCTGGGACGGCAGGCGTTCTGCAACTACTACTACCAGGTGGGCGCCACAGTGCTCGCGGCGGTCATCGCCTCCATGCGGAGCCCCACGGCCCGGGAGGGGCAAGGGGCCGGGCCCGGCGTCCCGGAGCGGGCTGGCGCCACTGGCACGCCCCCGCTGGCGGCCTGACGCGCGAGCCGCGGGGCAGAGCCCTCAACAGCCCAGGTGTTCCTGGGTATAGGGTGCGAACCATGAATCAGATGCTGGAGCTTCGAGGCCGGTGGACCCTCATCACCGGGGCGTCGTCCGGGCTGGGCGTGGAAATCGCCCGGACCATCGCAAGGGACCATGGCGGCCATGTCCTCCTGGTGGCGCGGCGGCGCGACCGGCTGGAGGCGCTGTGCGAGGAGCTGCGCTCGCGACATGGGGTGCAGGCCGCCTGCATCGCGGCCGACCTGTCGCGCCCCGAGGACGTGGAGCGCATCTTCACCGAGGCCACGCACGAGCGGGACATCCACGCCGTCATCCTCAACGCCGGCGTGACGTACTGGGGCGAGGCGATGAAGCTGGGCTGGAGCGAGTTCCAGGCCATGCTGGACACCAACGTCACCAGCATGGTGCGGCTCTCCAGCCTCTTCATGCCCTACCTCGTCGAGCGCAAGACGCGGGGCGGGCTGCTGCTCGTCTCCAGCGTGGCGGGGCTCATCCCGGTGCCGTACCAGGCGGCCTACAGCGGCACCAAGGCCTTCGTCACCAGCTACGGGCAGTGCCTCGGGCAGGAGGTGCGGCACACGGGTGTATCCGTCACCGTCTTCGCCCCGGGAGGCATCGCCACGGAGCTGCTGGACAAGGCCGGACTGTCCAACCGCTTCAAGGCGGGCGACCTGGGAGTGATGAGCGCCGAGGCGTGCGCCGCCCACGCGGTGCGGGCCTTCATCCGCCGCAAGGAGCTCTACGTCCCCGGGCTGCTCAACCAGACGCTGGCCCTGGCCGCCAAGGTGCTCCCGCGCGGCTTCATGGCCCAGCGCACCGCCGCCATGTACAAGCCCGAGCGCTGAGCCGCCTCGCGCTCCGGGTCTTCCCCTCACACGTGTCGGGGCCGGCGCCAGAAGGGAGGGCGCCAGGAGCCTCGTTTCTGGAGCTGCTCCGCCACATCTCCCTTCAGGGGCAGGTTGAGGCGCTCTCGCCGGAGCAGGAGCAGCTCGCGGATGACGATCTGACAGGTGCCCACGATGGGCACCGCCAGGAAGGCGCCGAGCACGCCAGCCAGCTCGGCGAAGAGGATGATGCCGAGCAGCGTCACCAGCGGGTTGAGTGCCACGGCGCGCTTGTAGATGATGGGCGCGAGCACGTGGTTCTCGAACTGTTGGTAGAGGATGACGTAGACGCCCACCGCCAGGAAGTCCCACACCCCACCCGAGGCGAGGGCCACCAGCGACAGGATGATGCCCGCGAGCGTGGCCCCCACCAGGGGAATGAGACTGCCCAGGCCGGAGAGGATGCCGAGTGGCAGGAAGTAGGGAACGCCGAGGATGGCCAGGAAGGTGGTGGCGCAGATGGAATTCACCACGGCGATGATGGCCAGCCCGCCGAGGTAGCCCCCCACCGAGGTGTACACCTTGCCCAGCACCCGCTCGTAGCGCTCGCGGTGGGCCGGGAGGGACTCGGCGAGCGCGCCCCGCACCAGGCGGCCGCCGTAGATGAGCATGAAGATGACGAGGAAGAGCACGGTGACGACGGCGCCCACCCCGGCCAGCACACTGCCCACCACGTGCAGCGCGGGATCCACGGCCCGCTGCAACAGCGAGGACTCTCCCTGCCCGAGCGCGCCCAACCGCTGGTCGAGGTCCACGCGCGCATTGAGCCCCTGGTAGAGGGACGTCTGTTGGACGCGCTCACTGAGCTCTGGCAGGCGCTCGGCCAGCTCCCGGACCTGCGCCACCGCGGAAGGGACGATGAGGAAGCTCGCGCCGACGATCGCCCCCAACAGCCCCCCCATCACCAGCCCGATGGCCAGCGGTCGCCTCACCCCCCACCTCTCCAGCAGCGCCACCGCGTGGTTGAGCGCCACCGCCAGCAGGACGGCCGTCACGGTGAGGGTGAGGGTCACGATGCCATGGAGCAGCAGGTAGATGGCCGCCACTACGCCCACGACGCTGGCGCAGATGGTGAGCACGGTCTTCACCGTCACCTGGGAGCGCGGCACGGGCACCGGCTCACGGTCATTCACCGGCTCGATGGACGGACGGACGGGCCTCTCGGGCTCCACTCTCACCTCTCCCTGGTGACACGGGCCTGCGAGAAAGCTGGGGCTCCGCCGGCCGTAGCGGCAGTGCTCGAAGCCACCGGGGGAGCCAACCGCCCGCTCGCCCGGATGCCCTTGGATAAGGTGCCCTCGGTCCCCGCCCCTGCTCCGAAAAGTTCCCCTCATGGGGGAGGCTCCTCTCGGTTATCGGCCGGCGGTCCACTCGGGCCCCGCCTCTCAGCGAGCCATGCGCTCGGGGCAAGGTCGTACGCTCCGGCAGGGAGCACGCGACTAGAATGCCGCCGCGATGCGCGACAACCGTTGGACCGATGAATTTCTCGAGGACTTCCGCCAGCAGGGCGACCCACTCGCGGACGAGACCGTGAAGAACCTGTTCCGTCAGGGGCAGGTGGAGACCGCCAACGCGTTGATGAAGCAGCTCATCCGGAACGACCAACTCGTGCCCGACACGCTGCCCGCGCCGCTGCGTGAGTACCTCGTGAACACCGAGAGCCTGCCGTCATGGGCGGACCCGGAGCTCATCCTCCAGGGAGAGGCACTGTTCGGCCGGTACGGGCCGCAGGCGGTCGTCTCCCTCTTCTGCGGGGCCCTGCCGGCGAGCTACGCGGCGGCGAAGGGCGTCCAGGTCATCCACCTCACCGCCCGGCTGGCGACGAACCCCTTCCGCCGCATCATGGAGACGGCGCAGATGCTGATGGACGTGATGGCCCCGGGTGGCCTCGAGCCGGGCGGCACCGGCATCCGGAGCGCGCAGAAGGTGCGGCTGATGCACGCGGCGGTGCGCCACCTCATCCTGGAGAGCGGCGAGTGGAACCCCGAGTGGGGACACCCCATCAACCAGGAGGACCTGGCGGGGACGCTCGCCGACTTCTCGTACGCTGTCATCGTGGGCATGGAGAAGCTGGGCTGCACGCTGTCCGCGCGGGAGCAGAACGCCTACTTCCACTGCTGGAGGGTGGTGGGGCACGTGCTGGGGTTGGACCCGACCGTGCTCCCGGAGGACATGGAGGACTGCGCGGCGCTCGCCCAGGCCATCCAGCGACGCCACTTCCGCGCGAGCCCCGAGGGGCAGGAGCTCACACGCGCGCTCATCGAGATGGCCGAGCACGTCACGCCGGGCGACCTCTTCGATGGACTGGCGGCCTCGCTCATCCGCCACATCCTGGGCGAGGAGATCGCCGAGATGCTGAAGGTGCCGCCCGCGGACTGGACCCGGCACCTGATCGGCCCGCTCGCGCTGCTGGGGAAGGCCTCGGACGAGCTGGGAGACCGCTCCCGGGCGATGGCGAAGCTCGCGGAGCTGTTCGGCCGGAAGCTGGTGGAGGGAATGATATGGATGAACCGCGGTGCCGAGCGGCCTCCGTTCCGTATCCCCCACGCGCTGCGGGAGGCGTGGAACGTGGAAGGCCGGTAGTGGCTAGAGTGAGCGCGCGCGAGCGGTTGCTGAACGAGCACCCGCCTGGCGGGGAGACACGGTGAAGCGACTGTTCGTCACGGGTGGCACGGGGTTCATCGGAAGCGCGTTCGTCCCGCTGGCGAAGGAGGCCGGCCATCAGGTGCACCTGCTCACCCGGAGCGAGCGGTCCGCCGAGCGGTGGGCACGCGCGGGAGTCACTCCGGTGCTGGGGGATCTGCTCACTCCGGGGCCCTGGCAGGAGGAGGCGGCGGCGAGCGAGTGGGTGGTGCACCTCGCGCAGCCGCTCACCTTCGGAGGCCGGGTGACGCGCAAGCGGGCCGAGGTCTACCGCGAGCAGCGGCTGTACATGGACAGGCTGCTGCTGGAGTCGCTGAAGCCAGGGGTGGCGCGGAGGGTGCTCTACGTCGGTGGCACCAGCTACTACGGCAACCAGGGTCCCCGGCTGGTGACGGAGGACAGCCCGCCGAGGCCCTCGGGCTGGGGGCCGTACATCGCGCCCGCCATCGAGCTGCTGCCGGGCTACGTGGCGCGCGGGCTGCCACTGGTGGAGGCCTACCCCGGCTCGGTGTACGGGCTGGGTTCCTGGTTCGAGGAGTACATGCTGAAGCCGCTCGAGGAGGGCAAGCGGCTCGTCGGCCTGAAGGAGACGCTGAACCGGTGCATGTCACCCATCCACGTGGAGGACTGCGCGCGGGCCCTCCTGCACCTGCTGGAGCACGGCGAAGTGGGCCAACGCTACTTCGTGGTGGATGACGAGCCGGTGCCCTTCGCGGAGCTGAGCCGGGTGGCCGCCGCGGCCCTGGGGGTGAGCTTCCGCCGGGTCCTCCTCCCCCGGTGGGTGAGCAACCTGGCGATGGGACCGGTGGTGACGGACTCGCTGACGGCGGAGGCGCGGCTGTCCAACGCGCGCCTGCACGGCACGGGCTTCCAGCTCCGCTACCCCACCATCCGCGAGGGCGTCCCCGCGCTGGTGAAGCAGTGGTTGGAGAAGCAGGGCCGGAGCTGAGCGCTCCCCGTCAGACGCGCAGGTCGCCTTCGAGCGCCACCCGACCGGACAGCAGCTTGGAGATGTGCAGGAGCCGCTCCGTGCCCAGGCGCATGAGCGCCGCGCGCACCCGCGGCTGGCTGGCGAGGTACTGGTCGAAGGCGTCGCGCCCCAGTCGCAGCAGGTGGCACGGCGTCTCCGCGCGCACCGTGGCGCTCGCCGGCTGTCCGAGCAGCAGGGAAATCTCCCCGAAGACATCTCCCTCGCGCAGCGAGGAGAAGGCGGTCTGCCGTCCATCGGGGTGGCGCAACACCGGGGTGCACTGGCCCTGCAGCAGCAGGTAGAGGCCATCGCCCTTCTGGCCCTGCTCGATGATGACGTGCCTGGCGTCCACCATCCGCAGCTCGAAGCTACGGGCCAGCGCCTGCCGCTGCTCGGGAGCCAGCGTGGTGAAGACCGGGTTGCTGCGCATCACGTTGGCCAGCAGCCGCTCCCGGTAGAAGGTCCGCACCGTCTCGCCGACCGCGGGGTACTTCAGGGCGATGCGCTCCAACCGCGTCCGGATGAGCTCGAGCGCCACGGTGCGCCGGGTGGCCACCACGGTCGCCATCCGCGGGCTCTCGGAGACGAGGGCAATCTCCCCGATGAACTCGCCCTCCCCCAGCGAGGCCAGCGTGCGCCGCTCCCCGCCCTCGAGCTGGCGCACCACGTCCACCTGCCCCTCCGCGAGGGCGAACATGGAGCGGCCCGGCTCGCCCTCGGTGATGAGGTTCTGCCCGGCCTTGAAGGTCCGCAGCTCCAGGGCACCCAGCAGGGCCATGAAGGGCTCGCGGCCGAGCTGCGAGAAGAGGGGCACCCGGGGCAGCGCCCCGGCACTGGCGATGGGAGCGCCCTTGCCCGGAGCGTCGGGCCGCGCGTAGAGGTCCGCCAGGAGCTGGGGGGTGCGCACATGGGCCGGCTCGAGCTGGAGGAGCACCCGGCACAGCGCGATGGCACGCAGCGGCTGTCCCTGCCGGGCCCAATCGGAGGCCACGGTCTCACCAGCGGCGAGGGCCTCGGGAGTGCGGCCGAGCGAGAGGAGCCGCTCGACCTCCAGCTGGAGTGGGTCGGACATGTCCCCCCTGTATGCCACAGCCCCCCCGGTCCGCGCAGCCGCGAGGTGAGCTCGCCTGCCTGGGATGTACGCGGATGCAGGGTCGCCGTCACACACCGAACACCTGCGGCGAGCATGGGGGGAGGCCCTCGCCCCACCTGGGCCCGGCGCTTCCCGGGCTTATACCCGAGGCCCACCTTCTCGGGGCGAAGCCTGCCGGCAGGAGAGCCAGGTCATGAAACATCCCGCGTCACCGAGAGTCGTCACCTTCGTAGGACCCCAGGGCGTGGGCAAGACGACCCTGTTCGAGTCCCTGCTGCGTTCCACGGGAGCGGAAGGACTCCGCGCCACGAGCGGCCCCGGCGCCACCGTGGAACGGAGCATGACGCTCGAGCTGTCCGTGGCCCACACCGAGTTCCTGGGCGAACAGTGGACCTTCATCGACACGCCGGGGGCACCGGAGTTCTCCCAGGAGGCGCGCCACGCGCTGATGGTGAGCGACGCGGCCGTGGTGGTGTGTGACGCCTCGCCCGAGCGCGCGGCCGCCCTCGCTCCCCTCTTCGCCTTCCTGGATGCGCGCCACATCCCCCACCTGCTCTTCCTCAACGTGCTCGAGAACGAAGGCACGTCGGTGCGCGAGGTGCTGGACGACGCTCCAGGCCGTCTCCTCGCGGCCCCTGGTGCTGCGAGAGATTCCCCTGCGCGAGGGCGGGCAGCTCGTGGGCGTGGTGGACCTGGTGAGCGAGCGCGCCTGGGGCGAGGGGAAGGATGGGAAGCCCGCGCTCATGTCGCTGCCGGATGCGGACCGCCCGCGCGAGGAGAGCTCGCGGCGCCAGCTCCTCGAGCGGCTGGCGGACCTGGATGACAAGCTGCTCGAGCAGCTCCTCGAGGACGTGGTGCCTCCGCCGGACGCGCTCTACGGGCAGTTCGAGAAGGCCCTGCGCGAGGACCGGCTGGTGCCCGTCTTCCTCGGCTCGGCGGAACGGGGACTCGGCCTGGAGCGGCTGCTCAAGGGCCTGAGACACGAGGTGCCCACGGCGGAGGAGACGCGCGAGCGCCTGGGACTCCACGGGGACGGAGCTCCCCTGGTGCAGTCCTTCAAGACGCAGCACCTGCCCCACGTGGGCAAGCTGTCCATGGTGCGCGTCTGGCGCGGGCAGGTGGAGGACGGCGGCACGATGGCCGGCTCGCGGGTGAGCGGCGTGCAGCGGGTGCATGGGAGCAAGCAGACGTCCGTCGGCGCGGGCCGCGCGGGTGAGGTGGTGTCCATCGGGCGGGTGGATGCGATGCGCACGGGCGACTTCGCCGACCCCGAGGGCGTGCGCCACCCCGAGGACTGGCCCCTGGCGCCCCCTCCGGTGCACCAGCTCGCCATCGTCGCCGAGAAGCGCACGGACGACGTGAAGCTGACGGGCGCGCTGGCCCGGCTGGTGGAGGAGGACCCCTCCCTCTCGGTGGACCAGGAGGCGGACTCGCAGATGCTGCTGCTGGGCGGCCAGGGCGAGATGCACCTGCGCGAGGCCGTCGAGCACCTGCGCACGCGCTTGCGTGTCCCGGTGGCGACGCGCCCACTGCCCATCCCCTACCGGGAGACAATCCGCAAGCAGAGCTCGCACCACGCGCGCTTCAAGCGGCAGTCCGGCGGGCACGGGCAGTTCGGTGACGTGGTGGTGGACGTGCAGCCGCTGCCGCGCGGCGAGGGCTTCCGCTTCACCTCGGCCGTGGTGGGCGGGGTCGTCCCCCGGCAGTACATCCCCGCGGTGGAGGAAGGCGTGAAGGATGGCCTGAAGCGCGGGCCGCTCGGCTTCCCCGTGGTGGACGTGGCCGTCACCCTCACCGGCGGCACCTACCACTCGGTGGACAGCTCGGATCAGGCCTTCCGCACCACGGGGCGCCTGGCCATGGTGGAGATACTTCCCAAGCTGGAGCCGGTGCTGCTCGAGCCCATCCTCCACGTGGACATCCACGTGCCGCGCGAGGCCACCTCGCGGGCGCAGCGGCTCGTCACCAGCCGCCGCGGACAGCTCCTCGGCTTCGAGGCCAACGCCGACATGCCCGGCTGGGACACCCTCACCGCCTACGTGCCCCAGGCGGAGATGCAGGGATTCATCGTGGAGTTGCGCTCGGCCACCTCCGGCCTGGGCAGCTTCGTGGCGCGGCATGACCACTACTCGGAGCTGGTGGGCAAGCAGGCCGATCGCGTGGTGAGCCACTACCAGGAAGAGGCCGGGCAGCGGTGAGCGGGGGGCCTCGCCCCGTCACGGCGGGGGCGGCGCGAGCGCGCGCAGCCCCTCGGCGATGGCGAGGGCGATGTTTCCCATCAGGTCCTGCCGCGCGTTGACGACATAGAGGTGCGGGGTGAGCGCCCACACCTCGCGCACCACGCGCCGGGGAGTGGGAGGCGGCTGGGTGCTCAGCTCGGCCTGGAGCAGCGGCAGCACCTTGTCGGACAGGCGCAGCGCGGTATCCATGACGAAGAGGGCCAGGTGGGGACGCAGTGCGCGCACGCGCCGGAAGAAGGCGCCCACCTCGTCCGAGGCCAGGTGCTTGGGCGGCGAGGACTTCATCTCCAGGTAGAGCAGCCGTCCCTCGGCCGCGGCCACCACGTCCAGGTCTCCGCCCACCTCGGGCGCGTGGAACTTCACCCCCACGGCCACGTCGAAACCGAGCCGCCCGCGCAGCTCGCGCGCCACGTACCACTCCAGCGTGCCGCCGAAGTTGTGCGCCCGATAGCGCAGGCGGTAGCGCCCGCCGGCCTCTCGCTCCGCGAGCCCGAGCGCCACCAGTTCCTCGGCGACCTGGGCGGCCTGCTCGGTCTTGAGGTAGCGCGTGGCCTCGGTGGGAGAGAAGCTGCCGCCCCGGAGGATGGCGCCCCGGAGGAAGAGGCGGAAGGAGTAGTGGCCGAGTCGCTCCGCGAGCCGCTCGGCGGCCTCGCCCTCGAGGTCCACGGGAAAGGGCAGGTCCAACGGGGCCACGGTGGGCTGGAAGCCCCGGCGCACCAGCATGGCCAGGGCCTCGCCGCCGGGCGGCAGCAACAGCCTGGGCGAAGGGAGTGCCCCCACGGCCCGCAGCTCCAGGTCACGAGCCGAGGAACGGTCACCAGGAGGGGGCGGCGGCTGCGTCATGCCCACATCCTGGCCGACGCGGGCGGCCCCGCTCAATGCCGCGTCACTTGTCGCAGTCGGCGTCGTTGAAGGTGTTGAACGGCACGCCGGCGACGGCGACGGTCTCTTCGTTGCCACACGGGGGCGCGCTCACCCGGGCGTCCTTGGTGGCGACGTGCCAGGTGTCCAGGCCCCCCACCTCATTGTCGATGTTGCCCGCGGCGAACGCGTTGATGTTGCAGCCGGGGCAGGAGCCCGAGATGCCTGGAGACTTCGGATCGTCCCCACCCCCCGCGGCCCAGGTGAACTCGACCGTGAGAGGCGTCGGCTTGGGGGGAGCACCCTTGAACCGGCCCTGGTCCACCGTGATGCAGTTGGCGAGCTCGGGGGCGGTGACGGTGCCATCGTCCTTGCGCTCCTCGCACTGCTGGGCGGTGGAGAAGAAGTAGGCGTAGCGGTTGCCGCGCTCCGGCGAGAAGCCCACGGTCCGGTGGGACTCCGAATAGAGCCCCTTCTCCTGCATGTACGAGCGCTGGGTGGTGAACCAGGTCCGCAGGTTGGACTTGGCCTCCGCCTGCTTGGAGCGCGACTGGAACTTGATGAAGTTCGGAATCGCGATGGCGGCGAGGATGCCGATGATGGCCACCACGATCATCAGCTCGATGAGCGAGAAGCCACGGTTCTTCCAGGTCGACGAACAGCGCATGCGAGCGCCAAATTACCATCAAATGAGAACCGTGTGCCTGTCCCCGGCGAGCCGCGGTGCGTCAACTCGGGCCCGCCTGGCACCTCCGCGACCAGGCTGCGCGTTCCAGCGCCAGGCGAACCAGCCGGGCACCACGTACGGGTAGAAGTGAGGTGTAGATCGTTTTCCAAGGGCGTTCGTTGAAGCCCCCATGCTCAAGTCCTCGATCCTCTGCCTCGGCCTGTTGACGCTGCCCGGACTCGCCTCCGCGGAGAGCCAGCGCACCACCAAACCCGCCACCCAGACCCAGCCCCCCGTGTCCCCCGGGACGCTCGAGGCGGCCATCTCCGCCCCCCGGGTGCAGATCGCCATCCTGCTGGACACCAGCAGCAGCATGGACGGGCTCATCGAGCAGACCAAGCGCCAGCTCTGGACGGTGGTGAATGCCTTCCAGAACGCCCGGCGCGATGGCCAGTCCGCCCAGTTGGAGATCGCCCTCTACGAGTACGGCAACGACACGCTCTCGCGCGAGGGCGGCTTCATCCGCCAGGTGGTGCCGCTCACCACGGACCTGGACCGGGTGTCCGAGCAGCTCTTCGCCCTGAAGACCAACGGCGGCAACGAGTACTGCGGCCAGGTCATCCAGAAGGCGACCCAGCAGCTCGAGTGGAGCAAGTCGAAGAAGGACCTGAAGCTCATCTACATCGCGGGCAACGAGCCCTTCTCGCAGGGGCCGGTGTCGCACCAGACGGCCATCGCGGCGGCGAAGGAGCACGGCATCGTGGTGAACACCATCCACTGTGGCCCGGCGGAAATCGGGGCGCGCAGTGGCTGGGCCGAGGGGGCAAAGTTGGCGGGCGGACAGCCCTTCAACATCGACCAGAACCGGGCGGTGGCGATGATCGCCGCGCCCCAGGACGAGGAGATCTCGAAGCTGGGCGTGGAGCTGAACAAGACCTACCTGGGCTACGGGAGGGGCGGCGCGGAGGCGAAGAAGCGGCAGGCGGCTCAGGACGACAACGCCAGCTCGAACGCGGTCAGCGCCACCACGCGCGCGGTGTCCAAGGCCTCGCGTCTCTATGACAACTCGAGCTGGGACCTGGTGGACGGGACGAAGAAGGGCGCGGTGAAGCTGGAGGCCCTCAAGGACGAGGAACTCCCCGAGGAGCTGCGCGGCAAGAGCGCCGACGAGCGCAAGGCCGTCGTGGAGGCCAAGGAGAAGGAGCGCTCGGCGCTCCAGGCCCGCATCCAGCAGCTCAACCAGGAGCGGCAGAAGTACCTCGCGGAGAAGCAGAAGGAGCAGGCCTCCGAGGGCAACGACACGCTCGACAAGGCCATCCTCCAGTCGGTGCAGACCCAGGCCAAGGCCCAGAGCTTCACCCTGGAGTAGGGGCGGGCATGGGGGCTGGCTCGGCCGCCCCCCTCTCAGGCGAAATGACGCATGGCGTCGGATGCGGGGGGTGTGCCAAGCTGCGCGCCCCCCCGCTTCGCACAACCCACGAGGAAGCGTCTTGAGTCAGACACGCCTGGAGTTTGCCCGCAGCACGGAGAAGGAACCCCATCTCGAGCGAGCCCGCGCCATCCTGCGTGCCCACCCCGAGATCAAGGAACTGTGCGGTCCGACGCCCATCACCGCCGTCTTCGTGGTGCTGCTGGTGGCGTCGCAGGTGGCCATCGCCTGGGCCCTGCGGGATTCACCCTGGTGGGCGCTGCTGGCCACCGCGTGGCTGGTGGGAGCCTTCATCGACCACGGCCTGTGGGTGCTGATCCACGAGTGCACCCACAACCTGGTCTTCCGCAGCCCGCGCCTCAACGCCGCCCTGCAGCTCTTCACCAACCTGCCCATCCTGTTCCCCGCGGCCGCCTCGTTCCGCAAGTACCACCTCATCCACCACCGCTTCCAAGGCGACCCCGAGCTGGATGCGGATCTGGCCACCCCCTTCGAGGCTCGGCTGATCGGCAACTCGTTCTGGGGCAAGGCGTTCTGGCAGCTCAACTTCTGGGCCTTCCAGGCGATGCGGGTGCCTCGGCTCAGGCGGGTGCCGTTCTTCGATCGCTGGTACCTGGCCAACATGAGCATCCAGCTCGCATTCATCGCGGGCAGCTATGCCCTGCTCGGGCCTCGCGCGCTGGGCTACATGTTCCTGGCGTCCATCTTCGCCATCGGCCTGCATCCGCTGGGCGCGCGGTGGATTCAAGAGCACTTCCTCGTCAAGCCGCCCCAGGAGACGTACTCGTACTACGGGCCCCTCAACTGGGTGGCCTTCAACGTCGGCTACCACAACGAGCACCACGACGTGATGCGCGTGCCCTGGACGCGCCTGCCCAAGGTGCGCCAGCTCGCCCCCGAGTTCTACGACTCGCTGCACGCCCACCACTCGTGGACGGCGCTGTGGCTGAAGTTCCTCTTCGATCCGTCCCTGTCGCTCTACAGCCGCATGACGCGCACGGGCGGCTCGGGGGATGAAACGGTGCAGGCCGAGGAGAGCGAGCAGAAGGCCGCCTGACATGAACGAGCGTCGGGAACTGCGCGACAAGCTGGAGCAGGTCCAGTCGGAGCTCCGCCGGGTGCGGGAGCACATGGACAAGCTGCGGGCGCACCACGCGAAGGAGCGCGAGGGCCTCGAGCGGCAGTTGGAGCAGGCCCGGCGCGAGCTGGCCGAGCTGCGCGCCAGCGTCGCGAAGTCCGAGGCACTCGCGGCCATACCGACGTGGGAGCCCTCCATCGTCGGCACCGTGCTCGTGGCCCTCGCCCGGGTCCCAGCGCCCCGGGACGAGCAGGTGTTGATGGAGCTCGCGAGGGTGACTCGGATGTCACCCACGGACCTCCGTCTGCGGCTGGCGGCGCCGCCTCCAATCCCCCTCCAGCGGCTGCCCCCCATCGACGCGGAGACGCTCGTCCGGGAGCTGCGGCGGGCGGGCTTCGCGGCGGTGAGCTACGAGCCCCCACCCCGCGCGACCGCCCATCCCCTACCGATCCGCGCCTTCCGTTTCGAGGAGACGGCGCTGCACCTGGAGAGCGAGCGCGGCGAGCACCTGACGGTGCCCTGGCGAGAGCTTCGCCTGCTGGTGCGCGGCCGGAGGAACACCACCACGGTGGAGACCCAGAAGGCGTCGTTCGTCGCCGAAAACGGGGAGCTTGTCCAGACGCCCCTCGCCGATGTGAAGGATGAGGACACCCACCACTTCCTGTGGGCGTACGGCGAAGGTCTCCGGGTCGCCTTCACGATCTCCACCGACTTCAGTGGCCTCGGAGCGCGACGGGCGCTGGCCAGGCTCACCAGTTTCCAGCCGCTGGCGGAGGAGCTGCGCCGGCGAGCGCCCCAGGTGGTCTATGACGACAGGCTCATGCGATTTCCGCGCATCTCGCTCCCCCTCGTGGACATGGAGCGGAGCCACGTGACGTTCGCCGATCTGCTGTGGCAGGCGGTGCGAGCGGGCCTGTAGGAACCGCGGCTCCCTCGCTCAACCGCCCGCGGCGAGGGGGGACTCGGCGTAGCGGGTGAGGAGATCCTCGGGTGTGCCGAAGACGGCGATCGCCCCCGCGTCCATCAACTGCTCTTCCGAGAAACCGCCACACACGAGCCCGACGCACCGCATCCCCAGGCGCACGGCCCCTTCGACATCATAGGGGCTGCCCGCGACCGCCAGCGTCCCATCGGTCCTATCGAGCCCCAGCAGCCGGATGGCCTCCGCGGGAATCTCCTCGTTCAACCGGGTGCGGTTCACCTCGGCATCCGTAGTGCTCGCGTCGATGAGCTCCTCCACTCCGAGCAGCTCGATGTAGTGCTCCAGCTCATCGGGGTCCGCGGTGGAAGCCAGGGCGATCCGCCAGCCATCGTCCCGCAGACGCCGGAGCAGCTCGGACCCTCCGGGGAAGGCCCTCACCCGGGGAAGGTACCGCTCGTGGAAGAGCGCGCGGTGGAAGCTCGCCAGCTCATCGGCATGGCGGTCGTGGTCCTCCTCCGGGAGGAATACGGAGACGAGCTGGTCACCATTGAGCGCCATCTGCGCGAGCACCCTCGGGAGGCGCACCTGGCGCCCATACCGCGCCAGTGCCTCTTGCCAGGCACGCGCACGCAGCACGTTGGCGTCCACCAGTGTCCCATCCACTTCGAAGATGATTGCCTTCGGCACGCACGCTCTCCGGTTTGCAAAGTGCGCACGCCCAACATCGGTCGCCAGACATTAAAGTCCTGCCCCCTAGGTGCTGGAGGGGTCCATGGCCCCTCCCACCTACCGGATGAGGCTCGCGCCCGGCCCGCCCACTCCTGGGCAGGCGAGTAGCAGAGGGCTACCCGCCAGGGCCACACGCCCGTGGCCTCCGGGCCGCACCTCCGCGTCCGCCCGGACGCACTCTAGGTGAAGCCGCTGCACCCCTGGGGTGGCCTGGGGATTGCTGCTATGAGGGGGCCTCTGCCGCGCCCTCCCTCGCGCGGCGCCTCTACCCGAGGCCCTCATGCCCATTTCACCCCTGTCGGTTTCCCTCCTGCTGATGCACGCCGTCAGCCTCTCGCCCGCCTCCGTCCCGGCGAAAGGCAGCCAGGAGACGATCGTCACCCTGGACAAGGCGTCCCGGGTCGTCATCACCGCGCGCACTCCCTCTGGGACGGCGTGCGAGCTGGTCGACCACGTGCGCGGCCCCTTCGCCCAGAGCGGCACCGCCGGCCGCTCCAACTGCGAGCTGGATCAGCTGCTCGACGCGGGCACCTACAAGCTGCGCCTGACGTCCCGGACGAAGGGAAAGGGCACCCAGGGGAAGGTGACTCTCCAGGCGGTGCCCTACACCGAGGACAACGCCCAGCCGGTGCTGCTGGAGCCGGGCCGCGAGGTGCGCCAGGTGCTCGCCCCGCGTCACCAGGCCTCCTTCTGGCTCAAGCTCGACCAGCGCCAGCCCGTCACCCTGCGGGTCTCCGGGCGCACCGTCGGGGACGTGAGGCTGTGGCGCAACGGCGCGTGGTGGGAGCCCGTCCCGGTGAAGGATGCCTCCACGCAGCCCCGCCCCGGCCAGCCCCAGTACGAGTGGTGGCTGGAGACGACGCTCGAGCCGGGCAGCTACCTGCTCACCACCTATGGCACCTCCCCGAAGGACTGGACCGAGGGCAAGGAGGACAACACCCTCTCCGTGGCCTACGGCTTCCCGAAGGCGCCTCCGGAGCGCTCGCTGAGCATCACCCTCCCGCCCTGGGGCATGACCGCGGTGGAGCTGCCCTCGGGACCCACCGCCCTCTTCCTCTCGCGCGAGAGCGGCGCGCAGTCCAGCAGCCGCGTGAGCGTCCATGCCCTCTCCGACGACGGGGCCAGCAACGTCACCGACTCCTCGGAGGCGAGCTGCCTGATTCAACCCAAGGCGCTCATCCCCCAGTGCAGCGCGATGGCGAGCGGCGGAGGCCGGCACGTGGCGGTGCTGCGCGGGGAGCCCGGCTCGCGGCTGATGCTGCAGTGGGCCCGGCTCTCGACGGAGAGCGACTTCACGGATGGGAGCTACGGCGCGGGCACCTACTCGCCGCGATTCAAGGTCTACACCAGCGGTGAGTACCTGGTCGGCCTCCACGAGGTGCCGCTCGATCCCGACAGCGCGCCCCTGGGGTGCATGCTGGAGCAGGAGACTCCGGACAACTGGGTACCCGTCGGCTTCGACGGGCCGGAGGTGGGCCCGGATCGCCCGTTCCGCCGCGCGTTCAACTACGACGGCTCGTCCGCCACCGTCTGGTTCCGGGTGGCGCGCTCCGGGCGCTACGTGTTCGCCACCAGTGGTGAGCGAAGGGGCCGCTGCGAGCTGTACCTGGTGGACGGTGCCAAACGCACCCGGCTCATCGAGACGGACCCGAAGGCGGAGACGTGCCGCATCCCCTACACGGCCTCGCCCGGCATGTACGAGCTGAAGCTGTACGGCGGCACCGAGGGCATCGAGCAGCTCACGCTGGCCGTCGAGGGCCGCGCGCCCACGGAGGACACGCCCACCCGGACGTCGTGCCTGATTCCGCGCGCGAAGCTGCACAAGGAGGACACCTACCGCCTCGTCGGCAACCGGATCGGCCGAGGCTCGCTGCGCGGCCTCTCCCTGCGCCCGCTGCCGCTCACCTTCTCCGAGCCCCTGCCGGTGGTGCTCGACGGCCCGGGTCCGGTCGAGCTGTTCCTGGCCCGGGGAGGGCCCCTCGAGGTGCGCGCGACCGGGGGCGAGCCCTTCACCTGTGCCGTGGGAGGAACCCGGGTGGAGGCGCGAGACGGTCGCTGCCAGCTTCCGGCCGCGACGGGGACGCTCACGCTGAGCCAACCGGGGAGCGCATCCCTCAACCTGCTGGTGCACCGGCCCGCGCCGCCGCCTCCTCCCCCACCGCCGCTGAGCACGTACTCGCCGAGCTTCCCGCCGCTGCCCGCCCTGAAGCCGTCGGAGCCCGCCTGGTTCGACTTCGAGCGCGGCGAGTCGCACGCGCTCACCTTCGACGTCAAGCAGGAGGGCCTGTACCACGTGACGACGCAGGGACTGCTGGCCACCGAGTGCACCATCCGTACGCCGGTGGTGCCGCAGGTGGGCAACGCCTCGGGTGGAGGGCGCGGGCGCAACTGCCTCGTGTCCACCTACCTGCGGCCAGGCCGCTACCTGCTCACCGCTCGCACCACGGGGCAGAGCAAGGGCCGCGGCGCCGTGCTCCTGGAGCGCCGCGAGGTGAAGGCGGCCGAGGGAGTGAGCGCCGATGGCGAGGTGTTCTTCCGCGTCAACGCGGGCGACCTCATCCAGCAGAAGCTCACGGTGCCCCGCATGGATGACTACACCCTCTCCACCGCCGCGCCGGGCGCGCAGCTCCAGTGCCGCCTGGACGACCCGAAGGGGTGGCCGGTGGTGACGGTGCCCACGCCCTGCGAGCAGTCGCTGCGGCTGGCCAAGGGCACCTACCTGTGGACGCAGCTCCCGCTGACGGTGGAGTCCATGCGCCGCACCGCCCTGGAGCGCGTGAAGCCCCCGGTGGTGCTCAAGGGCAACAAGGTGCACCCGGTGCTCTTCAATGAGTGGTACCGGGCGGACCTCGGCAAGGACGGCAAGGACGAGTTCTCCTTCGAGGTGCCGGCGCGGATGGAGGTGGCCTTCACGCTGACCCACGGCATGCAGGGGCGGCTCTACACCGTCGGCGCGGACAAGACGCTCAAGCCCGTGGAGGTCATCGCTCCGCAGACGGAGTACGCGCCCCCGCCCCCGCCGCCTCCACCCGAGCCCGAGTACTCGGAGCCCTCCGAGTCCCCTGAATCCTCCGAGTACTCCGAGGGCGGGGAGTCGGGCGAAGGCGAGTCGCCTCCCGAGTACTCCGAGAGCACCGAGGAAGCCCCGCCGCCGGCAGAGGAGGAGAGCGCCCCGGCGGCCGTCGCCGAGCCGCTGCCCACGAAGGAGTCGCCGCCTCCCGAGGGAAAGCTCCTCGTGCTCGAGCCCGGGAAATACAAGCTGGTGGCCGAGCACAGCCGAGGGGACGTGGCCATCTCCTACGCGCTGTACCTGCGCACCGAGGTGCTCGCGCCGCCCATGGTCAAGGACGTGAGCGCCCCCAGCCGCATCCCGCTGGTGCTGCCCGTGGACGGTACGCTGCGCCTGTTCACGCGCGGACGCACGGACGTGCGCTGCCGCATCTTCGACGGGACGGGGCGCCTCGCGGTGGAGAGCGCGGACCATGGCGCGGACTGGAACTGCGCCATCGCCGAGCCGCTCCCCGCGGGCAGCTACACGCTGGTGCTGGAGAGCCAGACGCAACAGCCGGGCCCCACCGAGGTATCCGTGGCGCTGGCCCAGGTGACCGACGCCGGGGTGCTCGCCGAGAGTGGTGCGCTGGACGTGGGCACCGGCGTGGTGCGCGCCACGCTGCCGCCCGTGCCCGCCGAGGCGCTGCAGGAAGTCACCCTGCGTGCCAAGACGCCCTTCTCCTGCGCCCTGGAGGATGAGCGGGGCGCGGTGGTGTCGCGGCGCATGGACGTCCGCGAGTGCGTGACGCTGCTGAAGCCGGGGACCTCGCCCTGGCGCGTGCGCGTCTGGACGCTGGGCCTGCCCACCAAGGTGAGCACCAGCGTGGCGGCCCGTCCGCTGCGCCCGCTCTCCAGAGAGAGGCTTCCCACGGGAGAGGCCGCGAGCGCGCAGGTGCCGAGGCCCGGTCGCTACGAGACGGGCAGCGGCATCTTCTGCCTGCCCGCGTCCCAGCAGGGCCCCCTGAGGCCGTGCGGCCCCGAGGCCTCGCTGGAGTCCGGCGACTGGGTGTTCGGCGCTCCCGGTGCCACCGCCGAGACGAAGCTCTCCCTCTCCGAGCGCGTGGACAAGCTCGAGAAGCCCGAGGAGGAGCGCACCCCGCTGACCCGGGACGTCACCCTGCTGCGCCAGCGCTCGCGGCAGTCCGCCATGCACCTGCTGCGCATGAGCGTGCCCTTCGGCGACCCGGCCTACCCGGCGTGCCGGCTGGACGGGGGCGTCGCGCAGCAGCGGGACTCCTCGTGCTTCGCGGCCACCGGGCCCACGGAGGAGTCGCTCGCGCGCTGGTGGACGCCCGCCGACGAACGAGGTGCGGCCACCCTCACGCGCATCGCCATTCCCGTGCCCTCCTCCGCCGTGCCGCTGACGCCCGGCCTGCAGGACCTGACGTGGAGCGGGGGGCCCTCGCTCCGCATGGTGATGCCCGCCGAGCCGACGCGCGTGCAGCTCTCCCTGCCCCAGGACGCCTGGGCCGTGCTGGTGGATGGCAAGGGGGCGGCGGTGGACCTGTGCGCCCCCACCGACACGCTCTCCCGCTGTGTCCTGAGCGGCACGGGCGGCGTGGTGCTGCTCTGGTCCCCGGCCGAGTCCCGCGTGCAGACGGAGGTGGTCTCGGTGGAGGCGGCGAAGCCGGCCATCGCCCTCGCGAGCCTCTTCGAGGCCACCATCCGCGTGCCCGGCCAGCAGCCGCTGGCCTTCGGTGCGTCGCCGATGCTCCGGCGGCTGATGGTGAAGGGGGCGGCGCGGTGCGTGACCACGCTTGATGACGGAGCGCGGCTGGAAGGCTGCGACGTCCAGGTGCCTCCGGGCCGCCGGGGCGAGCTCCTGCTCGAGACGAACCCGGGGGGCCTGCGCGTGGTGCTCGCTCCACCCGAGGGATGGGCCGCGGCCCTGCTCCCCCCCGGCTCCAAGAGCAAGGTGCCCGAATTGCCCGCCGCGAAGGCCCTGCGGCTCTCCGGCGAGACGGTGGAGCGCACCCTGACGCTGCCCGCCGACGCCGTCGTCCACCTCCGCGCCGACACGGGCGTCTGCGGCCTCGGCCAGGACACCACGGTGCTGCTGGTGGACGGCCTCGAGCGCGGCTGCACCTTCGACCGGCTGCTGAAGGCCGGCACCTACCGCCTCATGGTGCGAGGCTTCGCCGATCAGCCCCTCTCCGGCAGCGTCACCTGGACGCACGAGCCGGTGAAGGAGCTGGCCGAGGGCGTCTCCAAGGACACGGGCTGGGTGGCGCCGGGCCAGACGCGCTACTTCCGCTTCAGCACCGCCTCGGCCGGCCACGTCGGCCTGGGGCTGCAGGTGCCCGCCGAGGTGCTCCAGTGCAGCGTGCTCGACACCACCCAGCGCGTGCTCGGCGAGGGCTGCCAGCAGTTCCTCGCGCTCGAGAAGGGCAGCTACCTGCTCGCCATCCACGCTCCGGCCACGCTGGAGCGTCCCCTCTCCTTCAAGCCCGTCCTCGTGGGACTCGCCGGCGCCAAGACCGAGGTGCCCGAGGAGTACCTCCGCGACTTCTTCAACCGTATCGGAGCCAACCCGTGAAGCCGCTCCTGAAGTCCGTCCTGTCCCTGCTCCTGCTGCTGGCGGCCGTGCCCGCCGGGGCGCAGGAATACCGTCCGGCCGACGAGAGCCAGCGTCCCGAGGGAGGGGGGGTGAAGCTCCTCCCCGACCAGTTCCTGCGCGGCTTCGACCCGGTCACCGTCTACTTCCCCGACAACGTCGGGCCCGGCAAGCAGAGCGCCGACGACGGCGCGAAGCGGCTCAAGATGACGCCCTCGTGGCCCGGCCAGTGGTTCTGGGCCGACCGCAAGACGCTCCAGTTCCGCCCGGCCGAGCCCTGGCCCGCGCTGGCCCGCTTCTCCTTCGAGGCGGGCGGCGCGCGCAGAATCCTCACCACGATGATGTCGGCGCCCTCGGCGATGTCGCCGCAGCCCGACAGCACGGACCTGAGGCCCTTCCGCACCTTCACCCTCACCTTCCCGCAGGCGCTGCCGCTCGACTCGCTCAAGAAGATGCTCCGGCTGGAGGTGCGCGACCTGCCCGGCCTGGCGGACTCGCCCACGCGGGTGCTGAAGGACTGGACGCTGTCGCAGCTCCCGCGCGGCACCCAGCGCGAGCCGGCCGTCTACGCCATCACCCTCGAGGAGGACGTGCCCGAGGGCAAGCAGCTCCGCGTCAACGTGAGCCTCGCGCTCGGGGACGAGGACAAGGTGCTGTGGGTGGGCCGGCTGTCCACGCGCCCCGCCTTCCACCTGCAGCAGGTGCACTGCGGCAGGGAGCAGTTCTCGCTGACGGGCGGAGCCTCCACGCCCCGGGACATGGCGCTCGCGTGCGGCAACCAGGGAGACCTGCCGCAGCTCGTCTTCTCCGCGCCGGTGGAGGACCTCGGCCTCACCGCGCTGAAGAAGCTGGTGCGCCTGGAGCCCGCGGTGCCGGACCTGCACTTCCAGTCGTACGGCACCCGCGTGGCGCTGCGCGGCAAGTTCGTCCCGGACACGCTCTACCGCATGCGCATCGGCGCCGCGCCCATCCGCGACGACAGCGGCCGACCCCTGCGCGACCCGGGAGACCTCCAGAGTCTTCTTCCACCTGGACTGGAAGAGCCCCTTCCTGCGCTGGATGCAGGCCACCGCCGTGCTGGAGGCCAACGGCCCGCGCATGCTGCCGCTGCAAGGCTACGGCGACGCGCGCGCCGACGTGCGCGTCTACCGGGTGGATCCGCTCCACCCCGGCCTGTGGCCCTTCCCCAGCCGGCCCATCGTCATCGACGAGGAGAGCGCGCCGCCCTTCCCCGGCGAGGAGCCCGCGGTGAGCGCGACGCCCGGCTACATCGGCGAGGACCAACTGGCCGCGCACATCCGGCTGCTGGGCTCGCCGCTCGTCTCCAAGCTGGTGGACCTGCCGCTGCCCAAGCGCGGTGGCACCACCACCTTCGGGCTGGACCTGGCGCCGCTGCTCGACCCGGTGGTGGGCAAGTCCCGACCCGGCACGTACCTCGTGGGCCTGCGGCGGCTCACCGGAGCGCCCGAGCGCGCCTACGTCCGCGTGCAGATCACCAACCTCTCGCTCAGCACGGTGGAGGAACGGGACAAGGCCATCTTCTTCGTGCGCACGCTGGATGACGCGAAGGAGGTGCGAGGCGCCCGCATCGTGCTGGAGGGCCAGCGCCGGGTGCCGGACCCGAAGCAGCCGAACCAGACGATGCAGCAGCCCTTCAAGCACGAGCTGACCACGGACGCGGGAGGCCGGGCGAGCCTCGGCCCGCAGACGGACTGGGTGAGCCTCGAGCGCATCTCCGTGCAGAACGGGGACGACCTGCTGGTGCTGAACCCGCGCGAGCCGCCCTCGGCGTTCGCCAACAACCACTGGTCGCCGTCCTCGGGCTGGCTGGAGTGGCTGACGCAGCAGACGCCGCCGCCGCCGAACGACAGGCTGCGCGGCTTCATCTTCACCGAGCGCCCCATCTACCGGCCGGGCGAGACGGTCTACATCAAGGGCTTCCTGCGCAACGAGGTGGGCGGTGACTTCGTGGCCCCCGAGGACGCGAAGAAGTACACGCTGCGCGTGGAGGGGCCGGGCGACCAGCAGTGGGCGCTGCCGCTGAGCTTCACCGCGCTGTATGGCTTCTCCGCCGAGTTCCAGGAGGAGAACATCCCCACCGGCGAGTTCCGCGTGGTGCTGTTGGAGACGCGCTCGGAGAGGACGCTGGCGCGTCGGGACTTCCGGGTGGAGGCGTACCGCGTCCCCACCTTCGAGGTGCAGCTCTCCAGTCCCGCCACGGCGCGGCTGGACGCGGCCTTCAAGGTGAAGGCGGTGGCGCGCTACTACGCGGGCGGCAACGTGGCCGGACAGCCCATCGCCTGGACGGTGACGCGGCGCCCCTACTACTACGTGCCCAAGGGGCGCGAGGGCTTCCTCTTCGCCTCCAGCACCCAGTTCGCCCGCGAGGGCCAGAGCCGCGCCCCCGAGGTCATCACCCGCAACGCCACGCTGGACGACGCGGGCGCGGACGAGATGACGGTCAACCCGGCGCTCGACCTGGACGGCTCGGCGCGCATCTACCGCTTCGAGGCCACCGTCACGGGCGCGGACGACCAGCCCGTGTCGGCGGCGCAGGAGGTGCGGGCACTGCCGCCCTTCGTGCTGGGCATGAAGCTGCCGCGCTACTCGGACAAGCCGTTCACGCTCGCGCCGGAGCTCCTCGCGGTGGGCGTCGACGACAAGGCGGTGAAGGGCCAGGAGGTGCAGGTGCGCCTCTACAAGCGCATCTGGCACAGCCAGCTCCGCGAGACGCACTTCGCCACCGGCGAGGCGAAGTACGTCACCGAGCAGGAAGACGTGAAGCTCGCGGAGAAGACCATCACCACCGAGGAGAAGCCCGTCACGCCGGCCTTCGAGCTGAAGGAGGCGGGCGTGTACGTGGTGGAGCTGGTGGCGCGCGACAAGCTGGGGCGCGTGCAGACGCTCTCGGCGGACCTGTACGTGGGCGGGCAGACGCCGATTGCCTGGCAGAAGTCGCGCGAGGGCGTCTTCGGGCTCACCCCGGACAAGGACTCGTACAAGCCGGGCGAGACGGCACGCCTCATCGTCCAGAGCCCCTTCCAGGAGGGCCGCGCGCTGGTGGTGGTGGAGGAGCCGGGAGGCAACACCTACACCTGGCACGACGTGTCCGGCGGCAAGGCGGTGCACGAGCTGACCCTCCGTCCCCAGCACGTCCCCAACGTGCCGGTGCACGTGGTGCTGATGCGCGGCCGACTCGGCGAGGGAGACAAGGACGACTCCCGCTACCGGCCGCAGACGCTCGGGGCCTCGGTGGACGTGAAGGTGGAGCCGGTGCGCAACCAGGTGGCGGTGGAAATCAAGCACCCGGAGACGGCGCGCCCTGGGGCCACGGTTCCGGTGGAGCTGACGCTCAAGGACGACCAGGGCAAGCCCCTGGCCGGCGAGGTGACGCTGTGGCTGGTGGACGAGGCCGTGCTGTCGCTCGCGCCGGAGGGGACGCTCAACCCGCTCGACGAGCTCATCCGGAGCAACGCGCGCGGCACCACGCTGCGAGACACGCGCAACAACCTCGTGGGCAAGCTCTTCGAGCAGGAGGAGGAGCCCGGCGGTGACGGAGCCGAGGAGGAGGAGTCCGAGGGCGGCAGCAAGCGCGTGGTGCGCAAGAACTTCAAGACGGTGCCGTACTACCAGGCCACGCTGCAGGTGCCGGCATCGGGCAAGCTGACGGTGCAGGTGCCGCTGTCGGACGACCTCACCAACTTCCGCGTGCGAGCGGTAGCCATCTCCGGGCTGCAGCGCTTCGGCTACAAGCAGACGACGCTGCGCGTGCGGCTGCCGGTGCTGGCGCAGCCACAACTGCCGCGCTTCGTGCGCCAGGGAGACCGCTTCTGGGGCGGCGCGCTGGGCCGCGTGGTGGAAGGCAGTGGCGGCCCCGGCTCGGTGAAGGTCCAGATTTCCGGCCCGGCGGAGGCGCAGCCGCTGAGTCCCTCGGTGGAGCTGCAGGCCAACCGGGCCATGAGCTTCGTCACCCCCATCACCGTGAAGAGCGCGGACGTGTCCGAGCCCCAGTCTCTCAAGGTGCGCGTGGACATCGAGCGCAAGGCGGACAAGGCCGGAGACGCCTTCGAGGTGCAGCTCCCCGTGCTGCCGGACCGCACGGTGGAACACTTCGCGTACTTCGACACGTTGAAGGCCGGGAGCACCCCGCTGAAGCCGCTGCCCGAGCCGGCGCGCCCGGGCACCGCGTCCCAGGACGTGCTCATCACCTCCATCCCCGGTGTCCTCGAGCTGTACGCGGGCCTGGACTACCTGGCCGACTACCCGCACGGCTGCCTCGAGCAGAAGCTGTCGCAGCTCTACCCGGACGTGTCCCTGGGCGCGCTGCTCACCCAGCTCAAGCTGAACACGGTCTTCAGCAAGCAGCTCGCCTCGCACGTCCAGCGGCTCCAGGAGGAGATGGCCCAGTACCAGGACGCGCAGGGGCTGATGGCCTTCTGGCCGGGCGGGCCGGGCGACGTGCAGGTGACGGCGCAGACGGTGGAGTTCCTCGACGCGGCCCGGCGCGCGGGCCTGAAGGTGGACGAGAAGCTGCTGACGCGCGCGGTGGAAGGTCTCAAGCGCGTGCTGCGCAGCGACTACCCAGGCCTCGTGCAGGAGTGGCGCTACAGCCAGCAGACGGCGGCGCTGCGAGCCCTCGCCCGAGTGGGCGCGCTGGATGAGCACTACCTCATCGACCTCTTCCAGCTCCGCGAGCGCCTGGACATCCAGAGCCTCGCGGACCTCGCCAGCACCATGTCCACCCAGCCTTCGCGCTACAGCTCCAACCTGGAGGTGCTGCGCAAGGAGTTGTGGGACAGCGTCATCATCAAGCTGAACAAGGGCAAGCCCGTCTTCGAGGGCCTCAAGTGGCGCCGCGCCGCGTGGGGCTACTACGGCTTCCTCAGCACGCAGCCCTCCAGCGTGGCGGCCGTCTTCGAGGCGCTGGTGCGGATCGACCCGACCAACGAGCGGCTCGACCAGGTCCGCGACGCGCTCCTCTCCTACGCGAGCGCGGAGCTGGGCTTCGGCAGCACCTACGAGAACCGCCGCGCCCTGGCCGCCCTGGCCGTGTACCTGGAGAAGGCCAAACCGGCGGTGCCGGACACCACCGTGTCGCTCTCCTCGGGGAAGAACCTCCGCGTCAACGCGGACACGAAGACGGCCTCCACCGAGGTGGCCGGCGACGCGCCCCTCTCCGCCACCGTGAAGGGTGGGCCGGTGGGCGTACGCGTGGAGGCCCGCTACGTGCCGGCCACGCCGGGAGACAAGGTGGAGCCGCTCAAGCAGGGCTTCATCGTCTCGCGCAACGCCACCTGGCTGCACGCGGACGGCTCGGAGCAGACGTACTTCGACGACAAGGCTGGCGAGGTGAAGGCGCTGGCGGTGGGCGACATCCTGGAGCTGCACGCGCGGCTCGTCACCGAGGAGGACCGCAACCACGTGGCGCTGGTGGTGCCCTTCGCCGCGGGCCTGGAGCCCATGAACCCCGAGCTGGCGAATGCCTCCTCGGACGCGAAGCCGTCGCAGGCGGACTCGCTGACGCCGACCTACGTGCAGCGGCTGGACCACGAGGTCCGCTACTACTTCCTGCGACTGCCGCGCGGCACGCACACCTTCCACTTCCGGGTGCGCGCCGCCACCGAGGGCTCCTTCGTCCACCCGGCGCCCTACGCCGAGATGATGTACCGGCAGTCGGTGCGCGGCCGCGGCGAGGGCCTGCGCATCGTGGTGAAGGGAGAGCATGAGAAGTAGAAGCACACGCTGGCGGAGGGCGGCGGCGGTCGCCCTCGTGCTGGTGGCGGCGGGAGCGTGGTTCGTCTCCAGCCTTCAGGACGGGCTGCTCGCATATGAGCCCTCGCGCCTCGTGCTGGACCGGCGGGGCGCGTACCTGGGCGAGGTGCCCGGAACGGGCGAGGAGCTCGGCTACTGGCCGGTGCCCTACGTGCTGCCCGAGCGCATCGTCCAGGCCACGCTCACCACCGAGGACCGGCACTTCTACGAGCACCCGGGCGTGTACCTGCCATCGGTGGGGCGCGCGCTGGTGCAGAACGTGCGCAACCTGCGCGTCATCTCCGGAGCGTCCACGCTGGCCATGCAGGTAGCGCGGATGCAGACGCCCGGGGAGCGCAACCTGGGGCGCAAGGCGCGCGAGGCGGTGGAGGCCCTGCTGCTGGTGCGCAAGCACGGGCACGAGAAGGTGCTGCGTCAGTACCTGACCATCGCCCCGTACGGAAACCGGGTGCACGGAGTGGTGCGCGCCGCGCGCCTCTACTTCGACAAACCGGTGGAGGACCTGTCGTGGGCGCAGGCGGCCTTCCTCGCGGGCCTGCCGCAGCTGCCCGGGCGGATGAACCCGTACACGGAGGAGGGCCTGCGCCGCGCCCTCAAGCGCAGCCACCGCATCCTCCGCGCGCTACACGAGCAAGGGCGTCCTCTCGCGCGAGGAGCTGGAGCAGGCCCGGCAGGCGGACCTCGGCCTCGTGCCCCGACCCCAGCGCATGCCCGAGGCGCTGCACGCGGTGCTGGAGTGGAGCGAGCTGTCCCGCGCGCGTGCCCAGCCCATCTCCGACGGCCACGCTGGACCTGGAGATTCAATCGAAGGTGGCGCACATCCTCCAGACGAACCTCAACCGGCTGGATGGCACGGGGGCGGGCAACACCGCCGCGCTGGTGGTGGACACGGAGACGGGAGACATCCTCGCGTACGTGGGCTCGCGGGACTTCTTCAGCGAGGAGCACCGAGGAGCCATCGACTTCGTGAAGCAGCGGCGCTCGCCGGGCTCCACGCTCAAGCCCTTCATCTACGGGCTGGCGCTGGAGAAAGGCTCCGTCACCGCCGCCACCGAGCTGGCGGATACGCCGATGGACCTGCGGACGGAGAGCGGGCGGAGCTACCTGCCGGAGAACGTCAACCACAACTTCCTCGGGCCCATGCTGCTGCGCGAGGCGCTGAGCAACTCGCGCAACATCCCCGCCCTGCGCGTGCTGGAGGAGGTGGGAGTGGAGTCAACGCTGCGCTTCCTGGAGAAGGCGGGCGTGGGCGGCATCTCGTACGAGCCGGACCGGTACGGGCTCGGGCTGGCGATCGGCAACCTGCACGTCACGCTGGAGGAATTGACGAGGCTTTACCTCGTGCTCTCCCATGAGGGCGAGACGCGCCCGCTGCGGCGCTTCGTCGACGAGCCCGTGGCCCCCTCACGCCGGCTGATGACGCGCGAGGCGGCACAACTGGTGCGCCATATCCTCGCGGACCCGCTGGCCCGGAGGCCGACGTTCGCCGCGGGCAGCGCGTTGGACTACCCGTACGCGGTGGCGGTGAAGACAGGCACCAGCCAGGGCTACCGCGACGCGTGGGCGGTGGCCTTCAGCGACCGGCTGCTCGTGGCCGTGTGGGTGGGCAACCACGACTGGCGCCGGATGAACGGCCTGGGCGGGCTCATGGGCGCGGCCGGCGCGGTGCATGAAATCCTGGACGCGGTGATGCCCGAGTGGCGCCCGTACCGGCCGGTGCTCGACACCTTCCCGCCGCCCGGGGGCGCGCTGGCGGTAGACGTGTGCACGCTGTCGGGCCGGCTGGCCGGCTCGGAGTGCCCGCACCGCAAGAGCGAGTGGTTCGTCCCGGGCACGGCCCCGACGGAGCCCTGCCCCTTCCACGCGCGCGTGAAGCTGGACCGGCGCAACGGCCTGCGCGCGGGCCCCACCTGCCCGGAGCGCGAGGTGGTGACGCGGGTGATGCTCGCGCTGCCCGAGGAGTACGCGCAGTGGGCGCGGCGGCAGCACCTGGACATCGCGCCGCTGCGGGAGAGCCCGCTCTGCCCGACCCACCCGGAGGAGTTGGAGCCGAAGGTGGCCATCCGCGAGCCAAGGGGCACGGTGCGACTGCTGTACGATCCGGACACGCCAGCCTCGGCCTCGACACTCCGGCTGGCGGCGGACGTGACACCGAGCACGGAGCCCATCGTGTGGATCGTCGACGGCGTGCCGGTGGCCACGGTGAGCTGGCCGCACGAGTTCCGCTGGAGCGTCAGGCCCGGCCAGCACGTCATCACCGCGGCCATGGTGCACCGGCCCCAGGTCAGCCAGCCGGTGACGGTGGTAGTGGAAGATTAATACTACCCAGTCACTTGTCCCGGCTCCCCAGTGGGTACGGTTTGTTCGCCCACTTTGCACGCATCCGTGCCGCCCTTTTTCGCAGCTCGGCGAGATCGAGCGGGTTGGTCGCACGCCCCCAGTGCGCCACTACATGGCAATTCGGGCAGAGCAAAAGAAAGTCCTCCTTTTTGGGAGTCTTCATGCCCTGCCCGACGGGCCGCTTGTGATGCACATGAATCAGCGTCTCGTACTCGGGGCCGTAGGCGTCGAAGCTCAGGTCGCATGCCTCGCAGGCATAGGGCTTCGAACGGCCTTGCAGTACAATTTTCCGGTTCCGGCTGCTCCGTTCAATCGCGTGGTGCGTGACGAGCTTCTTTCGGCCTTCCTCTTCGAGCGCTTCGTCAGTCGTGAGGACCATTTCATCTGGGGCGTCGGCGGGCGGGAACAGCGTCAGCACTCGGGCCGGACACTTCTTGCAGCGAGTGATCTTCCTCGAACGGCACGCCGTACCGGCTCACGAGGTGATCGATCAGCGCATTGGGGCTTTGGCTGCAGATCTTTTTGTACGCGCGCTGCGTCGCGCCGCCCGGACCATAGCGCTTATCGCTCGTTGCAATCCCACATTTCGCGCTGTGCAGCTTGACGTATCTCTCGCTCGTCTCCTGAAAGGTGTTGATGAAGAAGCCACCCCCGTTCTTCGCAACCCAGTCGAAGAAGGCTGTCGGCGGACTCGCGCTGTCAAACGTGCTGATCAACGCCTTCGGTTTCACAGGCATGCTCAACCTCAATGAGTAAGGAGCTAAACGGTACGCCGGGGTTATTTTTCACCTTTGCGAGATCGCTGGGCACCCAAATCTTCCATGACCTTCAACGAACTTTCGGAGTTGCTGGAGAGGACCCCCGCGAAGAGCTTTGGCCAGGGGGTGAGCGACATGGAGCTCAACACCGCCAGTGCTGAACTGGGGGTGGACCTGACCGGTGGTTATCGGCTCTTCTTGAAGCGCTTTGGGTGGGGAGGCGTTGGGTCCATCGAGCTCTTTGGGCTCGGTGTGGATGTTCCGCCATACTTGAGCCTTACCGCGATGGCCAGGAGTGAGCGGGAGGAAGCGAGTCCCGCGCTCCCCGCGCATCTCCTTCCTTTGATGAACGACGGGGGAGGCAATCTCTACTGCCTTGATTCCCGGGTATCGGGAGAGCCCCCTGTGGTGTTCTGGGACCACACAGCCGGAGAGCAGCAGGAGCCCGCACGGGTGGCAGCTGACTTCACGACATGGCTGGCCGAACGGGTCGAGCGAGAGCTGGCTGGCGAGGCCGATGCTCAGGAATCGTAGCAGTTCACCCCATCTCGCTCAGCCCGGGATGCGCTCCCCATAGCAGGGGTGGAGAACGGGGCGTGCCCCGGTCCATGTCAGGGTGCCCCTCTAGAGTGCTCGGCGTCATGAGACCCGAGAGAGAGCTGCACGACCTGTCTGGCGGGCAGAACGAGCCACTTCCGAAGCTGCCTGGGCGTGGCCAGTACACGGAGGGTGCCCGCCAGGAGAGGGTCGAGTTCCTCCAGCAGCACACGGGTATGCCTTTGCAGGCCTTGCAGCCGCTGTCGCTGCGGCCCGAGTCGCTGCTCCACAACGTGGAGAACCTGCTCGGGGCGGTCGAAGTACCCGTGGGAGTGGCCGGGCCCCTGCTGTTCCAGGGCCAGCATGCCCAGGGCACGCTCTTCCTCCCCGTGGCCACCACCGAGGGGGCCCTGGTCGCCTCCATCTGCCGTGGAGCGACCGCGCTCTCGCGCTCGGGCGGAGTGGTCACCCGGGTCCTCGCACAGCGGATGGTGCGAGCCCCCTTCTTCGAGTTCGACGGACTGGAGGAGGCCTGGCGCTTCTGCCGACTGCTGGAGGACTGCCTGCCCGCCCTCCGCGCACAGGTGCGGCGCGTGTCCGGCCACGCTCACCTGCTGGGCGTGGAGACGCAGGTGCTCGGCCGCTGCGTCTACACCCACTTCGTCTATGAGACGGCGGACGCGGCCGGGCAGAACATGACGACGAGCTGCACCTGGTTCGCCTGCCAATGGCTGCTCGAGCGCCTGGAGCAGACCGGTCCGCGTCCGCGAATGTTCGTCGTGGACGGCAATGCCAGCGGCGACAAGAAAGTCGGCTTCCAGTCGTTCCTCGCCGGGCGGGGCACGCGCGTGGTGGCCGAGGTCCTGCTGACGCGCCAGAGCATCGAGCAGGTGCTGAAGACGACGCCCCAGGCACTCCTCGACGCCTACCAACTCTCGCTGGCCGCGGCCGTGCAGAGCGGGATGATGGGCCACAACGTCAACGTGTCCAACGTGGTGGCTGGCGCCTTCGTCGCCACCGGCCAGGACGTCGCCTGCGTGCACGAGTCCAGCGTGGCTCAGCTGATGCTGCGCCCCGAGCCGGAGGGCCTCTATGCCTCGATGCTGCTGCCCAGCCTGGTGGTGGGCACGGTGGGCGGTGGCACCCACCTGCCCCGGCAGCGAGCCCTGCTGGAGATGATGGGGTGTGCGGGCGAGGGGCAGACCCCGCGACTGGCGGAGATCATCGCTGGCTTCGCCCTGGCATTGGATCTCTCCACGCTCAGCGCGGTGATCAGCGGGCAGTTCGCCGCCGCGCACGAGCGGCTGGGGCGTAACCGCCCCGTGCGCTTCTTCTCCCGCGAGGATCTGACGGCGGACTTGCTGAAGCCGGCCCTGGAGCGCGCGGTACCGGGCGCCGAGTTGCTGGCGCTCGAGCCGCTGGGAGACCTGTCCCCAGGCGCCGGACTGCTCACCGAGCTCACCTCGCGCCGGCTCGGCCGCTCCAAGCAGATTGGCCACCAGCCCATGCGACTGCGGTACCGCACGGTCGGGGGCGAGCACGGCAGCCTCGAGCTCATGGTCAAGCTCAAGCCGCTGGACGAGGAGGTACTGCTGGCGGCTGGCACCGTGGCCGCGCTCGGAGGTGAGCGGCTGGCGCGGGCCTGGAGCCACTTCGGACGCCGCGTGGGTTTCGTCGGTACCCATTTGCGCGAGCTGGCCCTCGCGGAGCTGCGGGACGAGCGTCTGCGGCGGCACGCGCCGACGGTGTACCTCACCCACCGCGACGACGCGCGCGAGGCCTATGTGCTGGTCATGGAGCTGCTGCGGGACGTGGAGCTGCTCGACAGCGCCGATGACCCGAGCGGCTGGGGCCCGGCGCAGCTGGAGGCGGCCCTGCGGGGCATCGCCCAGGTCCATGCCATCTGGTACGGGCGTGAGGACGAGCTGCTCGCACAGCCGTGGCTCGGCTACTGCTGGACAGCGCGGGGCATGGTCGAAGCGCGGGAGCTGTGGGAGGCGCTTCTGCGCCTGGCCGCGGACGAGTTGCCCGAGTGGTTCCCCCCCGAGGAGCTCGCCCTGCACGAGCGGCTGCTGGACACACTGCCCGAGTGGTGGGGGCAACTCGAGGCCCATCCCCGCACGCTCGTGCACAACGACTTCAACCCCCGCAACATCGCCCTGCGTGCCACTGGGGAGGGGCCGCGCCTGTGTGCCTATGACTGGGAGCTGGCCACCGCCCGCGCGCCCCAGCACGACCTGGCCGAGCTGCTCTCTTTCGTCCTCACACCCCAGGCCACGCACGCGCAGGTGGGGGCTCTGGTGGAGCTCCACCGACAGGCGCTCCAGGAGGCCACCGGCAGGCCCTTGGAGGCGCGGTCGTGGCGAGCCGGCTACGCGCTGTGCCTGCAGGACTTGCTGCTCCACCGCATGGGCCTGTACCTGCAGAGTCACGTCCACCGCGCCCAGCCCTTCACCGAGCGGGTGCTGCGTACCCTGCGCCACCTCATCCGCCTCGAGCGAGGCGAGAGCTGACATGGCACCGCTCGCCCTCTGTCTGGAGGTGCTGCCGCGGCTGCAGATCGCCTTCGCCGCCTTCCTCGCACTGCTGGCCTTCGCCCCGCAGAGCCGCCGGCTGTCCGCCGCCACCCGTCGCGGGCTGTGGATCAAACTGGTCGTCTTCTACCTCATCACCCACCTCTTCCTGCTGCTGCTGACGCTGGGCGGGGTGTGGCTCCACGCCGGCCTGCTCCTGGTGGGGATGGCGGCCTGCCGCGAGCTGGTGGGGGTGCTCCTGCCCGAGCCTGGGCAGGCCCCCTACCGCGCCATGGCCTGGGCCGGGTCGCTCGCCGCGCTGCTGCTCGCCCCCTCCGAGACGGCCGAGGGGCCCCTGCTGCTCGCGCTCCTGCTCGCCACGCTCGCCTTGCCCGTGCTCGGGCGCCGGCCCGCGGGCTGCCATGTGGCCGTGGCCTCCACGCTGCTGGTCGTGATGCTCGCCGGAGCTCTGCCCCTGCGGCTGCTGTGGCTGCGCCAGGAGCAGGGCCTCGCCGCGGCCTTCCTCTTCCTGCTCATCGTCCTCAATGACGGGTTCGCCGAGGCCTGCGGGCGGTTGTTCGGGCGCCGCCCCTTCTTCCAATCCATCAGCCCCCAGAAGACGCTCGAGGGGGCATTGGGAGGCACCGCCGCGGCTCTTGCCGGGGCACTGCTCTTCCACCCCCTGCTGCCAATTCCCGCCTGGCAGCGGCTGCTGCTGGGGCTCGTCGCTTCCGTGGCCGGCCACCTGGGAGACCTGGTCTTCTCGGCCCTCAAGCGCAGCGTGGGGCGTAAGGACTTCGACTCGCTGCTGCCGTCCCATGGTGGGGTGCTGGACCGATTCGACAGCCTGTGGGTGGCCGCTCCCGCCTTCCACCATGCCTACGGCGCACTCATCTCGCTCACCCAGGAAGGAAGGACTCCATGAGCCATACCCCGTTCTGCCTCCTGTCCGAGGCTCGCGCACCCGCGCAGGTGGGAGGCAAGGCTCACTCCCTATGCCGCATGCTCGAGCTGGGACTGCCTGTTCCCGAGGGCTTCGTTGTCACCGATCTGGCCTTCCAGGCCTTCCTCGAGCAGGAGGACCTCGGTGCGCGACTGGCCAGACTGCGGGAGGGGCTCGTCCCCGGAGGGCTGGAGGCCATCCATCACGCCTCGCGGCAGATACAGGAACTGGTGCGCCAGACGCCCCTCCCAGAGCCCCTGCGCGCCGAGCTGGCCCGCTGGCGCGAGCGGGAGCTGGCCGCTCAGGAGCTCATCGTCCGCAGCTCCGCCGTGGGCGAAGACTCGAACGCCGCATCCTTCGCCGGACAGCTCGACTCCATCATCGGCGTGCGCACCCAGCAGGAGCTCGAACGCGCGCTGGTGGACTGCTGGGCCTCCTACTGGTCAGCCCGCTCGCTGGCCTACCAGCTCGCGCGGGGGGTGGCGCTCTCCGGTATGGGCGTCATCGTCCAGCGGCTGGTGCACCCGCGACTGGCCGGAGTGCTCTTCACCCAGGGCCCCCAGCTCGAACAGGGGAAGATGCTGGCCGAGTACTGCCACGGTCACGGAGAGGCGCTCGTGTCCGGCCGCGTCGACCCCGGCCGCTTCACCCTCTCTCGCGCGGACGGCTCCTGGCATCGGCTCTCGTGGCCCGAGCACGTGGTGCCCCAGGACGAGGGGCTGCTGTTCTGCCCCGCCGCCCTGGAGTCCCTGCGCGCTGGAGGGCTGAGGCTCGAGGAGCGACTGGGCGGGCCGCAGGACGTGGAGTGGGTGGTGGATGAGCAGGGGCGGGTCCTCTTCGTCCAGTCGCGACCCATCACCGCCCCGCTGGAGGCTCGGCCGGCGGCCCCCGTGGCCCCCAGGCCTCCCGAGCCCCCGCGCCGCCCCATTCTCTGGTCCAACGCCAACATCAACGAGAACTTCCCGGACCCGGTCACGCCACTGCTGTATTCGGTGGCGGCGGAGGGCTACTACCACTACTTCCGCAACCTGGCGCTGGTGCTGGGAGTGGAGCCCGAGCGGGTACGGCGCATGGAGCACCCGCTGCGCCAGCTCATCGGCGTGCATGGTGCACGGCTGTACTACAACCTCACGCACATCCACGACTTCCTGCGCAGCGCCCCCTTCGGCGAGCAGCTCAGCGGCTACTTCGATCGGTTCATCGGCGCCTCCTTCCAGGAAGGAGCCGAGGCGCGCGACGCGGGGGCGCGGTCCGGGGCGGGGCTGACCGAGGCGCTGGAGGTGGCCCGCATCTTCCTGTCCACCACGCATGTGTACTCGGAGCTGGAGGAGCATATCCGCCAGTTCGAGCAGCGGGTCGAGGCCTTCAGCGCGCGCACCCACCCGCGCCTGCTGCGGGAGCGAGACTTGATAGGGCTGCGCGAGGACCTTCGCGGCTTCCTGGAGATTCGCTTCCACCGCTGGGTGCAGGCCTCACTCGCGGACGCGGCGGCCATGGTGTGCTTCGGGGTGCTCGAGCAGGTGCTGGAAGCGGCCATGCCGGAGCCGGAGGAGCGCGCGCTGCATGGCACGCTGCTCAAGGGGCTGTCCGGACTGGTGAGCAGCGCCCCCATCGAGCGGCTCTGGGAGCTGTCGCGGCAGGTGCGCGGCGACCGGCGGCTGCGCGAGCTCTTCGAGCGTGAGAAGGGCGCGGCGCTGCTGGAGCAGGTGAGGGCCGGCTCCTTTCCCGAGTTCCACAAGGCGCTCGAGCGCTACCTGGAGGACTGGGGCTTTCGTGGCTCGGGGGAGCTGATGCTCACCGTGCCGAACTTCCAGGAGGAGCCGGCGGGGCTGCTGGAGCTGCTGCGCGGCTACGTATCGCTGGAGGGGCCCTCGCCGGCCGAGCTGCTCCGGCAGCAGGGAGCGGAGCGGGAGGCGGCCACGGCCCGGGTGCTGGCGAGGCTGAGGCAGCGCGCGCTGGTGCCCGGGATGCCCCGGGCTCTCCAGGCGAGGCTCTTCTCGCGGCTGCTGGATTGGACACAGCGGGCCATCGCCTTTCGCGAGCGGGCCCGGCTCAAGCAAGCCCTGCTCTACACCCGGCTGCGCGCCATTTCCCTGGCCATCGGCCAGCGACTGGTGGAGCACGGCCGGGTGGAACGGAGGGAGGATGCGTTCTTCCTGACCTGGCAGGAGTTGGAGTCCCTGCTCGGGGGAAGTGCCATGTTCCCCCAGGGCGTGGCGGAACTGGTGGCCCTGCGCCGCCGCCAGCACGAGGTGCTCTCCAAGCAGCGCCCGCCGGATCGACTGGTGCTTCCCGAAGGGGCGTCCTGGGAGCCCGAGCCGTGGGCCTCCGCTGCCGAGCCCGCCATGGCGGGGCGCGGGGTGCTGTCCGGGGTGGGGACATGTGGCGGGCGGGTGAGTGCTCCCGCCGCGGTGATCCAGGAGCTGGCCGAGGCTCACCGATTGGCCCCCGGCGACATCCTCGTCACCCGGCAGACGGATCCGGGCTGGGCGCCGGTGTTCTTCCTCATCAAGGGACTGATCATGGAGCGAGGGGGCATGCTCTCACACGGTTCGATCATCGCTCGCGAGCTGGGCATACCGGCGGTGGTCGGAGCGAAGGATGCGACACGGCGGATCCGCCACGGGCAGGTGGTGGATCTGGATGGGGACCTGGGCCATGTGCGCCTGGGGGAGTGAGGAGTTACGCGCCTACGTGCGCGAGCGCTTTCCGCTCGCGCTCTACGTGCCGCTGGCGGTGCTCCTCGCGGTGGCAGCGGAGGTGGGGAGCGGGACGGAGCCGCTGGCCATGCGAGTGCGAGACGTGCTGCTGGCCTGGGGGCTCGTCTTCCAGTTCCGGTTGTGGGACGACCTGGCGGACCGGGAGAGGGACAGGCAGGAGCGGCCAGAGCGGGTGTTGAGCCGGGCCCGCTCGCCGCGCCCCTTTCATCGGTTGCTGGCGGTGGCGGCGGGGAGCAACGTGGTGCTGCTCAGTCTGCCCCGGCCCTCGCTCCCGGTATTGGGCGGCTATCTGGCGCTCCAGGCCGCCTTTCTCGGAGGGTACGCGGTGCTTCGGCACCGGCCGCGGTGGCGGCTGGGCGCCGCACTCGCGGTCCTCGCCAAGTACCCGGCCTTTGTCGCCCTGCTCGCCATGCCCGTGCACGGTGCTCCCGCCTGGCGCTTGCCACTCGCCATGGCGGTGGTGTTCCTGTGCTTCGGCGTCCACGAGCTGCTGCACGACGAGCGGCTGCGCTCCTCTGCCCTGGCCCTGCCCGTGCTCGTCGGCCAGGCGCTGGTCCTGCAGGGGCTGCTGGGGGGGCTGGTGTGGGCCGTGCGCGAGCGGGGCGCGGGTTGGCTGGCGGTGCAGGCGGTGCCGTGCCTGGCCACCGCCACCCTGCTGGCCTGGCTCATCCACCGATGGAGTGGGGGCCGAGCACCCGGCCCATACGCCTACGCTCTCTTCGCCCTCTGCCTGCTGCAGCTGATATTGAGTTCCGCCTCAATCCCTACTCAGCCGGTGCGCCCCATCAAGGAAGCGGAGGGCCCCGCGGCGGCGGTGCAGCCTCCATCGACCGCGAAGTCCTGGCCGGTGATGAACGAGGCCTTGTCGCTGAAGAGGAAGACGACGAGCTCGGCCACCTCCTCGGGCAGCCCCACGCGGTTCATCGGGTGGAGCGAGGCGGCGAAGGCGCGCCCCTGTGGCTCATCGAGCCGCCAGCCATCGGTGGCCATCTCCGACTCGACGACACCGGGGCTCACCGCGTTCACCCGGATGCCCTTCTGCGCATAGTCGATGGCGGCACCGCGCGAGAGCGCGACGACGCCGGCCTTGGAGGCACTGTAGCCAGAGAGCCCAGGCAGGGCGCGCGAGGCGCCCACCGAGGCACAGTTGACGATGGAGCCCCCTCCGTTCGCGAGCATGGCGTTGAGCTGATGCTTCATGCACCAGAAGGTGCCGCGGAGGTTGGTGTTCATCAGCAGGTCGAACTCGTCATTGGTCATCTCGGCGAGCGGCTTCATGATGCCGGCACCGGCATTGTTGAAGGCGCCGTCGAGACGGCCATAGGTGGAGACCGCGGTCCGGACGAGCGCCTCGATGTCCCGCTCGACTCGCATGTCGGCGTTGACCCACGTCACCTCTCCACCACGCTCCCGGATGTGGGCGACGAGCTCACGGCCCTTGGCTTCGCGTCGCGCGCTCGCGACCACCTTGGCGCCCTCGGCGGCGAGCGCGATGGCCGTGGCTCGGCCGATGCCCGAGCTCGCGCCCGTCACGAGGATTACCTTGTCAGTCAACATGCCCATCTCGCGTCCCCCAACACACAGTGTGAACGGGCACCCGTCGCCGCTCAGGCCTGGCACCCGCGATGCCCGGCTATTGTAACCGAGTAACTGACGCCCCACCTCGGGTGCGCCCCGACCCGGGGGATTGACGGGACCCGCCCGTCCTCCGCAGCATGACGTCACCCCGCATGCTCGTTCCTCCCGTCTACCGCCGCTGGGTGACCTGTCCTGAGCCGCGCCCGCAGGCGAGCCTCCGCCTGTTCTGCTTCCACTTCGCGGGAGGAGATGCCTCGCTCTTCCGGCTGTGGACGAAGCAGCTCCCCTCCTCCATCGAGGTGTGTCCCATCGAGCTGCCGGGCCGGGCCAGCCGCCGCGCCGAGCCCCCCATCACCGCCTTTCCCGAGCTGCTCGAGAAGGTGGCGAGCATGGTGCGCCCCTTCCTCAAGGAGCGCCCCTCCGTCTTCTTCGGGCACAGCTTCGGCGGCATCACCGCCTTCGAGCTGACGCGCTGGCTGCGCCGCCAGGGTGGCCCCCTACCGCTGCGCCTCTTCCTCTCGGCCTGCCCGGCCCTGCACGTGCGGCCCCGGCCCGCTCCTCCCATCAGCCACCTGTCGGACGCGGAGTTCCTGGAGCAGATCGCCTCCCGGTATGGCGCGCCCCGGGACGTGCTCGCCAGTGATGACGTCCGGGACACGGTGCTGCCCGCGTTGCGCGCGGACCTGCTCGTCGCCGAGAGCTACCGCTACGCCGAGGAGCCACCGCTGGACGTGCCCATCTCGTCCTTCGGCGCCTGGGAGGACCCGGAGGTCAGCCCCGGGGAGGCGGAGGCGTGGAGCCAGCAGACCACCACCGACTTCCGCCTGCGCATGTTCCCGGGCAACCACTTCTTCCTCGCGGCCGAGCGGGCCCGGCTGCACCAGGCCATCCTCGAGGATCTCCAGGGGCAGGTCGGCGTCAGCGCCTGACGGGAGGCCCCGGCAATTTCCCCGGCGACCCGGGCGTTCCCGGTAGTCTTCCGCCCGCGCCGCCAGGCCTCCCCGCCCACCGGGCAGGCGGCCTCCGAGGACCCCGTACGTGCTCACCCGCTACTCCGATTGGAAGAAGCCGACCGACGCGGCCTATGCATTCCAGCTCCGTGCGGTGGCTCCCGAGCGGGCGGACGGGTTCACCCCGGAGCTTCCCGCGCCTGGGACTCGGAGTGACATCCGGCAGGTCGCCCGAGAGGTCCTCGAGGACGGAGCGGCGGACCGTTTCGAGCAGCGAATCCACCGCTGGTCCGGCCCGGAGGACGTGGTCGGCGAGGCGGGCGAGAAACCCTACGAGGGCCAGCAGCACACCTTCGCGGAGCACGCGTGGCGGAACGCGCTCACGATGCGCGACCTCGACTCGGTGCTCCGGGGCGACGTCCTGGTGATGAGGGGCCGCGCCGGGCAGGCGGACTATGTGCTGCGCGACCACCACATGCTCGACGTGGCCCTCTACCACTACCGCACGACGGGGGAGCTGCCGCGCACCCTCTTCCACGCGGATCGCCACTCCGACTGGTGCAAGGACAGCTTCCTGGAGTCGCGCACGCCCCCGCAGGCGGCCACCTGGTGGAAGCTCTTCGAGGGGCTCAAGCGGCCGGAGGGCTCCGAGCCCGTGCTCAACGAGCAGGACGTCTTCTTCACCACCGCCCAGGCCGAGCACCGGCCCTGGATGACCGGCCGGAACGTGGACGCCTCCCTCCGCGTCCCCTGGTTCGTGGACACCGGCGAGCTGCACTGGCAGCAGGTGCTCGACCGGCCCGGCGCGACCGGGACGGATTGGGTCTCCTTGGACCTGGACTACTTCCAGCCCTCGCCGCAGCTCCGGCTGAGCGGTGGCCTCCTGCGGGATGCGCGCTTCCACGGGATGATGGCGGAGGCCCGGGTCCGGGTCTTCGTGCTCTCGCCCCAGTTCACCAATGGGGGAGACAAGATCGATCCCTGGGAGATCCAGGGCGGCCTCCACTCGACGCTCCGGCTGCTGAACCTGCTGCGCCGACCCTGAAAGACGACGGGCGGCCCCTCCGTGAGGAAGGACCGCCCATCGTTCAACCCCTACAGCCCAGCCGGGTTACGGCTTGGTGTAGTTGAGGGTCAGGGTGTAGGAGCCCGCGGAGGCGCCGCGCACCATGACGTAGGCGTTGCTCTGACCGGCCGGCACCGTGAGGGTGCACGTCTCGGAGGCGCCGGACGCGTTCGAGCGGCAGTCGTAGGCGCTGGTGGTGGGCGCCGAGCCGAAGCGCACGTACAGGTCGGGGTTGCCCGAGCCCGTCATGGTCACCGTGAAGGAGGTGCCGGCCACCACGCTGTACGGGCCGTAGTTGTCGAGCTCGCGCTTGGCCACGGTGCCGCTGACCGTCTCGGTCACCGGCGTGCCGGTGCCGCCGCCCGAGCCGCTGTAGCTGCCCTTGAGGGTGACGCCCGAGTACGCCGAGTAGGCGTTGAGCATCACGTACCAGGTGCCCGCGGCCGGGTTGGTGAAGGAGCAGAGCTCCGCGTTGCCGCTCTTGTACGGACGGCAGTCGTAGGTGCTGGAGCTCGGGACGGCGCCGTAGCGCACGTACAGGTCCGCGTCACCCGTGCCGCCGCTGATCTCGAAGGCCACGCTCGGCTGACCGGCGGGCACCTCGAGCGAGTAGTACTTCTTGTTGCCGGAGCTGCCGGAGAGGCTGCTCACCGGCACGCCGTTGGTCAGCGGGTCGACCACCGGAGGCGGAGGAGGCACGCCCACGGCCTTCCAGGCCTCGTTGACGGCGCTCGCCTCGGCCGAGCCCGCACCGTAGAGGGCCTCGGCGGCCTGCACGGTGTACGTCTTGGCCTGCTCGAAGGTGGTGCCGGAGGTGAAGAGGTCCGTGTTGGCCTTGTAGAAGATGCGGCCGGCCTTCTCCGGGCCAATCGCCGCCACGGCGTTGCTCGTCTTGCCACGCGGGTGCGTGCCGCCCTTGGAGAGCATCGAGAACACCAGGTTGCTGATGCCCGAGCTGTAGTGCACGTCCACGCCCGAGGAGTAGTCGCCGTAGAAGTCGAGCGAGCTGCCGTCCTTGGCCGGGTCGTCCATGTAGCGGAGCGCGTCACCCGCGGTGGCCGGCGTCCAGATGTCCTCGCCAATCTTGAAGACGTCCGCGTCCACCGCCCAGCTGCGCGTCCAGCTCTCGCACACGCCGGCGAAGATGTCGGACATGGACTCGTTGAGGCCGCCGGACTCACCCGAGTACACGAGGTTCGACTCGGTGTCCGTCACGGCGTGGGTCAGCTCGTGGACGGTCACGTCCAGGTCCTTGCCCAGCTCGATGGAGTCCGTGCCGTTGCCGTCGCCGTACACCATCTGGGTGCCGTCCCAGTAGGCGTTGACGTAGTTGGTGCTGTAGTGGACCGTGCTGGTGAGCGTGGCGCCCGCGTTGTCGTACGAGTCGCGACCGAAGAGCACGCTGTAGCACTCGTAGGTCTTCCCCAGCATGTCGTAGTTGATGTCGACGTGGGCATCGCCGATGGCGGCCTGGCCCTCGCTGCGCTTGAGGGTGCCCGGGGTGCTGGTGCCGTTGTTGGCCGAGTACACCTTGCGGTTCATCGCGGTGTGGATGAGCGGGTTCACCAGCAGGGTGCCGCCGCGCTCCGCGTCCACGTAGACGAGGTCATCGGCGGGCATGCCGTCGCGCTCGCCCTTCACGCGAACCTCGTAGGCCAGCCGAGGCTCCTGGCTGCCCTCGGAGCGCAGGTAGAGCAGCTTCGCCCCGCCCTCGGCGAAGGCACCGCGCGCGGAGGAGCCGTCCACGGCCGCCTTCAGCGCGGCCTCGGGGGCGACCTTCGCCCGCGCGGGCGCCAGCGAGCCATCACGGGCCGAGCCGTTGGCGCCGTAGACATTGCCCGCCGCGTCCACGTGCACGACGAGCTCGCCGCCCACCACCGGGAGGCCGTTCTTCGTCTGCTGGAAGCGCAGGTGCCGGTGGCCCTGCTCGTCCACCGTGGTGCGCTGGAACACCAGGTCGTTCCCGCTCACCCGGAACACCGGGCCCACGAGGCTCAGCGCCTCACGCACATCCAGGTCCGCCGAGCGCGCCAGCGTGCCCTGTACCTGGGCCGCCCGACCGAACTGACCCCGGACGGAGTAGGGAACGCCCTCGTCGCTGCCCAGCACCTGGGCACCCTTGATGCGAGCCAGAGCAGAGCGGATGTCCGCGTCATCGCCCGCGCTCACGGGCGCCTCGCCCTCCTGCATCGAACCGCACGCGGCCAGGCTCGCACCGAGCCACGCCACACAAAACGTCTTCAAGAACCGGTTGCTCACTCGCACCTCTCCGAAGAAGGTGCCTCTTTCTTGACATGCATGTTGCTTGGGTTTCAAGGCGAGGTGCTGATTTTCCCGATTTTTTCCGATGACTATTTGTAAACGTCGAAGAGAAACCAACTGGCTCCTCTGTAAATGCTGTCAGGGTGATGGGTTTTTCTCTGGCCGCGAGAAAAACCAGTTCCCGGCGGGCCTCGAATGCCCACCATGAACGCCGCCTGGAACGGCGCGATGAACCGGGGGAGGCGGGCCGCTATCCTGCGCTCCCCTCCCCTCGCGGCCCCAGGAACCCGAAGAGCCCTCCATGAAGCTCACGAAGCTCCGCATCCACAAGTACCGGGACGTCGCGCCTGACACCGAACTCGTGTTCAGCCCGTCCCTCAACCTGGTGCTCGGCGAGAACGGCACGGGCAGGACGATGCTGCTGGACCTGCTCGCCCTCGTCCTCTCCGCGGACTTCTCCGGGCTGCTCCGCGAGGAGTTCTCCCTGGAGTACGGCCTCGCCTTCCCCGGAGTGGACCTCCACATCTCCGTCCGGAACGAGACGCACACCCCCTCACGGCCGCGACTCTCCCCTCACGACAAGCTGGAGCTCCTGCCACTCCGCACCCCGGAGCCCGTGCCGGAGTTCGACCCTTTCATGGAACTGGTCCTCCAGCTCCACGAGCCCGCCTCCCGGCTGGTGATGCGCGCCGATGCCTCGGGCATCACCTGGGAGGTGGATGGCCAGTCCGCCTACACCCAGTCCATGCGGTGGTCCCTGTTGGATCGCACCGTGTGGGTGGTGCTCTTCATGACGGCCCAGTCCCTCGAAGCCAAGGTCAAGGACCGGCTCAAGGAGCTGCTCCGCCGCACCTTCCTGCTCGCGCCCTCGCGCTTCGACGAGGTGCTCGGGTCGTTCGAGCGGATTGGCAGGATTGAATACGGCATGGAGATGCGGGGTGAGGAGGTGTTCCCCCTCGGGCTGATGGGGCTGCCCACGTGGATGCCGGGGCTGCTCCGGGAGCGGGTGGCCCGAGGGCCCCTGGCCGCTGCCATCGACATCCTCCCCGAAGAAGTCGAACACGGCTTCCTCGCGAGGTTCATCGCCCTGGCCGGCTTCGCCACGGGGCGGTTCCGGGTGGAGCTGCTGGGCAAGCGCAGCTTCGAGGGGGGTGGGCGTCTGGAGTTCGGGCGCTTCGGCTTCAGCTTCACCCGACGGGATGGCTCGCTGGTGTCGCACGAGCACCTCAGCCACGGGCAGAAGCGACTGCTGTCCTTCCTGTACTACCTGGACGTCAACGAGGACTTCGTCATCGCGGACGAGCTGGCCTCGGGCCTGCACCCGCGCTGGGTCGAGGCGTGTGTGCGAGAGCTCGACGATCGCCAGGCCTTCGTCACCAGTCAGAACCCTGTCCTGTTCGAGCACCTCCCGCTCGGATCCGCCGAGGACGTCCGCACCTCCCTCATCCACTGCGAGCTCGGCCCGCGGGAAGGCCGCGAGCAGCGGGTCTGGTGCAACCCCTCGGAAGAGACGGCCGCGAAGCTCTTCCGCGCGTACCGCGAGGGGAACACGCCGCTCGCGACCCTGCTGCGGACCCACGGCCTGTGGTGAGCGCCGGCGGCGTTCAGCCCTGGGCCTGCCGCTCCCGCTCCAGCTCGGCCCGGAAGAAGGCCCTGCCCTCGGCGAGCTTCTCCATGTAGGGCCGCACGTCCTCGCGGGACTCGGGAGACAGCAGCGCGAAGGGCGTCACGTGCTCGTCCGGCACGTAGCGGAACGTGAGGTTGATTCGCCGGGTCCTGAAGTCCGGCAGCTCGGGCGGCAGCAGGTGGCCGCCTCGGGTGTCCACCCGCTGCACCCGGTGGAAGGTCTGATCCTTCCAGCGCGCACCACCGAAGAGCTGCAACGCGCCATCGTCGAGCCACTGCTCGAGCACCACCTCGTCGCGCTCACCCGGGCGAGAGGAGGTGACGAACTGGATGAGCGCGCGCTCGCCAAGGGAGAGCGAGGCCACCGGTCCCGGCTCGAAGTCCTTGTGCTCACCCACCCGCGCGGTGTCCACCCAGCGCCCGTCCTCCAGGCGGCTGCCGTAGAAGTTCACCAGGCAGGTGTTGAGGTGCCAGCCGGCGGGCATGTCCGGGCCGCGGAACATCCGGCGCGAGAGCTGCTCCATCTTGTCCACCTGACGCTGGAGCACCGCCGGGAAGGGCTCGGCCTTCACGCAGCGGTTCTTCACGCCCTTCGGCGGCCGGTAGTAGTCGAGGCACGCGAACTGCCAGTTGCCCAGCCAGTACACCGGGCGCAGCAGTCGCCGCTGGGGCTGTCCTGGGGGCGGCGGGAAGTGCTTGGAATAGCGCTCCTCCCACAGCGGATGCAGGGTGCCGAGCCAGGAGAGGATCTCCGCGCGGTCCGTCGCCGAGAGGAAGCTCGCGTTGTAATGGTGGCCCGGCGTGCGCTGGCGTGCCTTGTGAGACAGCGAGCGGCCGAAGCGGGGCGGGTAGGCCATGGGTTCTCCTTGCACTACCACAGCGCCCCGTGCATGGGGACTCGCTCCGACGCTTCCCCTCCACCCGGGCGCGAGGCGCTTTGTAGGAATTCCGGACGTTTATGCCGCGCTGCCTCCCCTGGGGGGCGGGGGGGCAGGTCAACTCCGGCCGTTCTGCGCAATAATCGGGAGGTGCTCCGCAGAAAAGAAACAAAAGGAGGTCCTGTGGGCGAAAACTCGAACCTTGCCGTGGGTTTCCGCAACGTCGACCGGACCGAGGCGCCTGACAACGCGGTTCGCTTCCTGGATGCGCTCAACACCACGCACGAAGTGATGGAGATGCAGCGGCTCAGCAACGCCCTGCTGGAGGTAGGTGAAGGCTCGCGAATCCTGGACGCCGGCTGTGGCCTGGGTGAGCCCACCCGGGCTCTCGCTGCAATCGTGGGGCGGAGCGGACGGGTGGTGGGCGTCGACCTGAGCGAGAGCATCCTGGCCGAGGCCTATCGGCGGACGGAGGGGACAGGGCTGTCCGTGGAGTACCTGGTGAGCGACATCCACCGGATGGACTTCCCCGACGAGAGCTTCGACGCGTGCCGCTCCTCCCGCGTCTTCATCTATCTGGACGATCCCCGCAAGGCGCTGAGTGAGCTGCTTCGAATCATCCGGCCGGGCGGCAGGGTGGTCATCTTCGAGCCCGAGCTGGACAGCTGGGTCCTGGACGGGCCGGATCGGAGCGTGGTCCGCAAGGTGGTCCACTTCTGGGCCGATCAACTCCGCAACCCCTGGATCGGCCGGCAACTGCCGAGCCTTTTCCACTCCCTGGGCGCCCACAAGGTGACGTATCACCCGGTGGTGGGCACGTGGACCCTGGGCATGCTGGAGGTGTTCGGCGTGCACTCCGTACTGGACAAGGCCGTACTGGAGGGCGTGGTGACCCGGACGCAGGTGGACGACTGGCTCCGCTTCCTGGAGGCGTCCGAGCGTAACGGCACCTTCACCGGCACCATGACGGGAATGATCGTCCGCGGGTTCAAAGCAGCGTGACGGTACAGTTCCGCCGCACCTATAACTCGTAGCACCTTGCTCATTTAAAATGACCTCAATGGTGATGAATCACGCGGAAGACAGCATCGAGAGCGCGGGTGGGATGAAGCTGTACGCCCAGCGCTGGCGCCCGCAGGGGGAGCCCCGCACGGTGGTGGCCATCGTCCACGGCATCGGTGAGCACAGCGGACGGTTCAAGAAGATCGTCGAGCACCTCGTTCCCCGAGGCCATGCGGTGTACTCCGTGGATCTCCGGGGGCACGGGCGCTCCCCGGGCCAGCGCGGTCACCTGATGTCGTGGTCGGAGTACCGAGAGGACGTGAAGGCGCTGCTCGGATGGATTCGCGCGCAGGAGCCCGGCCGTCCCGTCTTCATCTACGGGCACAGCATGGGTGGGCTCATCGTGCTGGACTACATCCTGCGCCACCCGGAAGGGCTGAACGGCGCGGTCGTCAGCGGCGTCGCCCTGGATTCGGCCGTGGCGGGCCCGGCACTGATCGCCGCCGCGATCCTCTTCCCGCGCATCTGGCCGACCTTCCGCACCAAGGTGAACCTGAAGCCCGAGGCCCTGAGCCGGGATCCGGCGGTGGTCGCCGACTACCTGGCGGATCCGCTGACCCATCGCGAGTGCTCGGCCCGCTGGGCCGCCGAGGCCATCGCCGCCGGCCAGTTCGTGCGAGCCCATGCCTCGGAGCTGCGCGTGCCCCTGCTGATGCTCCACGGCGAGGCGGACAGCATCAACTACGCCAGCGGGACCCGTACGTTCTTCGATGCGGTGAGCTTGCCCGACAAGAAGATGCACCTCGTCCCGGGTGGCTACCATGAGCCGCACAGCGACCCCGGCTACGAGCAGGTGCTCCAGCTCGTGGAAGAGCACCTGCTCTCGCATGTGCCCGCGAACTCGCAGCCGAGGAACGTGAGCTCCGGCACCGCCTGAGCCGCTCTGGAGAAAAAAGAATGTTCAAGAAGGTTGTTCTCGCGCTCGCCGTCGCCCTCGTGGGCTTCGGCGCGGTGGTGGCATCACGGCCGTCCACCTTCCACGTCGAGCGCTCCATCACCGTGGCCGCCCCCGTCGAGCTCCCCTTCGGGCTGGTGAACGATTTCCACAAGTGGCGCTTCTGGTCGCCGTGGGAAGCGCTCGACCCGAAGATGAAGAGGACCTTCGACGGGCCCTTCGCAGGGCCCGGCGCCATCTACGCCTGGGCCGGCAACAAGGACGTCGGCAAGGGGCAGATGACCATCCTGGAGTCACAGCCCTACGAGAGCATCCGCATCCTGCTCGAGTTCACCGAGCCCTGGCCCGCCACGAGCAACACCACCGTCACCTTCCAGCCCGTCCCCGAGGGCATCCGGGTGACGTGGGCCATGGAGGGGAAGAACGATTTCATAGGCAAGGCCTTCTCCCTGTTCATGGACATGGACGCGATGATCGGAAAGGACCTCGAGAAGGGCCTCGCCACCATCCAGTCGCTGACCGAGAACGAGGCGAAGAACCGGCGCGAGCGGGAGGCCCTGCTCAAGGCCAGGGCCGAGGAGGCCGCGCGGGCTGCCCAGGCTCCCGCTCCGGCGCCCCAGGCGACCCCGACCACGCCGTGAGCCAGGCCCGGGGCTTCCCGGCGAGCAGGGCCCTCCTGAGAGGGAGGGCCCCGTGGCATGCCTCGCCGCCCACCCTCCATGCGCCCTACTGAGCCGAGGGCGACCTGACGACCGCCACTCGGGCGCGATGCGCACGATGAGGGAAAGGACACGTGCCGCCGCCCGGAGCCTGGGGCGTGGGCACCCCAGGATGGAGCGAGGCCATGGACAAGAAGGAATGGCTCAACCGGCCCATGGGCATCCCGGTGGACCCGGAGAAGCAGAAGGACCCCGAGGCCGCCGGGGACCGGGTTCCCGTCGAGGGCCGTGCCGAGAGGTTGAACGACGTGACCGGCCAGGGTGGCGGCCAACGCACCGACGTCAGCGGCCACCCCACCAAGGACGAGGGAGTGAAGGGAGGCGCCTTCGAGAAGTACGGCGGACGGGGTGAGCCGCCAGAAGACATGGATTGACTCCGGACGAAGAGCGTCCATAGGGGGCGCCCCAGGGCCTTCTGTGCATCCAGCAACGCTTGGCTTTTGGACCTGGTGGCATGCGGTCCTCCCTCCAAGCACGTGTCAGAGCGCGGCGTATCCTTCGGGAATGATGCAGCGACACGCCTCCCGTATCGTCCTCCTCCTCTGGCTCACTGCGGGACTGGGCGCTCTCGGACAGGCCCCTACCCCGTCCGCCCAGGCGCAGGCGCCCCAGGTCACCTTCGAGGTGACGGTCCCTCCCGAGACCCCGCCGGACGCGGAGGTGTGGCTCTCCGGAAACCACGCCGCCCTGGGCCAGTGGAACGGCGCGGGAGTGAAGCTGACGCGCTCGCCGGAGGGGCGCTACACCACCCGCCTGCCGCTGCCGGCGGGCACCGCGCTCGAGTACAAGGTAACGCGCGGCTCGTGGGCCACCGTGGAGAAGGACGCCTCCGGCCAGGAGCTCCCCAATCGCGCCTTGCGCGTGGACAGCCGCTCCGAGCGCGTCTCCCTCACCGTGGCCCGCTGGGCCGACCAGGGTGGCGCATCGCCCGCCCCCTCCACGGTCACGGGCAACGTCCGCTACCTGCGCGACGTGACGTCGCGCCACCTGCCTCGCAAGCGCGACATCATCGTCTGGCTGCCGCCCGACTACGACACCAACCCGAAGCGCCGCTACCCGGTGCTCTACATGCACGACGGGCAGAACCTGATGGACGCCGCCACCTCGTTCTCCGGCGAGTGGCACGTGGACGAGACGGCGCAACAGCTCGTGCGGGCCGGAGAGGTGGAGCCGCTCATCATCGTTGGCATCTACAACACCGAGGATCGCTTCTTCGAGTACACCCAGGTGCGCGACACCGGCGAGTACGCCCAGCTCGGCGGCGGCAACGCGGATGCCTACGGGCGATTCCTCGTCGAGGAACTCAAACCCCTCATCGACAAGACGTTCCGCACCCGGCCCGGCCCCGCGGACACGGGACTCGCGGGCTCCTCGCTGGGAGGTCTGGTGACGATGTACCTGGGCCTGAACCATCCGGGCACCTTCCGGCGCCTGGGGGTGGTGTCCCCCTCCGTCTTCTGGGCCAACCGGGACATCCTCAACCGGGTGAAGGGCCTGCGGAAGAAGCCCGCCTCGCGCGTCTGGGTGGACATCGGCACCGAGGAGTCGAAAGGCAGCCAGGAGACGGTGGACGACACCCGGCTGCTGCGCGATGCGCTGGTGGCCCGGGGTTGGGTGCTCGGCAAGGACCTCCAGTACGTGGAGGTGCCCGGCGCATTCCACACCGAGAGCGCCTGGGCCGAGCGCTTCGACGACCTCCTCCGCTACCTCTACCGAGCCCCCGCGGCCCGACCCAAGCCCTGAGCTCGGGGCGCGCGGCCGCGACGTCCCTCACTCCGATGCGGCCGTCGGCACAGCCGCTCCAGGCCCTGTCTGTCGTTGGCACGCAAATGCGTGTTGGCGTGCAGGGAGAAGCCCTCCAGGAAGGCGCACCGGGGCTGCTTCTGGGAGGGGCCGGACGTCCAGCTGCTTCTGTCCATGCGCGCAATGCAAGAAAACTCATGTTCTCGAACTGCGAGAAGACAAATGATTTGGCCAGGCGGTCACCGAGCCTGGAGCCGGCTCCGCCTTGCGCCAGCCGGCCGCGGAGGCCGAGTGAAAAAAACACGGCCGGCGGGGGCATCAGTGCTACGTGCGTGACACTGCAATCCCTCGCCAACCCCCTCCGGAGAGCGCTCCGGCCGACGTCAGGTCTCAAGACATGGTGATTCATCGCCTCGCGGAAACCCCCGAGCTGAACAACGCGCTGCTCGTCGGCTCCGCCGTGCTGTTCTCGCTGCTCTCCATCTGGTTCGTGCTCGGCACCTCCAGCTTTCTGCTCCACCAGGGCATCCGGGCGAGCGGTATCAGGTCCCTGGCCTCCGTGGGTGAGGGCCTCTCCAAGCGGGGACGGCTGCTGGCCGCCCTGCTCTCCATCCCCGTCGTCCTCGCCGGTATTGGATTGCTCGGTTACGCGCTCTGGAGGGGAGCCGATCTGCAGCCCTGGTTCGAGCTGGCGCTGCTGGAGCTCACCCCCGACGTGCTCAAGGCCCTGGGGCGCGGCGTGGCCCTGGTGGTGCTGATGCTCATCAGCTTCTACACGCTGCAGCGCAGCGGCCGGCGCCTGATGGGCCGGGCCGAGCAGAAGTTGCGCGAGCGCCAGCTCCCCGAGGCGCAGCGCATCCACGTGGAGAAGCTGCTGGAGTGTCTGCCCTCGGTCCTCAACCTCGCGCTGGCCAACTCGGTGGTGCTCCTGGCGCTCCCGGCCCTGGCGCTCCCGGCTGCCGTCGAGTGGCTGATCACCACCACCCTGTACATCCTGCTGCTCGTCACCGGCGGGCGGGCGCTCGTGTTCCTGCTCTACTTCATGTCCGAGCGACTGGTGGCCTCCTGGGAGGACAAGAGCAAGGGCACGCGGCTCGAGGAGTACTACGTGGCCCTGCGCCGGCTGCTGCCGGTGGGCCAGAAGAGCCTCGAGGCCATCTCCTATATCTCCGTGGCGACCCTGATCGTCCGCCAGTTCCAGACACTGGAGCCCGTGGCGCCCTACGGCCCCATCCTGATCCGCATCGTCTCGATGTTCCTGGCCGCCAGCGTGTTCGTCGAGCTCAGCCGCGTCATGCTCTTCCGGCTGCTGTCGTCCAGCACCGCCACCACCGCCGACGATGTGCAGCGCCGGCGCCAGACGTTCGTCAGCCTGTTGCAGAGCATCATCAAGTACGTCATCTACTTCTGCGTCTGCATGATGGTCCTCAGCGATCTCGGCGTGGATCCGACGCCCATCCTGGCGGGCGCCGGCATCGTGGGCCTGACGGTGGGCCTGGGGGCCCAGGCCATCGTGCAGGATCTGCTCAACGGCATCTTCCTGCTGTTCGAGGATCAGATCCTGAATGGAGACTACATCCGCATCGGCGACACCGAGGGAGTGGTGGAGGAGATCACTCCCCGGGTCACGCGCATCCGGGATCGCTACGGGCGCCTGCACATCATGCGCAATGGTGAAATCAAGAACGTCATCAATTACAGCCGGGGGTGGACGCTGGCCGTGGTGGAGATGAGCGTTGCGTATGAATCGAACCTCAAGCTGGCACTCCAGGTCATCAACGAGTCCAGCTCCCGGCTTCCCGGGCTGCTCCCGGGCAAGGTCATCGAGACGCCCATGGTCATGGGGATCGAGACCATCGACGACAGCTGCCTCCGGATTCGCATCGAGACGAAGGTCTCTCCCGGGTGCCATTACGAGGTGAAGCGGGTGCTGCACATGTTGCTGGTGGAGAGCTTCAACGCCAACAACCTGGAGATCCCCTACCCCAAGTCCGTCCAGTTCTCGGATCCGGCGCCGCTCGACCCGCCCCAGGACAAGGCTGCCTGAGCGCTCCTCGCCTGCTCGTCTCTCACCGGCGGGCAGGCGCGGACTTCAACGCCGCGCGAAGTCTGAGATTCTGAGAGTCTTGAGATTCGCATCTCGACTCAGAAAAGAAATGGTGTTCATCCATGGACAATTGTACTGGGAGTACGACGAGGTACATCCATGGCTGCGGCGCAAGTCAAACAACCCTTTGAATTGCCAGATTTCTATGTCCCCTGGCCGGCGCGCCTGAATCCCCATCTGGAGGGGGCCCGCGTTCATTCCAAGGCGTGGGCGCGTGAGATGGGGATCCTGGATCCGCCGAAGGACGGGAAGACTCCCGATGTCTGGGATGAGGCCAGGTTCGATGCGATGGATTACGCACTGCTCTGTGCGTATACCCATCCCGAGGCTCCCGGCCCGGAGCTCGACCTGGTGACGGACTGGTATGTCTGGGTCTTCTACTTCGACGATCACTTCCTCGAGGTCTACAAGCGCCCCAAGGATCTGACGGGCGCGAAGGCCTACCTCGACAGGTTGCCCGCGTTCATGCCGGTGGACCTGTCCGTCACCCCGCCGGAGCCGACCAATCCGGTGGAGCGGGGCCTGGCGGATTTGTGGGCTCGCACGGTGCCCACCAAGTCCGTGGAGTGGCGGCGCCGGTTCTTCGAGAGCACCAAGAACCTGCTCGACGAGTCGATGTGGGAGCTGGCCAACATCAGCGAGCGCCGTGTCGCCAACCCCATCGAGTACATCGAGATGCGCCGCAAGGTCGGCGGGGCGCCCTGGTCGGCGGATCTCGTGGAGCACGCCGTCTTCGCCGAGGTCCCGGCCCGGATCGCCGACTCCCGGCCGATGCGCGTGCTCAAGGACACGTTCTCCGACGGGGTGCACCTGCGCAACGATCTGTTCTCCTACGAGCGGGAGATCCTGGAGGAGGGCGAGCTCTCCAACTGCGTCCTGGTCCTCGAGCGCTTCCTGAATGTCGATACGCAGCGCGCCGCCGATCTGACCAACGACATCCTCACCTCGCGGCTGCAGCAGTTCGAGAACACCGCGGTGACCGAGCTGCCCTCGCTCTTCGAGGAGTACGGCCTCAACCCGGTCGAGCGGATGCACGTCCTCACCTACATCCGAGGACTGCAGGACTGGCAGTCCGGCGGCCACGAGTGGCACATGCGCTCGAGCCGCTACATGAACAAGTCCTCCGGGAGCGCGGGGCACTCGACAGGCGGTCTTCCCCTCGGCCCCACGGGCCTGGGGACCTCGGCGGCGCGGCTCAACCTGTCGCCTGGCGCCCTGGGGCTGGGACGGATCAAGAGCTACACCCACGTGCCCTACACGGCCGTGGGCCCGGTCAAGCTGCCACAGTTCTACATGCCGTACTCGACACGGCAGAACCCCCACCTGGAGGCCGCGCGGCGCAGCTCCAAGGAATGGGCGCGCCAGATGGGGATGCTGGACGCCCTGCCAGGCCTCCCGGGCGTCTACATCTGGGATGACCACACGTTCGATGTCGCCGACGTGGCCCTGTGCGGTGCGTTGATCCACCCGGCGGCGTCCGGCCCCCAGCTCGATTTGACGGCCGGCTGGCTCGTCTGGGGAACCTACGCCGACGACTACTTCCCGGCGCTCTACGGCTACACCCGCGACATGGCGGGCGCGAAGGTGTTCAACGCGCGGCTGACGGCGTTCATGCCGGACGACCCCGCCACCCTCACCGCCGTCCCCACCAATCCGGTGGAGCGCGGCCTCGCCGACCTGTGGGCTCGCACGGCCGGCCCCATGTCCGCCGATGCGCGGCGATCAGTTCCGCAAGGCCATCCAGGACATGACCGAGAGCTGGTTGTGGGAGCTCGCCAACCAGATCCAGAACCGGGTCCCGGACCCGGTCGACTACGTGGAGATGCGCCGCAAGACGTTCGGCTCGGATCTCACCATGAGCCTGTCGCGGCTGGCCCAGGGCGACGGGCTCCCGCCCGAGCTCTTCCGGACCCGGCCGCTGCGTGCGCTCGAGAACTCGGCCGCCGACTACGCCTGCCTCACCAACGACGTCTTCTCCTACCAGAAGGAGATCGAGTTCGAGGGCGAGCTCCACAACGGCGTGCTGGTCGTCCAGCGCTTCCTCGACCTCGACAAGCAGCGGGGCGTCGAGGTCGTCAACGACCTGATGACCGCGCGGATGCGCCAGTTCGAGCACATCGTCGCCACCGAGCTGCCGGCCCTCGGCGACGACTTCGAGTCTGGACGCGAAGGCCCAGGAGAAGCTGCACGGCTACGTCGAGCAGCTCCAGCAGTGGATGGCCGGCGTGCTCCGGTGGCACCAGACGGTGGACCGCTACAAGGAATTCGAATTGCGCAAGAGCCGGACGCCCGGGCGGTACATGCAGCAGCTCAGGGGTCCCACGGGGCTGGGCACCTCGGCGGCGCGCATCGCGTCGCTGCTGGGTGGCAACCGGCCCGGGCCGGCTGGTCGTGAACAAGGATCGTGTTCTTCTGCCTGAAGGAAAGAGGTAGGTCATGGCGAATTTCGGGAAGCTGGTTGAGGAAGCCAAGAAGCAGCAGATGAGCCTCGGGACGGACGCGGCGCGCCAGCTGGCGACGACGACCAAGTCGGCCCCGCAGATGCAGGGAATCTCCTCCCGGTGGCTGCTCAAGCTGCTGCCGTGGGTGCAGGTCACCGGCGGCGTGTACCGCGTCAACCGCCGCTTGAGCTATGCCGTCGGCGACGGCCGGGTGACCTTCACCAGCACCGGCGCGAAGGTGCAGGTCATTCCGCAGGAGCTCAGCGAGCTGCCGCTGCTGCGCGGCTTCGACGACGCCGAGGTGCTGGCCGCCCTGGCCAACCGCTTCGAGCAGAAGGAGTTCAAGGCCGGTGACGTGCATCACCGAGGCCGGCAAGGAGGCCGATTCGATCTGCCTCATCGCTCACGGCAAGGTGAACAAGATCGGCACCGGCAAGTACGGCGAGCAGACCGTGCTCGAGGTGCTGGCCGATGGCGACCACTACAGCTACGAGGTGCTGCTGGAGTCGCAGGACTACTGGCAGTTCACGGTCAAGGCCGTCACCTCGTGCACGGTGCTGATCCTCCAGCAGTCCGCGTTCGAGGCGGTGGTCGCCCAGGCCCCGTCGCTGCAGAAGCACATCGAGGACTTCAAGGCGCTCGCCAAGAAGAAGCAGGACAAGTCGGGCCAGGCCGACATCGAGCTGGCCGCGGGACATCATGGACGAGCCCGTGCTGCCGGGCACCTTCGTGGATTACGAGACCTCGCCCCGCGAGTACGAGCTGAGCGTGGCCCAGACCGTGCTCCAGATCCACACGCCGCGTCGCCGACCTGTTCAACGACCCGATGAACCAGACCCAGCAGCAGCTGCGTCTGACCGTCGAGGCGCTGAAGGAGCGCAAGGAGCACGAGCTGATCAACAACCGCGAGTTCGGCCTGCTGCACAACGCCGATCTCAAGCAGCGCATCCACACCCGCAGCGGGCCGCCGACGCCCGACGACATGGACGAGCTGCTGGCCACCGTGTGGAAGGATCCGTCCTTCTTCCTGGCCCACCCGCGCGCCATCGCCGCGTTCGGTCAGGAGTGCAACCGCCGCGGCATCTACCCCACCAGCGTCGACGTGAACGGCAACGCGGTCCCCGCCTGGCGCGGCGTCCCCATCTTCCCCTGCAACAAGATCCCCATCAGCGACACCCGCACCAGCTCCATCCTCCTGATGCGCGCGGGGGAGGAGAACCAGGGCGTCATCGGCCTGCACCAGGCGGGCATCCCCGACGAGATCGAGCCCAGCCTGAACGTGCGGTTCATGGGCATCAACGAGAAGGCCGTCATCTCCTACCTCGTCAGCACCTACTTCTCCGCGGCGGTCCTCGTCCCCGACGCGCTCGGCATCCTCGAGAGCGTCGAGATTGGCCGCGTCTAGGAAGCAGGCGGTCTGAGGCAGTTCGGACACAGCTGAGGCACACCTCATGGCGAATACGATGAAGACGGGCAGCGGTGGCGGTGAAGTCGAAAAGCAGCAGATGAGCCTGGGGACGGCCGCTGCCCGTCAGCTGGCGACGACGACCAAGTCGCGGCCGCAGATGCAGGGAATCTCTCCCCGGTGGCTGTTGCGCATGCTGCCCTGGGTCCAGGTGTCCGGGTGGCGTGTACCGCGTCAACCGCCGTCTGACCTACTCCGTGGGTGACGGGCGCCTGAGCTTCGCCAACATCGGCGCCAGGGTGGAGGTCATTCCCCAGGAGCTGTGTGAGCTGCCGCTGCTGCGCGGCGTCGATGACGCCGAGGTGTTGATCCGCCCTGGCGGGCCGGTTCGTCCAGAAGGAGTTCAAGCCGGGCGAGCTGATCGTCGAGGCGGGCCAGCCCGCCGAGCATGTGGTCCTGCTCGCCCATGGCAAGGCTCACAAGCTGGGCCGGGGCGCGTATGGCGATCCGGTCATCCTCGAGGTGCTCGCCGACGGCGACCACTTCGGGGATCAGGCGGTGGTGGAGTCGAACGACTCGTGGAAGTTCACGGTCAAGGCGCTGACCCCGTGCACGGTGATGATGCTGCCGCAGCGGGTGTTCGAGGAGCTGCTCAAGCAGTCCGCGGTGCTGTCCGCTCACGTCGAGCAGGTCAAGGAGCGGTTGAGCAAGCCCCAGGACAAGGCGGGACAGGCCGCCATCGAGCTCGCCGCCGGCCACTCGGGCGAGCCGGAGCTGCCGGGGACCTTCGTCGACTACGAGCTCAAGCCCCGCGAGTACGAGCTGAGCCTGGCCCAGACCCTGCTCAAGGTGCATACCCGTGTCGCCGATGTGTTCAACGACCCGATGAACCAGGTGGGGGAACAGGTCCGGTTGACCATCGAGGCCCTGCGCGAGCGGCAGGAAGACGAGATGATCAACAACCGCGACTTCGGGCTGCTGCACAACGCCGACCTCAAGCAGCGCATCCATGCGCGCAGCGGGCCGCCCACGCCCGACGACCTGGACGATCTGCTCAGCCGGCGCAAGAAGTCGCGGTTCTTCCTGGCCCACCCGCGCACCATCTCCGCGTTTGGACAGGAGTGCACCCGCCGCGGGCTCTACCCGCCCGTCGTCGAAGTGGAGGGCAAGAAGTTCATCGGCTGGCGCGGAGTCCCCCTGCTGCCCTGCGACAAGATCCCCATCTCCTCCGACCGCACGACCTCCATCCTCGTGCTCCGGACCGGGAAGGAAGATCAAGGCGTCATCGGCCTGCGGCAGACGGGCATCCCGGATGAGGTCGAGCCCGGCCTCTCCGTGCGCCACATGGGCGTCAACGAGAAGGCCATCTCCTCCTACCTCGTCAGCACCTACTATTCCGCGGCCGTCCTCATCCCCGACGCGCTCGGCGTCCTGGAGAACATCCAGCTCGGGCGCTGACCGTCCTCATCAGGGGCGGGCCCCTGCATCCACCTGGGCCCGCTCGCCGAGGACCTCGGCAATCTTGCCCGAGTCAGTTGAGGACGGGAGAGCAGAAGCCCGCCTTGCAGGCCAGCCCGCTGCAGCACGACACGCCGGTGCCACAGGCCTGACTGCTGCCGGCGCAGCTCTGTCCCCCATCCACGGGCCCCGGGGACCCGGCGTCCGGCTCGGGCTGCGTGCTCCCACCATCGGGAGTCCCCGCATCGGCGGGCGGAGGCGTCCCCTCGTCGGGCTCGCTGGAGCCCTCGCACGCCCCCAGGTGGTCGCCGTGGTGCAGGTGGGCCTTCACCGCTGGGGCTCCCACGGTGATGGTGTGCGCGTTGTCCGGATTGCCCGGTGGGATGTGGCAGAGGGTGACCCCTTCTTCCGCCTCGTCCGCCGCCGCCGGCGCGTCCTTGTCCACTCCCGGCGCGCCCCCCAGTGCCCCTCCCTGGTCCTCCGAGCCGGGGCCAACCTCCCCCGGTTGGGTGCTCACCCCGCACCCGCACAGGAGCAGCGTGCAGAGCGTCGCGAGCACGGCGGATGAAGTCATCGTCTGGAATCGCATGAGCATCCTCACTGTGTATGGCCTACGGTCACCCACGGAAAGCGTTGTCAGTCTTATCTCTCCTGGGCCTCACCACAATCCCCAATGCCATTCACATATGTGTCATGACGGAATTCACGCAAAGTGATTGCACCCCTCCCACCCAAAGCCAGCCACGGCGGAACGCCGTCCTTCCCGAGTTGCAATCCGCCCATCCAAGAGCATCCACGGTGGAACGTCCGTGCCTTGACAGGTTCAGACCCAAGCGGATGTGAGCCACCCGGGCAGGTCACCCCACCCCGGCGGCCCGCTTCCGGCGCTCCAGCAATACCGCGAGCCCGAGCAGCCCCAGGGTGCCGAGCGAGATGAGCGCCCCGAGCACCAGGCCGGGAGTGCGGTAGGAGAAGGAGACACGGTGGGTGCCGGCGGGGACTCGCACTCCGCGCACGACGATGTTGGCCGGCAGAATGGGGGTGGGCTGCCCATCCACGGTCGCGCTCCACCCGTCGTAATACGGGTCGTTGAGCACCAACGCCGTCGGCGCGCGAGCCTCCACCTCGAGCTCCACGGACTCGGGCGCGTAGTGGACGATGCGCACCTCGCCGGGTGCTCCGGCGGTGGGAAGCGCCTCGTCCCGCGGCGCGTCCGGGGGACACTCCAGGGCGACGTCCTGGCCGGGACGGAAGGAGCGCGAGAGGACGAGGGTGCGCGCGGCGGACGCGTCCGGCACGCAGCGGGGCGTGGCCAGGTAGGCGCGAGGGAGCGTGTGGGGGTTGCGGAGCAACACCGCATTGATACGGGGCTCCTCGGCGAGGATGACCTCCGGGTTGCCGGAGCCGCCGCGCTTGTAGACGTCCGCCTCGAGGGTGAGGTAGCGCACATTGTAGAGGCCGGAGAGGCGGCCCACCCAGGCATCGAGCGTTTCGAATGAGTTGAGCAGGCCCACCAACCGCCGGGATGCAGCGGGAAGGTAGGGCCCGGCGCCCTCCAGCTTCCAGAGCGCGGGCGTGACGGGCTCGAGCGCGGCGGCGAAGTTGACGGCCATGATGTCCACGGGATGGAGCCCCTCGGGCACGTAGTGCGGCTCGACCTCCCGCAGTCCCCCGAAGACCCGAGGCCGGACGGCGCCAGCATCCGCCTCCGCCCGAAGGATGGCCTCCACGGTGCTCGTGGGCTGCTCCAGCACGTCCGTGTACGTCACGTGATACGTGCCCTCGTTGGCCAGGTAGAGCACGGCGAACTGGAACCCGAGGATCGCCACCGCGCGTGGCACGGGCGAGTGCACCCGGGCCAGCACCACGCCCATCAGGACAAGCGTGACCGCGCCCACCCCAGCGGCCTGGAGGAAGTTGTCGTGGAGCATGCCCAGGGTGACGGAATCCGCCTTGCCCCAGAGGGTGGCGACCACCCCGTCCGAGAACCACCGCAGCCACCACTCGCCCAACCCGAGCAGCCCCCAGAGCAGCGCGAGCGCGAAACCCGCCTGGGCCACGCGCCGCGCCAGGGAGGAGTCCCGCTGAATGGCCTCCAACCCGGCGCCAGCACCCAGGGCACACGGGAACAGGAAGTAGGGCAGCAACTTCTCCGGGTAGCGGAAGGAGCTCCAGAGCGGGAACCACTTGTAGAGCCACCCGTACAGCGGAAGCTGGTGCGGCATCGTCAGGGCCACGAGGAAGAGCGAGAGCCCGGTCACCTTCCAGGTGAGTGGGTTGCGCCGGTGGACCCAGAGGGCGCTGCCCAGGAGCAGCACGGCCGGGAGCCCCAGGTACACCGAGTGGACCCAGAAGCCCCCCATCCCCGACTTGAACAGCTCATCCGCCATCCTGCCCGAGGCCGCCGTCCCCGACTCCGGGTCGAGGAAGAGCGCCCCGAAGAAGAGCTCGAACAGCCGCAGGGGGTGGAACGAGAAGTAGGTGGCCCCCTTGATGTCCGGCGCACTGGGGTATGCGTTCTTCAGCGTGGAGAAGAGGGAGAGGATCTGCACCGAGGACAGGAGCGCGCCGAGCACGATGAGCAACCCGGCCCGTGGCGCCACCCGCAGCATGCTGGAGCGTTCCGGACGCAGCAGCACGAGCACCAGCAACATGCCATTGCACATCGCGAAGCTCTGGGGATCTCCGCTGAGCAGCACGAGGGACAACAGGAGGGCCGCGGCGGCGGCACGGCCCGCGGAGGGCTGGCGGAGGAAGCGCTCCGCGCCCCAGAGGGCCCAGGGGAACGTGGCGGCCGCCATGAGGTAGAGCAGGTTGTTGCTGATGCCCACCATGTAACCGCACAGCGCGTAGGCGAGCCCCGCCAGCAGCGCTGCGCCGCGCCCCATGCCCCACAGCCGGCCAAAGAGGTACACGCCTCCCAGCGCGGCCACGTAGGAGAGCAGCATGACGACCTTGAGCGCCACCCCGAGCGGCAGCAACAGGTAGAACAGGTTGGCGGGGTGGAAGGCTCCGGAGATGAGCATGCCCGCGTACGGCTGCCCCATCCCGTCGTAGGGGTACCAGTCCGGAAACTGGAGCTGGGACACGCGCTCGACCCAGTACTGCTTCAGCGGGTAGTAGACCCGGAGGATGTCGCGCGAGGCGAAGATCTTGTCGGAGAAGGTCGCCCGGTGAAAGTAGAGGAGCGGAAGGGCGAAGGCCGCGACGGCCAGCGCGAGGCGGGTCCTGGCCTGCTGGGAGAGAGACATGAGCTTCGAGGCGGTCGGGAGAGGCGACCGACCTTGCCAGGAGCGGATGGCGGCTCGCAACCTGACTCTTTCCGGAGTCTCCTGCCTCAGTCCTCCCCGCTCACGGGACGATCCGACCCCGGATGCCCGGCCGCGAGCGTCTCCTCTTCCCGCTCCTGGGTGAGCCCGGTGGAGCTGGAGAGCTTCGTGTCCCCGTGCGGGTTGTCCGCCCGCGCCACGGATTGAGAGTGCGCCCGCTCGGGCTGGGCCTCGGATAAGGGGTGCTGGCTGCCCGGCCGGCCCTCGGCCAGGGTGCGGCGGCTCGGGTCGAGGTGGACGTGCTCGAAGGGCGCGTCGGGCTCACGCGACGTGAAGAGGACGCTCATCGGCGCGGGCAGCGCCTCGCGGAGCCGGTGCAACGACCCGGGGGTCAGTGCCTCCGCCACGAGCTGGCAGACGACGCCGGTGTGCTCCACCGCGAGGCCGGGTCGCACCCCCGCCCGGCTCGCGACGCGCGCGTGGAACTCCGCGAGATTGAAGTCCTGGTGGGGCGTCACACCGCGCAGGCTCGCCGCCAGCGGAGCGGGCAGGTCCTCCGCCACTGCCTGGATGAGGGGCCAGCTCAATCGCTCACCCAGCGTCTCCAGCACCGCGCGAACGGTGCGCTCCGCCGCCTCCAGGCCAGGGAGCCCGGTGCGATCGGCAACGTGGGACAGGAACTCGTCGTGCGTCATCGTCGTCCTCCTCGCGAAACCGCGGCTTCCTCCGGGGCATCGACCAACTCGTGGATGATGCGAAGGAGCTGGCCGGGCTCGATGGGCTTGACCAGGTGCACGTCGAACCCCGCCCCATGCGCGCGGCGGCGGTCGGAGTCCTGACCGTAACCGGTGATGGCGACCAGCTTGATCCCTTGGAGGGCGGGGACCTGGCGGATCCTCGCGGCCAGCTCATAGCCATCCATCACGGGGAGGCCGACATCCAGCAATGCGATGTGCGGCCGGAACGAGCAGGCCGCATCCAGCCCGGCGGGTCCATCCAGGGCCATCCGCGTGACGTACCCCTTCGAGTCCAGGAGCTCGATGAGCAGCTCGGCCGCATCCTGATTGTCATCCACGACCAGGAGTCGCGCGGAGTGCGAGGCATCACGAACGGACGCTTCGGGCGCATGGCTCCGGTGCTCGTTACCGACGGGGACGCGCTGCACGATGAGCGGCAGGCTCACCACGAACTCGCTCCCACGGCCCAGGCCCTCGCTGTGTACCGAAACGGTGCCGCCATGGAGCTCGACCAGGCTGCGAACGATCGCCAGGCCCAGGCCGAGCCCCCCTTGAGAACGGTCGATCGACCGACCCTCCTGGACGAACATGTCGAAGATTTTCGGCAGGACCTCGGGCGCGATGCCCGCGCCGTTGTCCCGGACCCGCAGCACGGCCCGCTCCCCTTCCCCTGTCAGGGTGACGACGATGCGCCCTCCCGGATCGGTGTACTTCGCGGCGTTGTTGAGGAGATTCGCCAGGACCTGGGCGAGCCGGGCCGGATCCCCGTCGATGATGAGTGGCTCGCTCACCTGGGGCAGCACCAGGTGATGCGAGCGCTGCTCTAGCAGGGGGCTCGCCATCTCGACGGCCTCGGCCAGGACGGTCGTGAGGTCGGTGCGCCCGCTCTTGAGCTGGACCTTCCCGCGCGTGATGCGTGAGACGTCGAGCAGGTCATCGACGAGGCGGATGAGGTGCTCGACCTGCCGCCCGATGATCGTCCGCTCGCGCTCGAAGGCGCCCCCCTCCTTCATCCCCATCAACTGAAGGGCCGTGACGATCGGCGACAGGGGGTTGCGAAGCTCATGGCCGAGCATCGCGAGGAACTCATCCTTGCGGCGATCCGCTTCGCGCGCCTCCTGGTAGAGGAGGGCATTGTCGAGCGCCACGCCAGCACGCAGGCCCAGCTCCTCGACGAGCTCCAGGGCCTCGATGTCGAACCGGCCCCCCTCCTCGCACCCCAGGACGATGGCACCGAGAGTCTGGCCACGGGCCTCGATGGGAGCGATGACCGAGTCGTGGGTGATGCGAGACCGCGGCTTCGCCCCCATCGAGAGCAGCGTGAGACCCAGCTCTCGCGCGCTCTCGACCCTCGCCGGGTCGCGGTGGACGACGACCGTCTTCGTCTCGTCGGCGCCGCACGGAGTGCGTTCCGCCACTTGCATGACAATCCAATCGGCGAACCGCGGCACCACCAGGTGGGCCACCCGCTCGAGGGCCGTACCAAAGTCGAGCGAGGAGCCGAAGCTCGCGCTCGCTTCCGACAGGAGTGCCGCCCGGAACTGCCTGGCTTCCGCCATGTGCCGGGCACGCTGCTCGGCCTCGAACAGCCGGGCGCGCTCACACGCCTGTGCCGCCTGCTGGGAGATGGCCTGGATGAACGCACGCTCCTCGTCCCCGAACCCGCGGGGCGAGGGAAAGCTGAATCCCAGCGCGCCGAGACACCGCCCATCGACCACCAGGGGGACGGCGGCGAAGGCCTGGGGCGACGACGTCGGCAGCCGGGGCTCGCCCGTGAGCGAGGAGGCATCCATCCAGGTGGAGAAGACGCCACTCTGCCGACGAAAAGCCTCCACGAGTGGCAGGTGGGCACTCACCGGAATGCGCTGGCAACCGAGCAGGAGCGTCTCGGGGTAGCCCACGGCTCGGATCAGCTGCAGCTCGGTCCCGGTCTCCCCGGCCAGGAACATGCTCCCCGCGTGGGCACCCATGGCGGCCAGACCCCGCGAGAGAATCACCTCCGCGACCTGCGCGCAGGTCTGCGTCCGGGAGAGGCCATCCGAGATGGCGTGGAGCATCGCGAGCACGGAGTTCACATGCTCGAGGCGACCCTGCTCCTCGGCGAGCCTGCCGCGCGCGCGCGCCTCACGGCTCGACTGCATCGCGAGCGCGGCCTGGCTGGCGATCAACTGGAGCAGGTGTCGCTCGTGCGCGGTGGGGAAGTTCGCACGCCACGAGCCGACGAGGACCTTGCCGGGCTCACCCGGGAGCGGACTGGAGACCACGCGAATGGCGGTCCGACCGACGGTGTTCGGCCGGGGCAGCTCGAAGCTCGCCGGCGAGTCCAGGCTCGCACCACGGCCCGCGGAGAGGAGCGCCTCGCAGTCCAGCTCCGCGGGAAAGCATTGCTCGAGCTCCTCCTCCAGTCCGTGGATGCGCAGGAGGGCGATGTCGAGACGCAGTTGGGAGACGAGGAGGTCGACGACGCTCTCGGCGATCGCCTTGGGATCCTCGCCCTGCCAGGCGGAAGACAGCTCGAGGAGCGCGAACAAGTCGTTGACCTGCCGGCGAAGCGCAAGCACTCCCAGTTCGGCGAGTTCCGACAGGCGCACGACTGTCCGTTCCCTGGTCAAATGGATGACCTCCCTGGCTCAGGAGGGTTTGCACACCGTGGAGCTGCCGAGGAGCTCCTCGGGCGGGACGTAGAACGGATTCTCGCGGAGCACGCCTTCGACGATGGCGCAGGGGTGGGTCCGCAACACGTCGACGAGGGTCGAGCCACTGAAGCGGTTGAGATCGTAGATGCAGATCGCGGGCTGATTCAGCCGGTTGAGCAGGTGGTTGACGCGCGCTTCGTACTCGAGGACCTGCTCCAATCCAGGTTGCGCCTCGAGCACCCACTCCATGTGGCCCATCATGCGAACGCGCGAGAAGCCCTCGGCCCGGCTCGTCCGCACCACCTCCTCGAGGAGCGCCATCATCGTGTCTCCGTCGAACCGGTCATCCTTGAGGTAGGCTTCATTCCACCCCAGCACCTCGAGCTGCCCTGTTCTCTGGCAGTCGCTGATGGGCACGCCCATCCCCTCGAGGTGCTTCAGATGGTCATGTCTCAGGCAGGGGTCACAGATGTGGACCGCCTTCTCGCCAGCGAGGATCCCCTCCTGGATATAGGGGCGGAGCACCTCGTACTCCTCCTCTCGAGAGCGGAAGAACGCGGCGATGTGAAAGTGCTGGAGCTTCCTTCCGGCCACGGTCACTTCATTCACGGCGGTCCGCCTCCCCCTGGTGAGGTTCAACGAGCTCCCGACCGAGGCCCCCCACGCTCAGTCCCCCTGGAAGGTGGAGCTATCGGAACTGAAAAATACGCTTATCGCTGGAGGAGTGGGGCCGCGTGGTTCCGAGGGCGTCCGGAAGAGGACAGCCAGGGCGCCGAGCCCATCGCGGGAAGAACAACCGGCCTCGGGTTGAGTCACATCGCGGCGCCATGGACTCTATCGGGCGAGGTGTTTCATCTCCGAAGGAGCGACGGCGATGCTGGACACGCACATCGATCAACGGTTCAAGCGGACGTGGGACTTCTTCCTGGCCAATGCAACAGGGCTGCTGCTCGGTGGACTGGTGGTCCTCGTGGGCGCGCTCTTCGTGATTCCCGCGCCCTGGTTCGCGCTCAACCTGCTCCAGGAGACCCTGGAGTGCACCCGTACCGGCCGGCCGGTTCGCTGGCAGGCGACCTATGACCGGCCGGGCAACTTCGTGAAGAGTTGGGGACTCACCCTGGCGATGGGAATTCCCATCGCCCTCGGCTTCGCCCTCTTCATCGTGCCGGGCGTGCTCCTCTCACTCTACTGGTTCCAAGCGCCGATGCTGGCCGCCGACGGCCGGAGGACGCTCGAGGCCCTCGCGGAGAGTGGCCGCATCTTCCAGCGCCGGAGCGACTGGGCGGCCTACTTCCTCAACTGGCTCGTCCTGGCGGTGCTCGGCGCGCTGGCCGGGGTGACCGCCGTCGCCGTCATCCTCACCCTGCCGCTCTCAGTCGCCTACCTCGCCTACTGCTACACCGATGAGACCGGCTCGGTGCCGCTCACGCTGCCAAGGCGCGAAGTCGTGGTGTGAGACGCGAGCGAGCAAGGACGCTCCTTCTTTGAATCTGGCTGAAGGACACTAGGATGCTCGGCCATGAGCGTTCCCGAGAAGATGCAGGCAGTCCTCTTCGACAACTATGGCCCCCCGGACGTCCTTCACCTCGGCGAGCTGCCCGTCCCCTCGCCCGCGCCGGATGAGGTGTTGGTGCGGGTGCGGGCCGCCGGCATCAATCCCGCGGACACCGGCCTGCGAGCCGGGAAATACAAACTCTTCACCGGCAGCCGCTTCCCCAAGAAGCTCGGTCTGGATCTGGCGGGAGAGGTCGCCCAGGTGGGCACGGGCGTGAAGGACTTCCGCGCGGGTGACGCCGTCTACACCTTCCTGCGCGTGGGCAGTCCCGGCTCCTATGCCCAGTACGCCACCGTGAGCGCGTCCAGCCTCGCTCCCAAGCCGAAGACGCTCGGCTTCACCGAGGCGGCCGCCGTGCCCGTGGCCGCGCTCACCGCGCTCCAGGCACTGCGTGTCCATGGCCAGCTGAAGGCCGGCCAGCGGCTGCTCGTCATTGGCGCCTCGGGCGGCGTGGGCACCTTCGCCGTGCAACTGGGGAAGCTGCTGGGTGCCCACGTCACCGGCGTGTGTAGCACCCGGAACGTGGAGCTGGTGCGTGGGCTGGGCGCGGACGAGATCATCGACTACACGCAGGAGTCCTTCACCTCCGGAAACCGGAGCTGGGACGTCATCTTCGACACGGTGGGGACGGACTACGGCGCCTCCAAGAAGGCGCTCGCCCGGCGCGGCACCTGGGTCACCATCATTCCCTCGCCCAAGGCGTTTCTCACCACCGCGCTCGGCATGATTCCCGGTGTACCCCCGGTCCGCACCTTCATGGCCCAGCCGGAAGCCGCCCAGCTCCGCGAGGTGGCGGAGTGGATCGACTCCGGCCAGCTGCGCGTCCTGCTCGAGAAGGCGTACCCGCTGGCCGAGGCGGCCGAGGCCCACCGGCACAGCGAGTCCCACCGCGCCCGCGGCAAGCTCGTCCTGGAGCTCCCGTAGAGCATACGACCGGAACTCTGATGACCTGCTTCATCGCGCTCCTGCGCGGCATCAACGTTGGCGGCAACCGCAAGATCCCGATGGCCGAGCTCCGCGAGCTCTGTGCTGAGCTCGGCTTCGAGGACGTGCGGAGCTATATCCAGAGCGGCAATCTCGTCTTCAACGCCTCCGGCAAGGCGGATGCGGTGGAGGCCAGGCTCGAGACGGCGATTGAGAAACGTTTTGGCTTCGCGGTGGACGTGCTCGTCCGCACCGCCGCCCAGTGGTCGGCGTATGTGAAGGGAAACCCGCTTCCGGAAGCTTCGGAGAAAGAGCCCCAGCTGGTGCAGATGGCCCTTTCCAAGGCACCACCGAAGAAGGATGCCGTCGCGGCGCTCCGCGAACGCGCGACCATGGGCGAGCGGCTCGAGGCCGCGGGTGAGGCAATCTGGGTTCACTTCGCCGGGGGAGTGGCGAGATCGAAGCTGTCGCCGGCGGTGTTCGAGCGTCTCGTCGGCTCCCCCGTCACCGCGCGCAACTGGCGGACGGTGCAGGAGTTGGCGGAGCTGGCCGGCACCGCCGAGTGAAAGGCTCCGCCACACCGGCAGGCTTCGGTCGGTGCTTTCAGGCCCTCGCGCAGGCAGAATCCTCCTGTCCCATTCTGGAGACCCACATGTTCGGCAGACTTCTTCTCTGGGTGCGGCGCAACTCGCGCAAGGCGGTCGCCCTCGCCCTCGCCCCAGGCCTCATCGCGCTCGCCTTCGATGCCGCCATCGGCCATTGGGCAGGGAAGGACTTCGACAACCGGATACAAGCCATACCGGTGCTCTATGGCCTCATCGGCTTCGTCCTGATGACGAGCGTCTGCATCCCCAGGTCCCGTGCGGTGTTCGCGTGGACGGCGCGCCTCGTCGGTGGAGCCGGAGTCATCATCGGCCTCGTGGGGACGGTCCTCCACTCCCTCGCGTTGCTCGAGGAGCTCCAGGGTCAGTACACGCTCGCGAGCTTCGAAGGGGCCTTCTCGGTGGCGCCTCCCCTGCTCGCGCCGCTCGGCTTCACGGGCGTGGGCGCCGTGATGTTCCTCCTGCCGAGCGCCAGGCTCCTGCTCCGCCTGCGCGTCGGCCGCCCTCCCGCCGTGAGCACCACCTCTGCCGAGGTGGTCGAGCATCCGGAGTTCACCTCGTCCGCGACGTCGAAGCAGCCCCGAGGCGCCGCTGACAAGGAAAAGCAGCTCGTGAGCTGAGTGGCCTGACCCTCCGCGGCACCTACGCGGCAGCGGTCACCGCGCTCAGCACCTCCACCGTGTCGCGCTCCCCGTTCACCCGGAGCCGGTCACCGGTGCGCAGACGCATCGTCGCATTGCCACAGCCGACCACCGCGGGGATGCCGAGCTCGCGCGCCACGATGGCGGCGTGCGACAGCGGCGCGCCGACATCGGTGATCACCGCCGCGGCGCGTGGGAACAGCGGCGTCCAGCCGATGTTGGTCACGGTCGTGACCAGGATCTCGCCGGGCTGGAGCTCGAGGGATGGCCGCGGTACTTCCGCTCACTGGCGCTTCAGGAAGGCCGAGTGGCAGGCGACGCACGTCTGCACCAGGAGGCCATAGTTCTCGGCGAGCACCTTGTCCTGGCGCCTCTCGGCGGAGGTCATGACGGCCTGGGCCCGCATGCGAACCTCGTCCTGGAGGAGGAAGAAGCTCTCGGGCAGGGCGGCGCTCAGGTCGTCCTCGGTACCGGGGACGGGTCGGGCGATCCGGGGCTCGGAGGCGATGCGCTGGGCGGCGGCGCGCGCCATGTCGTACCGGAGCAGCGTCACGCCATACATCAGCTCTCGCGCATCCAGCCCGTGGCGCCCCATCCTCTTGCGCAGCAGGGCGCGCACGTTGTCGGAGAGGAAGTCCTCCGAGGGCGGGCGCTCGCTGGCCGTCCCCTTCTTGTCGGGGGCCTTCGCCTTGGAGGACGCACTGCCTGGGTGCTGCTCGGGCTCCGCGGCGGAGACGTGGAAGAAGGAGCCCACGGACAGGACTCCCGCGAGCAGGAGGGGAAGGCGGGAGCGGGCGTGCTTCATGGGGACACCTCGGTGTGCGGGTTGGGACTCATGCTGACGCGGCCACCGCGACGGAGGCAACCCTCCAAGGGACCCAGGCGCCGGTGACGGGGTTTTGGCCCGGGTGCTAGCATGGACCGCGCGGTGCGGCGCCAGGGGAGCCGGTTGCCACTCCGAGTGGCCGCACCCTGACGGGACGCATGCGGGCTCTGGTCAAGGACGAACGCACGGTGGTGCTGCGCGAGGTACCTCGGCCAGTGGCATCGCGCGAGGATGACGTCATCATCCAGGTGGCGGTGGCGGGCCTGTGCCGCACGGACGTGTACGTGGCCGAGGGCCGACTGCCCGTGCGCCCTCCCCTGGTGCTGGGCCATGAGCTGGCCGGCACGGTGGCCGAGGTGGGCCGGGCGGTGCGCGACCTGACACCGGGAGAGCGCGTCACGGTCCACCCGTTGCTGGCGTGCGGGGATTGTCCCGGGTGCCGACGGGGTGGGCGGTGCGGGCGGCCGGCGCAGCTGGGGGTGCACCACGACGGGGCCTTCGCCGAGTACGTGCGGGTGCCGGCCTCGGCGGTGTACCGGCTGCCTCCGGGGTTGCCCTTCACGCTGGGAGCCTATGTGGAGCCGGTGGCCGCGGCGCTGGGCGTGCTGGAGGCGGGTCCTCGGCCGGGTCAGCGGGGCCTCATCTACGGGGACAACCGCATCGCCCAGCTCACGCGCCGGGTGCTGGCCGCACACGGACTGGGCGAGGTGCCGCTGTACTCGCCACTCGACGGAGAGCGACTGGCCGCGGACGCGTACGACTTCATCATCGAGACGGAGCTCTCCGACAAGGCGCTGGCGGACATGCTGGAGGCGCTGCGGCCGTGCGGCACGCTGGTGCTCAAGAGCCGGCGGCATGAGCCGGTGGCGCTGCCGGTGGCGCGGGCGGTGCTCAAGGACGTGACGCTGAAGGCGGTGTCCTATGGCCCCTTCTCCGAGGCGCTCGCGCTGCTGGCCGAGGGCCGGTTGAAGGTGGACGACCTGCTGGGCGAGGTGCACCCGCTGGAGGCGTACGCGGCGCTCTTCGCGTCGGCGGGTCGCAGTGAGGAGCGCAAGGTTTTCTTCGCCCCGGGCAGGGGCTGAGGAGGAGCGGCGGACGTGTGCGGGCTGGTGGCGTGGTACTCGGAGGAACGGCCCGTACAGGCCGAGGCGCTGCACCGGGCGGTGGGAGCGTTGCGCCACCGCGGGCCGGACGGCGAGGGGCTGTGGGTATCAGGAGACAGGCGGGTGGCGCTGGGGCACCGGCGGCTGGCGCTGGTGGACGTGGAGGGCGGGGCCCAGCCGCTCTCCAGCGAGGACGGGGCCGTGCGGGCCATCGTCAATGGCGAGCTGTACGGGCACGAGCGGCTGCGGGCGGAGCTGGAGTCACGTGGGCACCGCTTCCGGACGCGCTCGGACAGCGAGGTGCTGGTGCACCTGTACGAGGAGCACGGAGCCGGATGCCTGCGCCACCTGCGTGGCGAGTTCGCCTTCGTGCTGTGGGATGGGCGCAACCGGCTGCTGCTGGCGGGGAGGGATCGCTTCGGCGTCAAGCCGCTGTGCTACGCGCAAGGGGACGGAGGGCTGTGGCTGGCCTCGGAGGCGAAGGCGCTGCTGGCGGCGGGGCTGCCCGCGGCGTGGGATGAGGGAGCCTTCTTCCACGCGGCGAGCCTCCAATACGTGCCACCGGACCGGACGCTGTTCGCGGGAGTGAGGCAGGTGCCGCCCGGGCACGTGGTGTTGGCGGTCGACGGGCATGTGCGGGTGCGACGGTACTGGGACCTGGACGTCCCTCGCCTGGAGGGCGCGCGGCCGGTGCGCACGGAGGCGGAGTGGGTGGAGGGGGTTCGCGAACGGCTGGAGGAGGCAGTCCGGCTGAGACTGAGGGGGGACGTGCCGGTGGCGTTCCAGCTCAGCGGGGGGCTGGACTCGAGCGCCGTGGTGGGGCTGGCGGCGCGGGAGGTGGCGGGGCCGGTCCACTGCTTCACGCTGGCCTTCGAGGCGGAGGGCTATGACGAGCTGGCGCTGGCCGAGGAGACGGCGGCGCGGGTGGGAGCGGTGCTGCACCCGGTGCGGGTGGGGCAGGAGGCGCTGGTGGAGGGCCTGCCCGAGGCGGTGGCGCAAGGAGAGGGGCTGGCCATCAACGGGCACCTGGTGGCCAAACACCTGCTGAGCCGGGCGGTGCGCGAGGCGGGATTCAAGGTGGTGCTGACGGGAGAGGGCTCGGACGAGGTGTTCGCGGGCTACCCGCATCTGCGAAGGGACCTGCTCCTGGAGGAGGCGGCGGGGCCGCGGATGGCCGAGCGGCTGGGAAAGCTGGAGGAGACGAACCTGGCGTCCGCGGGGGTGCAACTGCCCGAGGGCGAGTCCCTGCCGCTGGAGGCGGTGCGGAGGGCACTCGGTTTCGTGCCGGGCTTCCTGGAGGCGAAGGGAACGCTGGGCAGACGGGTGCACGGGGTGCTGACGGAGGAGTACCTGCGGCGCTTCGAGGGGAGGGACGCGTACGCGGTGCTGATGGCGGGGGTGGACGTGGAGGGACAGCTCGAGGGCCGGCACCGGGTGGAGCAGTCGCTCTACCTGTGGACGAAGCTGGCTCTGGCCAACTACATCCTGCGGACGCTGGGCGACGGGATGGAGATGGCGCACGGGGTCGAGGGACGACTGCCCTTCCTGGACGGCGAGCTGTATGACTTCGCGCGCGCGGTGCCGATGGAGCTGAAGATTCGGGGGCCGGTGGAGAAGTACGTGCTGCGCGAGGCGATGAGGCCGTACCTGACGGAAGCGGTCTACCGGAGGCAGAAGCACCCGCTGATGGCGCCGCCCCTGACACTGTTTGGCACGGCGAGGGCGCAGGGACTGGTTCAAGACGTCCTGCGCAGCCGAGCCTTCAAGACACAACCCTTCTTCGAGCCAGGGAAGGTGCTGGCCTTGCTGGAGCGGCTGCCAACACTCACGCCCCGAGAGCGGGTAGCGCAGGAGCCGGTGCTGATGATGGCCTTGACGACCGCCCTGCTGCAGGAGCGCTACCGGCTCTCAGGCGTGTGAGCCCGGACGGCGGCGAGTGCTCGCCACCTCCCGCTGCGCGCGTTCGAGCCCTGGGTGCACCGGCTTCAGGTGTCGCCGGGGAGGGGGTCGGTGAGGTAGCGCTGCAGGGTGGGGGCGCAGCAGCCCACGAGCACCTCGGTATCGGCACTGGCGAGGGGCTCGATGCACAGGACGAAGCGGGTCATCGCCAGACCGATGAGGTGGGAGCCGACGAGGGCGGCTCGCAGCTGCGGCTGGGAAAGCCCGAGCGCCGTGGCGACGCGACCGGACACCTGCCGGGTGATGAACTCACGCATCATCCGGACTGCGGCCTCGTGCCCGCCCGCCGAGCGCAGCAGCGCCACCATCGGGTTGACCGGGTGCATGGACTTCTCCCAGGAGGCGAGCATGAGCCGGAGGATTCGTTCCCCGAGGCCGGCGACTCCCCCCGCGATCAGCTCCGGGAGGACCTCGGCGGGAACGATCGCCAGTTCCATCGCCACGGCGAAGAGCCGATCCTTCGACTTGAAGTAGTGCAGCACCAGCGCCGGGTCGACACCGGCCTGGGCGGCGATGCCCCGAATGGTGGCGCTGTCATACCCGTGCTCGGTGAACTGCGCCCGTGCCGCGGCCAGGATGGCCTCGCGGTTGGGCGGTGAACCCGAGGGACGACCCCTCTGCCCTCTTCCGGTCTTCGGACTCCGGGCCCCCCGGCTCCTACGCGACGTCATCGGGACCACCCTCTCTCCACTTCAACGCGTGTTGACATCTTGTCATGTCGTTCGTAGGAAGCGCCGCACCTGGATATCAACATGTGTTGAACCAGGATGCTTCCCTGGCCGGGGGGAGACCCGAGTCCGTGCCGCGCTCGGCGCTATTCGGGCGCGAACAACGGACAGCACGAGAGGTATTCACTTTGAGTGCTTCACGAAGGCCCATGCTGTCCTGGCACACTGGTTTCTGTGCGGTCCTGCTCCTGTTGCTGGCCCCCCTGGCGCATGCACAACCCGTGGAAGAGGAGCCCCGCGACGAATCGGCGCAGGTGCCGGACAATGAGGGGAGCGGCGGCCCGGGCGGCGCCTCGATTCCGTCCCCTCCGCACGCGCCGGGCGGCAGGGTCCAGCCCGGGCTCTTTCTCGGTGACGAGTTCCGTTATGGGAACAAGGTCCTTCCCCTGCGGGTGCTCGCCGATCTCGTCGCCATCCCGGCGGGAATGGCGCGCTGGGAGGCACCCGACTGGGCGACCTTCTCCCTGGTGACGCTCGCGACGGGCGTGTTGATGCTCCCGCTCGACCATCCGCTGGATGCGCGCCTCCAGGACTCCCTCCACGAGGCGCTCGGGCCGGATCGCTTCAAGATCTGGACGCCGATGGGGGACGTGCTCGTCCACGCGGGGCTCTGGGGCACGATGGCGGGTGTTCTCGCCTGGGGGCTGCTGAAGGATGACGCGCGAGCCGTGCAACTGGTGTCGCTGACGATCGAGGCCTTCGCGGTGACGCAGGCCTTCCACCTCACCTTCAAGCTGCTGCTGGGCCGCGAGGGGCCGAGGAATGGCGAGGGGCTCGGCCGCGTCTTCGGACCCACCGCGTCGCTGAAGCTCTTCCCGGCGGGCACGCCCTCGGGCCACGTGTCCAGCCTCTACGCGATGATGGGCGTGGCGACGGCTTATCTGGACAACCTGCCACTCACGCTGGCGCTGCACGCCTTCGGGCTCGTCTTCGCGACCACCATCGTCACGGATGACTACCACTTCCTCTCCGATGTCATCTGGGGCGCGGCCATGGGGTACGCCATCGGCCAGTGGGTGGTCCACCACCGCGCATCCCGGAACGGAGCGCCAGCGAAGAGCGGACCCCTGTTCATGGTGGTGCCGATGCTGTCACCGCAGGGCACGGGGCTGGCTGCTGGTTTCCGCTTCTGAGCGGGCGCGCCGCGAGCCCCAGCCCGGCCCGCCGCTCAGGTGGGCAGGTTCTCAGCGGCGGTACTCGAGCCCGGCCAGCGCCAGCCAGTTCTTGTAGTTCCAGTCGACGTCGTAGGCGCGGCTGCGCGGGAAGCTCCCGGGGACGTAGCTCGGGAAGTTCGTCTTGCTCACCACCCACCGCCCCTCCAGCTTCACCGACAGCTCCGGCCGAAGCGCGAAGCGCAGCTCCCCCCCCACGACGCCGCGCCGATCAACACGGCGATCTCCGAAGGTCAGCGGCGGGTGGCCAGGGCCCTCCACATAGCTGTTCTCCCCGTAGCGCCGCAGCCAGACCTCGGCGGTGGCCTGGAGCGACACCCGCTCCATCGGCGAGTACGCCACCCGCAGCTCCGGGTGGTGCCCGGTATAGGAGTAGTAGCCCTGAAATCGATCCTCGACGAGCTCGAAGCCATAGCCCGCCTCCACCTCGAGGCGCCTCTGGAACAGCCAGAGCTTCCCCCCCAGGGAGGGCTCTCCCCCGAGGAAGGACTGCAGCGGATTGGGCGGAAGCCCCCCGGGCCCCGCGTGCGTCTGCCCCGTACCTGCATCACGGCCGAAGAGGAACGAGTCCTGGCGGGCGAACCCACGGACTCCCGCCATCAACCGAAAGCCCTTGCCCACATAGCGCCAGCCCAGCTCCAGCGCATGCTCCGTGTGGTCCAGGGGCGTCAGGTGCATCGGCTCCTCGATGGGCTCGAAGGTCGGGTCCGCCGCGTAGTCCGCGAGCACGTAGCGGTAGCTCAGGCGGAGGCGGTGGCGCCGAATGGGAGTGCCCACGAGCTCCACTCCCAACCGTTGGTCCAGGTGGCTCGCGCGCGAGGTCGGCGCGAAGCCGCCGCCGGCCAGGGGCTGGTACAAGTCCGGCCAGCCGGGCCGCCAGAACCCGGAGAGCCCGCCTTCCACCGAGACCTTCAAGCGGCGGCTCTGCTTCCACGTCAGCTCGAGGCCGCCGTTCCCCAGGGTCTCTGACAACGAGGCCCCCAACGTCTGACGGTGCGAGAGGCGGAGCGGGAGCCGCAGGAGGAGGTCCCCGTACCGAGCCGTGGAAATGGCGGCGACCTCCGCGACGATGAGCGCTCCCCTATCCTTGCGGACCTGCAAGCCCTGGAAGGCCCCCGCGGAGAGGTTGGCCCTGAGTCGGACGCCGAGCCCAGGCCCGCCAGGCACCTCATCCGGGTCGCCGGGCTCGTCGGCCTCGGGGGGCGGCGCCTCGGGAGCGCCCGCGCGGGCGGACTCGTCCGAGGCGCCGGGCGTTTGAGAAGGCACATCGGCCGGGGCAGGCGCAGCGGCCTTCTTTTTCTTCTTCTTCTTTCGCTTCTGCTCCCCGTTGCCCGAGGACGAGGCAGGAGGCTCCTGCCCGTCCTCGGGCTGCACTTCCGGAGACAGCGGGGCGCGAATCTCCTGGGCTTGCCCCTGGGAAGGGGTGAGCAGGAGCACCGCCACGAGAGCCAGCAGCCACCGCGTCATCCGCAGACTCCTGCGCCTAGCAGCCCTTGCCCGCTTTGTAGGACTGGGCCTGCGTGAGGTACGGGCTCGCGGGGAACTTCGTCTGCAGCTCGGTGTAGGTCGAGTTGGCCGAGGCGCAGTTGCCCTGATCGGCGTAGATGCGAACCTCGTAATAGAGGGCATTGTCCGCGTACTGGCTCGTCGAATAGGTGGTGACCACGCCCTTGAAGTCGGTCAGTGCATCGGGGAGCTGCGTCAGGCCGTAGTGGCACCGCCCCACGTAGTACTGCGCGTCATCGGCGTAGATGGAGCCCGCCGTCTGGAAGACGCGCTGGAAGGGACCGACGGCCGAGGCGTAGTCCTTTCGATCGAAGTAGCTGCGCCCCAGGTAGTAGCGGACGTTGTCCACGTAGCTGCTGCTCGGGAAGGCCGTCTCCGCCTTCGTCAGCTCGGTCGCGGCGCCCGGCAGGTCCCCGAGCTCGTAGAGGCAGCGTCCCAGGAAGTACTGGGCATTGTCCGCGAACACACCTTGGGGAGCCGCCTGGAGCGCGGCCTGGAAGTCCGCTTTCGCGCCCGTGAAGTCGTTGAGCTGGTACCGCGAGCGCCCGGTGAAGTACGCCGCCGAGTGGAAGAAGGGAGACGTGGGGTAGAGTTCCCGCATCTGCATCAGCGTGGTGATGGCCCCGTTGTAGTCCACCAGCTCGTACCGGCAGCGCCCCGCGAGATAGGCGGCATTGTCTCGACGGGGAGAGTCCGGGAACTTCTGCACCAGCTCGTCCAACTTCGCCTGGGCCGTCGCGTAGTCGGGGATGTTGTACGCGGTGAGCCCCTCCTGGAAGAGCACCTCGTCCGGAGCGCTCGGGTCGATGGGGCTTGGAGAGCCCGGGGCAATGGGGCTCGTGTCCCCTCCGCAGGCGGCCACTGACATGAGCAGGCCGCTGCAGACGAGAAGGAGCGCGAAGCCTCTCCAAGGAGCGAGGGAGAGGGAAGAAAAGCGGGGGATTGGCATTGTCGATACTCCTGTCATTGCTTGCTGCGATCCGGCCCTGGAAAAGTTCAAGGAGGAGTAGCCTGGGCAGAGACCGTGGCGCACTTGCCCAGGAGTCCCTGGAGGCGCTCGTCGGTGGGGGCCTCGGCGCGCAACGCCTGGGCCCGTTGGCGGCAACCCTCCCCATCCCCCTGCCGCCCAAGGATCTCCGCCAGGGCGATGCGCGCGCCCAGATCCCCTGGCCGCAGATCCAGCAGGTCCTCGTAGGCACGCCGGGACTCGGCCAGGTGGCCCTCCAGCAGCTCGAGCTCTCCGAGCTTGCGCTGGCTGAGGAGGTGCTCACTGTCGACGGTGAGTGCCTGGCGCAGCGCCTCGAGGGCCTCCGTGCGCTTGCCCTCCGCCTCGAGCGCGAGCCCCAGGTTGTACCAGGCCGAGGCGTACCGGGGGGCCAGGGTGACCAGCTTCCGGTAGGTGGCCAGCGCCTCCGCGCGCTGACCTGAGCGGACATGGGCCACGCCCAGGTTCAGCATCGCCCGCGTATAGCTGGGGCGCGCCTTCAGCGCCCCCTGGTAGGCGGGGATGGCGTCCGCGTACTTCCCCTGGCGGGAGAACAGCTCTCCCAGGTTGTACCAGGCCGAGGCGTAGGAGGCGTCCAGCTCGATGGCCTTGCGGTACGCCGCCTGGGCCTCGACCAGCCGCCCGGCGTCGGCATGGAGCCCGCCCAGGTTGTTGTACGCGGCGCGGTAGTCGGGGCGCAGCTTCAGCGCCTCTTCGTAGGCTTGCTGCGCCTTGTCCGGATGGCCCTCGCTCTTCTCCAGCAGCCCGAGGTTCAGCCAGGCCTCCGGGTAGTTCCCCTTCGCGCGGGAGATGGCCTCCCGATAGTGCTGACGTGCCTGATCCGCGCGATCGTCCCGATCCGCCACGAGCGCGGCGAGGAAGTGGTGCTCGGGCACGTCGGGCGCATCCTGAAGCAGACGCTCCGCCTCGAGGCGCGCCCGGGTGAAGTCCCGCCGCTCCAGCGCGATGCGGATCAGACGTCGGCGCACGTAGCGGTAGCCCGGGTCGAGCTGGAGCGCCCGCTCGTAGGCGGCCACCGCGGCCGGATTGTCGCCCTGGCGCTCGTACGCCCGCCCGAGCGCGCTGTGGACGGTGGCCAGGTCCGGGGCGAGCTCCGCCGTGCGCTGCAACATCACCATCGCGCGATCCAGGTCTTCCTTCTGTCCGCTCTCCAGATAGGCGCGGGCAGTGCCCAGCCGGACCTCGACCCGGGCGGGCGCGAAGAGGATGGCCTGCTCGAAGGCATGGGTAGCCTCCTCCCGCTGCCTGGCCGCGAGGTAGGCCGCGCCCAGGGACACCAGGGCGCTCGCGCGCTCCTCGTTGCCTCCCGAGGCGGCGGCGGTCTTCAGCTCCGCGATGGCCTCCGCGAGAGCGCCCCGCTTGTGGAGGATGCTCCCCAGCGTCATGCGCGCCGCGCGATACGAGGGCCGGCGCTCCAGCAGCGCGCGGAGCTCCTTCTCGGCGCCCGCGACATCTCCCGTGGCGCTCCGGGCCCTCGCCAGGTCGAGCGAGAACCGCGGGACCTCGGGCTTGAGCGCCGTGGCGCGCTCGAGGTGGGGCAGGGACTCCTGAGGCCGGCGGGCGGCGAGCAGCCACGCACCCACCTCCCCGCGGAGGGGTGCCGAGTCCGGGTGCGCGGAGACGACCTGGGCGAACAGCCGCAGCGCCTCATCGAAGTCGGCCCGGAGCGCCGCCAGCCTCGCGCGGGCGTGGGTCTCGTCCAGCGGTGGGAAGGCCTCCGCCGCCTCCGAGGCGTCCCCGGCCGCAGGAGCCCCGTCGTCGTCCCGCTCTCCCGAGGCCAGGGCATCCTCTTTGCGGATCTCGATGACCACCGTCTGGTTTCCTCGCTGCCGCGCGTACTCCTCCAGCGCGAGGGCGCCGGCCACGAGCGCGACCAGCCCCACCAGCAGTGGCCAGAGCCTGTCCAGTACCAGCCGGTTCATGCCGAGAGCCTCCGCAGTGCCTTGCCGAGCCCGGAGCCATGGACGTTCTGGATCTCCAGCCCCGGGCGAGCGTTGATCTCCAGCACGAGCGGGCCCCGCTCCTGATCGAGCACGATGTCCACGCCCAGGTACCCGAGCGGCACCGCGCCCGCCGCGCCCCGCGCCACCTCGAGGACGCGCTCCCAGTCCGGCACCTGCAGGCCCAGCAGGGGCGTCCCCGACTCGGGGTGGCGCTCGATAGGCATCCCATGGTGGAGGGCGCGGTGGGTCCGCCCCGTCTCCAGCTCGAGGGCGATGCCCAGCCCCCCCTGGTGCAGGTTGGCGCGGCCGCCGGACTCGGCGGTGGGGACACGGATCATCGACATCACCGGCTGGGCGTGGAGGGTGATGACGCGGATGTCGCAGAGCCCATCCGCCCACAGGGTCTGGAAGAACGCGTGCGGCACGATGCGCCGCTCGACGAAGGCGCGATCCTCGAGGCTCTTCGAGTAGACGCCGAAGACGATGTCCGCCAGGTGCCGCTGGAGCTGGGACGAGGTGATCGTCGCCCCGCCCGCCTTGCGCCACACCCCGGGCTCCAGGCGCTCGCCGACCACGAGGATGCCCTGCCCCCCGCCGCCGCTGGCGGGCTTGACGACGAAGTGCTCCTTCTCCAGGAGCGCCTCCACGGTGGAGGGGACCGCGTAGAGCCCATCGCAGACCGCCAGCGTCTCCGGTGCGGGCACCCCGGCCGCCGCGAACCGCTCCTTGGCCAGGAGCTTGTCGTCCGCGAGCGGGAAGTCCCGGCGCGGGTTGTTCGGGTACACGAGCATGACGTTGCGCTGGTTGATGCCCACCAGTTCCTCGCGCCGGGCCTGGAGCTGGGCGAGGGACTCACGCAAGCGGGAGAGCCACTTCATGACGGGCTCCCCTGGAAGAGCAGGCGCCGGAAGCGCCGGTACTCCAGCAGCCGCACGCCCACCCAGCGCCCCAGGTAGACGTTGGCGGCCACCACCAGCAGCAGGATCTCCGGGAAGCCGATGACCAGCACCTGCAGCGCCAGCGAGTTCATCACCACGTAGCAGGCGAGCATGACGAAGAGCGTGCCGCCCAGCTCCTTGATGGCCGTCGTCGTGCCCTGCTCGGTGAGGGAGAGGTAGAAGCGCTCGGCGGTGATGGCCAGCACGGCGATGGGAAAGAACGTGACGTGCGCCAGCGCCATCAGCCCGACGTGCTCGGCCAGCAGGCTGGTGCCGAGCAGGGTCAGGGTGACGACCGCGCAGCAGGATGGCCAGCGTCGGAGAGTGGAGCAGCTCCAGCCGCTGGATCGCCCAGCGCACCAGCGCGACCACCACCACGACGATGAGCACCCCGACGACGCCCCAGAGCGCCCCGGTCTCGCCGGCGCGCCGCGGCGATCAGCGCGGGCAGGAAGGTGCCGAAGGTGGGCAGCCCGATCACGTTGCGGAACAGGACGACGACCAGCGCGCCGATCGGCAGCATGAGGATGGTGCGCAGCAGCGAGAAAGACAGCCCCATCCGCTCGAAGAGCGCCCACACGTTGAAGAGCTTGAACGAGGCCTTCGCCTTGGGCGAGGGCACGAGCTGGGACGTGACCTCGAAGCGGTAGTCGAAGTTGATGTCGGAGGTGTGGCGGAAGAGGGCCTCGTCGCCGTAGTAGAGGGTGAGGTAGCGCTCGGGCAGCTCCGCGAAGTGGTTGTTGGTCGGGCAGAACGGCACCCAGTGCCCGGCGACGTAGGCCTCGACCCACTGGTGCGAGGTCTTCTTCGTGCCCGGCTCCAGGATGAGCCCGCCGACCAGCCGCGCCGGGATGCCCGCCGCGCGCGCCAGCGCCACGAAGAGCCGGCTCTTGCCGTTGCAGCTGGCCTCGCCGAGCCGCAGCGCGGTGAGCGCGTCCGTCGTGCCCTTGAAGGGCGCTCGGCGTGAGCCCGGAGGTCAGGTCGTAGATGCGCCGCAGCCGCTCCAGCACGGTGCCCCGGTCGGCGCCGATCCGCGCCAGGGCGGCGGCGATCTCCGGGGCGTCGACCTGGATCTCCTTCTCCGGCCGCAGGAAGGAGGAGACCGACGCGGGGTAGGTCTCCGGCACGGAAAGCCCAGAAGGGATGCGGAACTGGAGCGCGGAGGGCAGCACCTTGAAGCTGTAGCGGACGGGAGTCCCGTCCGGCACGTTGGCGCCCGTCCACGTGGCCTGCCGGTTCATGCCCTCCAGGCGCTGGTCGAAGTGGAGCCCCGGAGCCTGGTTCTCTTCCTGGCTGATCTGCTGGTGCGTATCCGAGGCGGGAAGGAACGTCCTCACCCGGACGTCCTCTCCATGCCCGTCGAACTCCAGCGCGTAGGTGACGTGGTAGCTCGTCAGCGGCAGGGTGTCTCGCAGCGAGTACCCCAGCGCCCGGACCTTGTAGAGCACCATGCCGCCCACGATGCACACGAGGAGGGCCCCGGTGAGCATCAGCTTCGTCCCGTGACTGAGTGGTGGCTTCTTCATGGGCATGAACATCGAGATGACCCATGCCCATGGGGATCGGCCACCGGGCTCGTCGAAGCTCTCGATGGAGCGCCCCTGAGCGCCGGGGCGGCGGGCCCGCGTCGTGATGGTTGAGCCTCATACCGATGGCGGTGCTGGAGGTGTCGAAGGGGGGCGGAGTGAGGGTCTCCGCCTCGTGCTCGCGCTCCCGCCACCCTGTTGCATTTGACGGCTGGGGCATGTTGATTGCGTCCTCGGCGGAGGCCGACTCCGGCCTTCGTGACACATGTCCCAGGCTCTCGTCCTGGGGGAGGAATGCCATGTCGAAGTTCATTCGAGGAACGGTGCTGTCGGGTGTGGTCGCGAGTCTCCTGCTGGTTCCGACCATGGGAGCGGCGCAGGGCGGCACGTCCGTGAAAGTGGGCAAGGACGGAAGCGTCGAGGTGAAGACGGGCAACACGTCGGTGAAGGCCGACGGGTCCGGCGTGGACACCCGGACGGGTGGCACCGTGGTGGAGGCGCGGGACACCGAGGTGGAGGCGCAGGACGAGGACGAACAGGACGGGGAGGAGACGGCCGGCGCGCAGCTTGAGATCTCCAGCACGGGCAACACCGAGACGCACCGCTGCTCGCCGAAGACGGAGGTAGACATCAGCGGCAGCGAGAACGAGATCACGCTGACGGGTGAGTGCAAGAGCGTGAGCGTGAGCGGCGCCTCCAACAAGGTGAAGGTGGAGGCCGTCGGCACCATCACCGTGGTGGGCAGCGGCAACGAGGTGCTCTGGAAGAAGGGCGTGGGCGGCAAGAAGCCCAAGGTGAGCCGCACGGGCGTCAACAACAAGGTGGCGAAGGCGCGCTGAGCGCTAGTGCACGTTGCCGGCGGGCTCGGGGCGGAGTCCCGGGCCGGACCTCCGGGAGTCGGTTAACCTCTCGGCCCGCGTCCGGCTCTGGACGCCGTTTCCACCTCCATCCAGGACACGCCCGCCCATGTCGGAGGCTCCTCCACTCGAGCGACTCGTCACCGCGCTCCGCGACCCACGTCGCTACGCCCATCCCGTCGACCGCGTCGAGGTGCTCGAGACGCATATCTCTCTCGTTCTGCTGGCCGGCGAGCATGCGTACAAGCTGAAGAAGCCACTCGACCTCGGCTTCCTCGACTTCAGCACGCTCGAGAAGCGCCGGGTGGCCTGTGAGGCGGAGCTCCTGCTCAACCGCCGCACCGCGCCGATGCTCTACATCGATGTCATCCCCATCGGTGGTACGCACGACGACCCGCTCCTCGGCGCGGAGCCCGCGATCGAATACGCGGTGAAGATGTGGCGCTTCGAACAGGACAACCTGCTCGACCGGGTGGCGGCGCGCGGGGCCTTGACCCCCGCGCACCTCGAGGCGCTCGCGTCCGATCTCGCCGGGTTCCATGCGAGGGCCCCCTTCGCGGAGGGCCCCCTGCCCTACGGCCACCCCGAGCAGCTCTTCGCTCTCGCGGAGCAGAACTTCTCGCAGCTCGAGGAGTTGGTCGAGGCGGTGCACGAGCGCGAGGCCCTCGAGCGCCTGCGCCACTGGACCGAACGGACGTACGCGCGATTGCACGAGACCTTCGCGGCACGGCGCGCGGCCGGGCGCGTGCGCGAGTGCCACGGGGACCTGCACCTCGGCAACCTCGTGCTGGTGGAGGGACGGGCCGTCGCGTTCGACTGCATCGAGTTCAACGCGGACCTGCGCTGGAGCGACGTGATGAGCGAGATCGCCTTCCTGGTCATGGACCTCCTCGACCACGGCCATCACGCGCTCGCGCACCGGTTCCTCGACGCATACCTCGCCGCGACCGGCGACTACGAAGGGCTCGCCGTGCTGCCCTTCTACCTCGTGTATCGCGCCATGGTGCGGGCCAAGATCGCCTGCATCCGCGAGCACCAGCCAGGACTCGACCCGCACGGCCGCACGCGCGCCGACGCGGAGTATCACGACTACCTGCGCCTCGCGGAGACGTCGAGCGCGCCAGGCCGCCCCGGGCTCGTCCTCATGCACGGGGTGTCGGCGTCGGGGAAGAGCTTCACGGCGCTGCGGCTCGTCGAGCGTGCCGGCGCCATCCGCGTGCGCTCGGACCTCGAGCGCAAGCGGCTCCACGGTCTGGAGTGGAATGCATCCACGGGAAGCGCGCTCGAAGCGGGCCTGTATGGTCGTGAGGTGAGCCGCCGCACCTATGAGCGCCTCGCCGAGCTCGCGGGAGCGATTCTCGATGCGGGCTATCTCGCGGTGATCGACGCCACGTTCCTGCGCCGGGACCAACGTGAGCTGTTCAGGCGCATCGCCGCCAGCCGGCGGGTGCCTTTCGCGATCGTCTCGTGCACGGCGGAGGAGGCGACGCTGCGCCGGCGGCTCGAAACGCGGAGCACCTCGAGGGCCGATCCTTCCGAGGCCACGCTCGCCGTGCTCGAGCATCAGCTCGTCACCCAGGAGCCCCTCACGGATGCCGAGCAGCCCGAGACGCTCGTCGTCGACACGACCACCTCGGACGAGCAGCTCGACAGGAGCCTGGCCGCTCTCGCGGCGAAGCTCGGTCGATGAAAAAGAAAAGGGCCCCTGGTTCCGAAGAACCTGGGGCCCTCCTCCGCACGCGCATGAGGGAGCTGCTGGCGGAGCGAACAGGGCGTTACTGCGCGCTGGCCTCGGCGGCGATGGCCTGCGAGGCGGCGGCCTTGGCCTCCTCGGACGTCTTCAGCCCGGCGGCCTTGGCCGCCTCGGCCTTGGCGAGCGCCTCCTGCTTCTTGCCGCTCTCGGCCTTGGCCTTCTCGGCAGCCTTCCTCGCGGCCTCGGCCTTCTTCTGAGCGGCCTTGGCGGCGGCCTCGGCCTTCTTCTTCTTGCCCGCGTCGGTCTCGGCGCCAGCATCGGTGGACAGCTTCGCGGCGTTGGCCTCGGACTCAGCGGCCTTCGCCTCCGTCTCGTCGGCCTTCTTCTTCGCGGACTCGGCGAGCTTCGCCGCCTTCGCCGCGTCGGCCTCGGCCTTCTTCGAGGCGCGCTCGGCGGCCTGGGCGGCCTTCTTCGCGGCCTGGGCGGCCTTCTTCGCGTCCTGCTTCGACAGCGCCGTGGCCTTCATCTCCTCGCCCTTGGCCTTGTCGCCGGCGGGAGCCTCGGCCTTCTTCTCCTCTGCCTTGGCCTTGTCGCCGGCGGGAGCCTCGGCCTTCTTCTCCTCTGCCTTGCCCTGGGCGTGGGCGGGAGCCTCGGCCTTCTTCTCCTCTGCCTTGCCCTGGGCGTGGGCGGCGTGCGCGGTGCCGAGCGTCAGAGCGAGCGTCATCAGGCCAATGCTGCGAGAAATCCGCATGTATCGTCTCCTCAGATAAGGGCGGGGTGCGGCTGTCCGGGTCTCGGAGCGGCCCCCAAACCAAGTGCCCAGAATATACGAAGCAACCAGAAGAGAAAGTTACCAGGTGGTTGCTCGTGGAGCAGGCAGGCCCTGAAGGGCGTTTGGTGTTTTTTTGATTTGAATCCAAAGGTTCTGGCGCATGGAGAGGGGCGGTGCATGGCGAGGAGCCCTTGGACTTGAGCTCGCCGTGGGCGTACCAGCGCCAGAGGGCGGCGACAGGCGCCTACGGCTTGTCGACGCGATCGGCGAAACGTTCGAGCAATGAGGTGAGCACGGCGACCTCGGTGGCATCCCAGCCCTCGAGGAGACGGGCGATCATCTTGTCACCCTGTTCGAAGAGGCGCTCGGCCACGGCGACGCCCTCCACGGTCAGCACGATCATCGAGGCCCGCGCATCCTGGGGATCCGCCACACGATGCACCAGACCGCCATCGACCAGCCGCGCGACGGTCCTGCTCACGGTCGGCGGCGACACCCGCAGCTTCTGGGCGAGCAGGCTCGGGCGCACCGGCCCGCTCTGGCCCAGGGTGAACAGAACAGACACGTCGGCCGGGTCGATGGTGAGGCCGGCATCCGATGCCACGGCGGCCTGGGTGGCGAGGGAGGTCCAGTGGGTGACGACGCGCACCAGCGACGTCAGCAGCGGGGAGTCGAAGGGCCGCACCCTCCCGGCCTTCACCCGCTTGGACGGGGCTATCGGATCGACTCGTCGCGCCATCTCCAGTCTCCTTTCACGGCTCGTCGTCGAGGACAGGCAGAATACATCCCCTAGATACTTTCATGATGGAAGTATATTCTCCCTGTCAACGCAGCCCGGAAACCCCGTGGTCTGTGTGGCTCAAGCCCGGGAGACGATGATGACGACCCCCAGAACGCAGCCCACCCCGGACGCCCTCTCCCCTGCCCAGCTCGGCCCGGTGACCCTGCGAAACCGCGTCATCAAGTCGGCCACCTTCGAGGGCAAGGCACCGGGCGCTCTCGTCAGCGACGAGCTCATCGACTTCCACGTCGCCGTCGGCGAGGGCGGCGTCGGCATGACGACCGTCGCGTACTGCGCCGTCGCGCCCGAGGGCCGTACCGAGCTCAACCAGATCTACTGGCGGCCTGAAGCATTGCCCGGCCTGCGGAAGCTGACGGATGCCGTGCACAAGACCGGCGCGAAGGTCTCGGCCCAGATCGGCCACGCCGGCCCCGTCGCCAACGCGGCCTCGACGAAGATGACCGCGCTCTCGCCCACCCGCATGTTCAGCCCCCAGGCGATGGCCTTCGTCAAGGCCGCCGACGAGGACGACATCAAGCGCATCATCGCCGCGCACGCCGATGCGGCCTGGCACGCCCACGAGGTTGGCTTCGACGCGGTCGAGGTGCACTTCGGCCACAACTACCTCCTGAGCTCATTCCTCAGCCCCGCGATCAACCGCCGCACCGACTCGTGGGGCGGCAGCCTCGAGAACCGGGCACGCTTCGCACGTCTCATCGCGGAGGCCATCCGGGAACGGGTCGGGAACAAGCTCGCGGTGCTTGCCAAGGTGAACATGGACGACGGCGTCGAGGGCGGTTTCACGACGAACGAGTCGCTCCCCTTCGCGAAGATGCTCGAGGCCGACGGTCACCTCGACGCCCTCGAACTGACCGGCGGCTCATCCCTGAAGAACCCGATGTACCTCTTCAGAGGCGACGTGCCGATCAAGGAGATGGCCGACAGCCAGGGTCCGCTGCTCAACCTGGGCCTGCGGGTCTTCGGCGGGTTCCTCTTCAAGAGCTACCCCTACGAGCGCACCTACTTCCTCGAGCTGGCGCGCCAGTTCCGCGCCGAGCTCCACATGCCACTCATCCTGCTCGGCGGCATCACCGATGCGGCCGCGATGGACACCGCGATGAGCGAGGGCTTCGAGTTCGTCGCCATGGGCCGTGCCCTGCTGCGCGAACCCGATCTGATCAACAAGATCAGGGCCGACCGCGGCACCCAGTCGAAGTGCACCCACTGCAACCGCTGCGTCGCCACCATCTTCAGCGGAACCCACTGCCCCCTCATCCAGGAGGAGGCCCAGGCTCCCGCGCGGTAGCAGTCGGATGTGGCTGACGATGTGACGGCTGACCCAGAAACGAGGAACCCATGGCCCCCTGGAGCGAAAAAGACATCCCCGATCTCACCGGCAAGCGCGCGCTCGTCACCGGTGGCGCCAGCGGCATCGGGTACGAGGCTGCCCGGGCACTGGCCCAGGCGGGCGCCGAAGTGCTCATCGCGGATCGCAACGAAGTCGCGGCCCGGGAAGCCCTGCAGAAGATCCGGGCCCTGAAGGCCGATGCGCGGGTCGATTTCCTGCCGTTGGATCTGAGCAGTCAGAATGCGGTGAAGACCTTCTCCGCCAGTCTTCTGGCCGAGGGAAAACCGCTGGACCTGCTGATCAACAACGCCGGAATCCAGCCCTTGAGCACCCGCCGCACTTCCGCCGACGGCTACGAGCTGACCTTCGGCATCGGCCACCTCGGCCACTTCACGTTGACCGGACTCTTGCTGCCCCTGCTCCTGGCGGCGCCAAGGCCCCGTGTCGTCACCGTGTCGAGCATGATGCACGCCCAGGGCTCTTTCGATTGGGATGACCTGCAGATGGAGCGTGGCTACACGTCGCAGCGCCCCTACAACCAGACCAAGCTCGCCAACCTGCTGTTTGCCCGGGAGCTGCAGCGCAGGGTCGACGCCGCAGGCAAGAAGCTGCTCAGCGTCGCGGTGCATCCGGGCGTGGCGAAAACGAACATCGGCACCAATCGCCGCAACCTCGGGCGCTTTGGTTTGATGGATCATCTCGTCGACACAATGATTTCCATCATGAACACGCTCTGGGGTCAGTCCGCCCAGGGCGGCGCCCTCCCCACGCTCTACGCCGCCACAACACCCGACGTGCAGGGCGGAGGGTTCTATGGACCCGACGGGTTCCGCGAAATGAAGGGCTCGCCTGCGCCAGCGAAGCTCAAGGCCTCCGCCCAGGACATGGACGTCGCCAAACGCCTCTGGGAAGTCTCCGAAGAGCTCACGGGCATTCGTTACGAGGCCCTTTCTCGGTAGCATCAGCATGCCAACGACTCTCTTTTCTTCCAAGACTTTGGCAATCTCTCTTCTTCCAAGGCTCTGGTAATAATACGGGGTGGTGCTGGAGAGGCTCGGAATCGGGACGACCGGGTTCGAGTCTGGGGTTGACGGAGTAAGCAGCGTTGTGGCCGGGCCCAGCTTGCCTGTCTTCGTCATACTTCGTAATATCATCATCTTACTTTGTAATACTTTAGGACCAAACATCTGACCCGGGGTCAATCCATACACAGACCCCGTGGAATCTGTCGCAAGACAAGACACCCCGCTGAGGCGCGGTGACTTCGTCTGGAATCAACGGGTTGGGCGGAGTGGATGTAAAGCCTGGGTACATTCAGGGCCGGGCGGGATGTGACATCCCTGCTCCAGTGCGAACGCCGGGAAGGTGAACGAGGGCAGGAATTCCAACGCTTTATAGGTTGGCCTGTTTCCTGCTTCACATCCCGGCATCCAACGGCACATCGCCGTCGGTCGGACAGGAAGGTATTCCCCCCGTGATGCGTACTCGTTTCCTTACTGCTGCGTTGTTCGCCCTTCCCCTCGCCGCGTGCGAGGTCGACAACTCCCAACTCCCCGAGGGTGCCCAGAAGTTCGAGGACGCCGACTCGCTCGGTGACGTGCAGGCCGCGCTCGCGGCGCTGCCCTCCGCCGAGATTGCTGGCGCGGACTCGAAGGACTTCCCCTTCATGATCCGCGGCAACCTCGGCACCGTCAGCGGCTCCGTGAAGGGCCTCGCGGCCGGTGACGCGCACGGTGGCGTGAGCCAGGCGCTGCCCGGCATCGCCGCCGTGTTCCGCCTGCAGGCCTCCGACCTGGTGGCCAAGCGCTCCAAGGTGGACGAGCAGGGCATCACCCACATCCGCTATGGCCAGACGAAGAACGGCCTGCCGGTGGTGAACGAGGAACTCATCGTCCACGTGGCCGCCGACGGAGTCATCACCGCCGCCAACGGTACGGCGCGCGACGGGGAGCTCGTCCCCGCCAAGGCGACCATCTCCGCCGAGGCCGCCGTCGTCGCCGCGCTGAACGGCACCTCGGGCCGTCACCTCGCGTCCGAGGGGACCCGCCTGGTGTACATCCGCTCCAGCCAGGACAACCGGCTGAAGCTGGCCTACGAGGTGACGGTGACGGGCGAGGGTGAGGACATGCCCATCCGCGATCTCGTCTACGTGAGCGCGCTGAACGGCTCGCTGCTGGAGCGCAACTCGAAGATCCACACCGCACTCAACCGCAAGGTGTACAGCGCCAACAACGGCTCCTCCACTCCGGGTACGCTCAAGCGCTCCGAGGGCGGCGCGGCCACGGGCGACGCCCACGTCGACGGCAACTACGACAAGCTGGGTGGCACGTACAACTGCTACAAGAACAACTTCGGCCGCGACTCGTTCGACAACGCGGGCGCCACGCTCATCAGCACGGTGCACTACAGCAGCAACTACGTGAACGCCTACTGGGACGGCACCCAGATGGTGTACGGCGATGGCGACGGCGTGAACTCGGGCATGCTCGGTCTGTCCGCGGACGTGACCACGCACGAGCTCACCCACGCGGTGACGGAGCGCGAGTCCAACCTCACCTACTCGGGTGAGTCCGGCGGCCTCAACGAGGCGATGAGCGACATCTTCGGCGCCTACTGCGAGAGCTACGCCTCGGGCACCTGGGCCACCACCAACGCGGTGTTCATGGTCGGCGACGACATCTGGACCCCGGCCACCTCGGGTGACGCGCTCCGCTACATGTACGACCCGGCCGCGGACGGCAGCTCGCTCGACTACTGGACGAGCAGCAGCGGCAGCTCTGACGTGCACTACAGCTCGGGCATCGCCAACCTGGCCTTCACCCTGCTGTCCAAGGGTGGCACGCACCCGCGCGGCAAGAGCACCATCAGCGTGACGGGCATCGGCGTGGCGAAGGCCGGCGCCGTCTTCTACAAGGCCAACACGGACTACATGACGGCCTCCACCACCTTCGCCCAGGCGAAGACGTACTCCGAGCAGGCCGCGACGGCCCTCGGCTACACCACGGCGGAAGTCGCGTCCGTGACGGCGGCCTGGCAGGCGGTGGGCGTGGGCGTCGTGGTGGCCTCCACCCCGCTGACCAATGGTGTGGCGAAGACGGGCCTGTCGGGTGCCTCGAGCTCCGTGGCCTACTACTACCTGGACGTGCCGGCCAGCAAGGCGTCCACGTTCACCATCAGCGGCGGCACGGGTGACGCGGACCTGTACGTGAAGGCGGGTTCCCAGCCGACCACGTCCTCGTACGACTGCCGTCCGTACAAGTCCGGCAACGCCGAGACGTGCAGCATCGCCGCGAAGACCGCGGCCACTCGCATCCACGTGATGCTGCGCGGCTACAGCACGTACTCCGGCGTCTCGCTCAAGGGCTCCTACTGAGCGCGCTGACGTCGAACTCGCCCTGAGCTGAGCGGACCCCTGGGAGGCAATGCCTCCCGGGGGCTTCGTTCCCTACGACTGCCAGTGGTGGAACTCCTGCTTCAGATAGACGTTGCGGCAGAAGCGTCCCGTGCGGACCACGGACCTGCCCCACTCCTCGAGGCACGAGGGCAGCATCGCCGTGAGGGACTCCAGCTCGCGCAGGTGCACGCCCGAGCGCCTCGCGGCCTCGAACTCCGCCTCGGCCTCGCTCATCCCCAGCCGCATCAACAGGGTGAGCGCGTTGCTCTTCCCCTCGCGCGACTCCCGGTCGAAGCTGCGGATGTCGTTCGTCCAGCGCACCAACAGCCCCAGCTCGCGCAGGATGTCCTCGATCAGCGGATCCTCCGAGAGCTCGTGCTCGACCTCGGGGGCGAGCACCACGAGCACGGCCGCGGCCCACATGGGCAGGGAGATGGTCCACTGCCCCGCCTGGAGGTAGTCCTCGAAGTCCGGCAGCATCCGCTGGCTCTGGAACAGGCGCTTGGTGCACAGCTCCACCTGATGGCCCGCGCACATCCGCCGGAAGTGCTCCCGCCAGAGCCAGCCGAAGCGCAGCGCGCCCGGAGCGGCCATCAGTTCCAGCGTCAGCTCCCTCAGGGCAGCCCCGATGCACTCCGCCTCGCCGCGCGCCGCCTCCCAGCGCTCGGTGTCAGGTGACTCCACCGTCAGCAGGTAGCGGTCCATCATCCACAGGCGCTCGTCCTCCGTGAGCTCACCCAACTCCCCATCCGCGATGTCGTCGATGGCGAAGGTGAGGAGACCCACCTTGGTGAGCAGCACGTTCTGCGCGAGGGTCGACCCCGGAATGGCGGCGACCGCCCCCGTCAGCGCGGTGGACTGCACCCGCGAGGTCGCGATGGCCGGAAACCGCTCACACCACTCCGCCAGCTCGGGCATCAGCCTGTTGCACAGCTCGAAGACCCGCGCCTGCGAGGCCTGGGGGAAGAGCTTGAACTCCTCGGCGGAATATTCGTTCTTCAGCGTCCGCGTGACCTCGAAGTGTTTGCCACGAACTCCCACGTCCGTGGGACCCGTGGACGCCACGCCCAGCGCGCTCATCGTCTCGTCAACGCTGAGGCGGGAGCGAGGCACGAAGGAACTGGTCATCTCGAACCCTCTCGGGGGTGTGGTTTCAGACTCACCCTGTGACCCCTGCTCTCACATTTCCCTCCCCAGTGCCAGAGGACTTTTACGGCACTGCGGGAAATGAAACCCCATCTACCTGACTGGATGGGTTGACTGCCCCCGGCCCCCATGACACTCCCGGCACGCACTGCGGGTGGGCTGGATTGGGCGCACCGTAAGGAGGGTACGGGTGACTCGGCAGGTGAACCAGGTGGACATGGTGGACGGGAAGCAACAGGCAGCACTCACGAGACGCATCCTGTTGTTGCTGCTCGGGTCGAACATCCCCCTCACGCCATTCTCCACCTACGCGGCGAGCCTGTTCGTGGGACTGGAGCGGCCCGAGGACGTACTCGCCGTCAAGGTCATGCTGGCCCTGGTGGTGGTGTTCAACGCCAGCCTGGTGCTCTTCCTGGTGCTCCGCTACCTGGTGCGGAGCACGTTCGCGCTCCGGCCCACGGATGAGAAGGGGGGCCGGCTCGAGCGCATCCTCAAGCTGCCCTTGCGCATCGCCTTCTTCTGCGTGCAACTCACCTGGTTCCATGCCGGGGCCTGTTTCATGCTCGGCGTCTGCCTGATGACGGGACAGAGCCTCCAGGCGGTCATTCCCGTCACGGCCATCGCCACGGCCTTCGGCGTGCTGCTGACCTTCCCCGTCGTGCCCATCATCGAGCACTGGACGATGAAGCACGCCCTGGCGGAGCAGGAGCGCCTGGGCGGCAGGCACGCCACCGGGAGCGGCTACTTCTGGCCCCGCCAGTCCTGGTACCAGCCGTACGCGGTGGCCAGCGCGTTGATGGCCACGCTCTTCCTGGCCGGGGTGGTGGTGGTCATCAAGGTCAGCCGCGTCCAGGAGCAGTTCGTCGAGAAGTTCGAGGCACAAGGCGCCACGCTCATGGCCGAGCAGATGCGTCAGGCCTCGGGGGCGCTCGTGCAGGAGCTGGGCCTGCCGTTCCTGGGCATCTTCGCGCTCGTCTTCATCTTCCCCACGCTGGTGGTGGGCTTGCAGGTGTGGCGGCAATCGCGGGCCATGCACACGGTGCGCGAGGCCATCGAGGCGCTGGCCAGCGGGATGCCCAAGGCACCGGAGTGGGTCTCCACCGACGAGGCCGGGGACATGGCGGACGGCATGAAGTCCGTGCTCGTCAAGCTCCGGGAGATTCCCCGCACGTTGCAGTCCTCGGTCAACCGCCTGTCCGAGGCGGGCACCAGCCTGAGCAGCGCGATCGAGCATCAGCGGCAGAGCCTCACCCACCAGGCCACCGCCCTCCAGGAGGCGCAGGTAACCTCCGAGGAGATCAAGCAGACCTCGGAGACGGCCTCCCAGAAGGCCGAGGCCGTGCTGACGGTGGCCGCGCGGGTGGAGGAGCTGGGTCACTCCGGCGAGAAGGCCCTGCAACAGAGCATCGAGGGACTCGACACCATCCGCCACTTCGTGGATGGGATGCGCGACAAGGTGTCCCGGCTGGGGGACAGCACGCGGCAGATCGGCCTCATCACCACGACGGTGAAAGGCATCGCGGATCGCTCCAACATGCTGGCGCTCAACGCCTCCATCGAGGCCGTCCGCTCCGGAGAGCACGGCAAGGGCTTCGCCGTGGTCGCCCGGGAGATCCGTGGCATGGCCGATCAGTCGCTCCAGGCGACGGGCCGCATCCGCGACATCCTCGAGGAGATCACCCTCGCCATCAACGACGCGGTGGTCATGGGCGAGCAGGGGGCCCAGCAGCTCGAGGACGGCATGCAGCGGATCAAGCGCTCCGGCGAGAACTTCCGCGAGGTGTCCGACATGGTCCAGCAGAGCACCACCAGCGTCCGGCAGATCTCCGCCACCGTCCGCCAGCAAAACGAGGGCGTCTCGCAGATCTTCACCGCCATCCGGCAGCTCTCCGTCATCATGGAAGAGACGGTCAGCCGGCTCGACTCGACCCAGCAGGCATCCCTGATGCTGAAGTCGGTATCGGATGAGGTGACCCGGCTCGGGCACGCCTACGAGCATCGGCAGCGGGTTGATGGATAGACCCCTCCCGCGGCCATCGGGCGAGCGCGCCGACTACCCGGCAATGGCCCGATGGGCCGGTCGCCCCTACCAGCCGCGCCCGACCGCCGCCGCCGCCCGATCCGCCCCCGCTGAAGCCGCCAGAGGAACTCGAGCTGAAGCCGCCGGAGGACCGGGAGCTGGTCGCGGTGGCGGTGGCCAGACCCGAGGCGAACTCGTTGGCGAAGCTCGTCACCCGGAAGCAGCAGGAGCAATGAGCCCCCTCGTACCAGTGGGCACGAACGCCTCCCCGGCCGCGATTTCGAGCCGCTCCGCGAACCGGTCTCCCAGCCCCAGGGCGACCGCATAGGCGAGGTGCCGCGCGTTCGCGTCCTCGCGGCAGAGGTCGACCCCTCCCGGAGGAGCACGCCGTAGGCCTCGATTTCGTCGAGGAGCCAGCGACCCTCGGGCGAGCGCTGCCGCAGCAGGAACAGGGAGGTGACCATCATCGCAATCGTCAGCGCCAGGTACGCCGCCGCCACCGGGCTCACTTGTGACCCCAGCATTCCGAGCACCACCGCCTCCCCGCCCCCGCGAACGGCACCGCCATGATCGAGCTCACGAGCGCCTTCAGGAAACTCGCTCCACCGGCCGCCCACCACCGCCTTCCACCCGGACCACGCCGAGAGGAGCAAAAAAGCCCACCCCACGGTCCAGCCCGAGAGCCACGCGGGAGGAAGATCCCCACGGCCGCGAGGCCACCGCCCCAGCCGACGATGAGCGCGGCCACGTACGCCGCCACGGCCACCAGGGTGCCGGGAACCAGGTACTTGCCGTTCGAGCGGAAATGCCGGCCCGCGTGGGCGAGCTTCGAAATCGCCCTCGAGCGCCTCCAGCGCGGCCTGCAGCACCGCCCGCCCCTCCCGCGAGACCTCCACCGAGTTGCCCGGGAGAAGAGTTTCCGCAGCAACGTCCGCTCGTCCCGTCCCAGCGTGCCCCGCGCCTCCCGCTCCATGCGCATGAGCCGGAAGTCTCCGGAGCCCTCCTCGATGCGCACGAGCCCCTTCGAGGCGAGCCCCAGCAGGGCGGCGGTGAAGCAGGACTCGTCGAACCCCATCTGGGTGAGGTAGCGCACGGCGCCCGGCGACAGCTCCTCGGGCGGCTCCTGCCGGGCCGGAAGCTCGCGCCCGACGGGGTCACGCCCCCACCCTCCACCAGACGAGCAGGTGCACGAGCAGGGCGAGCAGCAGCGCACCGACGAGGAGCAGCTCGCCCTGGTTGTCTGTGGGCGCACGCCGGAATCGAGCGCCTCGCGCTCGCCCAATCGCGCCACCAGCCCGGCCGGCCAGCGCACCCCGCACGGTGAGCCCCTCGCCCGGCTCGAAGCGCCGCGTGGAGAGGACCTCCACGGGCGCCTCGCCCCCGCGAGACACCGGTGAAATCGGCGCCCGACGCCCCGCCGTCCCCGGTCCACGCCTCCACCGGGAGCGCCTCCTCGGCCACCGGCCCGGGCAGGCGCAGGACGAAGCGCGCGCGCTCGATGGGAAACGCCCACTCGTTGCCGGTCACGTCCCAGTTCAGCTCATCGAGGGCGTCGCGCGCATGCAGCACGCCGGTGAGCCGGTAGCGGATACTCCCAGGTGTGGGCGCCCGCCTCCACGGTCGCGTCCGCGCTGCCGATCCGCAGCCGCACGCCCCGATGACCAGTCTTGGGTGACCGCCTCCGGAGCCCCGTCGCGCCGCACCGAGATCAGCTCGAAGCCCAGCGTCCGCCGCAGCCCCCATTCGGTCTCCATCGTCGGGATGTCCCGCTCGATCCCGTGCTCTATCATCGCGCCGACGACGCTGAAGCAGTGTCTCCGTCACCTCGATCGGGGGCGTCGGGCGCCACGGTCACTTGCGATTCGAACGAGGTGATGCGGTCACTCGCGTCGTCCTGGGCGAACGCGGGAACGGCGAGAGCGACGAGGATCGGAACGAGCAAGGCGCGGAGCATCCGCCGATCGTAGCGAGAAGACCACCCGCGCGGGAGGATCCGAGCGGGCTCAGCCCCGACATAAGAGCCCCCATTCGCCCTATACTCCAATGCCACGGCCCGCCACCTGACAGGCCTTGCACGTAGAGCAGTGCTGGCACCTGTGCGAGGTAGGTATGTCTGAGTGGCACTTCGTGCGCGGGGTCTCGTACGAAAGCCAATGTCAGACCGGTTTTGTACAAGGCTCGACACCATCACTCGGAACACAACGCTCGGGCGCTCCGCGCTCCGGGGACTTGGGCTCGGGAGAATCTTTCGCGCTCCGGGCATGAGCCACATCACTCGCTGACCGGAGAGCCACCGATGGACATCCTTGAGCAGTTGTATCTCGCCGAGATGGGCAAGCAGCCCGTGGAGGCGTCGGTGCGCGAGCTGCCGGGCGCTCCCAGGCCACCTCCCCGATCGCATCCATCTCGCCGCCGCGATGCGTGTCTCCGCCGAGGCCGCCGCGCAGCCCGCTTTCGTGCCGTGCTCCAGGCCCCCCTATCGGGCGGAGGAGGACTTCTCCGTCATGGCGGACCAGGCGATGTCGATGTCCCGCTCCGTGGTCCTCCAGTTGGAGATGGCAGCCCGGATGCCGTGCACCCCGTCGTAGACGGTCGGAGTGAGGAACACCCGGCCGTCATCCCGAAGCCGGTCCAGAAACGCCCGGACCTCCTCCAGGGAGGGCCCACGCTCCGGCCGCCGCAAGGTGAAACAGGCGATGTTGAGGCGCACGGGAGCCAGCAACCTGAAGGCCTCGGAGCCCTCGATGCGCGAACCCAGCAGGCGCGCGAGCTGGCAATTGCGCTCGATGATGTCCCGGTACCCCGTGCGCCCGTAGGCCATGAGGGTGAGCCACGCGGGGAGTGCCCGGAAGCGGCGGGAGTTCTCCGGCCCCATGTCCGCGAAGGACGGCATGCCCTGTCTCACGTCGAGGTAGGCGGCGCCGTTCCGGAAGACCTCGTGCAGCAGCTCCGGGTGGCGGGTGAACTGCAGGGCCGAGTCATACGGCACGTTCAGCCACTTGTGCGCATCGACGGTGAGGGAGTCCGCCAGCTCCAGGCCGCGGGTCAGATGCGCGAGCTCGGGCGAGCACGCCGCGAATCCTCCAAAGGCGCCGTCGATGTGAAGCCAGAAGGGATGGCGCTCCTTGAGCCGGCCGATCGCCTCCAGGTCATCATAGTCCCCGGTATTCACCGTGCCGGCACTCGCCACGACGATGCACGGCTCTCCCCCGAGTCCTTCCAGGCGGGCCCGGAGCGCGTCGAGGTCCACGGACTCCCGGCCCGGGAGGCAGGGCACCTTCACCAGGCAGCCGCGTCCCATGCCGAGCATGGACAGGGCCTTGAGCGTGCTCGAGTGGGGAACGGCGCTCAGGACGGGAATCGGCTTCATCCCGTACAGGCCGTCCTGCGCCACGTCCACACCGCGCCGCCGGGCCACCCACTGTCTCGCGCTGGCCAACCCGACGAAGTTCGACAGGGTGGCGCCCGAGACGAAGCTGCCGAAGAAGCTCTCGGGCAGGCCCAGGAGCTGGCGCAGCAGCTTCAGCGTCTCCAGCTCCACCTGCGGCGCGGCGGAGCTCCCCGGGCTGAACGGGTTCAGATCCAGCGCGCTCGCCATCCAGTCCCCCGCCGGGAGGCCGGGGTGGAGCCCCCCCTGCACGAAGCCGAAATAGCGGGGACCCGTGCTGCCTCCCATCGCCCTTCCATGTCGCGCCAGGAAGAGATTGAAGGCCTGCTCGGCTCCCATCCCCTCCGAAGGCAGCTCCAGCGGCGCCTTCTCGCTGGCCTTCACCGCCGCTGGCAGACGGTCGAGCTCCCCGAGCCATCATCAATGTCTTGTCCATGGCCGCTCCTCTAGTGGATGCGGGCTCCACCAGGCCACGATCGGTACTCCTGACACACCGCCTCTCGCGCTCGTGACACTGTCGAAAATTTTCCCTGAAAATTCTTTGAGTCAAAACGTTCGCCACGAGCCCGGCTCCAGCTCTTTGACATCTCAGGAACGGGAACTCGCATTGACGCGGCGAGGCGCGACGTGCTATACAAATGTTCAGTCCAAGAACAGACGCCATGCTCCGTGGTGGCACACGTGGCCACCACTTGGAGCAAGCAATGGAGTCATCACCTGCGGTGGTGACCGCCGATACCAGTGCAGCACGGTCCTGAGCAGCCGTCATACGGCGAGGTGGGGGTGTATCGATGAGCAGATTTCAATCCATCGGTGCGCTGGTCCGCTTCGCCGTTCCGGCCACCGTGGTGATGTTGTTGTCGGGTTTGTTCCTGGTAGTCGATACATACTTCATCGCCCGCCTCGGGACGACGGAGCTCGCCGGAGCCACGCTTGTCTTTCCCGTATATATGATCCTGCTCACCGCACTGGGGGGAGGGATTGGCATTGGAATCTCCGCGGTCATCTCACGGCGGCTCGGGAGGGGCGGAGTGGAAGAGGCCCAGGCCTGCGTGGGCACCTGCCTCGGGCTGGGCCTGCTCGTGGCTGTCTGTTTCTCGGTGCTCTACCTCCTACTGGGTGAGAGCATTCTCCGGAGGGCGAGCCCGGAGCCGGCGCTGGTGAAGGCCGCGCTGGACTTCTCCCTGCCGCTCTTCCTGGGCAGTCCCATCCTGGGTTTCTCGCTCACCGTGACCAACATGCTGCGCTCCGAGCGCAACCTGGTGGTCCCCACGGTGATGATGCTGGTGGGCGGAGGGGTGAACGCGGTGTCGGCCCCGGTGCTGATGTTCGGGCTGGGGCCGCTCCCGGCACTCGGACTGAAGGGCGCGGGTTGGGCCACGGTGCTGGGCTTCGTGGCCTCGAGCCTGATTGGCGCCTGGGTCATGACGGGACGGTCCCGTCTCTCCATCCGCCCCTCGCGGCTGCGATGGGAATGGGAAGCCGCACGGGAGATCATCCGGATCGCAATGCCCACCATCCTCACCTACGTGGTGAATAACGTCACATACATGCTGCTCACCGTCTGCTGGGCCCATTTCGGGACGGAAGCGGTGGCGGGCTACGGGCTGGCCAGCCGGTTCGAGTACGTGCTCATCCTCACCCTCTATGGGCTGGGGAGCGCGGTGGTGACGCTGGGTGGAGAGGAATTGGGAGCCGGCAACCTCGAGGGCTTCCGCCGTGTGGTTCGCACCGCGGGGGGACTCGCGGCCGGGTTGGTGGGCGTGGCGGCGCTGCCGTTGTTCGTCCTTCCGGAGGCGTGGTTCTCCCTCTTCCGAGCGGAGCGGGCGGTGATGGTCGCGGGCGGGGACTACTTCCGGGTGGTGGCGCTGACCTACCCCCTCTACGCGCTCGGCCTCATGTATAACTATGCCTACCAGACGCTGGCCCTGGCGGAGTGGGGGCTGATGTTCGGCTTCTCCCGCGTGACATTGATTGCGTTGCCCGGAGTGGGGCTGGCCGTCTGGGCCGATTGGCCCGCCGGGTTCGCCGCCGGGGCCATCGCGGCCTCCTTCGCCCTCTATGGGCTGCTTTCCTTCACCCTGTTCCCTCTGGCCCTCCACTCGAGAGCCTCCGGCGCGACCGCGCCGGCCCATGGATGATCGAGCATGCCATCCCCCTATCCCTGGCATTACACCATCCGGTGGCCGCTCTACTTCTACCGCCCCTCCGTCTGGAACCGTACCGGCCTCGGACGGCGCCCGCTCGAGCACACCTTCGCGTCCGACCCGCGGGACAAACCGCTGCGGTTGATCTTCCTCGGAGACATCATGTCCCTGCACGGGGACCGGATCTCCCGCGTGGATCCGGCCATCTCCGAGTTGCTCTCTGGCGCGGACCTGGTGATTGGCAACTGTGAGGCGCCGGTGATGCACCGCCCGCTCAGCCGGGAGAGCCGTCACGGGTTCGTGTTCAACATGTCGCACGAATACCTGCGGGGAATCGTGGAGCAGTTCGGGGTGAAGCCGGGGCGGCTCATGCTCTCGGTGGCCAACAACCACACCTTCGATCAGGGCGAGGCCGGCTACCTCTCCACCCAGGAGCGCTTCGCCGAGCTGGGAATCCAGCCGCTCGGTTTGTGGAATGGAGGCGTGTCGCCGGTGGTGCGGGTGGAGGTGGAGGGCATGGCGGTGGGGGTGGTGGCGTGGACGCACTGGATGAACATCGAGCCGCCGCGTGCGGATCCGGGAGTGTGGCGGAACACGCACCTGGAGGGACTGGACGCGGAGGAGCTGAAGCGGCGCCACAACCTGGACCTGGTGGTGGCCTTCCCTCACTGGGAATACGAGTTCCAGCACTTCCCGCACCGCGCCACCCGTGAGCTGGCACGGCAGCTCAACACGCGCAACTTCAAGCTGATCGTCGGCTGTCACCCGCATGTGCTCCAGCCGATGGAGTGGTTCGAGGATGGGATCTGCGCCTACAGCCTGGGCAACTTCTGCGGCCTGGGCGTGGCCTGGGCGGTGAAGCTCATCTCCCTGCTCGAGGTGCACGTGGGGACCCGGGGAGCCAACCGCGGCCGGGTGATGGGTTACAAGCTGCACCCCTTCATCCAACTCCACGAGGGGGAGCGGATCTCCCTGGTGCCACTGGAGAAGACGCCCGCCGCGAAGCGGGCGGCATGGAAGCAGCGGCTCGGGCTCGTCTACGAGCCGCTGGAGCGGGCAGCGGAAACGGCCTGAGCCGCCAGGATTTTCAAATGGAGCGCACTCGCCAGAGGCAGGGCACCGACCTGCCCTGAGGGGAACAACGTGAGTCAGACAAAACATCTGGCCGCTTCGCTCGAAGCGGTCACGGGAGAGGTGTTGCCTTCAGAGGGCGGTCACCCGCCGCCGCGAGCCGTTGCACCCGTACGCCAGGGTGAGAGCCGCCGGGAGCGGTGGGTCCATGCACTCTTGCAGGGATTGGCCAACTTCGTGGTGCAGAAGCCCCGCACGGAGAAGCTGCGCTTCGGGTGGGTGAAGAGTCCAGAGGAGCTCGCGGCGGTGGGCCAGATGCGCCTCCGGGTGTACCAGGCGAAGCTGCCCTACCTGCTCCGGGAACTCTCCGAGGACGGGACCGACTCCTACGACGCCAACTCCTTCGTCTTCGCGGTCTGGCGGGGGGAGCAGGTGGTGGCCACCCTCCGTGCCACCCGCTACCCCTACGAGACGCTGCGGTACGTGCCCGAGCCGGAGCTCTCCCGCTGGTTGGAGAGAGGCTGGAACACCGACTACCTCGAGTGGGGGCGACTGCTGGTGGATACCTCCCCGGGCGTCAACCGGCTCACCCCGGCGCTGCTCTCCTACGCCGGCCTGCATCTGTTCTGGCTCACGTCCTACCGCAAGTACCTCGGCTATTTCCGGCCCCATGTGCGTCAGGCTTTCAGCGGCTTCCGGATGGGAGGGAATCTCCTCAGCTTCAAGATTCCCCATCGGGGTGAGCACTCGTACCTGCTCTTCAAGGGAGATTTCCTCGCGGGCGTGCTGTTCGCCGCACCGCGCTGGCTGGGTACCGTGATGCGTGGGCTCCTGAGCGCCGCACGCGGTCCCGGCCGTGAACATCGCAAGTCCGTGACACTCGAGAATCAGGTGCGGGAGTGAGACCTCCCGGCACCCAACCCCCATCACCCGCTGCAACCAGGAGATACACCATGTCGCAAGCCATGAATCCCGAGTTCCGTACCAAGGTCGACGCGCTCCTCGATTCGATGATCGAGACCATCTACAAGACCGTCCCGGCGGTGCGTTATCTCGCCAGCTCCAATCAGGTGGATGTGGAGCTGTTCAAGCGCCACACCATCGAGACGATCCTCCGCATCCGCCTGGCGCGTATCGCCGACAGCAAGGCGATCTACCTGTTCACCAAGAACGATCCGGTGGCCGCGCACAAGTGGGCCAAGTACATGGAGGAGGAGATGCTGCACGACAAGCTCTTCCTCAAGGACCTGAAGAACGTCGGAATGGAGGAGGAGCAGGTCTACGGCACGGAGCCGCTGCTGGCGACCAAGCTGCTGCAGGGTTACCTCTACTACACGATGGAGCACGAGGGGCCTCGTGGCCTCATCACCAAGTCGTATTTCGTCGAGTACACCACCCGCAAGACGCAGGGCGCCTGGAACGAGAACGTCAAGCGCTCGCTGGGTGACAAGGCGGTGCGTGGGGCCGAGGCACACCTCAGCTACGACGTGGACGAGGACCACTCGACCGACGTGTGGAACGTGCTGATGACGACGGTGAAGAGCAAGGAGGACGAGGAGCGCGTGCTCTCTCACCTCCAGGTCTACTTCGGCCTGTTCAGCGCGTACTTCAACGAGCTGGCGAGCAAGATGAAGTCCGACCTGGTCCCCAACTTCAGCGGCGTCGCGAACACGGTGGTGCTCAGCGCGCACGGGGCCCAGAAGGAGGCGTCCAACGCCGCCAAGGCGTGACGCAGCAGCCCTCTCGAAGCGACGTCTCGACAGCGGGGGCTTCGGCGACGGGCATGAACTGTGGGAGCCACGCGTGGACGGCATGGAGCGCGTGGCTCCCCTGTTCCCCCAAACGGAAACGTGCGACTCGCCTCACCGACCTGGTGAAGCAGGGCGCGAACGTGAGGTTAGATTGCGCCGACGTCTCCAAACCGCCCGCAGCGAGACCTGCGGCGACGCCGAGGTGGGGATCATGTCCGGCCGCGACGCCAACCCGAATCACTCCTGAGCACGACCGGCACCGCTCCACCGTCCGGATGGCGGAGATCTCCGGATGATCGCCGAGGCGGGAGAGACGAACGACTTCTACATGGTGCCGCGCAACGACAACTGGCGGCGAGAGGGCCTGCGCCTCCTGCGTGAGGACGTCCGTGCCCCCAGGGGCATCATCGACCGTCGCTCAATCCGCCGTCGATGACGCTGCTGCTCGGCCCCGCCGGCACCCTCACCCCGCTCCACAACACTGACTTCGCCACGCACGAGCAGGCCCGGCTGGAGCTCTTCGAGTACATCGAGGTCTTCTCCTCGTCCCCTACGAGTCCTGGGCTAGACTGCCTGAAATCCCAGGACTGTGGAGTCGAGCCCCATGACGGATGCGGACTTCTTGGCTGAAGCGGAGCGAATTCAGGTCGTGCTGGCGGAGCACGCCGCGAGACATGACCGGGAGACGTCGTTCCCCGAGGAGGGGCCGAGCTCATCACCCGCTCCCCGTTGAACACGGCGCTGCTGGAGGGCGCCTCGTGGCAGACCTTCGGTCGGATCGTCAGCATCCTGTCCCGGGGAAACGCCTCGTTCGGGACGGTCTGGCTGATGCACCAGGGCTCGGGCACCAGCTTCCTGGCGCTGCCGGACCCGGCGCAGGTGGCCGTCTTCGCGACCGAGTTCCGCCGGCGTGCTGGAATTCGTCGGCAACGCCCTGTCCGAGCCCACCAGCGGCAACATGTTCCTCATGCCGCGCCAGGAGGCCCGCCGCGTGGAGGGAGGCTGGCGCCTGTCCGGAGCCAAGCGGTTCGTCTGTGGCTGCGAGCACGCCCGATACCTGCTCACCAACGCCGTCTGTGATGGGCAGCCCGCCTTCTTCCTCATCGACAAGGACGAGTCCATCCGGGTGGAGGACATCTGGGACACGATGGGCATGCGGGCCACCCGGAGCCAGCTCCTGCACTTCCAGGACACGCTGCTGCCGGAGTCCCGGCGACTGGCGTTGGATCCCACCCAGCCCAATCCCATCGCCGCGGGGCTGCCGTGGATCTCCCTGGGATCGCCGAGGCGGCCATGGCCTTCGCCATTGAGTACGCGAGAGAGCGCAGGCTGCCCCGGAGAACCGCCCCATCGCGGGAATGCAGTGGATACAGTTCGCGGTGGCGGACATGAGCATCCGCCTGGAAGCGGCCCGGTCCCTGGCCCAGCGCTCGGCCATCGCCACGGACCGTCGCGAGCCGGACTTCCCCGTGCTCCGATGCAGGCCAAGGTCGTGGCCAACGAGGCGGCGGTAGCCATCGCCACCTCCGCCCTGGAGCTGGCGGGAGGCTCGGGCTACCTGCGCAGCCGCCCCATCGAGCGCTACCTGCGGGATGCAATGAGCGGCCCGCTGATCGGCCTGGTCTCCCGCGGTCATCCGGGACTTCCTCGGCAAGACCCTGCTGGGGCTCAACGGCCGCTGAGCTCGGGCCTAAGCTTTGGATGCGACTTCTGTGGCTGTGCTCAATGGTGATGCTCGGCGTGTCCGCTCCCGCACGGGCTGACGACGTCCTCATCGAGTCACGCATTTTGGGGAAGGGGACTGGAGCCACGAGCGCGCCGCCAGTCCGCTCAAGGGTCAACCGGTAAGGCTGCGCGTTCGCCCGCGTCCGAACGCAAGCGTCCGCTGGTTCCGCATCTACGCGGATATCTCACGCTCTTACAAGAACGCGAACCATCCCTGGGAGCCGAAGCCCTACCAATGGGTGGGATGGGCCAGGATTTCATACCTGCGCGAGGAGCTTTCCGCCTTGCGGGACCAGTGGGAAATCTCGCCGGTGGGACCGGATGGGAGCGTGGTCCGCGGCGGAGGGAACGCAGCGCTGTCACCACATCCGACGGAGAGCCCACACTACCGGTCAGACGTGGGTACCTTCTGGCTTCAGGCGGAGGTCGACGAGGGCGGCAGAACGCTGGAGAGTTTCCGCGGGAATCGACTCGGGCGACTACCGAGGACTGTCGCCCCGGGTCTTTCAACTCTCGATTCGCGACGGCGATGGATACCTCGGTTACGTGACTTCGTTCTTCAACATGCCGGGGCTCTTCGGCTCGGTACCCGCCAAAGCTTCCACTACATCGGAGTCGACTGCGCGGATGTCCTGATGGCGGCGCGCTTCAGGTGGAGGGGCCGGACGCTTGGAGCGCGACTACAACGTGGCCGCGCTGGTGAAGGAGCTTCCGAATTCGATTCACGTGACGCTCGCGAAGGGCGAGCCGACGCGGCGCGTGGAGATTGGACGCGACGTGAGGCCCGGCGACCTGCTCGCGGTGAGGTACGCGGGCGCCCGGCAGTATGGTCACATCGGGACCTTCTATGCGGACGCCAACCAGAACGGCGTGCTCGACGGCGAGGACCTCGTCCTTCACGCGGGACCGGACGCGTTGCACACCTCGAGGCTCGACGAGGGCGGCTTCGACGGCGAGGTTGCGGTCCTGCGGCCGTAGGGAGGAGTCACCGGCGCGCAGCAGCGCAGCGGCTCAATGGCGAAGCTGGGAGAACGCCACGAGCGTGGCCGACTTGAGGCCTGCCCCGGTTTTGTGGACACACCTCATAAGTCGGCTACACGGGAGGAAAGCTCGAGGGCACCGGGAAGACCATGCGCCACCTCAAGGTGCGCAGCGCCGCGGACCTCGACGAGGCGAGCATCCTGCGCTGGGTGAAGGCCGCGGTGGCGCCCCACTCCTGAAGGAGGCACGCCCGGAGGGTGAGGCCGCCCGCGGAGAAATAGCGCAGCGCTGAAGCTCGCCCCCCGAGCGTGCAGGCGCCCATACACTTCGTCTGGGGCGGATACGTG
>CAVYSY010000034.1:0-83359 GCA_963771175.1 uncultured delta proteobacterium
GAACCCGGCCATGCCCTCCGCACATTGGGGTTCTGATGAGCTGAGCCCACTGATGAAAGCACTTCGAGCGTGAGCTGAATTCGAGCCGCAGAATTTTCACCCCTCGCTCGAGGAGCCGAAAACCCTGCAGGAGCTGCGTGGCGCGCGAGTACCCGCTCGAGGCTCGACGGACAGCCGTCATCCGGCTCGGCCAGGGGTCCGGACGGCTATCCGCATTGCCTCCTGGCAAACTCCTTGCAGCCAGGAAAAATGGCTTTTCATGAAAGCCATTCGCGGGCTGGATTCCTGGCCGCGAGTACCCCTGGGAGGGGGTTTCATGCACAAGAGGAATCGTTTGTCCTGGTTGATGATGGGATTGGTGTCCCTCGCGGTGGGTTGCCAGCCCGAGGAACCCGTCGAGGCGCCCACCGCCGAGGTGGGGACGCGGACGGCGGCGGTCAATACGCTGGGCGCCTGGAGCGCCAGTGCATCCATGTCGGCCCCGCGCTCGGGCCACGTCGCGACCGTGGCTGGCGCCGGGCAGGTGCTGGTGGTGGGCGGTGGTGGCACGGCGGAGGTGTACGACCCGGCCGCGAACGTGTGGGCGCCCACGGGCAGTCCGCTGCTCGCGGATCGCAGCGCCTTCACCGCGACGCGGCTCCCCTCGGGGCAGGTGCTCGTGGCGGGTGGCACGGCCTCCGACGGAACGGCCTTCCCCTGGCAGACCAGCGCGGAGCTGTACGACCCGGCCACCGGCACCTGGAGCTTCACGGGTTCCATGAGCGGCTACCGTGCGCGCCACACGGCGACGCTGCTCGACTCGGGCAAGGTGTTGGTAGTGGGGGGATACGTCGGCCCCCGCTCGGCGACCGGGGACGCGGAGCTGTATGACCCGGCCACCGGCACCTGGAGCCCCGCGGCGAGCACCTACCCGAGCGGAGATCACACGGCGACACTGCTCGACTCGGGGAAGGTGCTGGTGACGGGCGGCTATGTGTCCGGCTATGGCGTGCTGCGCGAGACGCGCGTGTATGACCCGGCCACGAACACGTGGACGCTCACGGGTTACATGTCGATCGGGCGCTCCGGCCACCATGCGGTCCGGCTTGGCTCGGGCAAGGTGCTGGTCCTGGGCGCCGGGACCAACTCGGTGGACGTGTTCACCCCGAGCACCCAGCAGTGGTCGCAGGGCCCGGCGATTCCGATCGGCGGCTACTACCAGAGCGCTTCGCTGCTCTCCACCGGAGAGGTCCTGGTGCTCAACGACGCCGGGCAGGGGGCACTGTATGACCCGGTGAAGAACGTGTGGCGTACCGCCACCCCGCTGCAGCCGGCGCGTTCGACCTTCGCCACGGTGCAGCTCCCCGACGGGGCAGGTGATGGTGACGGGCGGCATCAACGGCACCACCATACTGGCGACCGTGGAGCGCTACACGCGCTGAGGCCGCTCCCTCGAGCGGGGGAGAAGATGAGGCGGGCGGAGGAAAGCCCTCCGCCCGGGGCAGCCGCGAGGCAGGAGCCGAAGAAGGAGCGGACGCCGCGATTGGATTGGGCTGGGCTGCTGCACAGGAGCTTTGCGCCGCTCACTTCAGCCTGACCTGCCGGGCGATGCTGAGCGATTGCGCCTGGGATGAATCCGGTGTCACGGCTTTCAGGCGCTCGGCGACATGGCCGGAGCGGCGTCCACCTCCGGGGCTTCCGAGGCCCGTGACAGCGGCTCCGCCTTCGCCGCCCAGCGCACGAGCAGGACCGCGGCCGCGAGCATGAGCGCCGTCGCGCCCACGCCGAGCCAGTCGAACCACCCGGGCTGGGACAGCTCGGAGAGCCGGACGATGCCGCCCTGCTGGGGGTCGAAGCCGTTGCGCATGCGGTACATGACGTTGCCGCCCCAGTGCAGACCAATGGCCAGCCACAGCGAGCCGGTGCGCGCCAGCGTGTACGCGAAGACGAGCCCCAGCAGCATGAGCCTCAGGCAGAAGAGGGGCGTCAGTTCCGCGTAGAAGACGTGGTTGAGGACGTACACCGCCGCCGTCCCGAGGATGAGGACGCGCTTGGACACGTACGGCGACAGGTGCCGGAAGAGATAGCCACGGATGAGGATGTCGTCCGTCGCGGAGGACAGGAACATCCCGAAGGCGGCCATCGCCAGCAGCGAGGCCAGGGGCCCGGCGGCGATGAAGCCCTCGACGCGGAAGCCACCCAGCGCCCACTGCGCCGCGTAGCCGAGCCCCTGGAACGCGAGGCCGGCGGCGAAGCCCAGTGCGACGTTGCGCCCCCAGCCCGCGTGTCGGAAGAAGCCGTAGCCGCGCAGCCCGCCCACCCCGGTGAGCCGGCCCCACACGTGGGCCACGAGGAAGAACGACACGTAGACGGCCACGAACACCGCGGGGCTCGCGCCCAGCATGAGCGGCAGGTAGTAGTACGCGTCGAGCAGGACGAACCCCACCAACGTGAGCAGCAGGGACTTCCAGAGGGGGGCTTCCACGGCGGGCATGTGCATGGCTTCGGCGCGGCTCATATCCCATCCCCACGCACCGTGCCCGCTTCAGGAACCGCGGGGTGCGCCGGGAACAGGACGTTGGTGGGACAACCTTCGGTTTCCGCCTGGTTGAACGGAAATCAGGCAGGAAGCCGCCTTCGTTCGCAGGAGTTCCGCCCGGGCTTCCCTCAGACCGTTTATTCTCGCGCCGTCTCGGAAGGTCGGGGTGTTCGTCTCATGCATCGCAGTCGCGTCCTCTCTCCAGTTCTCCTCCTCGGCGCCGGCACCGGCGAGGCCACTTGCGGCATCCTCTACCTGGCGGGTTACCTGCGACGAAGCGGGATTGAGGCCTTCGTCCGGCTCTACGACGGGGACGAATCCGAGGCCGAGGTCAGGCGTTCGCTCGAAGGCCTCGTGGCCCGCGTGCGCCCCCGGCTCGTCGGGATCAGCCTCAAGTGGTTCCACCACGTGCACCGCGCGCTGCTCCTCGCTCGGACGCTGCGGAAGATCGACCCCGAAATCCGGATCGTCATCGGTGGCAACACCGCCTCATACTTCTGGCGGGAGCTGCAAGCGTATGACTGCATCGATCACATCGTGCTGGGCGACGGCGAGCTCCCGCTCCTGGCGCTCTGCCGCGGCGACCCCTCCCCGCCCAACTGCGTGACCCGGGACCCCGACGGGACCCCGCGGCGGTTGCCGCTGGCCTATGTGCAAGGCACCACCAACAGCGCGGACATCCACTACTCGCACTTCAACGACATCTTCCTCAGCAAGATGGACCTGCACGCCTTTTCGGGCTGGGTCGCGCCCGGCAAGGGGTGCGCCGAGAACTGCCTGTATTGCGGTGGAGCCCGCGGCAACCAGAAGGCGGACTTCGGGCGCGCGAAGCCCTTTCTGCGCTCCGAGGAGAGCGTCCGCCGCGACCACCAGGAGATCGCCGACCTGACCTGGCAGCTCCGCTACGACTTTTCGGGAAGCTCGGCGGCGTTTCTGGGGAGCACCTGGGCGGGGGTCGATCTCTCCCGCCACTCGTGCACGTATTTCCTCTGGGGCGTGGCCCGCCTGGAGCTCATCGACGCGCTGGCCCGGACCTTCGAGCGCGTGCACATGGTGCTCGACATCGGGTGCTTCTCCGAACAGCAGCGCCACGAGCAGATGCGTCGCGGCCTCCTCAAGCCCTGTGCCTCGAACCAGCAGTTGCTCGAGCTCATCGACGCCTGCGGACGCCATCCGAATCTGGACATCGAGGTCTCTGGCATCGCGGGCCTCCCCTTCGCCAGCAAAGCCACGCTCGACGAGGAACTTCGCCTGGTGGAGCGCGTGATCAGCCTCGACTGCGTGGTGGGCTACCAGCGGCTCGAAGCGCAGCCCGGGGCGCTCGTCACCGAGCATCCGGCGCGGTTCGACATGGAGACCGAAGCGCGGACGTTCACGGAGTTCCTCGACTACTTCGAGCGACGCGAGCCAGGCGAGGTGACGGTGCCCATGCTTCGCTTCCGGGACGCGGCGCTGGAGGAGGCGGTGCAGCGCACCTCGGATCAAGTGGACGCCCTGGCGTGGGAGCACAGAGCCGCCAGGCGAAGGGTCCCCCTCAACGGGCGCACGCGCTTGTTGAACACCTCGCCCTCGACGCTTCAGTTCAAACTGGGTGACTGGCTGGGGCAGCACCGGGTTCCCGCGAAGGTGGCGCAGCAAGAGGTGACCGTGGTGCGCTCGGTAGACGGAACGAGCATGGCCTGCGCACCTTCGGTCAGCCCGCGCAGCTTCACCGACCCGACGCTGGACCAGGGCGAGGACGCGGCGATCCTGCTGACGACGCTGGCTACCTTCCAGCGCCCCACGACGGTCGCCAACGCGGTGACGCAGCTTGGGGCAAAGGCGAAGCTGGACCCGTATTCTGCCCGCGAGGTGATTGAGCACCTTGTGGAGGGGCGCTTCCTCCAGCCGGCGTGATGCGCAGTGCGCGTGGGGGACGAAGCCGGAGGGACTGGAGCGTGACCGTCGCCACGAGCGAGCGGCCGCCCGAGAGGCCCCATTCCACGCGGCAGGGAAGGTCGCCCAAGGGGACGTAAGAGAATCGCGTCGGGCTCAGCGCTGAGCGAGCGGGCAGTTGCGGTTGCTCTCGATGGGAGGACGGCGTGGTTATCCCTTTGGGTGATGCTGGTGCCGAGCAATGAGCCTGGAGCCGAGAGCCGTACCGACGATCTGCTCCGCACGCTTGTCGACAACCTCCCGTCGATGGTCGCCTACTGGGACTCCGAGCAACGCTGTCGCTTCGCCAACCGAGCGTACATCCGATGGTTCGGAGTCACACCCGCGTCGCTGATTGGCAAGCACCTCAGCGAGTTGCTCGGCCCGCTGTATCGCCTCAACCTCCCGTACATCCAGGGGGCATTGCGCGGTGAGCCGCAGGAGTTCGAGCGAGAGATCCCAAATCCTTCGGGCGGGCCCTCACGCCACAGCCTGGCAAACTACATCCCGGACATCGTCGAGGGGGTGGTCCGCGGCTTCTACGTCCTCGTCACCGACATCTCGGAGATCAAGCGCGCACAGCTTGCCCTGGAGGAGTCCGAAGCGAGGTTCTCCCGGACCATCGATGAGGCGCCGATCGGGATGGCGCTTGTCGCACTCGATGGACGCTTCCTACGTGTCAATCGAGTGCTCTGCGAGATCCTCCACTACACACCCGAAGAGCTGACCGGCCTCACCTTCCAGGAGCATCACCCATCCCGAGGATCTGGATGCAGACCTCGCCCTCGCGGGTCAGCTCGCCCGGGGCGAAATCCCTCGCTACCAACTGGGAAAGCGCTACCTCCGCAAGGACGGAGCAATCGTGGACATCATGCTCAGCGGTTCGGTCGTTCGTGATCGCGACGGCGCGCCCCTCCATTATGTCGCGCAGATCGAGGACATCACCGAGCGAAAGCGCCTCGCGGACGAGCAAAGGTTCCTCGCGGAGGTCGGCCGGGTCCTCGCCGCCTCGCTGGACTATGAGGAGACGCTCTCCTCGATCGCCGGGCTGGCGGTGCACGACCTCGCGGACTTCTGCATCATCGAAGTCGTCGGCGATGACCAGGAGGTCCGGCGGCTCAAGGTCACGAGCCGGGACCCGTCCAATGCCTGGATATGCGAGTCGCTCACGCGGATCCCAATCGATCGAAGCCGTCCCCACCTGCTCCAGCCGGTGCTGGAGAGCCGGCGACCTCTTCTCATGCAACGTCCGTCGGTGGAGTTGCTCACCTCGCTCGCTCAGAGTGAGGAGCATCTTCGAGCCCTTCGGGCGGCGCGGATCGGCTCCATGATCGCCGTGCCTCTCATTTCTCGTGAACGCCTCCTGGGCGTGCTCGCCTTCGTGTCCTCGACGGGTTCTCGGGTCTACGGGCCGGCGGAGCTGCGGCTCGCGGAGGAGTTGGCGCACCGCTCGGCTCTTTCAATCGAGAACGCCCGGCTCTACCGCGCGGCTTGTCGCGCGACGCGGGCCCGCGACGATGTCCTCGGCATCGTGGCTCACGACCTGCGCAATCCGCTCAACAACATCCTGATGCACGCGAGCCATCTGCGCCGCCTGAGTGCGGAGAGGGAGCCACGAGCTCAGAAGACGGCTGAGGCAATCGAGCGGGCCGCGACCCGGATGAATCGCCTCATCCAGGATCTGCTCGACGTGACGCGCATGGAGGCGGGCCGCCTCTCCGTCGAGCAGGGCTGCGTGTCCGCGGGGCGGCTCATCAGCGATTTCGTCGAAGGCCAGCAGTCGCTCGCCGCGGCGGCCTCGCTCGAGCTGCGGCTCGATGTCGCCGCGAACCTTCCCGAGGTCTGGGCGGATCGCGACCGACTCCTCCAGGTTCTCGAGAACCTGGTGGGCAACGCGCTCAAGTTCACGAGGCCGGGTGGTCTGCTCACCGTCGGGGCAGCACCGCGAGAGGGCGAGGTGCTGTTCTGGGTGGCGGATACCGGCAAGGGGATCGCCGCGGAAAGCCTGCCGCACATTTTCGATCGCTTCTGGCAGGCCGAGGGAGCGCAGCCGCATGGCGCGGGCCTGGGTCTGCCAATCGTCAAAGGGATCATCGAAGCGCACCACGGTCGCATCTGGGTGCACAGCACGCGGGGCCAGGGGACGACCTTCTTCTTCACCCTCCCCACGGCGCTTCGGGCGGTGGCCGGGCGAGCCGCGGAAGAAGGATAGGAGAGCTGGAATGATGAATAGGCCCACATCCTGCTCCCCAGGCAGATGCCGTCCTCTCGCGAGATTTCCGCCCACTTCGTAAAAAGTAGTGTCGCATCGGGTTATTGCGCCGAAAGGTGTGACCGATTGCCGCTATTCGCGGTCATTCCAGGGGGGGCTTACAACCAGGGAATTCTCGAATGTCTCGAGGTCGAACCAGGAGCTCCTCTCCCTCTCGCGTCCCGCTGGTGGCCCTCCTGCTGTTGGGGGGGTGCCTCCTGCCGGCGAGGGCCTCGGCCACGGACGTCCAGGGTGTGCTGTCCACCCACACCGTGTGGACGAAGCGTGGCAGCCCCTACGTGCTCACGGGGGACGTGACGGTGGGCTGGGGCGTGGAGCTGGTCATCCAGCCCGGAGTACGCGTCATCGCCGCCTCGGAGGACGCGCTGCGGTCCGGGGTGGACTCGCGGCGGGTGGAGCTCATCGTGGATGGCACCCTGGTGGTGAAGGGCACCGAGGCACGTCCGGTGGAGCTCACCTCCCAGGGGGAGCGCGGCTCCTGGTACGGCCTCCGGGTGAGGGGTGGCCGGGGCACGGTCATTAAAGGAGCGCTCATTCTCGCGGGCACTCCAGGGCCTGTCGCTGGACACGAGCGCGGAGGTGAGAAACACGTCGGTGCGCGACACCCTGCGGGACTGCGTGCGGGTGAGCTGGGGCCGGGCGACGCTGGTGGGCAACCAGTTGAGCGGGTGTGGGGAGAACGGGCTGAGTGTGGAGGTGGGGGCGAGCGCGCGGATGGAGCGGACGGTGGTGACGGGCAGTGGTGCCCACGGCGTCGAGTTGCACGGCGGGGGCGAGCTGTTGAACAACACCCTCCGCGACAACGCGGCCTCGGGCGTGATGCTGCTGGGTGAGACCGAGGCTCCGGTGGTGCGGGACTGTCTCATCACCGCCAACGGTGGTCATGGCGTGTACAGGGCGGGCTCGGCCCGGGGCGAGCTGCTCGACAATGACGTCCGGGACAATGTGTCCGGCGATTACGGGGGCCTGGCGTTCGCGGGGCCGGGCTCGCGCCGTGGCGACTCGCGCCCCCTGCTGGCCAGGGCCAGCGTCCGTGGCAGGCCGGTCCTTCCCGCGCTCGGGCGTGCAGCCCGAGGGGTGGACTCCCTCTCCGTGGCGGGGAGCGGACGCGTCGTCACCCAGGCGTCGCCCATCGAGCGACGACAGGCGGAGGAGCAGGCGTCGGGCACCCGATTCTCGCGGTCAGGTCCGAAAACGGCCAGGCAGGGGCGCTCATCCGGGCTCCGAAATCCGCATGAAGCAGACGCTGGAGCCCGAGCGCTGCTTCCGGGCTTTGTCCGCGCGGGACCGGCGCTTGGATGGGCTCTTCTTCGTGGGCGTGTCGACGACGGGCAGCTACTTCCGCCCGGTGTGCACGGCGAGGACGCCCCGCCAGGAGCGGTGCGCGTTCTACCGCACGGCCGCCGAGGCCGAACGGGCAGGCTTCCGCGCCTGCCTCGTGTGCCACCCCGAGCTGGCCCCAGGCAGCGCGACGGCGGTCTCGCGCATCGAGGGGGGCGTCCTCAACGAGTCCTCCATCGAGGGGCTCGCGGAGGAGCCGAGCGTCACGAGCCGGCACCTGCGCCGGGCCATGAAGGCCGGAGTTCGGCGTCTCGCCGAAGGAGCGAGCACGCGGCGCGCTGGCGCTGGCACGTCTGAAGCTGCTGCGTCGCGTACCCGGTTTCACGGCGTCTTCGCTCCGGCCGCGGGAGTCTACTGGATGGTGAGGCTCACCGTGCCGCTCACCGAGCGCGCCAGGGTGAGCCACAGGGCATCACCCGCGTCATCCACCGAGGCGTAGTAGTCGAGGTCCGGGCGCAGCTCCACCCCATCGAGCCGGACGCTGGCCGGCGGCGTGGCGGCCGTATAGTCGCGGAGGACGAATACGGGCGATGCCACCGGCCGGGTCCCCGTGGTGAAGCCGAGCTGCGCCTGGTTGTTGACGGCCCGCACCTCCCAGGTGGCGTAGAGCGGGTTGTAGCCGGCCGGGGCATAGGTCACTGGATCCGTGCGGCCCACGCCCGCGGGCCCCTGGGTGAGAACCGCGCCCACGGTGGCCGTCAGCGTCACGCCCTGGAAGGACTCCACCTGCTCCACCTGGGAGAGCACGCTGCGCGTGCTGTGGCGGCCGAGCACCATGAAAACCGAATAGCTCTGGTAGGGATGACCGCTGAGCATCCGGGCATTCCCATAACCCGGGTATGACGTATAGCCGACGGCGCCATAGTTGAGTCCCCAGGCCAGCCGGTGCGAGCGCGTGGTGAAGGGCAGTTCCCACTGGTTGATCTGGTACGTCCAGTTCCAGTCCGGGGGCATGGGCCCGCCGTTCGAGCGCATGGTCCACTGGTTGTAGAGCGAGCCATATCCGGCATCGTGCTGGACCCAGGTCTGCGTCTGCACCGAGCCCATCTCCGCGTCGGGGTTGCTCGTCCAGGAGAGCGCGTAGGGGACGACGTTGGGCACGGTGTAGTCCCAGCCACTGCTCGAGGTGAGGGGCGACTGGAGCGACTCGAAGCGATACCGATCCCCCCAGCCCACGCCCGACACCTCGGCGTTGGCGTTGCCGTCGTAGAGCAGGTCGCCGTAGGGCGCGCGCGAGTCCGCCTGGAGCGCGTTGGCGGCTATCTGCGAGGAGTCGAAGGTGATGGCCCACACGGGGTGGTCTCTTCCGGTGGCGAAGAACCAGTGGACGGTGGCCTGCACCAGCCGGCTCGAGCCGAAATCCAGGGTCCAGCGATACTCGTGGAGGGCATGGTGCCGCCCCGCGAGCACGGTGCGGAAGGTGCCCGGGGCCTCCCGGGAGCTGCGCGAGGTGCCGCCGTAGTGGTTGACGGTGTAGCCCCAGCCCGGGTGGACCTCGGAGGCTCCATCACAGACGCGGGTGGTGCCCTCCACCTCGTAGGTGTAGCGGCGCAGATAGCCACCCCACTGGCCGGTGGGATCCTGCACGTCGTTGTGCACCAGGGCGGCCGAGCGCGGCCGGCAGGCGCTGTCCCGCCAGACGTATCGATCCGAGCGGAAGCCATCCACCTCCATGCCGCGCGCCAGCTCCAGGGAAGGGCACCCCGGCGCGGCGAGGGCCGCGGCGGCGGCACCCTTGTTCGAGGCGTCCTGCTTCGACTCGGACTTCCGGCAGCCACTCAGCAGGCACGCGGCCAGCAGCAGCACGACCCCGAACGGGCGCCTTACCTGGGAGGTGGCCCCGCGGAACCGGCGCAAGCGCGCGGCGAGCGCGACGAGCAGGAACACGGCGGAGGAAGCCGACTCGCCCGTGCTGGTACAACCGCAACCGCTCTCGGGGACGGGAGATGGTGACGTTGCTCACGGTGATACGGAAGAGGAGCTCGGAGGAGCCGCCCTCGTCATCGGCCACCCGGGCGCGCACCACGAACTCGCCAGCGGAGCCGCGCGGGGGTGTCCAGGAGTACTGCCCCTCGGGAGTCAGGGAGCCAGGCCCCTCCACCAGCGTCCAGGACAGCGGATCCTCCGCGCCCGCCACGTCGCTGGCGCGCAGTTGAACGCGGAGTTCCTGGCCCGCCTGGATGGACTGAGGCTCCAGCGGCTCCGGCAGAGGAGGAAGGTTGGACACCCGCACCGGGCGCGAGGCCTGGGTGGCGGCCTGGGCGTCGTCCCGCACCGTCACGGTGACGGTGTAGTCGCCATCGTCGGCGTAGGCATGTGTCACCTGAGGGCCGTGCACCCCGGGACTGCCGTCGCCGAAGTCCCAGGAGAACGACAGGGTGTCGGCGGCGCCGGAGTCGGAAGCGAAGGCCTGGAAGGTGATGGGCTTGCTCTCCTCACCACTGGCGGGCAGGTCGAGCGGCACCAGGACCGGGGCGGTATTGAGCACATCGAGGAGGACGGCGGCCTGCCCGCTCTCCACGCCGTCGGACACGGTGAGCACCACTTCGTAGCGGCCCTCGTTGACGTAGGTGTGTGAGGGGTGACGCTCCTCGGAGGTGGAGCCGTCGCCGAAGTCCCAGGAGAAGGAGAGCGTATCGCCCCCCGGATCCTCGGCCATGGAGGTGAAGAGGACACCCTCGCCCTCCAGGGGCTTGAAGGTGGAAGCGGAGAGGGCCACCTGGGGAGCCTCGTTGGAAACGTGGAGGGTGATGGTGGCAGGAGTGGAAGTGGCCTGCCCATCGGAAGCGGAGAAGGAGAAGGAGACGGTGCCCCGGAAGTCGGGAGGCGGGGTGTAGCTCATCTCCGGAGGAGTGCCGGAGAGGACGCCCTCGGAGGGAGGGGACTCGATGCGATAGCTGAGCGCGTCACCCTCCGCGTCCGTGGCGACCAGGGTGAGGTGCGTGGACCGCTGGCCTACGGAGAGTGTCTGGGCGAGGGCCTCCGGCGCGTCGCTCACCGAAGCCACCGACAGGGACACCGTCGCGGGAGCGGAGGTGGCCTGGCCGTCCGACACGGAGAAGGTGAAGCTGTCCGGCCCGTGGTAGTCGGCGGCGGGCGTGTAGGTGAGGTTGGGCGCCGTGCCGCTGAGGGTGCCGTGCGCGGGCGCCTGCACCACGGTGTACGTGAGGCCGTCCCCTTCCACGTCCGTGCCGACGAGCGTGAGTGCCACCGAGGTGTCCTCGTCCGTGGCCGCGCTCTGGGCCACGGCCTCCGGAGCGTCATTGACGGAGCGCACCGTGAGGCTCACGGTGGCCACGTCGAGTGCCGCCTGTCCGTCGTTGACCTGGAAGGTGAAGCTGTCCGGGCCGTGGTAGTCGGCGGCGGGCGTGTAGGTGACGTTGGGCGCCGTGCCGCTGAGGGTACCGTGCGAGGGCGCCTGCACCACGGTGTACGTGAGGCTGTCCCCGTCCACGTCCGTGCCGGTGAGCGTGATCGCCACGGGGGTGTCCTCGTCCGTGACACGTCCTGGCACGATGGCTACCGGAGCATCGTTGACGGGCCGCACCGTGAGGCTCACGGTGGCCACGTTCGAGTCAGCGCCTGGGCGTCCGTCACCCGGAAGGTGAAGCTGTCCGGGCCGTGGTAGTCGGCGGCGGGCGTGTAGGTGAGGTTGGGCGCCGTGCCGCTGAGGGTGCCGTGCGCGGGCGCCTGCACCACGGTGTGCGTGAGGCTGTCCCCTTCCACGTCCGTGCCGCCGAGCGTGAGCGCCACCGAGGTGTCCTCGTCGGTGGAGGCACTCCCCGCGAGCGCCACCGGAGCGTCGTTGACGGAGCGCACCGTGAGGTTCACGGAGGCCACGTTGGAAGTGACACCGGAGGTGTCCGTCACCTGGAAGGCGAAGCTGTCCGGGCCGTGGTAGTCGGCGGCGGGCGTGTAGGTGAGGTTGGGCGCCGTGCCGCTGAGGGTGCCATGCGAGGGCGCCTGCACCACGGTGTACGTGAGGCTGTCCCCGTCCACATCCGTGCCCGTGAGGGTGATCGCCACGGGGATGTCCTCGTCCGTGAACACGTCCTGCACGATGGCTACTGGAGCATCGTTGACGGGCCACACCGTGAGGCTCACGGTGGCCACATTGGAGCCAGCCCCTGAGGTATCCGTCACCTGGAAGGTGAAGCTGTCCGGGCCGTGGTAGTCGGCGGCGGACCGATAGGTGAGATTGGGGAGCGTACCGCTGAGGGTGCCATGCGAAGGAGCCTGCACCACGCTGTACGTGAGGCTGTCCCCGTCCACGTCCGTGCCAGCCAGGGTCAGCGCCACCGCCGAGTCCTCGTTCGTCGCGGCACTCTTGGCGACGGCAACCGGAGCATCGTTGACGGAGCGCACCGTGAGGTTCACGGAGGCCATGGCTGGACGTGACGCCGGAGATATCCGTCACCTGGAAGGTGAAGCTGTCCGGCCCGTGGTAGTCGGCAGTGGGCGTGTAGGTGAGGTTCGGGAACGAGCCACTGAGAGTGCCATGCGCGGGCGGCTGCACCACGGTGTACGTGAGGCTGTCCCCGTCCACGTCCGTGCCCTCGAGCTTCAGATGCCACCGAGGTATCCTCGTCGGTGGAGGCACTCTGCGAGACGGCCACGGGGGCATCATTGACGGGCCGCACCGTGAGGCTCACGGTGGCCGCCGCCGAGTCCGCCTGTCCATCGTTGACCCGGAAGGTGAAGCTGTCCGGGCCGTGGTAGTTGGCAGCGGGCGTGTAGGTGAGGTTGGGCGCCGTGCCGCTGAGCGTACCGTGCGAGGGCGCCTGCACCACGGTGTACGTGAGCCCGTCCCCGTCCACGTCCGTGCCGGCGAGCGTGAGTGCCACTGACGGTGTCCTCGTCCGTGGCCGCGCTCTGGGCCACGGCCTCCGGGGCGTCATTGACGGGTCCCAAGGTGAGGCTCACGGTGGCGCGTCGCCGAGTCCGCCTGCCCGTCGTTGACCCGGAAGGTGAAGCTGTCCGGGCCGTGGTAGTCGGCGGCGGGCGTGTAGGTGAGGTTGGGCGCCGTGCCGCTGAGGGTGCCGTGCGAGGGCGCCTGCACCACGCTGTACGTGAGGCCGTCCCCGTCCACGTCCGTGCCGGCGAGCGTGAGTGCCACCGAGGTGTCCTCGTCCGTGGCCGCGCTCTGGGCCACGGCCTCCGGGGCGTCATTGACGGAGCGCACCGTGAGGCTCACGGTGGCGAGTGCCGAGTCCGCCTGCCCGTCGTTGACCCGGAAGGTGAAGCTGTCCGGGCCATGGTAACTACCAACCGGCTGATAGGTCAGGTTGGGCGGCGTGCCGCTGAGGCTGCCATGCGTGGGCAACTGCAGCACGCTGTACGTGAGGCCGTCTCCGTCCGCGTCCGTGCCCGCGAGGGTGAGAGCCACCGCGGTGTCCTCGTCCGTGGCCGTGCTCTGCGCGACCGCCACCGGGAGCGTATTGGTGACGAAGCGCGCCAGCACCCGCTCGCTGTGGGTGCTCGCCGAGGCATGGAAGCGTCGGTAGACGACGAGAGCTCTCCGTCCCCCCACCGAGACGAGCGCGGGCTGCACTTCCTCCACCGGGTCGGCGCAGAGGGCGAAGCCGCTGGAGTCGAGCACCGCGCCCGCCCCACTCACCCGCGCTCCGTAGACATCGGAGCCGCCGCCGCGCAGGTCCTCCCACACCACCAGGAAATTCGTCCCGTCGTGTGCCACCGCGGGCGAGGACTGATGGTTGGACGCCGTGGAGATGGCGAGACCACCGGCGTCGAGCACCGCGCCCGCGCCACTCATCCGCGCCCCGTAGATGTCGGTATTGCCGCCGCGCGAGTCCTGCCACACCACCAGGAAGCGCGTCCCGTCGTGCGCCACCGCGGGCGAGGCCTGGGCGCCGGTGGCGGTGGTGATGGCGAGGCCATTCGCGTCGAGTAGCGTCCCCGCCCCACTCACCCGTGCTCCGTAGATGTCGGCACCGCCGTTGCGCAGGTCCTGCCACACCACCAGGAAGCTCGTTCCGTCGTGCGCCACCGCGGGCGAGTACTGGGCATCGGCCGCGGTGGAGAGGGCCCGACCACCGGAGTCGAGCAGCACGCCCGCCCCACTCACCCGCGCCCCGTAGATGTCGGTGAAGCCGCCGTTCCGGGAGTCCTGCCACACCACCAGGAAGTTCGTCCCGTCGTAGGCCAGCGCGGGTGCGGCCTGATGGTTGGCCGCGGTGGAGATGGCGATGCCGCTGGTGTCGAGCACGACGCCCGACCCGTTCACCCGCGCCCCGTAGATGTCGGAGAAGCCGCCGCCGCGGAAGTCCTGCCACGCCACCAGGAAGCTCGCCCCGTTGCTCGCCACCACGGGGGCGAACTGATTGCCCGCCGCGGCGGAGATGACGATGCCACTGGTGTCGATCACCCCGCCCGACCCGTTCACCCGTGCCCCATAGATGTCGGAGCCGCTGCCTCCGCGATAGTCCTCCCAGACGACCAGGAAGTTCGTCCCGTTGTACGCCACCGAGGGCGAGGACTGGCGGTTGGCCGCGGTGGAGATGGCGAGGCCACCTGCGTCGACCAGCGAGCCCGTCCCGCTCACCCGCGCCCCGTAGATGTCGAAGTGACTGCCACCCCGGTTGTCCTGCCACACCACCAGGAAGTTCGTCCCGTTGTAGGCCAGCGCGGGCAGGGACTGGTTATAGATGGCGTTGGTGATGACGAAGCCGTTGGAGTCGAGCACCCCGCCTGTCGCGCTCACCCGCGCCCCGTAGATGTCGTAGGTGCTGTAGCTGCTACCGTTGCGCAGGTCGTGCCACACCACCAGGAAGCTCGTCCCGTTGTTCGTCACCGACGGGAAGGACTGGTTGCCGGCCGCGGTGGAGATGGCGAGGCCGTTGGTGTCGAGCACCGCACCCGCCCCACTCACCCGCGCCCCGTAGATGTTGGCATTGCCGGTGCCGTTGCGTAGGTCCTGCCACACCACCAGGAAGTTCGTCCCGTTGTACGCCACGGAGGGAACGGTCTGGTTGCTGGTCGCGGTGGAGATGGCGAGGCCATTGGTATCGAGCACCACGCCCGCCCCGCTCACCCGCGCCCCGTAGATGTCGGAGCGTTGCCGCCGCGAGCGTCCTCCCAGACGACCAGGAAGTTCGTCCCGCTGTACGCCACCGAGGGCGAAGACTGGCGGTTGGCCGCGGTGGAGATGGCGATACCGCCGGAGTCGAGCACCCCGCCCGTCGCACTCACCCGTGCCCCGTAGATGTCGGCATTGCCGTTGCGCGAGTCCTGCCACACCACCAGGAAGTTCGTTCCGTCGTGGGCCACCGAGGGGGAGGACCTCGCGCCGACCCCCGTGGCGATGGGGAGGCCGCTGGCGTCGAGCACCGCGCCAGCCCCGCTCACCCGTGCCCCGTAGATGTCGGTATTGCCGTTGCGCGAGTCCTGCCACACCACCAGGAAGCTCGTTCCGTCATAAGCCACCGCGGGTGAGGCCTGGTCTGCCAGCCGCGGTGGAGATGGCGAAGCCGCACGAGTCGAGCACCGCGCCCGTCCCGCTCACCCGCGTTCCATAGATATCGGAGGAGCTGCCGCCGTCACGGAAGTCCTGCCACACCACCAGGAAGTTCGTCCCGTCGTAGGCCACCGCGGGCGAGGCCTGGTCATAGAAGGCCAGGCCAGACACCGGGGTGTCGAGCCCGAGCTCGGGCGATACGGTGGGATCGAGCACCGCGGGATAGGCGGACCCATCGATCACCTCCGAGGGCACCCGCAGCACGATGCCCCCCGCCTCGAAGCGGGCCGGCACGGCGGAGCGGCGGCCCCGCGCATCCACCCAGAGGCCATGGCCGTAGCGAACCCCCAGTCCCGTGGGCCCGGCCGTGAAGTGCAGCCCTTCGGCCGTTTCACCCACGAAACGTCCGTTCTCCACTGGCAGTCGCACCTCGAGGGCTCCCCTCCCCTCGGGCCGCTGCTCGAAGCTCCAGCTCTGCTCCACTCCCTGCGGGCCGTTGCGGAAATGTTCGGCCACCGCGCCGCGCGCCAACGTGAGGGCGCCCGTCTCCTCCACCCGGCCTCGCGCCGTGAAGCCCGACAGCGTCTGCTCGCCACGCGCCACGCGGGCGGCGCCAAAGCGCACGGCCTCGCCCTCCACCTCGCGCCGCGCACCCTCGGGGGAGTGGTAGGGCCTCACGCTGAACCCCCCGGCCTCCACCCGCACCGCGTACGTGCCGTGTCCGCCCTCCCACCCGGTGCCCCGCGAGCGGAAGGCGAAGTGCACCTGCTCCATCACCTTCCGTACGTCGAAAGGGGTGCCCTCCTGCCGCGTCGGCGCCGCTCGCACCTCCGAGGAACTGGCCATGGACGCGGGGGGACCGTCCTGCTGCGTGCACCCGCCCACCCACACCACGAGAAGCGCCGTGACCCACCACATCTTGCGGCTGCGATGCACCGGAGACTGCCCTTTCTCAAGAACTGGAGGCCGCCTCGAAAAATATCCTTTGAGGGCCGAGCGACGCAATTTGGACAGCCGTTGTTGCTCCCGGGGACGTGCTGGCTCACGACACGCGAATTCATGCATGGTAGGGGCGCGGACTGCGGGCCGACCCTTTCCAATGGCCCGCTGCGAGGAAAACTCCGACTTGAACGCCCCCACCACTCCCCCTTCCTTCCTCATCCAGAACTACCGCCGCCAGGACGTGAGCTTCGTCCGAGGCGAGGGCTGCTACCTGTACGACGGCGCGGGCCGCAAATACCTCGATGCCTTCGCCGGCGTGGCGGTGTGCACCCTGGGACACGCGCACCCGAAGCTCGTCGAGACCCTGTCGCGGCAGGCCGCGACGTTGATTCACACCTCGAATCACTACGGGCAGCTCGGGCAGGAGGAACTGGCGGCGCGCATCGTCCCCGAGGCCTTTCCGGGGCGGATGTTGTTCTGCAACTCGGGGACGGAGGCCAACGAGGCGGCCTACAAGCTCGTGCGTCTGTGGGGCAACGTGGCCCATGAGGGCCGCAAGCGCCGCATCATCGCCTTCGAGGGGAGCTTCCATGGCCGCACGCTCGGCTCCCTCAGCATCACGCACACGCCCGCCTACCGCGCGCCCTTCGAGCCCCTGCCTCCCACGGACTTCGTCCCCTTCGGCGACGCGGACGCGCTCGCCGCCGCCATGAGCGAGGACGTGGCCGGGGTGTTCATCGAGCCCATCCAGGGAGAGAGCGGCGTTCACGTGCCTCCTCCGGGGTTCCTGGCCCGGGTCCGGGAGCTGTGCACGCGCCATCAGGCCCTCATGGTGGTGGATGAGATCCAGACCGGGTTCGGCCGCACCGGGCGGATGTTCTGCTACCAGCATGAAGGCATCACCCCCGACGTGATGTCCCTGGCCAAGGGGCTCGGCGGAGGCATCCCCATTGGCGCCGTGCTCGCGACCGAGCCGGTGGCCGCACTGCTGACGCCGGGCCTGCACGGCACCACGTTCGGAGGCAACGCCTTCGCGTGTGCCGCCGGGCTGACGGTGATGAAGGAAGTCACCTCGCCGGGATTCCAGGACAACATCGTGGAGCGGGGCCTCCAGCTCATGGAGGGCTTGCGCCGCGTCTTCGGCCCCCTCCATGAGGTGCGTGGCAAGGGGCTCCTCGTGGGAGTCCAGCTCCAGCGGCCTCCCTCCGAACTGGTGAAGGCCGCCCTCGCGGAGGGACTCGTCGTCGGAGTGGCGGGCAACAACACGCTGCGCATCGCACCGCCACTCACCATCACCCCGGCCCAGGTGGACGAGCTGCTCGAGAAGCTCGCGGCTGCCCGCCGAGCGTCCAGCCCGGGTGCCTGACAGGGCCCCCTCCACGCCCGGCCCCGAGGAGCCCCCGGCAGCTCTGGCACCGCCAGCGCGGGCTGTCGCAGCCCGCGTTCCATCACCAGCGCATCGCCAGCCATGCCCGGACGATATGTGACAACGCCCCTCTGGGATGGCAAGATCGCCGCATGTCAAGATCATTATCGATAGCCATTATCACCACCATGTTCATGGCTTGCGACGGCACCGTGGATTGTCCGACCAAGGCCGGCTACAACTCTTGCGGCTATTGCAGTCAGGACAGGTTGACGAGCAGCAACCCGCACGCCGGCATGTGTACCTATTGCACCGGCGTTTGTGGAGGAGACCCCTGCAACCCCGTCTGCGGTGGCGGTGGTGGAGGTGGCAGTTGCGATTCCTCGTGGGTCTCGTCCTGCGGCAAGACAACCAATGGAATCCAGTTCGTTGGAGCGCCTCATCCCAAGGCGTGCGGCAACTGCCCGGCTGGGACTTCCGACTCCGGTGACGACAACGTCACGGCAGGTGGGCCTTACAACATCTGCACCTGCAACGGCTTCTAGCCAATCCTCAAGCGTTCTTGGAATCTCCGGTATTCAAAAGGCAACCCCGAGATCGAAGCGCCGAACCATGCGCGCGCCATGAGTAGAACCAGATCGACATGGCAGTGCTGGTCGCGGCCGCAGCGGCAGATCAGGATGACATCCTGGCTCTTCGAGAGTTCCGAAAGCCGAGCCAGGTTCTCCTTGCCCTCCTCCGAAAGATCAAAGCGCTCCTCGTAGCGAACTTCCTCGAAAGCTTTCTCGTGATCGTCGTACTGGACGCAAAGCTTTCGGTATTCGGCGAAGAGCTTCGCTTCGGGAGAGAGGCAGCGCTGGTACTCGTCGATTTTTTCCTTGGACAGGAATCGCGGATAGAGCTGCATCGCCACGACCAGATACCGATGGCCGGGAGAGCGGCTGATGGTGCCGCTCGTGACCTCGGCTAATGAGGCTCTCTTGAGCATGGCTTCTACTGTACTGGCAGCCGCACGCGAATCCATTCAATTCGAGCTACGTGTTCGCCTGCCGCCCGTGTGGCGGCAGGCGTCAGGTGCTGGAGGACCTGACGGCATCCGGAGGTTCCATTTTGGAGCCTCCGGATGCCGCGCATGGCCGTGTCAGCTACAGCTTCCCGCACTTCTCGCACTTCTCCACTGAAGGCGCGAACAACTGGCGGAGGGTCATGTTTCCAGACATCCACTGAGGCAGGATGTCTTGGTACCCTCTGAGTTGCTGTGGATCGAGGAAGTTGGTGTACGGGTGCACGCCGGGGTGCCCGTTCGCATACATGTTCATCGCCATGTTCATGAGGTTCCAGAGCGGTTTGCCCAAGGCGTAGCCAAAGCCGCCCCAGAACTCGGCGTTTATCTCTTTCAGGAGGCGGCCCTGCAGCGAGGTCTCCTCCGAACCAATGAGGTCGCCCAACGACTCAATCATACTGCCCTGGAGGGTGAACAGTGACGCGGCGTAGGCCTGGTTGACCATCCAGTCGCCATCCACGGGCCCATAGATGGTGTCGTACGGGGCATTCATGGCCGCGGATTTTCCACTGCCGGCGGGACCGTAGCCATCGGCAATCAGGTCCCAGATGTTGCCGTGGTTCACGAAGTCCATCAGCGCCTCGCATGTGGGTTCGGCGACGTTGAAGCCCGTGGGGTCAACGAAGTTCACCGGGTCATTCTCGGCGTACATGAAGAGATTGGTACTGCCACCGCCCAGCTCGAGCGGGTCCGGCTCGAGCCAGCGTCCCAGTCGGGCGTCGTAGTCGCGGGCGCCAAACTGAACCAGGCCGGTAGTGGCATCATAGTAACCCCCGGCATAACCAAACGGCTGGAAGCCCGGATTCGTGTCCTGCGTCACCCGGCCCCACGGGTCGTAGTCGAGCCGTTGGGCGATGCTTCCGTCCGCGGTGTCCACCACCAGCCGGACGCTGCCCCGGACATCGGCGACGACCCGGTAGGTGCGGCCATTCTTGCGAATGAAGTCCGGCACCAGTCCGCGCGAGGCATAGACAAACTCGCTGACCACCTGCCCCGCCCCGTTGAGCTCGGCCGCGGGCTTGAGTGGATTGCGGAAGAGGAAACCCTGCACCAGGACGCCATTGACCGCGCGGCCCACCCGGCGGCCCAGGCCGTCGTAGATGTAGGAAATCCTCGAGCCATCCGGCAGCTGGACTTCGAGCAGGGCTCCTTGCGTCGAGTACCGGTACTCCGTGCGGTTCGCGCCTTCCACCCGCGCCTTCACCTGCCCGTTGCCGGTGAACTCGAACGTCGCGCCCGGGGCCGCCAGGAGCTTGTCTTCCCCATCGACCGTGCAGAAGGCGACGCCATTGGTCTGGGTCCGGTTTCCATTCGCGTCATAACCGTAGGTGGAGAAGGCCGCTCCATCCTTGTCGACCGCGACCAACCGCCCCAACAAGTCGTAGCGGTAGTCGTAGGTCGTGCTCGTTCCCGCGAGGGACTCCACGGTGCGGGTGATGCTGCCAAGCGCATCCCGCGTGTGCACGGCCTGGAACAGCGCACCGCCCGCATAGGAATAGGTGGTGCTCGTCACCTCTCCGAACGAGTTGTAGGTCAGCTGGCTGGCGAGGTTTCCAAGCGCGGTGCCCGACACCCTCCCGGACGACGCGTCCCGGGTCAGCGTCAGCGGTCCCACCGCCGCCACCTGGCCATCGGCGCCATAGACGTTGGAAACCGAGGCGGGCGGGGCATTCGTCCAGTAGCCATCCACGCGGGGCTCCAGCCGATTCGGTGCCTGCGAGGTGGTACGGCCGATGGTTCCCGTGACGGGGCCGGACCACTGTTCCGAGGCCAGGGTCGAGGCGCCACCGTAGGTAATCGCCAGCGTTGCTCCACCGGGCTGGGTCAGCGAAGTCAGTGCCCCGCCGGTGTATCCATACTGGCGCGTTCCTTCCGCGGTGGTGATGCCCGTCAGCTGTCGGGTGACCGGGTCATAGGAGAGGTCCACCGTCGCGCCGTCGGGCTTCGTCACCCGCGTCAACCGCCCATCCGCATCGAAGGTGCGATGGGTCACCATCGTCCCCAGCGGCCAGGTGAACTTGCTGAGCCGTCCATTGGCGTGATGCGCGAGGAGGAAGGGGGAACGCCCCGGGGGAGTGAAGGACGTCATCCTCCCCTGCGCGTCGTAGCCCATCCGCACGAGGCTGCCGTCGGGGCGAATTCGCGCCGTCAGGTTGCCCTCGGCGTCGTATTCGAATTGAGTCGACCGCCCCAGTGCATCGACTGTCGAGGAGAGCCGCCCCTTGGCGTCATAGGCGAAGCGGAGGCTCCGCGCCTCGGCGCCGGTGCCGCGCAGCAACTCCGTCAATTGGCCCTGGTCGTCAAACACGTACTGCGTGGGCGGCTGTCCTTGCGTCTCTTGCCGGACCAGTCGACCTTCCACATCAAACTCCTGGACGCGCGTTTTCCCATTGGGCGCCGTCTGCGTCATCCTTCGGCTGGAGGCGTCCCAGGCCTCCTTGAATGTCTCTCCGCCGGCGCTCACCGTGCGCGTCTGGGTGGACACGCTGAACGGGTTGAGCGGGTCGGTCAGGGTGGTGGCCCAGGTCTCGGTCGCGCTGGTGGAGAAAGTTCCCAGCTTTCGCACGCTTGAGCCCTGGCGCGGGAGCAGCGCCCCCCAAACGCTGTCGGGCTTCGTCTTGTTTTCCGTGAAGCTTCCATCCGCGCGTCTGACGATGACGGCTCCATCGGTCCCTCGAATGGTCTCCGTCTGTGCGCCGTCCGGCCCAATCACGATGCTCTGTGTGCCTCCAGCGGGGAGCCCCACCGTTCGATAGGTGACGGCTCGGCCGAGCCCGGACGTCACCGTGATGTCGTAGCCCTGGGACGTATCGGTGCGCGTGAGCATCTTCACGAAGCCCCCCGGCCCCTCGTCGCGGGTGAGTCGCCCCTCGGGGTCATACGAGAAGAGGTGCTTGCCCCCCGCTGCGTCCGTCAGCTCGGAGAGCAGCCCCTCGGCGTCGTAGGACAGCGCCTCGAAGGTGCCATTGGGGTGCGTGATTCGCGACAGCCGGCCGGAGGCATCGGTGGCCAGGGTGGTGCGCTCCCCTCCGGGGGCGACAATGGCCGTCGGATTTCCGTTGGCGTCTCGTTCGATGCGGGTCAGCCGATTCTTGGCGTCTCGTACACCCGAAAGCCGCCCTTCCGCGGTGTATTCGAACGAGCGGAGCACGCGTCCGTCGACGGCATCGACGGTTCGCACGTGCCGCTCATGGGTATCGAAGACGAAGACTTCATTCCCAAAGGGATACAACAACTCCCCAGCGGCCGAGCGTGGGACCGTCGGCGTCACCAGCCGGAGGTAGCTGCTGTCGGCGATGGCAACCACCCCCTTCGGGCCGAGGGCTATCCCCTGTGCCCAGCTGAGCGGCTGACTGGTCGCCGGTGCACCATCGACCGCCGTGCCCGAAAGGCCATTTCCGGCGAAGGTCCGGATGATGCCACCGGGAGTCACTTCGCGAATACGACGCCCATCCACGATGAGCAGAGAGCCATCGTCACGCATGGCAATACCTTGGGGGTAATCCAGTTTCGCATTCACCGCGAGGGAGCCGTCACCCAGGGTGCCACCTCCGGCGACCGTGGTGATGATTCCCTCTGGGCCAATGCGACGGATGCGATAGTTCGCACTGTCCGTGAAGAACAACGCGCCACTGTTGTCGAGCGCCGTGCCCCAGGGCCAACAAATCTGTGCGCTCGCCGCGGGGCCGTTGTCCCCGGAGAAGCCGAGGTTCTGACCTCCGGCAAGGCGCGTCAGCATCCCCGTTCTGTCGAGTCGAAGGACGTAGTTCCGATTTCTCGAGTCGTCGGCGATGAACACCGTGCCATCCGAAGCGACGGAGACGCCAATCGCCAGCTGTAGAGACGCGCTTCTGGCGGGCAATGGAGTGTCGATCAGCGTGGTTCCACCCCCTCCAGCGACGGTGGTGATGATGCCCGTCGACGGGTCGACGCGGCGCACTCGATAAAAATCCGCGATGTAGACCGAACCGTCGGGTCCGACCGCAAGCCCGCCGTCTCCGTTGACCCGCGCCAACGTCGCGGGGCCGTTGTCTCCCACGTCCGCGTCGGTGGCGTAGATGTTGTACCCGGTTCCATTGCCGGCGAAGTGGGTGACCTTCTGGGTGACGCCGTCAATGCGGATGACGCGAAAGTCGTAGCCCACATACAAAGTGCCGTCCGGGGCGTACGCGACACTCGAGATGTTTTGCAACTCTCCCGAACTGTTCACGCCTGGCACGCTACCGTCCACCGGGAAACGAAAGGTCCTCATGGTGGCATCGAGCGAACGCTCGGTTCCGTCTCCCATCATCAGACGCTTGCCATCTGGTGTGATGGTATGGTGCACGTCGAGGCGAAGGCCGCCCAGCGTGCCGATCTGGTCCAGATAGAAGGCCACCTGCTTCTCAAACGCCCTGGTGCTGTAGACCTCGTTCCGCCCCCGATCCGCACCGATTGCCGTACCCGTTTGGGAGAGGTTGCCAAACGCGGCTGCGAAGTTCGCAGGCGCGGTGTAGACGGTCGGATAGACGTACTTGACCGCGACGCGCACCGGCAGGTACCCCGAGAGCTTTCGCCCATACGCGTCCGTGCGCTCGAGCCGGAACAGCTTCTTGCGATTTGGCGTTCCATCGAAAGTCTCGAGGATTTTGCGACCGGCGTAGGTGAGCTTGACCTCGACGCGTTTCAGGCTGGATGGAGCCGAGCTGTCCGTGATGACGACGGGGATGGTCGGTCCGCGCTGCCAGCGGCTCGAGTAGCGCAGTTGATGGGGCGTTCCTTCAATGGGAAAGACCTCGCCCAACGTCTGCGACTGGCATTCGATGATGGAGCCTGCCTGCTTACACGGGTCCTCCGGCTCGGGCGGAGTGTCCGGGCTCGGCGGTGGCGGTGTTGCGTCAGGAGGTGGGGCGTAGGGCCAGTTGCAATCCCACGGCGTGAAGTGGGTGATCGGCGAGCGCCAGAGCGAGGCCCCCACCGGGTACAGGGTGGCCAGCTTCGCGCGCTCGGCCTCCGAGATGCCCAACGCCGCGAGCTCGGCTTCGGTGGCGGCAAGGCCCTGGCCGTTGACGTCCAGCGCGGCCATTCCCCCCTCAATCGAAAGGATGGAGATGACCCGACCATTGTCCGAGGCAATCCAGGCAGCCGTCTTCCGGTCGTAGTAGCCGACCGGAACGATGCCTCCGACCGGGAACGCGAGGAAGTTGTCCACGTAGAACGCGACGGGTTGGTTGAACCGCACCTCCTCGTCGAAGCCCACCTCGTCGACCGACAGCTCCGCCGCATAGGTATAGCCTGTTGTCGGCGGCAGTTCGCCCGGCATGGCATTGGGCCCGTCGGCGCCGACCGTGTATTCAGTGGCGCGAACCGTCATCCGACTCAGCGGCTCGGTCGTTCCGTCCGCCTTCACTCTCGTCGCCGTGGTGCCTGGCGTGAAGAGGAGCGTCGCCTGTCGAGTGCCGGCTGAATCGGTCATCGCGCTTCCGCGGGCGACGGCGATGTCCGAGAGCGTCGCGAGCTCAATCGCGGTCGCCACCGGGTCCCTGCCAATCATCACCACCTCGGGCGCCCAGATGAAGTCACGCCACGGCGTCGAGGCCAACGTGCGCTGAATCGGCAGGAGGTCGGCACGTTGGTAGCTGAGCGTCACCGGCCCTCCCCCGTTGACGACGAGGTCGAACTGTCCGTCGGCGCGGGTGAAGGTGTAGCCATACTCGGGATGCGACAGGATGGTGACCCGCACATCGGCCAATGGGGCTCCCCCCCTCGCTCGTACCTGTCCGCGAATGACGGCCAGTCGGCGGGCCTCGATGGTTCCCGCGTCCACTCCTCGCTGAACGGGATTGCTGCCCGTGTAGAGGAAACGCGTCGAGTCCTCGATGTCCGTCAGCTCTCCCGGCGGCAGCGGCGTCGACTGGGGCGGAGGATTGCAGCGTCCGGCTTCGCATCGGTTCGAGGCGCAGTCCTGGTCCACCACGCACTCAGGGGGCGGGCCCGCATCGACCAGACCGGCATCGCTCGTATCGCCCGCGTCCGTCGTGGAGCCGGCATCCTCGGGGCCGGCATCCGCAATCCCTCCCGCATCTGACTCGCCCGGCCCCGCGTCTGACTCGCTCGGCGTGCCACCCGCATCGAGTGTCTCTGTGCCTTCGGGTGTCGGCTGACACCCCCACACCACGCCGCACAAAGCCAGCACGGCGAGCCAAGAGCGAAATATCGAGGACATCAGGCCACCTTCAGTCTAGTCGTTGTGCCAGGTGACGTGAGGCATTGCCTCACCATCAACAAGGAGAAGGACCCCGTCCCACACGGGCGGGACGGGGCCCGGGCTCACCGCCGGGCGTCGGGGAGCAAGCCTGCCAGGATGACGCGCTCGTTCACTTCTTGCATTTCTCGTCGTCGCAGTAGTCGTCGACGAACGCCTGGAAGTTGCTGTAGAGGGACGCCAAGGCACCCAGGTTGACGCCGGCCATGTTCGCCGCCGCGTTGTTCAGAGCGGCCTTCGCACTCGCGCCCTGGGCCCACTGCCAGACCGCGCGAATGGCCACCCATGCGGCCGAGTCCATCCATCCCATCGTGGCGCCAAACACTCCACCCCCATGGAGCGACGACAGGGAATAGGCGAAGGAGACGTACTGCATGTCCACTCCGTCGAAATCCTTGACGTTGTTGGCGTCGGCGCCGGCGTTGTCGTTCGGCGCGCCACTCCGGGTGAACAGCGGCCCCAGCACGTGCCAGCCGTACTCGAACGGCGACATGTCGTGCTGGCTGATGTCGTCGGCGATGCGCTGAAGCGCGTCGCAGAGGGCCGACGTTCCGGTCGGGTCGCGAAACGCGATTGGATTGTTCCCGACGTAGCGGTAGAGGTTGGCATCCCCACCGCCAAAGAGAAGAGGGTCGAGCGTCGTCCACCGCCCCGTCTCCGGGTCGTAATCCCTCAGGCCAAAGCGAACCAGTCCGGTCACCTCGTCCGGAATGCCTCCGGCGAAGCCGACCGCCAACTCGAAGAGCGGCTCGCTTCCACCGACGGCGCGCACCCGGCCGAAGCCGTCGTAGGTGAGCGTCTTGATGACCGCCCCTGTGGCGTCGGTCACCACCCGCGGGCTTCCCACCTGGTCGGTGGCCACGAAGTACAGCTCCGTCCCACGACGAAGGGCGAACAAGAGCCCGGCATCGTCATAGAGGTACTCGGTCAGTACTCCGGCCGAACGGGTATGGGTGATTCGCGTGCTCTTGTCGGCGTAGAGGTACTCGGTCTTCGTCGCCCCTTCGGTTCTAGCCACGCGTCGGCCGAAGGCGTCGTAGGAGTAGCTCACCTGCTTTCCACCCACGGTCGCGCTCAGCAACTGCCCGGCCGTCGAGTAGCTGAAGCTGTCCGAGCCGCGTGACGCGAGCTGCCCGTCGGCATTGTAGCCGTAGGCATTCCCTCCGCTCGACACGACGCGGTCCTGCAAGTCATACGTGGCGCTCTCATCCGGCTGTCCGGTGGCGCTGCGCGACAGCCGATTGCCGTTGACGTCGAAGGTATAGCTTTCGGCCGCCGCCCCATCGCGCTGGACGCTCACCAACTGCCCAGCGGCGTCGTAGCCGAAGCTCTCCGTTTGCGTCACCCCGTCGACGGATTCGGTTCTCGAGGCGACTCGACCCGACGCCTCGTAGGTGAGGGCGAGCGAATACTTCTGTGTCCCCCCCACGGTGAGCGCGCGCGATTGGACCCGCCCCAGCGCATCGAAGCCGACGGTCGCCGCCATTCCGTTTGTATCCACCTGGCTGATGGCCCCCAGGGGCCCATTGCGCGTGAAGGTAAACGGGCCGCGACCAATCTCCTGGCCATCGGCATCGCGCGCGATGGTGGTGACCGGCCCGTTGTCCAAGCGCAGGCCCGTCGGCTGAAGGTTGGCGTAGTCGAAGTCGTAGGTGCCGTTGGCCGCCCCGGCGAACGTGAGGCGCGTCACCAGGGCGCCGTCGAAGCCCCAGGTCAGCGACTGGGCGCTCCCCGAGCTCGGAGTCCAGGTCGCCTGGGTGGCGGACGAATGGATGCCGTCGTAGGTGAGGCGGGTGGTCGCCTCGGGTGAAGTCACCGTCGAAAGCCGCCCGGCCGAGTCGTAGGCGAGCTGCGTCTTCCTCGCGCTGGGCAAGGTCACCTCGCGCACTCGCCCATCGGCATCGCGCGACAGCAGCGTCTGGCCGCCGCCGGGAGCGACGTGCTTCGCCAACCCTCCGGTCGCGTCGACCTCCAGGGTGTGTACCCGCCCCCCGGGAGCCTCGAGCCGCGTCAGATGGCCGGCCGCGTCGTAGCCGACGGCGAGGGCTGCTCCTCCGGGAAGAGTCATGGAGGTGAGCTGCCCTGCCGCGTTGTAACCGAACGACGTCGGGGCGCCGGAAGGAGTGGTGACCGAAGCGAGCCGGCCGTTGGGCGCGTAGGCGAAGTCCTGGACCAGGGCGCCGCGCGCAACCTGCGACAGGCGCCCTTCGGCATCGTAGGCGCGCGTGGTGGACGAGAATCCACCGCCCACGTCGAGCGAGAGTTCGCGTCCCTGCGCGTCGAAGGTGCGAGTCACTTGTTGTCCGGTCGCCGAGACGAGGGTGCGCGTGCGCGTCGCGGCGTCGTAGGTGATGGAAACCGCCTTCCCATCGCGGGTCACCGTGTCGACGCTCCGGGTGATGCTGAAAGGATTGCTCGGGTCGGCCAGGGTGACTGTCCGCGCGAAGGTAGTGGTGGACTGCTGCCCGCCGGGAGAGGTGATGCGAATGCTCTTGGGCATCGGCGAAAGCATTCCCCACACCGGATCGGCTCCGCTGATCGTCGTGGTGATGGTGCCATCGGCCTGGGTGGAAATCGTCGTGCCGTCGAGCCTGGAAATCATCTCGCGTTGCACCCCCCCGAGGCCGATCAGGATGCGTTGGCTATCCCCGGTGCCGAGCTGGACGGTGCGGTAGGTGGTGGCCACCCCCAGCCCGGTGCTCACCGTGACGTCGTAGCCCTGGGGCGTATCGGTGCGCGTGAGCGTCTTCACGAAGCCCCCCGGCCCTTCGTCGCGGGTGAGCCGTCCCATGACGTCATACGAGAAGAGATGCTTGCCCCCCGCTGCGTCCGTCAACTCGGAGAGCAGCCCCTCGGCGTCGTAGGACAGCGCCTCGGAGGTGCCATTGGGGTGCGTGATTCGCGACAGCCGGCCGGAGGCCCCGGTGGCCAGTGTGGTGCGCTCCCCTCCGGGGGCGACGATGGCCGTCGGCTTTCCGTCGGCGTCTCGTTCGATGCGGGTCAGCCGATTCTGCGCGTCGCGCACCCCCGCCAGCCGCCCTTCAGCCGTGTATTCGAACGAGAGGAGCACGCGGCCGTCGAGGCCATCCACGGTCCGCAGGTGCCGTCCCTGGGCGTTGAACACGAAGACTTCCTGGCCCTGGGGGACGAGCATCTCGCCAGCGGCATTCAGGCGCGGTCTGGTTTCCTTGACCTGTCGCACGAAGTAGTAGTTGTCGCCAAAGCTGGCCACCCCCCGAGGGCTGAGGGTGACGAACCCAGGGCTGACCAGCGGCTGGCTGATCGCCGGTGCACCCTCCACGGGTGTGCCACTGAGACCGTTACCGGCGTAGGTGCGAAGAATGCCGTCCCTGGTCACCTCTCGAATGCGATTGGCCTCTGAAATCAACAACGAGCCATCGGGACGCACGGCGACGCCGCTCGGGCCTTCGAGCGATCCATCCACCGCGGCGGCCCCATCGCCCTGACTGGCCCAGGTCCCATTGCCGGCAACGGTGCGAATCACCCCGTCGGGGCCGATGCGACGAATGCGATTGTTTCCATTGTCGGCGACGAAGAGTGCCCCGTCCTTGTCCAGGGTCAGGTGCCAGGGGGCACTCAGCTGGGCATTGATCGCCGGCCCATTGTCGCCGGAAAACCCATGGGTGCTGCCGGCGATTCGGGTGAGCATCCCGTCCCGATCGAGCCGGTAGATGCGGCCATCATTACCATCGGAAATGAACACCGTTCCGTCCGGGGCGGCGACGATACCCATCAGGAAGCCGAAGCTCGCCTGGGTGGCCGGAACCGGGCTGTTGAGCACCTTCACCGTGCCGCCTCCGGCGGCGGTGGTGATGATGCCAGACGGGTCGACCTTCCGTACCCTGTATCTGTCGGCGATGTAGACCGAACCGTCGGGGGCCACCGTCACCGCATTGGGGACTTCCAGCCCCGCCTGGACCGCGGGACCGTTGTCGCCGTAGCTGCTGCCTCCATACTCGATGCTGCCCGCGAAAGTGCTGACCACCTGGGTGGCCCCGTCAATGCGGCGAACAAGGGCGGACCAGGAATCAGCGACGTACATAGAACCGTCGGGGCCAAACGCGGCTCCGTTGACGACATTGAATCCGGCGTTGGTGGCGACCTCTCCATCCCCCCCGCGACGCGAGCCATTGCCGGCGTACGTCACCAGCACATCCTTCATCGTCCGCTCGGTGCCGTCACCCATCGACAGCACGGTGCCGTCCGAGGTGAGGGCGTGGTGCACGTCCAGGCGAAGCCCGCCCAGGGAGGCGAGATTGTCCGCCTGGAATCGGACCTTCGGCTGCAGCACCCGGGTCTGCCGGATTTCCAGGCGCTCCGTGTCCCGGCTGTAGGCGGCGCCGCCGCTCCGAGCGGCCTGGGACATAGCGGCGAACGCCCTGGCCTGCCCCGCCGGCTGGAGATAGAGGGCCTGGTAGACGTAGCTGATGACCACCCGCACCGGCACTGGCCCGGAAAGCTTGCGCCCATAGGCGTCGGTGGGCGCGAGCCGATAGGCTTTCGTCAGGTTCGGCGCCGGGTCGAAGGTCTCGAAGATTCGGTGACCGGCATAGGTGAGTTCGACCTCGATGCGCTTCACGGTCGAGGGAAGCGAGCTGTCGCTGATGACCACCGGCACCGCCGGGGCGCCGAGCCATCGGCTCGAGTAACGCAGCTGGTACCTGGTCCCCTCAATGGGAAAGGCCTCACCCAGCACTTGTGATTGGCATCCGATGATCGAGCCCTTCTGCTCGCACTCGTCCTCCTTGGGCGGAGGCTCGGGGCTCGGCGGTGGGGCTGGACATTCCAGGGGTGGACCGTACGGCCAGTTGTAGTCCCAGGGGGTGAAGTGGAGCGTCGGCGTGCGCCAGAGCGACGTGCCGACGGAGTACAAGGTCGCGAGCCTGACGCGCTCGGCCTCGCCGATGCCCAGCGCCGTCAGCTCCGCCTCGGTGGCGGCGGTGCCCTGCCCGGCGATGTCGAGCTCCGCCAGGCCGCCGGTCTTCGAGAGAATGGAAATGACTCGCCCGTTGTCCGAGGCAAGCCAGGCCGCATTCTTCCGGTCATAGAAGCCCGCCGGAACGATGCTCCCCACCGGGAACCCGAGGAAGTTCTCCACGTAGACGGCCACCGGCTGGCTGAACCGGACTTCCTCGTCCGGGCCCAGCTCGTCCACCGACAATTCCACGGCATAGGTATAGGCGCTGGTGGGAGGCAGCTCGGCGGGCATGCTCTTCGGCCCGTCGGCGCCGACGGTGTACTCGGTGGCGCGCACGGTGATGGTGCTCAAAGGCTCGGTCGTGCCATCGGCCTTCACCCGAGACGCCGTGGTCCCTTGGGGGAAGAACAGGGTGGCCTGGCGAGAGCCAGAGGCGTCGGTGCTCGGGCTACCCCGGGCGACGGCGATGCCCGAGATGCTCGCCAGGTCGATGGTGGTCGCCACCGGATCCTTGCCAACCATCACCACCTCGGGAGCCCAGACATAATCTCGCCAGGGGGTCGCCACCAGCGTGCGCTGAGCGGGGAGGAGGTCGGCACGCTGGTAGTTCAGCGTCACCGTACCGCCGCCATTGATGACCAGGTCGAACTGTCCGTCGGCGCGGGTGAAGGTGTAGCCATACTCGGGATGCGACAGGATGGAGACCCGCACATCAGCCAATGGGGCTCCCCCCCTCGCTCGTACCTGTCCGCGAATGACGGCCACTCTGCGGGCCTCGATGGTTCCCGCGTCCACTCCTCGCTGAACGGGATTGCCGCCGGTGTAGAGGAAACGCGTCGAGTCCTCGATGTCGGTCATCGCCCCCGGAGGCAGCGACGTCGACTGGGGCGGAGGATTGCAGCTCCCGGCGACGCAACGGTTCGAGGCGCAGTCCTGATCCACCACGCACTCAGGGGGTGTGCCCGCATCGGCCAGCCCGGCATCGCTCGTCTCTCCCGCATCCGTCGTGGAGCCGGCATCCTCGGGGCCCGCATCCGCAAGCCCTCCCGCATCTGACTCGCTCGGCGTGTCACCCGCGTCGAGTGTCTCTGTTCCTTCGGGTGTCGGCTGACACCCCCACACCATGCCGCACAAAGCCAGCACGACGAGCCAAGAGCGGCCTATCGAGGACAACAGGCGAGTGCTAATGCCTTTCTTGGACATGACAATGAACTCCTCGTCGCCAATGGCGGCGGAGGCGGAGCGTGCGCTCGTTAGGTATAGGAGAGCTGGGGGTACCCCGCGGGCGGAGGGCTGGCGCAGGGATGCCGCGGAGGGCGGTTGCCAAAGCCAGGGTGTGTTGGCAGTGGCTGATGCGCTCTCTTATTGGTGTGTTGGTCTATTGGTGCGTTGGTCGGCGCCCAGTTGGTCGGCGCCCAGTGGAACCACCCCTGGTCGCCGACCCTTTCACTTCGCCTTATATTTTCCAAAAAACCAAAAGCCCTGTCAACGCGGGATTTCCATTACATCTGAAATGTACATTACATCTGAAATGTAATGGAAATTGGACAAGCGGGTGTCCAGACATCAACCGCGGTCGACGCCATCAATGGATGCGCCGGCCCCCGGGCTCGTAAAGGGAAGCTCGAGGGTGGCGATGGCGCCCTTGCCCGGCCCTTCACTCTCCAGCGTCAGCCGTCCCCCCAGGAGCCGGGCCGCCAGCGCACTGGCATGCAAGCCATTGCCGTAGCCGGCCTTGCGCGTGCTGAAGCCTTGCGTGAAGAGGCGCTCGCGGACTTCCGGCGCCAGGCCCTCGCCGTTGTCCACCACCTGGATGCGGGCCCACCCGCCCTCCGAGGCCAACCGCACTTCCATGCGCCGCTCCGCCTCGGGCACGGACTCCACGGCCCTGCGGGCATTGCTGAGCAGGTTGACGAGGATTTGCAGCACCCGATGCCTGTCCACCCTCACCCTGGGGAGAGCGGCGAGTTCCTTCGTCACCGGGACCTGGGCGTGCCGCGAGGCCATCTGGTGCAGCCGCAGGGCTTCCTCCACCAGCCCGGTCAGGTCGCACTCGTCCGTCAGCAGCGTGGACTTCGCGTAGGTCCGCTGCATCTGGATGATGGCCCGCACCCTGTCCACGTGCCCCTCCAGGGTCTCCAGGCCCTGCTTCAGCACCGCCTGCTCCTGCAGCAGCTCGGAGGAGAGGCCAGAGAGGTAGCTCGGCAGGAGGCTGCCACGCGAGTCCCGGGAGAGGAAGTCCGCCAGGCCTTCGCGCCGCACCTCCAGCAGCTCCGAGACCTGCTTCACCCGGCCCACGCGCGAGGACTCCACCGCCCTGCGGAGCAGGTCGCAGTCCACCACGACGCTGGTGAGGGCATTGCCGGCCTCGTGGAGGATGTTGGTGGCGATCTCCGCCATGCCCACCACGCGCGCCGTCTCCATCAGGTGGGACTGGGCCTGCTTCAGCTCGCGCGTGCGCTCCTCCACGCGCCGCTCCAGCTCGTCATTGGACCGGCGCAGCGCCGTCTCGGCCCGCCGCACCTCCTCGTACAGGCGCGCGTTCTCCACCGAGATGGCGGCCTGGGAGGCGAGATGTCTGAGCAGGGCCAGGCGGCTCGGCGGGAAGGCCTCGGTGGCCAGGTCGTTCTCCAGGTAGAGCAGTCCGTCGAGCGCCTCCCCACGTCCCAGGGGGAGGCACAGCAGGCAGCGGGCCGCACTGTGGGAGAAGAACGGATCCTCGGAGAAGGCGTGGGGCTGGGCGGTGTCGTTGAGCAGGACGTGCTCGCCCGAGCGCCGCACATACGTCAGCAGTGCCCAGGGGAGCTGCCGGGCGGCAGCCTCCGGGAGCGGGGCCTGGTCCGGGGTGACCTCCACGAGGGCCGCCACCTCCAGCGTGTCCTGCCGCAGCAGCAGCAGCGCGCCGCGCTGGGCCCCGGCGGTCTCCAGCGCCACCCGCATCAGGGTGTCCACCAGCCGCTCCAGGACGATCTCACTGGAGATGGCCTGCTGGGCCTTGACGACCGTGAGCGCATCCAGGTGGTTGGTATCCGTGTCGTAACTGGTGCTGGAGCCCTGGCCTCTCACGGACGGCGAGGCCAGCAACGGCCACTGCTCGTCCAGGTGCCGCACCTTGCCCTCGGCCCCCCACTGAGACCAGGCCTCCCGGGCCTCCCGAGCGAAGAAGAGGGAGGTGGTGGACAGGCCCCGCTCCTTCCAGAAGCGCGCGGCCAGCTCACAGGCCAGGGCCGCGTTCTGCAGGGAGCCCTGCTCGCGGGCGGACTGGAGGGCCTCCTCGTAGGCGCGGTGGGCCTTCTCCGGTTCGCCCTTCAGGCGCGCCAGCTCCGCGGACACCAATCTCTCGGCCGCGCGGAAGTTCTCCGGGCTGTTCCCAGCCCACTCCGCCAGCTGCCGTTGGTGCTCCTCGATGGCCTCGAGGTACTCGCGCCGCCGCGGCGGCGGGGCGTCCCGGCAGCACGCCGCCAGGGTCAGCGCCTCATACAGCACATGGAAGTAATGGAAGACCTGACCGGAGTTGGACCAGAGCAGCGCCTTGACACTCTCAGCCGACTGGCGCGCCTGCTCATGAGCGCCGCACATGAAACGCGACATCATCTTCACGATGCCGTAGCTGCACCGCAGTGGAATGCCCCCCGCGGCCAGCCGTGCCTCGAACGTCTCCTCCTCGAACCCGTCTCCATTCAAGGTGGAGAAGGAGTCGGAGAGGCCTTGCAGCTGCTCCACGTAACGCCGGAAGACGAGCATCATCTGGGAGACGTCCCTGAAGCCCACCTTGGAGGCGAAGTCGTAGCCCGCCAGGGCCTCCTGCCGCACGTCCGCCAGGTCGTGCCCCATGGCGAGAGGAAGCGAGGTGCCCAGGTTGAAGGTGAGGGCGGCATTGCCGAAGCCACCCGCCACGATCGACTGCTGGAAGGCCCTGCGGATGAGCTCCCGTGCGGAAGAGAACGGGCTCGACCACTGAGCGTTGAGCGCCCGGGCGTGGAGCGCCTCGCCCTGGTAGGCGGAGAGGCCCTGGCGCTCGGCGAGCTGGCACGCGAAGTCGCTGATGGCCAGTCCCTCGCGGTACCGCTTGAAGACGGTGCTGCTCATGAAGCCGAACCACGCATACGCGTGCGCGGAGGCGTCCACGTTCCCATGTCGGAGGCTGAGGGTCACCATCCGGCAGAGGTGGAGGGCGAACAGGTTCCTCCGGCAGAAGAAGGCGGGCGCGAACAGGGCCGCGAGGACGCTCAGGGCCGCCCTCATGTCCGGGTCCGTCAAGGCCGGCAGCTCGAGGAGGCTCTCGATGGGACGCGCGCCAACCAGGGACCACGCCTCCTCGTGGGCCGCCACCACCTCCTCCATGGAGGGCTCCAGCGGCAGGGGCATACCGAACTTCTCCAGGCACTCCAGCAGACAGGCGACGGCGCCCTCCGCGTCACTGGAGGAGAGGAGCAGCTCGCTCTTGAAGCGATACGCGGCCGCCATCTCCGTGCGCGTGCGTGCCCGCGGCAGCAGGTCCTCCACCAACCGGCGCGCCTCGGCGGCATTGCCGCTCATCACCTCGCTGCTCGCCTGAGCCAGGCGCAGCTTGAAGGCCAGGGCGCCCTCCCCTTCCCAGGGATTGCCGGGCAGCAGGGAGAAGGCCGTGTTGAAGCAGGCCACGGCCGCGTGGTGGGCGTTGGAGGCCTTGGCCCTCCAACCCGCTTCGGCATTCAGGTGCGCCAGACGGGAGCGCTCCGCGTCCTCCTGCATCAACTCCACACCCGCGTTGAGGTGGCCCACCACCTCGAAGAGGCGCTCGCGCAGCTCCTCGGGCGAGAGCCGCTCCAACAGCAGGCGGCCCAAGCGCAGGTGGATGGCCTTGCGCTCCTCCTCGGGGATGAGGGAGTAGGCCGCCTGCTGGATGCGATCGTGCGAGGAAGCGATACCGCTCGGCATCCACCCGAACCAGCAGCTCCTCCTGGAGAGCGGGCTCCAGGCCCTGCTCCACCTGGGGGACGTCCTGGTGGGAGAGGAGTGCCAGCTTCCGTACGGAGAAGGCATTGCCCACGCACGCCGCCAGACGGAGCAGCGGCAGGGACTGCTCCGTCAACTGCCGCAGGCGGCCCACCATGAAGTCGATGACGTTGTCCGAGTACCCCCTGGCCCGTACCCCCTCGGCGTCCCAGCGCCAGCCGCCCTCGGGTGCACGCACCACCAATCCGTCCTGGTGGAGCGCCTGCACCCACTGGAGGAGGAAGAAGGGGTTGCCCCCCGTCTTCTCCTGGACGAGGGACGCCAGGGACACCACCAGCTCCTCCCCGGCCCCGGGAAAGGCATCGGCCACCAGCCGCCGCGTCTGCTCCAGCGACAGGGGGCCCAGGTGGATGTCCCCCAACCTCGCCCCGTCCTCGCGCACCTCCGCCAGGGTTCGCGCCAGCGGGTGCGAGGGACTCACCTCGTTGTCCCGGTAGGCGCCAATCAACAGCAGGGGCGGCGTATCCGGGTGCGTGGCGATGTACCGGAGCAACTCGAGGCTGGCGAAGTCCGCCCACTGCAAGTCATCCAGGAAGAGGACGAGGGGGCGCTCGGGGGTGGCGAAGACACCGAGGAAGCGCTGGAAGACACGGTTGAAACGGTTGCGCGCCTCGACGGGGGGTAGCTCGGGGAGGGCGGGCTGCGCGCCGGCAACCCGCTCGAGCTGGGGCACCAGCTCCACCAGCACCTGGCCGTTGCCCTCCCAGGCCACCAGCAGCCGCTGGCGCCAGGCAGCCACCTCCTCGTCGCTGCCGGCCAGCAACTGCCGCACCAGCTCCCGGATGGCCCGCGCCAGCGTGGAGTAGGGAGCGTCGTGCTGGAGCTGGTCGAACTTGCCGCTGAGGAAGAAGCCTCGCCGCCGCAGCACGGGGCGGTGCAGCTCGCCGACGGCGGCGGACTTGCCGATGCCGGAGTAGCCACGCACGAGCACCCATTCGGTGCGCCCCGTGCGCGCCACCCGCTCGAAGGCCTTCAGCAGGGTGTCCACCTCCGCCTCGCGGCCATACAGCTGCTGGGGAAGCTGGAAGCGGGCGGGAAGGTCCCGGCGGCCCAGGGAGAAGGGCTCCAGCGTCCCGTGCCGCAACGCCTCCTGGCACTGCTCCAGGTCCGCCCGCAGCCCCTCGGCACTCTGGTAGCGCTCCTCGGCCACCTTGGCCAGCAGCTTCATCACCACCGCCGAGAGCGCGGGGGGAATGGACGGCACCACCTGGTGCGCAGGCGTGGGGGCCTGGGCCAGATGAGCGTGGAACCACTCCAGCACGTCCTGCCCGTGGAAAGGCAGCCTCCCCGTCAACACCTCGTAGAACGATATCCCCAGCGAGTAGAAGTCCGTGCGGTAGTCCACCGCGCGATTCATCCGCCCCGACTGCTCCGGGGACATGTAGGCCGGAGTGCCCTCGACGAGCTGGTGCTGGAGGACGGCCTCCACGTGCTCCACCCGCTGCAGGGTGGCGATGCCGAAGTCGATGAGCCAGGCCCTCCCCGAGGGTGACACGAGGATGTTGGCGGGCTTGATGTCCTTGTGGATGACGCCGCGCCGATGGACCTCCGCCAGGGTGGCCGCCAGGGAGAGGGCCAACGCGAGGAAGCGGGACGGCTCGAGGGGGCGGCCCACCTGCTCCGAGAGGGCCAGGCCCCCCACGTCCTCCAGCACGAGGAGGGGCCGCTCCTGGAGCACCTCATGAGCGTGGACGGCGAGCACTCCGGGAGCGCCCCGCAGGTGCCGCAGGAGCTCGAACTCTCGCTGGTAGCGGGCGCGCTCGCGCGGGCCGGGGTACCGAGAACGCGGCGTCTTGACAATGACGGGCAGCCCGTCGGCCTCACGAGTCGCGCGGTAGAGGATGTTCGCCCCCGTCTCCTGGAAGGGGCCCAGGAGCGTGTAACCGGGGAGATGGAGAGAAGCGATGCGCATGGAGTGGGGCTCCGCTCTTCCCTGAGGCCGAGAGCGAGCGCGGGACCATAACACCTCGGCCCCACTCCACTTTCCGGACAAGGGCGCTCCTGGTCTCCCCCTCGATCAGGAGCCAGGCTTAGTCAGGGAATGCGGGTGCGGAGCCCGCACGCTCCGTGCGACCCAGCACCGACTCCGATGAGTAGCGCCTCGCCCAGAAGCTTCCACACCTCATTCACCTCCGCGCTGGGACGTAGCAGCCGTCCCTGACTGGTCCTTGATGTACCCCTGCCATTGCCGGGCGTGCGCAAAGACAAGCATCCTCTCGAATGGGCCTCCGAGGTTGGCGCGGGCTCTGGGACCATACCCGGTTCGTGAAACGCTTCACATCAACCGGGAGGAGCTCTCGGTGCCCGCACCTCCGCGCGCTCCCCGCGCCGCGCCCGGTAGGTGTCGAGCCACTGGCGACCGCGCTTCTTCACCTCCAGCACGGTGCCAAGCACCAGCCGCTCGGCCCGCATGCGCAGCAGATCCACCCGGAGCCCGAGCGGAGTGGCGATGCGAATGCGGCCCTGCTCATAGGCCTCGGTCATCGCGCGCCGCTGCAGCTTGCCGCTGCTCGTCTTCTGGAACTGGCCGTAGCGGACGAACAGCACGTCCTCGGGCGCCACCGTCACGCCCACCGCGGCCAGCACGGTCTCCACCACCTGCTTCTGGCCGTGCCGCCGGTCCTCCAAGACGGAGGGCTGGTGGACCTCGGCGAGCACCACCACCCGGCCTCCCGCCTGGATGACGGCCGTGCGGCCCGGGCGGATGAAGGGCAGACGCTCGATGGCCTGCTCGAAGTCACTGGAGAAGAAGCTCTGCCCGTTGACCTTGATGCGGTCGCTGACGCGGCCGGTGATGAAGAGTTCCCCCTCCTGCAGGAAGCCCAGGTCCCCCGTGGCGTAGAAGCCGTCCTCCCCGCGCAGCGGCCGGTCGTCCTCGAAGTAGGCCGGAGCCAGGCTGCCTCCGCGTAGCTGGACTTCCCCCAGCTCCCGCTCACCGCACGGGCGCCCGTCCTCGGTGCGCAGCCGCACCTCGAAGGCGGACAGCGGCGGCCCCACGGAGATGGCCGGGACGCCGTTGGGCGCGGTGACGACCCGCCACGGCGCGTCCCTCCCCGTGCAGGACACCATCAGCACCGCCTCGGCCATGCCGTAGCAAGGCTTGAACACGTCCCGCTTCAGCCCGTGAGGGGCCAGCAGCCGGGTGAAGCGCTCCAGGTTGGGGATGTTGATGGGCTCGCTGCCCAGGTACACCATCCGCAGCGCGGACAAATCCAACCGCTCCAGCTCCTCGGGGTCCGCTTCGCTCAGGCGCTTGAGCGCGTAATCGATGGCGAAGTTGGGGATGACGGAGAGGGTGGCGCGGCGCTCGGACATCGCCTCCAGCCAGCCCATCGGATCCATCACGAACGCCATCGGCTGCGTCATGAAGATGTCATGGCCCGTGAGGAGGCAGCTCAGCAGGCTGATGAGCCCCATGTCGTGGTAAAGCGGCAGCCAGGTGAAGCCCTGGTCCTCGGGAGTGCGGCCATCGTGGGCGGCGATCATCCCGGCATTGGCCACCAGGTTGCGCTGGGTGACGGGCACGCCCTTGGGGAAGGACGTGGAGCCGGAGGAGAACTGGACGAAGGCCAGCTCATCCGGCTCCACCCGCCGCAGCCGGGCTCCCGGCAGCAGAGCCCCCGCGGGCGGCAGGGCGAGGCGGCGCAGGGGCAGCTCCAGCGGACCCAGGGCAGGCACGTCCAGCACCTGGGAGACCCCGTAGCGGGTGGCGATGCGCCCGAGGAACTCGCGGTAGCTGTCCTTGGGCGTGCTCAGGATGTACGGCTTCACCGAGAGCGGCAGGGCCCCAAGCTCCATGAGCCCGAAGAGGGAGGAGAGCACCGCCTCGGACGTCTCGAAGGGGAGCAGGATGCGCTGGCCCTTGCTCACCCCCTGGGCGCGGTAGTGCTCCGCGCACGCCGCCACGCGGGCGGGGAATTCGGTGTAGCGATGGAAGGTGGGCGGGCTGAAGAAGTCCTCGCCCAGGTGCAGCCCCCGCTTCGGGTCCACCCCCTCCAGCCGTTGGATGAGGTCGAGCATGCTCAGGCGCGGGCGGCCAGGCCGCTCATCCACTCGTGGATGCGGGGCAGCACCTCGCGCTTCGCGCGCTCCCCGCGGATGATGTCGAAGTGACCGAAGTTGCTCTCGAAGCCGTGCGAGCGGCCGCAGACGACGAACGTCTTGCGCGTGCTGCCCAGCTTGGAGACCAGCTTCTCGGCGCGGCGCGGAGAGGCGTGGAAGACGTCGGCCTCGCCCACCCCGGCGAACACCGGCAGCGTCACCTGCTGAAGCGCCTGCCAGTAGTCCACGGACCCGTCGAGGCTCCGGAAGGCCCCCGTGGGCGCCCAGTCCGCGAACTGCTTCATCAGGGCACCGGGCTCGTCGGAGGGGCCCTGCTTGAGCGCCTTCGCCGGGAAGCGGCCGAGCAGTCCCCCCACCAGGCTGGAGAAGCGCAGCATCACCTGCTTCTTCAGCCCTCCCTCGCTGAAGTCGTTCACCGCCGAGGACAGGGTGCACGCGCCGGAGAGCAGCGCCTGCACCTCGGGGTGCACGCCGAGGCTGGCCAGCGCGGCATACCCGGCCATGCTGTGGGCCAGCAGGAAGAGCGGGCCCGTGTGGCGCTGGCGCACGGCGCGCACGAGATCCGGGATGTCGTTGCGGACGTAGGTGTCGAAGCTCCAGTCCCACGCGCGACGCTCGGGCCAGCGGCTGCCGCCGTGCCCGCGCAGGTCCGCCAGGTAGACGACGTAGCCCTGGTCGAGGAAGTAGCGGGCCGGGCCCTCCCCGTTGGAACCGAGGAAGAAGCGGCCATCGGAGAACAGGCCGTGGAGGAACAAAATGGCCGGGGGCTGGGCGGACGCGCTCTCGGGGCGGACCTCCAGCACGTGGAGCTGGTGGCCACCACTGGTGGGCACCCACCACTCCTCTCGGGACGGGGACGAGGTGGAGGGGGCGGGCTGCTGCAAGGCAGGCTGGGTCATGGAAGGAAACTCCTGGGGCGGAGAAAAATGGAGATCAGGGTTGGCCCGGCCGGGCGGTGGCCAGGAAGTCCTGGAGTGAGCAGAGCTTCCGCTCCGCCGAGTCGATGAAGGCCACCTGCAGGCGGGCCTCAATCGCGAGCTGCTGGCCCGCGTCGATGAGGACCCGCTGCCGGAAGGTGGCGCGGTAGGTGAGTGAGTCCTCCAGCTCCTCGGCGGAGGCGGGAGACTCCAGCATCGTCCTCACCAGCACTTGCTGGGGGAGGATCTCTCGGCGGTAGTCCACCTCGATGCGGGACACCACCGGCAGCACGCGCGCGCCCCGGTGCAAGCCCTGCTGGTCCATCCAGGCCCAGCGGCCCGCCTCCAGGTACTCGAGGACAGTGGCGTTGTTGACGTGGCCGAGGCTGTCCAGGTCATTGGGGCGCACGAGCAGCGTCAGGTGGGACTCTTCGAAGCGCAAGACGGGCACTCCTGGGGTTGGGTGGGCGCGCGTGGCGGCGAGGCCGAGACGATGACCACGGTGGAGACGAAGCCCCCGCTATGAGAGATGGAAAGGCGGGCCTCCCAGCCCTGGCGCTCCAGGTGCTCGCGCAGCGCCCCATGAAAGCGGAAGCGAGGCGCGTGCCGTTCGTCGTGGAGGACCTCGGCATCGGTCCAGAACCAGCCCTCCACCCGCGGCAGCGCCTTGAAGAGGGCCTCCTTGCTGGAGAAGCACCCGGCGAGGCTCTCCAGGGGGGAGCGGCCGCGCCGGCAGCGTGCTGTCTCCTCCTCGGTGAAGAAGACCCCCGGCTCCCACAGGCCCTCGACGTGCTCCAGCTCGTCGAGGGCTTGCAGGTCATGGCCGAGGCCCATCAGCACCCCACCAGCTCCATCCACTTGTCCTCCACCTCCTCGGGAGAGGACACGGTGATACCGGTGATGCGCTTGAGGGCGTTGAAGATGAGCGTCTGCTTGCGCTCGATGGCGTCAGGGGCCTGCATGCCCTCGCGGTACTCCAGGTGGTCCCACCAGTTGACGTGCGTCTCCCGCTGCTCCACCCGCTCGCGCTTGCTGCCGTACATCTCACCGCCGTCGCGCAGGAAGAAGTGGGCCACGGAGAAGGCGTCCTTGGCCTTGTACTCGCCGCTGTCCACCAGCCCCTTGGCGAAGGCGATGAAGTAGTTCATGTGCTGGATTTCATCCGCGCCCACCTGCTTGAAGATCGCCTTGAGGCCCTCATCCTGGATGAGGCGCGCGCAGTTGCCGTAGTTGATGGCGGCGACGATCTCCGAGACGGCCAACAGCGTGAGGGTTCGCAGCGCGTCGTCGTCCGGGAAGACCTTGCGGAACTCGATGAAGGTCTCATCGGAGATGGGCTCCATGCCGGTGAGGCTGGCGAGCCGGTTGAAGCACGTCTCGTGGTGGGCCTCCTCCTCGTTCCAGTAGCGGCTCCAGGTGCCGCACGCCTGCATGATGGAGGAGACGAAGTCGTTCCTACCCCGCCACCGGCGGCACTCGGTGTCGGCAAGCCGGGCGATGCGATCGGCGCCGGGCTTGGTGGTGAGCTCGGCGCGGCCCGCGTTCCACACCAGCAGGCGGTCCGAGTCGGAGAGCTTCTTCAGGTCCACCGCGGCGAGCATCTCCACCACGCTCCAGCGACGCGCTTCATGCAGCCGCTGCTGCTCCCAGGTGATGTCCACCAGGGTGCGGCCCTCCTTGAAGGCCTGGTAGAGGTCCGCGACGATGACGGGCTTGCCCGCGACCTCCTCCGGCGAGGCCGTGGCCAGCCCCTGCGCCGCCAGCGTCTCCCGCACCGACTGCTGGCCCGGGCCATGCGACGTCGTGCTCATGCCGCCTTCCCTCCCTGCTGCGTCTCCACCTCCTGGATGAAGACCTCCAGGACCTTGGAGACGGGGGTGTCCAGCGACAGGGCCGGCAGGCGCACCCTCACGCCGTGCTCCTTGCGCAGGGCGTTGGACGTCCGGGCAAACGCTTCCATCAGGTCCACGCTGTTGGTCATCCGCTCAGAGCGGGTGATGAGCGCCGAGAGCGTCAGGTCGGGGCCGAACACCTCCTCCTGCGTCAGCCCGACGTTCTCGCAGAACTTCGCCCGGATGTACTCTCTGAGTGCGCCTGCATCTGCCATTGGAGTCCCCCTGCCGCTGAGCGGTCGAACTGTCTTCTAGATGATTTCGGGCCTTGCCGTCACCGCAAACCGCCAGGAAAGCAAGACTTCCATGGTGTGGTGGGATGGGGGATGATTCACCCAGGGTGTGGGACAAAGTGTTTCTGGACCCATCCTGCGAGGCCCGGATTCGAGGTAGCCTGACAGCCCGCCGCGCTGTCGCGGTCGCCACGAGCCACCGAGGTTCTCCGCCATGGCCTTCACATGGGAGCAGCTCACTTCACGGTCCAGGGTCAGCTCGCGGTCGTTGTTCGGCGGCGGTGCATCCCCCGCCTCGCCCCAGCTCATCCCCCCGGCGGCTCCGCGGTTCTCCGTGCCGGTCCCTGAGCCCCTGTGGGTGCCCGTGGCCTATGTGACCGACGACCGTCCTTCTCCGGCGCCTGGCATCTCGGCGCCGAGCGGTTGGTCCACGACGGTCCAGGTCCCGGTGTTCTACGGCCGGTTGCTGTGTGATTGGGCACCGTCGCGGACCCGGAAGCTGGGGGAGGGCGCGAGCACCATTCCCACTCTGCCCAAGGGCACGCTGCTGCTCTTCGACGGATGGACGTATGGCGACACGGTGAAAGGCATTCCCAGCGGCAAGCCGTACCAGGGCTGGTACCGGCTGCGCTCCTTCCCGCTGAACCTCGACAACCCCGAGGCAGTGAAGGCCGCGCTCTGCCATCCCTGCAAGGACTTGTCGAACATGCATCAGTCGCAGTCCTTCCGGCACTACCTGGATGACACGGGGAGCACGGACGCGGGGCACGAGCACATCGGGTACCACTCGGGAGAGGACTGGTCGAACAGGAGCACGTTCCCGGTGAAGTGCGTGGGCGACGGAGTGCTCCGGGTGTGCCAGACGGTCCGGAACGGCAGTGACGCCGTGGGCTACCTCGTGGTCATCGAGCACTCGAGCTACAGCGCTGGGAAGCAGAAGCTGGTGTCCCAGTTCCAGCACATGTCGAAGGTGGGCCCCATTGGCGCCTTCTTCACCAAGGGGACGCCGTTCGCGAGCACGGCCGTCTTCGAGCGGACCAAGACGAGGATGGCTCAGCATCTCCACTGGGAGATGCGGCTGCTGCCAGCCGATTGGGCGTGGGACGGGCCTGGGCGGTATTCCATTACCACCAACGGCAGCTGGCTCCAGGGAGGCTACTGGAGGGATCGGGCGAATCTCGAGAAGGATGGTTACCGATCCCCCCACTTCCTCGTGCAGGAGGGCCGGGTAACGATGGACCGTTACGTGGACCCCTCCAACCGCGAGACGGACGAGTACGACGCGAAGAACAGGAACAATCCCGCCGTGAAGTGAGGCGATACCTCAGCACCCGCCTCATGGCCGCGGCCATGTCCGGCCGGGTGGCTACTGCCGCACGGAGATAGGGGCCACCTCGGCGTTGGCCACCTTCAGGAAGCCCTCTCGCTGGATGAAGATGGAGCGGTCCAGCCGACCGGAGTTGAAGACAATCTCCTCGTGCTCCAGCAGCTTCGGATCCACCACCAGCTTGAGGTCCGGGTGAAAGGACACCGGCGGGACAGAGCCCATCACACAGCCGGTGAGCTCCTCGGCAACGGGCGCGGGCGCGAACATGACGTGGGTGCCTCGGCCGAGCTCCTTCACGGCCTCCATGTCCACCTTGCAGTCGCCGGGCACCACGGCCAGGAAGTACCGCTTGTCCTTCTTGCCCTGCTTCACCATCAGCACCATCGCCTTGGCCGCTTGCGAGAGGATGTTGCCGCGAATCTGGCTGATGAGCTCGGTGCGCCCTTCGGGCTCGTGCTCCACCACGCGGAAGGAGGCGCCGTGCTCCTGGAAGAGGGAGACGAGCTTGTCGTGAACGTCGGTCGTCATGGGAGGATTGATCCTTTGGTGAGGGGAACGCTCGCCGGCGCACGTAGGGGACTCAGCGGGCGCCGGCCCAGCACGATGAGCACCACGCCGGCGAAGACGAGCAGCGCGGCCCCCAGGCCTACCGGGCTCAGCCGCTCGGACAGCACCAGCGAGGAGGACGCCATGCCAAAGACAGGCACCAGCAGCGCGAAGGGCGCCACCACGTTGGGCGAGTACTTGCGGAACAGGTAGCCCCAGAGGCCGAAGGCGAGGATGGTGGCCAGAAAGCCCGTGTACAACACGGCCCCCATGCCCTTGAGGGTCATCAACCGCGAAAGCGCCTCCGCCTGACCGTCCTCGAAGAGGAAGGACAGCACGAACAACGGTAGCGGAGGCACCACGCTCATCCACACCATCAGCTTGAAGGTATCCACCGCCGCCTTCTTGATGAGGATGTTGGCGAAAGCCCACGCCACCGCCGCCGCGATGACAAGCGAGAAGCCCAGGCCGCTGACGTTGCCCTGGCGTGTGGTGGCGATGAGCAGGATGCCGAAGAGCGCCACGCCCATGCCCACCCGCTGCCACGGCGACGGCGCGTCCTTGAGCAGGTATGCCGACAGCACCGCGGTGAAGAGCACCTGCGACTGGAGGGCCAGCGACGACAGACCCGCCGGCATCCCGGCCTTCACGCCCAGGTAGAGCAGCGAGTACTTCACCAGCCCCAGCACCAGTCCCACCTTCAGGATGGTGCCCCAGGAAATGGTGCCCCGCCGCAAGAAGAACACAGCGGGGAATGCCGCGAACAGGAAGCGCAGCCCGGAGAAGAGCAGGGGCGGAAACGTGTCCAGCCCCTCCTTGATGACGACGAAGTTGAAGCCCCAGATCGCCGCGACCAGTACGGCGAGGGCAATGTCACGAAGGGTCATGGATCAACTCCACACTACCGCCTCGTCCAGCGCGTTACCAGGGAGCCCGATGAAGAAGCCCATCGTGAGCCGGTCCGCCCCGCCCACGCGCTCGATCGCATGGTAGTAGGTCGGGTTGAGCAGGTAGACGTCGCCCGTCTGCGGCTTGAAGACGTCGCAGGCGTAGCCACGGACGACCTCCTCGTCGTAGCCCAGGCCACCCTTGATCTTGTAGACCTCATCGTCCGGGTGCCACTTCTTCCGGTAGTGGTACAGCTCGCCACCGGTATCGCACTCCTGGAGGCACACCACGCAGCTCAGTTGTTGCTTGAGGTGGGCCACCCGAATGCCGATGTCGGCCGCGTCCCGCATGATGTTGTCGTTGTGCAACGGGTTGCGCACGCCATCCGCGTGGATGCGCACGATGCTCTCGGCGTAGATGCGGCCGTCCGGCTCGCGTGCCGGCTCGAACGAGCGCAGGCCGAGCACCTCCTTGAGGCGCTCGCGCACGCGAGTGCCCAGGTCGAAGCCGATCTCCCTGAAGAGGTCGTTCGTCTCCTTGGACTCGCGGAAGTACGCGTCCGGGTTGGAGAGGAAGCGGGCCAGGTAGGGCCCGATGGTGGTGAGGGCGCCATTGATGTAGCGCGTGGTGGAGGCGCGCGCGAACTGGGTCTTGATGCGCTCCCGGTTCGTGGCGAAGACCTCCTTGGGCAGCAGATCCCTCAGCACCACCACGCTGACGTCGCCGTTCACGAGTCGGCCGACCACGTCCGTCCCCAGCGTCTGCCCCCGCTCCACATGGTAAACGGCTCTTCCCCATTTCTCAGTATTTACGATGCTCATACGATTGATCCTGCGTCAGGTGAGAGGAATTTCGAAGACCTGCTCGGCGGGTACCCGCTCCCAGCGCTCGGCGGGGCCGAGGGCGGGGATGACCTCCGAGGCAAAGATGAAGAAGTCCGGCCCGGCCAATCGGTGCATGTTGAAGTAGCGGGGGTAGGCCGTGCTGGAGGGCGTCCAGTGGATGAGGTACGCGTGGCGCGGGTTCACCGCGATGGCGTTGCCCGAGGAGCCGCCGGGAGGAATGGCTCGCAGCTTCTCCAGGGTGGCGCGCGGCTCCAGCACCTCGCGCTCGGCGTCCACCACATACTCGAAGTACTCGCGAGAGTCGAAGTGGGACTGCTCCCGGCCCAGCAGTCTGTGCACCGTGGGCAGGAACCCGTTGTGCATGAAGTACCAGGGTCCGGAGGAGCCCTCGCGCTCCAGGGGGTGGGTGAACTCCAGGCCGGCGTTGCGAGCCAGCGTGGCATGGCGGACATGCACGGCCAGGAAGTCCGTCTCCACACTCCACACCGGGGAGGACTCCACCACCCCGGTGGAGATGGGGCGCGTGTCCCGGTGCAGCGCCAGCCCGTGCGGCGCGCCGACCTGCTTCCACACCGCGCCCCAGCCGTTGGGATGGCAACGGGTGGGCCCCTCGTGATCGGCCGTGCGGCCCTCACTCATGGCGACGGCCGCGTTGATGATGGCCCGGGCGTCGAAGCGGCCCCGGGCAAGGATGAGACGGCACATGCTCAGACTCCCAGTCGACTCGCGATGCAGCCCCGCAGGTGTTGGCGCACCTCGTCGAGCGTGCTCCCGCGAACGATGACGCGCCCGGCGAAGCCGGTGTGGCGCAGCTTGTCCGAAGCGAGCGTCTCCTCGCTCGGCGCGGACGAGCCCTCCTCGAACCGTGGCGGCGTGATGCGCAGCACCTCCGCATCCACCCCCCGCGCGCGCAGTTGCTCACCAGCGACCAGCTCCTCCTCGGAGGTGCACGTCACCTGTCCCACGTAGGCACCTGGCCCCTCGCGCACGGGAGCGAGCACCAGGGCACGTTCGCCCAGGTGCACCTCGAAGACCAGCTCCGCCCACTTCATCCCGGTGGTTCTCTCCACCAGCGCCACGATGCCGCCACCCGAGAGACGGAAGCCCATCTCCACGAAGAAGGCGCCGCGCGCGTTCTGGATGATGTCCACGTGGAAGGGCCCCTCGCGGTAGCCGGTGGCATCCAGGCAGGCCTGGGTGAGGGCACGCAGGGCAGGCGCGGTGCGGTCGCCGTGGGTGGCCATGTGGCCGGCCTCACGGAAGCCAGCGAGGCCCGAGGCACCCGGCGCGGGCTCGCGGGTGATGAACTTCTCGCAGGTGGTGAGGATGAAGGCGCGGCCCTCGGACGCCATGCCCTGGATGGAGTGCTCTCGCCCCTCGACGAACTCCTCCAGGATGACGCGCTCGAAAGGGGCGCCATCGTAGTTGGCCAGCGACGTCAGCGTGGCGAGCGCCCGGTCACGCTGCTCGGCGTTCTCGACGAGGAAGACCCCCAGGCCACCGCCTCCGTTGGAGGGTTTCACCACCAGGGGGAATCCCACGCGCGCCATGGCCCCCTCGGTGTCCGGGGCCCCCACGGCGAGGCTGGCGTGGCGGGGCTGGAGTACCTCGGGACACCTGCGGGTCAGCGCGTCGCGCTGGCCCCATTTGTCCACCGGATCGAAAGGGCCGTACGGCCAGCGATTGCGGGGGCCTTTCTCCAAGGCGGCCGCGAGCGTGAACGCGCTCGTCACGTAGCGCTCGAAGCCGGCGAGGAGCAGGGCCACCGTCACCCCACGTGCCTCGAGCGCCTGGCGCACCTCGGCGACGTCCGCGGGGTGCTCCACCGGCACCTCCACATCGAAGGGACGGCGGCCCAGGTGGCGGCGCCAGCGCAGGTAGGCGGGCGTCTCCACGAGAATGGCCTGCATGCCACGCCGGCGGGCGGCGTCAAGATAGGGGTCCAGCCCGTCCCGGGTCGCACCGACCTGGACGAAGGCGCCTGCGGATGTCGTTGTCATGTGATGAGGTTCAGCGGCCGGAGAGGGTTTCGCGCACGCCCGGCCCGTCAGGGGAGTGGCGCGTCTCGATGACGTCCTTGTGTGGATCGCGCTCCAGGATGGCGCCCAACATCCCCTTCTTCTCGCCCTCGCCCGTCGTGGAACCGAGGGGACGAGCATAGAGGGTGCGCATCTGGAAGAGGCTCAGGCCACTGTGCTGCTCGAGGGCAGCCCGCAGGTTCGCGGCCTCGCTGCCCGGAGCGGGCTCTCCACCGTCGCGCAGGAGCGAGTGGATGGCAGCGGTGCTCCCGGCCAGTGTGGGCTGCTCCCGCTGGAGGTAGAGCGCCAGGTTCCTCCCGGCATCCGTGAAGGGCGAGTACACCATGCAGACGAGCTGCACTTCGTCCAGCCCGAAGGCCTCGGCCGCGAAGGTGTCCATCACTCCGCGCATGTTCAGGATGGACGCATCGTCCGCATAGCGCGCCCGCACCTTGTCGACGAGCATCGGGGGGAACTGCTTCTTGTGCATCAGTGAGATGGCGAACTGGACGTACTCGGAGATGCCCTCGAGGTAGCTACGCCCGAAGAGCCGCTCGCACTTGAGGCCGCGCAGGTGCGCCATCAGCGCCGGATTGGCGCAGTCGGATTCAGTGAAGCTGAAGGCCAGGTCGTCGAACTGGAAGCCGAGGTAGTCGGTCAGCAACTCCCAGTGGTCTCCGGAGGCGTAGGCGGTGTCGTCGTAGATGGAGAAGAACTGCAGGCTGCTGCGCACCCGCGACTCGATGCGTCGCTCGTGCACGGCCTCCACGGCGTCCCCGCCGTGGATATCGCGGAAATACGCCTGGGAGATGTTGTTCATCGTCCCAAGGAAGCCCTTGAAACCGCTGCGCTCGGCGCCCTCGGTTCCCTCCAGCCCGAACTGCTGGGCAAGCCGGTTGACCCACACCAGATAGGCGCGCTGCTCCCGGCGCGAGTCACCGGTGACGATGAGGTCCACTCCTCCCGCATGGGCCGAGGCCAGACCAAAGGCATTCACCATGCTGAGATTGCAGGCATTGCAGAAGGAGGGCCGGGCATCCGCCAGCGTGCGGTGCCCCGTCATGAGCAGGTCCTCTCGGTTGCGCCGCAGCAGCGCTTCTGGCAGGGGGGTATCCACCTGGAACGTCCGCACCACGTTGCCGTCGATGAGCAGCAGCTCGCAATCCGGATCCTCGACGAGCTTCAGGGCGTCGTAGCAGCGGTGGATGTTCTCCATCACCGCCCGGGGCATGCCCGTGTGCCGATTGGTCACCACCCGCATCCGGAAGGTGCTGCCGTAGACCCGGAAGAGGATGAGCTGGATGGCCCGGACAAAGGTCAGCATATAGGAGCTGTCCTTGCCGCCGCCGTATGCCACCAGCACGACGTTGCGCGAGAGGTCGCGCTTGTCTGGCAGCGAGGCATACATCTTCGCCGCGCAACGCATTGCGCCCTCGAGGTTCTCGGCGGAGAAGTATGGCCGCAACCGCGTGAAGGCCTCGTCGCGGAGTAGATGAACGACAATATTGGACTGAGCGCCGAGTTGAGCGCCGGTGCTGCCGACGACTTGCATGCTGCCTCCCCACGTACCTTCACCGCCATCCCAGCGGAGAAGGTCGTCAGACAAGACCTGCTGTCATGGAATTCATCAGCATCGCTGCAATGAAAACCATATCGAGACACTCGCTGCGACCAGGCACCCACGCGGACGCGAGCACCGCCTACACCGCGCAGGCGAAGCTGCATTCGGTGCAGAATTACGAGGCGGCGGTTCTAGATCACCTCGATGTCGTATCCCTTGAATGCAAACGCTCTCCGGATGTTCTCCACGATGCGAGCCCGCTCCGGTTCGTCGATCTCTCCCCCATCCCCCCAGGCCCTGATGCTTGACTTGTATATCACCAGGCCGGAGGGCCCCATCACCACCTCGGAGTCGACCTTCGCCGACCTCGAGCCCTCCGTGTATCTGAGTCCGGTCCTTCCCAGCACCTCGACGGCAAACCCTTCGTCACTCTCGATGACGTTGGTTCTCGGCTCTCGGAACATGTGGACTTCCATCCCCTGAACTTTGGAATTCGCGCAAATATCCACAAACCAGCATACATGTCAATAATCAAATTATGAGAAAGACCGGCCAATCGTGAGAAGAGCCGGTTCGGCCAGCGCCCATCCAAGTGACGGATGGGCAAAGCCCCATGCCATGAGCTGGAATTCGGGCTCGCGGCATGGGGCCGTTGGGAACTGGCGACCCGTCGTCCGGGGGCAGGCTTCAGTGGGCCTGCCCCCTCGTCACGGGTCGGGTGCTAGCGAAGCGGCATGGAGTGCACGTGCTGCAGGGTTCCATTCGGGTTGACGACGTGGAACTCGATGGACGTCACGTTCGGGTTGCTCATGAGGGCCTTGTACTCGTCCCTCCAGATGGCGCTCGTGGAGAGTCCTTGCGAGTTGTGCACCACGTACGCCGGACCCTTGGCCCCCGAGGCGAAATCGAGCGAGCTGTTGAGCCAGAGCGGCCTCGCTTGCTCCCAGGGCAGGTTGCCCGTCTGTTGTGCCACGGCCCGGCCCTGTGCCGTCATGTCCATGGTGACGCCGCCGACGCGAGTCGCCAGTTGCTGTGCGGCGCCCTGCGCCAGGTCACCACCCGCCCAGAAGACCCTGGGCGCGCTGGTGGCCACCTTCGCTCCGGCGAAGACATCGCCGATGAGGGGTACGGCGGACCCCACGGAGAGCAGGGCATCCCCCCAGTTGCCACGAATCGCGGAGATGCCCGCGTTGAGCAGGTCGGGCACCGCGCCAGCCCCCGGAATGAACCCAGCGCCCGTGAGCACCATTTGAGCCTTGTCCAGCGTGGCGCTGGAGAAGAGGCCACTCGAGCTCTGCGCCTCGGTACCCAGCGGGTCGACGAGGTTGAGCGGATCATTCTTGACGTAGGCGTAGAGGTTGACGTCGTCCTTGGTGCCGATGGGGTCCGTCTGGACGAAGCGCCCCAGCCACGGGGCATAGGCCCGGGCCCGCAGGTCGACGAAGCCCGTCTCGGCCTGGAGGCGGCGTCCCAGCCAGCGAAGGGGCACGCACCCCGCCGCCGTCGACTGGCACGCGGCCACCGACGACCCGCCGAAGGGGTCATAGCTGTACTTCGCCGTCACGTTGCCCGTGGCGTCCGTGACACCGATGACGCTCCCGAGGCGATCCGCCAGGAGGTACTTCTTGGCGGCGCCCTCGATGATGGCGAGCGTCTCGTCCATCGCGGGGCCGGGGATGTAGCGCCGGATGAGGGCATTGGAGCCGTTGTAGTCTCCAATCTCCGCCATGCCCGCGAACAGCACCTGGCTGACGGTGGTGCCGACGGACTTCTTCACCTGACGGCCCGTCGGGTCGAAGGTGTAGCTGGTCGTCGTGCCGCCCTGGGTGGCACTGGTGAGCCGGCTCAGGTTGTCGTACGCCAGCGTCAGACCATTGGTGCTCGTGACGTTGCCGTTGACGTCGTGGCCCTGCGCCTGGCCCTTCCACGTCGTGTATTGGTTGAGACCATTCGAAGCGAAGGCCGCCGTCTCCGTCGCTCCTGGAGCGTAGACATAGGCGGCGTTCGTCGAGAAAGCCCCCGTGAGCTGATTGGCATTGTTGTAGCCATACGTCAGCGTCACGTCATCGACGGTGCCGGCGACGTCGTGCGTCACGGTATAGAGAGGCCCCCGCTGCGTGTACGCATAGGAGGTCGTCACGCCGCCTCGCACCAGGGAGGTGCGCCGCGACAGCTGGTCATACCCGAAGGTGACGAGGGTGGTGGTACCCGACTCCTTCACCGCGCTGACGCGGTTGGCGGCGTCGTACTCGTACGTGACGTAGTAGTTGTCCGGCCACGTCAGCCGCTCCAGGTTGCCCGCGCCGTTGTACGCGAAGCCGATGTTGCGCGTCCACGTGCCGACCTTGTCGCTCGTCTGAGACATGCGACCGGCGGTGTCGTACGTGTAGGAGACGACGTGCGTGTCGTCCTCGTAGCGAGTCCTCGTCGGGCGCCCCGCGGCGTCGAAGTCGTACCCGGTGTTGAGCTGGCCTCCGCCCGTCCGGCGACGCTGGCGGCCGAGGGCATCGTACTCGTAGGTGAAGAGCTGTCCGGTGCGGGTACGACGGCTGATGATGTTGCCGTCCGCGTCGTATCCGAGCTCCTCGTAGTCCGTCGTGCTGGACTGGCCCGCCGTCGTCGCGCTGGGGTAGTAGCTCCTCTTCAGCCGGTCGTACGCGTCGTACTCGTACGTCGTCTTGTTCCCCTTGGCGTCCGTCAGCGTCAGCGGAAGCGCGTCGTTGGTGTACGTGTAGGTGCCCTCGGTGACTTGCGAGGCCGTCCCGTACGCCTTGTAGATGCGCCACTCCTTGCCGTCGGCGTACCTGTCGTAGCGCGTCACCCGCCCTTGCATGTCCGTCACGGACAGCAGGCGTCCGGCGTCGTCATAGGCGTTGACCGTCTTGGGCGTCGTGCCGTCGACGGTGTAGGCCCATGCCGAGATGGTGGCCAGCTTGCCCGTCGCCGTGTAGGTGCGCGCCTGCCGCAGCCACTGCGCCCCAATCTGACGGCGCGTCTCCGTCAGGCGGCCGTCCACGTTGTAGGACCATTCCGTCGTGGGAGAGGACTGCCCCGTCACGGGCACCGGCAGCACCTCGCGCTCACGCTGGCGGTTCGCGTTGTACACGTAGGTGGCCGTGTTCCCACGCGGATCCTTCACCGAGCTGACATCCCCCGCCGTCGTGTAGAGGAACTCCGTCACGAGGTTGAGGCCCGTCGGGTCCACCTTCTTCTGGAAGAGCGTCTTCTTCCCAACCTCGTCGTAGACGAACGTGATGACACGGTTGGTCGGGTCCGTCTCCTGGGTCATCTGCCCACGGGTGTTGTAGGTCCACGTCCGGACCGGCTGCACTCCATCCACGAGCGGCTCGGTGCGCTGGAGGAGGTTGCCCTTCGCGTCATAGGTGTACGACGTCTGGTTGCCGCGAGCGTCCTTCGTCCATGCCGGCTTGTTCCAGGTGGTGTGGAAGGACGCCGTGGTGACGAGGTCCCCCGTCCCCGTCTTGGGCTTGAGGCGCGACTCGATGACGTTGTAGCGCGAGTCGTACGTCGTGAGCGTCTCGTTGCCCTCGGGCTGCCTGGTGCTCACCAGGTTCTGCTGGCCGTCGTAGGCGTACGTCGTCACCCGCCCGAGTTGGTCGATGAAGCGCCGCACCTGCCCGTTCGAGTCGAAGTACCAGCTCTTCGAGTTGCCGAGCGGATCCACCTCCTCCGACCGCGAGCCGGCGGCGAAGTACTGGGTCAGCTTGCCGTTGGCGTCGAGCTGCTCCTTGACGCGTCCCAGCGTGTCATACGTGTTGGTGACGAAGGCCGCGGCAGGCGCCGAGGGGTAGAATATCTTCTGCATCCGCCCGGCCGACACGTAGCCGTACGTCGTCGAGTTCAGCCGCGGGTCCTTCACCGACGTCAGGTCGCTGCCCGTATAGGTGAAGTCGACGGCGCGCCCGGCCCCATCGGCGACCCGGGTGAGCCGCCCCGAGGTATAGGTGAAGGCCAGACTCCATCCGTAGGTATGGGCCACGGACGACAGCAGGCCGCTGGTGTACGTGAACGTCAGCCCCACCGCGTTGGGGTTCTTGTGGGTGGCCACCGTGCCGTCGGCGTTGAACGCCATGACGTCCTGCGTCTTCGTCGTCAACTGCCAGTTCGCGGGCTTGGTGAGCGTCGAGGCCGTGCCCGGAGGCGGAAGGTAGCGGAAGAGGAGCACGCCACCAGTGCCCAGACCATTGGGCGCCTTGATGAACTGCTGGTTGGAGCCCACGGACGACAGCATCTTGGAGTTGTCGACCAGCGCCTGCGTCGACCACTCCTGAGCCAGCGTGGCCAGCACCAGGTTGTTCAGCCCCTTGGAGGTATTGAGCAGGTCATGCGAGACATACAGGCCGACGATCATCGCCGCCGCGTCCGCCGTGGAGTCCTCGCCCATTCCCTGGAAGCCGTCGCTGTCCTCGCGGATGCGGATGTCCAGGGTGTGCCCCCAGCCCCGGCCCAGCACGCCATCCTGGAGGTAGGCCGCCGAGTTGTAGCTCCGCTCGAAGGCGAGCTCCACGTCCTGCGGCCCCGCCCAGAGGTCCTTCGTCCGGTGCACGAAGTCAGCCGTGACGATGTTGACCGGGTCTCCCGACGTCGGCTGGTAGCTGGAAACTCCGCCGCTGAAGGTGCTCGACTGCGTGGTGGAGATGATGCCCGTGGACGTGGTGCTCGAAGTCACCGTTGCGCTGGAGAAGCCTCCCTTGGCGCCGTTGATGATGTGGCCGATGCCCGTGTTCGCCGAGTTGATGCCCAGGAACGTGAAGCCCACCCACGAGCCCTGGCCCAGGTTCCCCTCACCAGGGACGATGAGCCGGTAGCCCGCGCCGAGGTAGGACTCCATGGCAGCCAGCTCGTTGGCGTCGAAGTTGAGCAGCTGGAGCTTCGGCTTGATGGTCGCCCAGTTGGCGCTCGTCGCCTCGTAGAACGTCTTCGCCCCGTTGTTGGCGACGTCGAAGAGGCTCACCGTGGAGATGCCCTCGACGGCCTGCGTCTGCTCGATGACCGTCGACTCGAAGGCGCTGCCGAAACCGGAGGAGGAGAAGAAGGCCGTCGAGTCATTGCCGCCCGCCTTGGAGACGGTGAAGACGGCGCCGAAGGGGATGTCCACGTACGGCGCGGTCGTCTGGCCCGTCACGCCAATCATGTGGTGGGCATAGACATAGGAGCCCGTCACGCGCTCGACGAGCTTCATGGAGGTGGTGCGCTCGGCCAGCCACAGGTCGGCCAATTGCTGCATGCTCTCGCCCAGCACCGGCTCGGAGTCCGCCGCGCTGCCTCCCACCTTCGAGGCATTGCCCTTGTTGCGGTGGTGATCGGCGGTCGCGCGGGACGTCTCGCCCCACCCGTTCATCACGGCGTAGGTGTAGCCGGAGCCGACTCGCAGGCTCATCGTCCCGGACTGGTCCGCGTAGGTGCCGCTGTTGGCCGAGTACGGCTCGTTGATGGTCACCGTCATGGACTGGACGCCGCCGGCCGTGCCCGCCGTCGTCGCGGTGGCCACCGTCGCACCGTCCAGCATCAGCACCGCCTTGTTGTCAGCCCCGTAGCGGAAGGTGAGCCGCTTGGGGCCCAGGTCCGCCGCGTAGTACGTCTTGTCGATGCCCGCGAGTTGCAGCCGCAGCGTGGGCTGGTACGTGGTGGGCACCGAGGTCCAGATGGCCGGCGTGGTGGTGGGCTTCAGCTTCGGGTTGGACGTGACGCGCAGGTCCGCCTGCCCCACGATGGACTGGATGGGCCGACCGCCCAGCGCCTGGTCCATCGTCTTGAACTGGTGGTTGGCGTTCAGGTGGTTGATGAGATTCGTCGCGTAGGTGTGCAGCTTCTGGCGGATGGCGGTGCCGTTGAAGCTCTTCACCGAGGCGCCCGCCACGTCTCCCGCCACTCCGCCCGCGGCGGTGAGGAAGTCGCTCTGGGTATAGCCCATCGCCGTGGCGAGGCTGACGGCCGCCGTGCCGAGGGCGGCCTGCTTGCGGGCCGGGTCGAAGTGATAGTACGTCGTCCCCAGCTCCTTGCCGGTGGCGCGCACCCAGACGTGCCCCATGTCCATCTGCGGGACGTTTCCGGTGCCATCCACCCAGTACGCCATGGGGATGCCGCCGCTCGGCACCAGGTACGGAATGACATTGTCCTTCTTCGTGCCGAACAACATCTCGATGTCCGTCCCCGTGAGGCGGACCTCGCCCTGCACCAGGTCCGCCGTGTAGCCGGCCGAGCGCAGCAGTTGCACCATGAGGTTGGCCTGGTCGAAGGCGTTGCCCGACTGGTCCAGGATGACGGCCTGGGGGCTCTTCCTCAGGCCCCACGTCGGGACGTAGGTGATGTTGTCGTGGACGTACTCGTAGATGCGGTCCACGTCACTGCGCAGGGAGCGGGCCAGCTCGACGACGTCGCTGACGGGCAGCACCGCCAGGGCCTGCACCTGCGAGTCGCTGCCCGCGAGCTGCTGCTGATTCTCGTAGTAGCGGCGCGCCTCCTCCATCGTCACCGCCGGCGCCTGCATCAGCTCCACCGCGGGAAGCCGCGGCCCACTGGCGCGCGGAGCCTTCAGCTCCTCCGGGTTGCCTCCACGCTGCCACGAGGATTCCTCCTCGGACTTCCCCTCGCGCGCGTCCACCACCCTGTCGAGCGCGCCGGGCACGACCACGCCCGACTGCGGCGCGGGCACCTGCAGACACGCCGTCACCGCGCCGTCCGCCACCCCAGTCACCGTCAAATCCGCGCGCACCACGTCCGCGACGAGGGCGTCGGCGCTGTCACACGCGTCCAGCTCCAGCGCCTGGCCGCGCACCGTGTAGCTGCACCCAAGCTGCGTCCCGTCCGCCTGGACGAGGCGCAGGCTCGCCGTCATCCCCTCGGCCACGGGCTTCTCGCCCCGCCACTCCAGGGCGGAGGGGACATAGACCTTCTGCGGCACGAGCGACTGCTCACTGCGCTCGGCGCTCCACTCTCCCGCGCTCGCGACCCCCTGCCGCACCGCAACCGCCACACTGGGGCTGCATGGCTGCCCGGACCCGAGCTGCGCGGCGACGTCCGCTTCTCCACAGGAGGAGACGAAGACGAGCGCCAACAAACCAACCCATACTCTCATATTTTTTTCCTTACCGATGTCTGTCTCTCGTACCCGTCGTGCTTCAGGGCGTCGGGAGAGTGGGGTTGGGGTTGGTGATGGTCGTGTCGATGACGCGCTGCGTGCGATTGCCCGCGCTGTCATAGCTGTACACGATGCGCTTCGTCGAAGCCGGGTACTCCGCCCACGCCAGTCTACCCAGCGCGTCATACCCATAGGTGACGGCCGTCTGCGTTACCAGCGCGTCCTGCCGCGTGGAGACCGCCACACTCCCCTCTCGAGCCACCGAGGGGGACTCCCCACCGGACGTCGTCTCCGGCGCCTTCGCCCCCGAACCACACGCCGCCCCGAAGGCAATAAAGGCCCACAGCGACAAGCCCGAGACTCTTCGCCCGTGCCCTGGACGATGCCTGCATTTCATTTCGCTTCTCCTTCTTCCTGGATGGTTGAAGCGCGAAATAACTCATGTGCACTCGAACAATTATTTCGCGAGAAACCTAAAAAGCACTTCTCGTGCCAGAGGAATCCCTGAGAGGGATACCCAGGACGAACGGCCCCTTGGGAGCAGAGGGTCCGCGCGAGCCATGGCGTTTGTGTGGACTTTTCTCCACAGTGTGTGGGGGGGCGTCCACTCCATTACATTCCGCGTCAGGCTCGGAGTCATGAACTCCAGCCCTGTCCGAGGCCTCGCCCTCGCCGAAATGCTCAGGCAACCCCTCCTCGTGAAGTCAGCCATACCGTGAAGTGAGCCGTACGCGTGCCACCATCAATGACCCAGGGTCACGTAATAAATGACCCTGGGACACTTGTCAGACAGCCTGCGCCACCCCACCCGCTAGACTCACTCGCGGGCCCGTGGAGGCTGTCGTGCTGCGCAAGCTGGATGAGAACCCGTGGGTCGCGGAACAGCCGCTGAACGACATGGGAGGAGTCGCTCAGAACGAGGCGGTGGCCGTCACCGTGCCCGAGGAGGGTGTGGTGACGACGTTGTTGGACCCGCCCAACGCCTTCCTTGCACTGGTGCACACCTCGCGACAGTCCGGGAGCGCGCCGAGGCAGGCGCAGTCGCGAAATGAAGGGGGGCGCCGTACACTGCCTGACCCAACGCTCCTGGAGGATCTCATGGGATTCCTGCGGCCCCACGCCGAACGCATCTACGCCCTGCTCCGAATCATCACCGGACTGATGTTCATGCAGCACGGGTTGCAGAAGATCTTCGGCCTCTTCGGCGGCATGCCTGCCGGGGTGCCGGCGTTCATCACCTACGGCGCGGGATCGATCGAGCTCGTGTGCGGCGCGCTCGTCGCGATCGGGCTGTTCGCCGCCCCCGCGGCCTTCCTCGCGAGCGGCACCATGGCGTTCGCCTTCTTTCTCGGGCACGTGATTCCCGCCAAGGGCAATCTCATCCCGGTGGTGAACAAGGGCGAGCTCGCCGCGCTCTACTGCTTCGTGTTCCTCTACATCGCCGCGCACGGCTCGGGAATCTGGAGTGCCGACGCCGCGCGCAAGGGCGCGAAGAGTTAGACGTCGCCCCAAACATCGAAAGCAACCGACGACAGGGTCATCGCGCTCACCCAGACCAGCGTATTCCTCGGGCTGGCCAGGGCCGGGGAAGCCCCCGCTCGGCGGCGGGGGCTCCCCAGTCCAGCCCGCTCAGAACAGACGCGGGAAGATCGCCGAGACGGAGTTGCCGCCCGTGCCGGCGATGCCTTCCACCTGTCCGGCAATCGGCAACGTCTTCGACATTCCGAAGAAGTTGTGGCCCAGGTAGAGGTAGCCGGGGCCCACGCCGAAGCCGTCCGAGCCCGCCAGGAAGCCGGCCGCGTCATGCAGCACGCCGTGCGCCTTCACTCCCGGAATCCACCCGGTGGTGACCTCCAGCACCTGTGTCATCCACCCATCCCCCGGCCCCACCAGTCCTCCGCTGGTGTTGAGCGCGATGGCCTCTCCCGCGGACAGCGCTCCTCCCGTGGCGCGCTCCATCGCCGCTCCGTACTGGCGCTGCCACGGCTTCCAGTTCTCCGGATGGTTGATGATCGCCCGGTCCGCCTCCGAGAGCTTGTTCAGCTTGTCTCCCTTCTGCGCCAGGATCGTCGCCCTGTCCTGCTCCGAGATCCTGTCCCGAAGCTTGTCCGCTCCGGTGCGAAGGTTCTCGTCCATCTGCTTGAATTCATGGAAGAGACTCTGGGCGGTGTAGGCCCACCCGATGGCTTGTTTGAGATTGGAGTCCAGCGGGCTGACGGGTGAGGTGAGCGCCGACACGGAGCCACCTACCCAGGCGGCCTGCGTGGTGAGCTTGTCGGCGAGGAAGCCCGCGCCAAAGACATACGCGGACGAGGCCCCCAGCAACACCCCACCGATGCTCATCAACATCGGGTCCTTGAGGACATAGCCCGCCGTCACGGTGGCGGCGCCGACGACGGCGATGACGAAGGCGGTGCCGGTGAAGCTGGTGGCCACGCCCACACTGACTGCGGTGGCGATGGCGGCCACCACCGGCACGTGGCCCGTGGGGTCCGTGTTGGAGATGGGGTTGTTGTAGACGTAGGCGTAGCGGTTGAGCGCCTGCGGATTGTCCGAGGACGGCACCAGCGCGTCCGGGGAGATGAAACGGCCCAACTGCGGGTCGTAGTAGCGGGCGCTCATGTAGACGAGGCCCGTCTCGTCCACCTCGTGTCCGCCGTAGCCGCGGCTGTTGGTCAGGGTGCCGCTGGAGGCCAGCGTGGCGCCGAAGGCGGAGTAGTCGTAGCCGGCGACCTTCTGTCCGGCCTGATTGGAGATCGCACGCACCGAGCCCAGGTGGTCCTGGTGGAACCAGTAGGCACCGGTGGCGTCACGTTTCGCCACCAGCAGGGGACCCGCGTAGTAGTGCTTGGTGAGGCCCTTGGGCCCCAGTTCCAGCAGCGAGCCGAAGTAACGCGTGGTCCCGGAGGGGGAGCTCTTCAGCACGCGCTGGCCGCTGGCGTCATGGGCGAAGGTGGTGATGCCGGCGGCCGTGGTGGCGCGAGCCAGACGGTTGTCCGAGTCCCACTCCAACGTGCGCCCTCCACCGGACACCAGGTTGCCGTTGGCGTCGTAGGTGTACGTGCCGGCACCCGCTACCGTGGCCGCGTGCCGGTGCGTCCCATCCGCGTACTGGTAGCTGCCCACCTGCGAATTCCAGGTGATGTTGCCCAGGGCGTCATAGGTGAAGGACTGCGACTGGTTGCCAGAGACGCTGGTGAGACGGCTGAGGGCGTCATAGCCATAGCCGAGGTTGGACAACGGGTTGGTGGTCGAGGACGTGGAAGTCACCCGCCCGCCCGCGTCGTAGCCATAGCTGGACTGGAACAGCGTGCCGGAGGGTCCGGTGACGGAGGCCGACGTCAGCCACTGGCGCGCGTCCGCGTAGGAGAAGCGCGCCGTGGTGCCATTGGCATAGGCCGCCGACAGCAGTTGTCCCCGGCCGTTGTAGGTGAGGGCATTGACATAGCCCGCCACGCTGCCGAGCCGGCCGACGGTGTCATAGCCATACGACACCACCTCTCCATCCGGGTACGTCACCTTCGACAGGCGTCCCGCGACGTCGTAGCCCTGGCTCAGCGTGTAGCAGACGCCGCTCACGCACTTCGTCAGGGAGGTCACCCGCCCCGCGCTGTCGTAGGCGCGCGACTCGCTGCCGGAGGGTTCCACCACGCTCGTCAGCGTCCCCTGCCCCGCCCCGTGCCCGGCCTCGTCGTACGTCCAGCGCACCTGCTTGCCGTCCGCCAGCGTCTTGGTGAGGCGCCGTCCGAGCGCGTCATACGTGAAGGTGCTCACCTGCCCCTTCGCGTCCCGGTACGTGAGGATGTGCCCCGCCGCGTCGTAGGTGAAGCTGCTGCACCCGGTGTCCGGATCACAGCCCGTCAGCTTGCGGCCCAGGGAGTCCCACGTGACGGTGGTGACATTGCCAGCCGCGTCCGTCACCCGCACCAGGTTGCCCAGCAGATCATGCTTGGACGTGGTGTACTGGTACGTGGAGCCATTCTTCTCCCGCACCTGCGTCGTCTGGCCGTAGGCATCCGCCCACACCACCTTCTCCCGGCCCAGCTCGTCGTAGCTGGCGACATACCCATTGCCATATACGCGCTGGCCCGACGTGCCGTCCGGGTTGGTGATGGTGCGCAGCCGGCCCAGCCCGTCGAAGGAGAACACCTGGTACTGCGGCGACTCGCCGGGGCCATACACCGCGGACTTCTTCCAGACTCGCGAGGAGCCGTCGCTGTAGAGCGACTCCTGGACGAAGCCCCCCTCCTTCACCGTCTTGTACTGGCGGCCCAGCCCGTCCTCGTACACCTCCATCCACAGCCCGTCCGCCGTCCCGTCCGACACCGTGCGGCGGATGCGCTGCGCCGAGGGGTTGCCCCAGCTCAGGTAGGCGAACGTCTCCGTGCTCCCGTCCGGCAGCAGCGTCTGCACCGGCCGGCCCAGGGCGTCGTGCGTGTACGTGGTGACGTTGCCGTTGATGTCCGTCTGGGACTTCACCAGGTCCTGCCCGGTCTCCCAGGCCTTCGTCGAGCATTGGCCCAGCGCGTTGCAACGTTTGATTTCGTGGCGGTGGTAGGTCGGGTCGTACTCGACGGTGCGGGTGTAGCCGCGCTCGTCCGTCTCGGAGGTGAGGTTGCCCCAGGCGTCGTAGCCGAAGCTCCGGGTGATGTAGCCGCCCGTCTGGTTGTTCCAGCCGCGCTGGCGCGTCACCAGTCCCCTCACCGGCGCAGCGGCGTAGGTGGTGTTGCCGTCGTACTCGTGCAACGTCTGCTTGAGCAACGTGCCGGCCGTGCCAATTCCCGCGTAGATGTTCTCGTACGCGGGCAGTCCCACGAGGTACGCCGAGGTGTTGGGGTACAGCCCTCGCAGCGAGGTGCGCTCGTCCCCCGCCACGTCGTAGTCGCCATGCTCGTAGGTCAGGTTGCCGTTGCCGTACTGGTCATAACCAATCTGCAGCAGCGTCCTGCGGCACGACGCGGAGAGGTTGCACTCGTACTCCCAGCGATCCGTCATCAGCGACGTGTAGGGAGCCGAGGCGCTCTCCGAATAACCAAACGTCGAGTACTTGTAGAGGCCGCCGGATGCGCTGCGGTAGTAGGTGACCTCGGGCTTGCTGATGCAGCCGACGTGCTGGTGGTAATACGTCTCCGTGAAGTTGCCCGCGGCATCCAGCACGGAGGTGACCTTGCGGAAGCCGAGGAAGCGGCGCTCGGAGTCGGACCACAGGCCGCCCTGGTAGCTGTAGCGCGTCTGCGAGCAATTGCCCCGCCCATCACAGCCCTGCAGGGACGACACCGTCTGCAGCACCGCGCCCGTCGGCAGGTAGGTGTTCGACCAGGACGAGGACGGCGTGTACGTGACCGTCGTCGTCCCGCCCAGGCCATTGGCACTCCCCGTCAGGAGGTTGCGCCCGGCCGTGAAGCGCGCCGCCTCCCTGTGGCCCTGGCAGCCCTCGCCGTACCAGCCCGTGCACTCCCAGAGCTGCCACAGCAGATCCTGGGCACCATCCCCGTCCAGGTCCACGAGCTCGAGCCCGCCCTGGCCCTTGCCACCACCATCCCAGAGGACGAAGTAGCCTCCGGTTCCCGGAGCCGTGCCCGCCGCCCAGCCACTCCCCGTCGACAGCCACGTCTCGCGGTGCGCCTGGCAGCCCTCGCCATACCAGGCCGTGCACTCCCACAAGGACCACACGAGGTCCGACTTGCCGTCGCCGTTGACGTCGGAGAGCCGCAGCCCACCGTCCGCGTAACCGGCACCGTCGTTCATCGCGAAGTAACCACCGCCCACCGGAGCCGGACCCGCCGCCCAGCCACTCCCCGTCGACAGCCACGTCTCGCGGTGCGCCTGGCAGCCCTCGCCGTACCAACCCGTGCACTCCCACATCGACCACACGAGGTCCGTCTTGCCATCGCCGTTGACGTCGGAGAGCCGCAGCCCACCGTCCCCGTAACCGGCACCATCCTTCATCGTGAAGTAGCCACCGCCCGCCGGGGCCGCGCTCGCCGTCCAGCCGCTCCCCGTCGACAGCCACGTCTCCCGGTGCGCCTGGCAACCCTCGCCGTACCAACCCGTGCACTCCCACATCGACCACAAGAGGTCCGACTTGCCGTCGCCGTTGACGTCCGCGAGCCGCAGCCCGCCGTCACCGTGGCCGGCACCATCGTGCATCGCGAAGTAGCCACCGCCCGCGGGAGCCGCGCCCGCCGTCCAGCCACTCCCCGTCGACAGCCACGTCTCCCGGTGCGCCTGGCAACCCTCGCCATACCAGCCGTTGCACTCCCACAGCGACCACACGAGGTCCGACTTGCCGTCGCCGTTGACGTCCGCGAGTTGCAGCCCGCCGTCACCCTGGGCCGCACTGTCGTTCATCGCGAAGTAGCCACCGCCCGCGGGTGCGGCGCCCGCCGTCCAGCCACTCCCCGTCGACAGCCACGTCTCCCGGTGCGCCTCGCACCCACTGTTGTACCAGCCGGTGCACTCCCACAGGGACCACACCAGGTCCGACTTGCCGTCACCGTTGACGTCGGCGACCCGGAGGCCGCCATCCATGCGACCGGCGCTGTCGTGAAGCACGAAGTAGCCGCCGGTGGGAGGCGTCGCGCCGACCACCCAGCCCGTCGCCTTGTTGAGCCACAGCTCGCGGTGCGCCTCGCACCCGCTGCTGTACCAACCCTGGCACTCCCACATCATCCACAGCATGTCCTGACGGCCGTCGCCATCGAAGTCGCCGTACCGGACGCCGCCGTCGTTCGGGCCACCCGACGTCCATCCCGCCGAGGCGCCATCCCACAAGCGCGACCACATCCCAGAGGGAGGAGTCGACGCCGGTGCGAGCGAGAGCCCGGCGGAGTCATAGGAGAACGAGGTCGCCGGCAAGGCGCTGCCGCCCGTCACCGTGCCGGCGGCGTCGACCGTCGCGTCACGGCCGAACTGCTGCACGCTCGCGAGGAGCGACAGTCCGGTGGAGGGGTTCGTCGTATACGAGAGCTTGTATGCCCGAACCCGGATGCCGCTCGTCACCACGTCCACCGACTTGAGCCGGTAGCGGGTGTTGCCCAGGGTGCTGGAGCCGTTGGCGAAGGTGACCGGATCCGGCCGCACCTCGCGGTACATGCGCACCACCGTGCCGTTGTAGCTGACGGTGTCCGGGTAGCAGTCCAGTGCCGGGCTCCCGTCACACCACCAGCCGTAGCTCACCGTGTTGCCCTGCGTGTCCACCACGCTGCTCAGGCCCCAGCGGTACGTGCCCACCCAGGAGCCGCCCTGCCAGGCCTGGAAGACGGGCGTGTAGTTCCTCCGCGTGCCGTCCTTGCTCCACACCGTCCACGTGTTGGCCGCCGCGTCGTACCGCAGGCGCTCGTAGCCCTCGATGCGGGTGGCGTGCGTGCCGCCGGTGGTGCAGCTCGGGCTGGAGCTCCCCGCCGCGCAGCCCATCAGCTCCTGCCCATCCATCAGGAAGAGGTCCGCGCCGTCATAGCGGGGCGTGCCCTTGCCCGGACTGGCCCGCACGATGCTGGAGAAGCCCTCCAAGCCCCAGCCAGCACCCGCGGCACCGCTCCCTCCCGACGAGCTGTAGGTGAGCCGCAGCGACGGCTCCAGTCCGTGGAAGGCGGGGACGGAGATCTGCTCCGCGGTGGAGAACGCTCCGTAGAACGTGTCCACCGACGCGGATGGATTGTTGGAGGGTGCCTCCGCCTGCACCGGCCCGCTGGCGAGCCACGCCAACAAGGCCAGCACACCGGACACCGGTGCTCCGTAAAGACGTTTTTTCATGGTTTCTCCAGATTGGGAGAATTTGATAGTAGATTCGAATTCTCCCAGAGTGAACCGCCTATCGACGGATGGAGGTCGGAATAGGATGGGCCCCACCCTCTCCCGGGAGAACACGACGCGATGAAGAAGCGCTTGCTGCTGGTGGTCGCCGCCCTCCTGGTGCTGGCCACCGCGGTGGTGATGTCGGAGCTGCAGGAGCCACCACGGCACACCCCCGAGCCCACCGCGCCCCTCACCGACGTGGCCGGCCCCTCGCCCGAGGTGACGGTGTCCACCGGAGAAGAGCCCCACCAGAGGCTGACGGACGGCTCGCGGCCTCCACCCTCCGGCCAGCCGGAGGAGACGGGCACGACGAAGCCGGTGCCCGAAGCGCCCCCGGCCCGGGTGGTGCTCCCCGCCCTCATGCCCGACCCCGCCCACCCGCCCCAGTGGACGAAGCCGCTGGCCCTGCCCTCCACGCCCTCGCCGCCGGATCCGATGGTGCCGCCGCCCATCGCCGTGGACCCGGAGCGCGGGCGTCCCCAGGGGAATGAGGAGCGCCGAGCACCATGAGCCGGAAGAAGGCGGGTCTCCACGGAAGCCGCAAGCAGCTCGAGGCGCACATCACCGAGCAGTCCCTGCACGTCGCGGCACGGCCCGAGGACGAGCAGGCGGCGCGAGGACTGGCGGACCTCTACGTACGCCGCGCCGAGGCCGCGCAAGCGGAGGGAGCCCGAGCGGATGCGCTCGCCGCGTGGCAGTCGCTCGTCGACCTGTGCGCGCGGCGGAGCTGGCCCGAGCGCGAGCTGACCGCGTGCCGGCGGTTGCTGGCGCTGGAGGCTCGCCCCGAGGTGGAGGCCCGCGCCGCGGAGTTGGTGCGCCAGGCCCGTGCACGCCGACGCACGCTCGTCCTCCAGGCCCTGTCCTCCGCCGCCCTCCTGGTGCTGGCCGCTCCGCCCTTCGACCTGTGGCCGCTGGCACTGGTGGCACTCGCGCCCCTGCTGCTGGGGCTGCGTGACGCCTCACCCCTGCAGGCCCTGGCACCGGCCTGGCTGTGCGGCTTCGCCGTCAATCTCATCGGCTTCCGCTGGGGCTACGCGCTGCTCGACCGTTTCGGCCACCTGCCGGCGTGGGCCCGGCTGCTGGCACTGCTCTTCCTCGCCGCCTACCAGGGCAGCGTCTTCTCCCTCTGGGCGGGACTGGGCACCCTCCTCACGCGCTCGGCGCGGGTGTCCTGGCTCGTCTCGGTGCCCCTGGCGGTAGCGGTGGCGGAGAGCGCGCTGCCCTTCCTCTTTCCCTGGAACCTGGCCGTCACCGTGTGGCGGGCGTGGCCGCTGCTCCAGGTGGCCGAGCTCGGTGGCGCGCCCGCGGTGTCCGCGCTGGTGGTGCTCATCAACCTCACCCTCCTGGAGGCTGGACTGGCCCTCCGGCGGGGAGTCCCCCTCCCCCGGTCCGTGCGGGTGGCGGGCGGGGTGGTGCTCGGGGTGATGGCCGCCGGGCTCCTGCGGGCCGCACACGTGGCGGTGGCGCGCGACGCGGCTCCCAGGGTCCGAGTGGGCCTCGTCCAACCCAACTCCGGCACCGTCACCGCCGAGGACCGCAAGCACCGCGGCGAGCAGTACCTGGCCACCCTGCGTCAGGCCACCGGCGAGCTGGCCGGCCGCGGCGCTCAATTGGTGGTGTGGCCCGAGTCCGCCTTCCCCTTCCTCTTCGACCGGCAGCTCCCACGCGAGTACGCACCCGGGCACCCCTGGGAGCTGCGGCCCGGCTTCTCGGGGACGCTCCTCTTCGGCGCGCTCAGTCACACCTTCGGCGGCTCGCTCGTCCACAACAGCGCCGTCCTGGCCTCGCCGGACGGACGCATCACCGGCCTGTCCGACAAGCAGCGGCTCTTCCCCTTCGGGGAGTACGTGCCCTTCGCGCACCGCTTCCCCGAGTGGGCCTCGCGGGTGCGCGCGCGCCTGCCAGACTCGCCCGACATCGAGCCGGGCGACGCCCCCCGCCTGCTGGTGAGCGGGCCGCTGAGAATCGCTCCCCTCATCTGCTACGAGGACATCCTCCCCGGCACCGTCCACGCCCTGGCGCGCCAGCGGCCCAACCTCCTCGTCACCCTGGCCAACCATGCCTGGTTCGGAGAGGGGGACGCGCCATACCAGGCACTCGCCCTGGCCACGCTGCGCGCCGTGGAGACGCGGAGGGACCTGGTGCGTGCGGCCAGCACCGGCATCAGCTCCGTGGGGGATGCGCTCGGGCGGGTGCGGGCGCACACCTCGCTCACGGTGGAGCCCGGGGCACCGGAGCTCCTCGAGGGAGAGGTGGCACTGGTGGAGCTCTCTCGCCCGGGCCCTACCTCGCGCCCGCCTTTCCCTTCGCCTGTGCGCTGGTCCTGGCGGTGCTGGCGCTCCGAGGGGCCCTGCGCAAGCGCGTGCGTTGAGCCGTCCCGGCGCTCGGGCGCCGCTGATAGACTCCGCCACATGCTGCGTCGCGCACTGCTGCTGGGCCTGCTGGTGTCGTCGCCTGCCGTCGCGCGGCGCCCCGACGGAGGCGTCTCGATGCGCGGGCTTTTGCAGAACAAGAACCTCCTGGAACAGGTGCAGCGCTCGGCGCCCGGCGACAGCACGGTGGCGATAGTGCTGCTCGCGAAGCTGATGCGCGATGAGGCGTGGCTCTCGCTCCTCGAGTCGGGGAAGCCCGCGACGCTGCTGCTGCCGCACTTCAACGCACAAGACGCGGCCTTCTTCGAGGGCGCCCGGCGCGCGGCCGCGGCGACGGACCTCCGCGGCTTCTACGGGCCGGGCGAGCTGCCCGTGCCCACGGGCGCCAGCGTCGCAGCGGAGGACCGCGTAGGGGCGGTGCGCATCCTCTACCTCGACGGGGCGCTGCCCTGGGCGAACGCAGCCGTCTCCGGCACGAGCGCCCCACCGGCCCCACCGGCCCCGGCTCGCCCCTGGTCCACGTTCCTGGCCGAGAACCTGGCGCACGTGCGCGGCGAGGCGGCGCGGCGCGTGGTGATGGACCCGGCGAAGAAGCCGTACCTCGGCCAATTGGGCCACGCCTTCGAGCATCTGAAACTCGACCCCGCGGCCATCCAGCACGACGCCCCCTCGAAGGAGGAGGTGCGCGCCTGCGAGTCGGCCTTCCTCGAAGCCGTCGCGAAGGACCTCGAGGCGGGCACCTTCACGGTGGTGCGCCGGGAGCGCGCGCATGGCTTCCGCGAGCTCTTCCAGCAGTTCCCCCGCTACGACGCGCAGGTCATCGGCTGGCGGGTCAACGGCGCGCGCTACGTATACCTGCGCTACCGGCTCTCGTCGGCCACGCACCTCCCGCCGCTCGACACCGAGTACTTCGTCATGGACGGTGGCCACGCGTTCTTCGAGTACCAGTGCCAGCTGCCCCAGCGCTCGCTGTTCAACGTGGTGGTGCACGGCGAGGCGTGAGGGCCGGCGACGCGGGCGCCCGGAGGACGGAGCAAGCGTGCCATCGCGACCGCCTCCCTCAAGAGCGATCGCGCCAGTATGCGTCAGATGGCCCTGCCTGACTGATCGGCATTGGTGCTAGCGTTGCGCGCCTGGCTCGAACCGACCTCGTTTCACCAGGGGGGAAAAACCGATGCGCTTCACGTCCCGGCCGCTGCTCGCGGTCCTCTGCGGAATCACCCTGTTCGCGTTCGCGTGCTCCTCCGACAAAGGCGGCGACGCCTCGTGCGGAAACGCCCGTATCGAAGGCGGAGAGGCGTGCGACGACGGCAACCGGCGCGATGGCGACGGGTGCGACGCAGCTTGCAGGGTCGAGGCGCCGGCCACGGATTGCGCCGGCGTCGCGGGCGGCGAAGCGGTTCACGACCACTGCGGCCGCTGCGTCGGCGGGACGACGGGGGAGACCGCGTGCGTGCAGGACTGCGCGGGCGTCTGGGGCGGCACCGCCTCCGTCGACCACTGCGGCGCGTGCACGGGCGGCACCACCAGCCAAACCGCCTGCACCCAGGACTGCGCGGACGTCTGGGGCGGCACCGCCTCCGTCGACCACTGCGGCGCGTGCACGGGCGGCACCACCGGCAACACCGCCTGCGCGCAGGACTGCGCGGGCGTCTGGGGCGGCACCGCCTCCACCGACCACTGCGGCGCGTGCACGGGCGGCACCACCGGCCGGACGGCCTGCACGCAGGACTGCGCGGGCGTCTGGGGCGGCACCGCCTCCGTCGACCACTGCGGCGTCTGCGTGGGCGGCACCACCGGCCGGACGGCCTGCACGCAGGACTGCGCGGACGTGTGGGGCGGCACCGCCTCCGTCGACCGCTGCGGCGCGTGCACGGGCGGCACGACCGGCCAGACCGCCTGCACCCAGGACTGCGCGGGCGTGTGGGGCGGCACCGCCTCCACCGACCAGTGCGGCGCCTGCGTGGGCGGCACCACCGGCCGGACGGCCTGCACGCAGGACTGCGCCGGGGTCTGGGGCGGCACCGCCTCCGTCGACCGCTGCGGCGCGTGCACGGGCGGCACGACCGGCCAGACCGCCTGCACCCAGGACTGCGCGGGCGTGTGGGGCGGCACCGCCTCCGTCGACCGCTGCGGCGTGTGCACGGGCGGCACGACCGGCCGGACCGCCTGCACGCAGGACTGCGCCGGGGTCTGGGGCGGCACCGCGCAGGCGGACGGCTGCAACCGGTGCACGGGAGGAACGACGGGCCGCGTGGCGTGCTCGGGCCGAACGTGCCCCCTCGGCGCGGGCGAGACGGTGCAGGCGCTCGTCGACAACCCGGCGTGCGAAGTCGTCGCGCTGCCGGAAGGCCTCTTTCGTGGCCCCATCCGCGTCGAGCTCGCCCGGATGGGCGGCAAGAGGGCCGTGGAGGTCCGGGGCTCGTCCCGCGACGGCTCCGTGGTCGAGAGCGGCGGACCGCCGGCGTTCCAGATCGAGCCCGACGCGACGCTGCGCATCACGAGCCTCACCATCCGTGGCAACGCCGGAGTGCCCGGCGCCTCGGGATTCGCCGGCTCTGCCGTCTACAACCGGGGAACGGCTACGCTCGACGGCGTCGCCGTCACGCGGAACATCGGGCTCATCACCGGCGCGATCACGAATGAGCATCGCATGGAGATTCGCTCGTCGATCGTCTCCGAGAACGTCAACCGCGGCGGGACCAAAGCCCTCGGCGGCGCGATCTACAACTCCGGAGTGCTCTACATCGGCGGGAGCGCGATCACGGGAAACGAGGCGAGCTCGACGGGCCTCAACTACGGCGGCGGCGTCTGCAACGACGGCGGCAGCGTGACCATCGAGGACAGCGAGGTTTCCGGCAACCGGGCGTCGAACGCAATCAACGTCGGCGGCACGATGGAGGGAGGCGGCATCTTCAGCGCCGGCGGCGCGATCGACGTCCGCCGCTCCCGCATCCACCAAAACCGCGTCGAGAACGCCGGGAGCGGCGCCCACGGCGGCGGCATCAGCGCGTGGGGCTCCACCGTGACCCTCTCGGCGGACTCGGAGGTCTCGTACAACGAGATCGTCGCGAAGTCGGAAGCGTACGGTGCAGGCATCTACCTCCAGGATCACGCACAGCTCCACGCGGACGGGGTCACGTTCGAAGGAAACGTCGGCCGGGCGGAGGTCTGGGTCGGCGGGGCAGCGGTGATGGCGAAGCAGACCTCGCTCCGTCTCGCAGGCAATCGCCTCGCGAACAACCGGCTCGAGGTCACCGCGCCTTCCGGCGGCCAGCTGCTTGGCGGCGTTCTGTACGTCCGCGAAGGCACGCTGAAGATGTCCGGTGGGCAGCTCGTCGGGAACACGATGCGGAACGGGTGGGTCCAGGGCGGGCTCGTGCGCGTGGACGAGTACGCGTCCCCGTCCGAGGCCGACGAGGCGCTCGAGCTCGAAGGCGTGACCATCGCCGGGAACGTCGTGTCGACGAGCGGCAACCTCGACGGCGGGCTGCTCTCGGCCGTCCGGACGCTGCGGCTCACGGACTGCGACATCCACTCGAATGCCGTCACGTCGGCCGCGCAGTACGGCTCGAAGGGCGGGCTCGTGCACTTCTACTGGAGCCACGAGACGACGACGCCGCTCCTCCCTGGCGCGCTTGCGGTCGAGGGAACGCGCGTGGCCGGGAACACGGTCGCCAGCACGAACGGCGTGTCCGGTGGGCTTCTCTACGCGTATCTCGCGCGGACCTCGCCCGTCGTCGTCACGCTCGCGAGCTCCACGTTCGTGGACAACATTGTCTCCAGCACGCGGGGCGCGACGCGAGGCGGACTGTTCCAGTTCGAGGAAGCCCGGCACGTCGCGATCGTGGACTCGGTCCTGCGCGCCAACACGATCACGTCCGGCGTCGACGGCGGGTCGACGATGAATCCGGGCGTCGTCCACGGCGGCCTGCTCTACCAGGTGTTCACGACCGGCTCGTACGCCGACCCGGATTCGGATCCGGACGGCAAGATCGCGCTCGTCCGCACGGACGTGAGCCGCAACCGCGTCGGGACCTCGCTCGCGACCGACGCCGTGCAAGGCGGTCTCTTCATGCTGTACGTGCCGTGGCACGCCGCAGGGCGCCTGTTCACGCTCTCGGCGACGAACAGCACGATCGCCGAAAACGTGGTTCAGGCCCGGTCGGCGGTGAACGGCGGGCTCCTGAACGTGTTCAACCGCGATGGGAGCGACGTGCTCGTCGACCTGAGCAACGCGACGCTCGCGCTCAACCAGACGAACGGACCGCTCGGAACGATCTTCAATTTCGGCGAGCCGCCCACGTCGCCGTCCTACCGGGCGGCCGTCGTCCAGTTGCGGAACACGATCCTCGCTCGGAACGACGCGCCGGGCGGTGCGGACTGCCCGCTGCAGGGGCCGCTGGCCACGACGACGTCGTCTGGCCACAACCTGCTCGGCGATGTCACCGCGTGCGCCGGGATGACGCCCGCTTCAACCGACCTCGTCGGGCACGATCCCTTGTTCGGCGCATCCGGAGACCACGGCGGTCCGGTCCCGTCGCTGCCGATCGCGCCGGAGAGCCCCGCGGTCGACGGCGGCGATCCCGCGGGGTGCGTCGACGCAACCGGCGTTCTGATCTCGACCGATCAGCGCGGGCTTCCGAGGCCGTCGGGCGCGCGGTGCGACATCGGCGCGTTCGAGCTCCAGCTCCCGTAGGCCCGTTCCGACTTAGCGATACGGCCCGGTTGAAAACCGGGCGCGGGCTCGCTGGTGCGGAGAGGCCGAGGAGGGCCGCTGACGGGGGCCCACCCAGGAGGGGGGCGGCAGGGACCGGGTGCCATCACGTACGCCAGCACCCACCTGAGGCCTGCACAGTGGGCACAGGCGAAGGCTACATCCCTTGCTACAGCCTCCCAGAAAGCTGAGTCCTTTCCGGGAGATACAGAGTGGAGGCGGCGGGAATCGAACCCGCCGCTTGGCTCCCCCAGAGCGAGCCTGGCGGAGTCTTGTGGGAGCCTGGCGGTAGCATGTGCCCTGGCGAGGTGTGGCTGGGGAGGGGCTGGTGGGGGCGCACGGGTGGGAGTACCGGCGGAGGCGGCCGGAGGGGACAGTGTTGTATGCGGCGGTGAGGGACAACCTCGCCACGCTGCTGGCGGAGGCGAGCGAGCTGGGGCGCGGCCTGCCCCGGTACGTGGAGCGGGACTTCGCCCGGTACCTGGAGTGTGGAGTGTTGGCGCACGGCTTCGCGCGGGTGCTGTGGCGTCCCTGGTGCCTCCGCCTCGGGCGAACCTCACGAGGTTTCATGGCGTCTTCGCTCCGGGCGCCAGGCTCCGTCCATTTCTGCTCCCTCAAGCGGGGACGGAGGCGGGCCCACAGAAGGAGAGCCTCTGCCTGGCCGCGACGGTGGAGGAGCCGAGGAAGCAGAGGAGGGCGCGGGTGGATTGGGCCGGGCTGCTGCGCAGGACGTTCGCACTGGACGTGTTCGCCTGTCCGCGGTGTGGAGGCAGGCGAAAGGTGCTGGCGTATGTGACGGCCCCCGCTGGGGTGCGCTCGATATTGGAGCACCTGGGACTTCCCACGCAGGCTCTGAAGCGGGCCCCGGCCCGGGGACCACTCCAGCGGGCGTGGTGCTGAACCTGGCGTAGCCGCTGTCCACACGCCCCAACTCCCTGCCTCTCTCCTCGAGCGAGGGCGGCCAGGGCAGGGGTGTGCTCCAAGGGGTTGCACCGTCCCGTGCACCGGCGCGGCGCGCGGCCTTGCTGGCCCCGGCAGCGGCCCTTCTCGGCCCCTCCGCTCCAGCCCTCACCCTCAACATGGCTTCTATCCCGCCTATACGCATTCCCGCGCGGTGGAGCTACATCCTCTTCGCGCACATCCTCATGCCTCGCCGCAACCATCAGAAGTCCCGCGCCCTGTTCATCCAGGCGGCGCGGGGCCTGCGCTCGTCCGACTACCATGCCTGGGGCAGGGCCTTGCCGCGGGCCGCGCGAGGGACCTACGCCCGGCTGGATCCCGCCCGGAACACCTTGCCCAAGTTGTACGTCAGTGGCGCGCAGGACCACATGTTCCTGCCGGCCTTGCGCCGCTTCGTGCGAAGCGAGGCGCGGGCGGAGTGGATCCTCCTCCCCCAATGCGGACATGTCTGCAATATCGAGCGGGCCGGGCTCTTCAATAAGCTCGCTTTGTCTTTCTTCCGGCGCTCGGCCGCGGGGTCCTCGTTCCTCTCGTCTCTCGGGCGGAATCCGGGTGCGTTGCCCGCCGCCAGGCCGCCGGTGTGAGGCCCTGCGTGCGCCGGAACAGGCGGATGAAGTGGGTCACGTCCGCGTAGCCCACGCGCTCGGCGATGACCTCCACCTGCTCGTCCGTTCCCCGAAGCCGCCGCCGGGCCTCGGCCATGCGGTACTCGAGGATCCACTGGCCCACCGTGCGGCCCGTCTCCTTGCGCACCACGCTGGCCACATGCGTCGCGGAGCGCCCCACGGCGCGGGCCACCTGGGCGAGTGACAGCGATTCGAGCGCGTTCGCCTCGATATGGGTGAGCACCTGGCGGGCGATGCCCTGGCCCGCCGGGTCGGGCGAGGCCTCGGGGCCACTCATCCGCTCCAGTTCGATCAACACCAGCCGCAGCAGGGCGCCCACGGCCTCCTCCCGCGAGCGCTCGTCGCCTTGAATCTCCTGCTCCATCAGGCGCAGCCAGCCCTCGAGGCGCTGGCGCTGGGTAGCGTTGGGGCGCAGGACCGGATGGCACCCGCCGCGAACCCGCAGCAGGGGTCCCAGCTTCAGCCCCGTGTGGCTTCCCCAGCTCGTGTCCTCCTGGGGAAAGGCCTCCGGATGGAAGGTGAGCCCCCAGCCCTCCATGTCCTCGAAGTGCGCCGCGCCGTGGGCATCGCCCGGGGGAATGAGATGGACATCGCCCGCGCGCAGCACGAGGTCCCCCGTGTGGCGGATGCGCGACAGGCCCCGCGTCACCAGGACGATGGCCGCGAAGGAGTGGGTGAAGGTTCCCGGCCGGGCGGCGTGGTGCTCATGGCCGCTGAAGCGCCGCACCCAGACCGGGAACTGGTGGCGCTCGAATTCCTCTCGCGCCCGCGAGGGAGGCTTCGTTCCGGGCGGGGTCTTGGCCTTCGTCATCGGTGCCATTGTCGCCGGGGGCGCGCCGGAGGCTCCAGGGGTCTCAGCGGGCGGCGCCGGACTCGAGGCGCGCGAGGAAGACCTTGAACTGCAGCGAGAGGAAGATTGGCCGGGGCGCGACGAAGCCCGCCTGGGCGAGCATCGCGGCCAGGGCGGCGTCGGACTCGACGGGCTTCATCCGTAGGAAGAGCTGACGCCGACGCTCCAGCTCGTCCGCGGGCACGCCATGTGCCCGATGCCGCCGCAGCTCCACTTCCATCAGCACCGGATCCATGCCGACGCGGCAGCCCACGACCAGCGGGGCGCCGGGCTTGAGCCGCCGGGCCACTTCCCGCAGCAGCGCACGGCGTGCCTCCTCGCCCTCCACGTGGTGCAGCACGCCGAGCATCTGCGCGCCATCGAAGGGGGGACCGTCGGGCAGGGTGCTCAGCTCGCCGACGTGCAGGTGCGTGCGGGAGAGCAGGCCCTCGGTCTCCAGCCGCTGGCGGGCGACGGCGAGCATGGCGTCCGAGGGGTCCACGCCCGTGAAGCGCCAGCCGGGCACGCTGAAGCGGGGGTAGGGGACCAGCTCCGCGCCCGTGCCCACGCCCACGAAGAGCAGCGAGGCCGAGTCCTGGCCGTCCAATTGGGCCGTCAGCGCGCTGACACCGACTTCGTAGAGCCCCTGACTGCCGGGCAGGGCGATGGCGGCCTGGGCGTCATAGTGGGCGGCGCGGTCGGCGCCGAAGCCGTGAATGTGGTGGTGGTGGGAAGAGGGGGCGGAGTCGTGTGCCATGGCCTGTCCTGGAAAAGGCCCGAGAAGGGCCGCGATCGGCCTGAAACATGCGCCCGGGACTCGCCGAAGGGCAGAGCGGGGATTCACGCCGGATCGGCGGATCTTCCGGTCGTCCTCACCTCGCCACGGCCTTCACCACCTGGATGAAGGCCTTTTTTTCCCTTCGGAACCGCGCCCCATAACACGCTCGAAAGAGGAGGAAGTCGATATGCATGTTCTCGTGACGGGAGCGACGGGATTCATTGGTGAAGCGGTCGTGCGCGAGCTGCTGGGGGCGGGGCGCGGATACCAGACTCAGTGGCGGCTGATGAAGCGCCTCAACTCCTCGTCGATCTCGTGATTCTCGGGCGCGTCGCTGAAGCCGAAACCAAAGCCGCGGTGGGGCATGGCCTCCCAGACGTGCAACTCGGCCTCGACGCCCGCGCGCCGCAGCGCGCGGTGCATCCGCACCGAGTTGGAGAGGAACAGGTCGCGCGTGCCCGCCTGGATGAAGGTCGGAGGGAAGCCGGAGCTGAAGTCGGCGAACAGCGGGGAGACGTAGGGATGAGTCAGGTCGTGGCTTCCCGCATAGAGGGCGTTGCACTCCGGCAACCCGCCCTTCAGTGTCACGTCCAGCAGCGCGTTGGTCTGGAACGTGTCGCCGGACTCGGTGAGGTCGACTTCCGGCGTCAGCAGGGCCACGGCGGCCGGAAGGGGCAGGCCCCTGTCGCGGATCATCAGGGTGGCCGCCGCCGCGATGTTTCCGCCAGCCGAGGCGCCGCCAATCACCACGTGGGCTGGATCCCAGTCCTTGATCAGCTCGCGGTAGACGGCGACGCAGTCCTCGGGCGCGGCTGGGAAGGAATGGTCCGGCGGCATGCGGTAGTCGACCGACACGGTGGTGACACCGAGCCGATCGGCGCTCATCGCACCGTCCGCCTTGGCGTAGGCCCCACCGCCGAACACCAGGGCGCCGCCGTGCAGGTAGAGGTAGCACCGTTGGGCCGCCGCCGCGTCCAGGCCGGGCGGGGTCGCGATGTAGCAGGTCACGCCGGCGATAGACCGGGTCTCGATCTGGCAGCGGGCCCCACCCAGCATCTGCTCCACCAGCGGTGCCCACTGGGCATTGGTGGCGGCGACCGCCTGACGCCAGCCTTCGAGGTCGTTGGGCGCGGGGTAGACCGGGACGGGTGCCGCCACGCCAGCGGAGAGGGCCGCGCGGGCCTCGGCGCTGACGGTCTCCGGCGGGAAGATCTTCCGCGTCGGAAGGGTGACGGGGGCGAGCGAGGGGGGCGCGATGGCTGGACGGGGCATGCGTTCTCCATGTCTGGAAGAAGACCGCGCCACTATCGGCTCAAGATCCATCCGGGTGAATCCGTGACGTTATACAGGTATAGCGGCTACCTGTTTGGGAACGAGGCATGGCCAGCCGCGGTGGGGCTCGAGCTTCCCACCGTCGCGAGGAACGGCGCGCGCGGAGACGCGCTACTCCACTGCCAATGCGAAGCATGCCGCGGCACAGTCCGCGGAGGACTTGCCCGTCGCCCAAAGATGCGCGGATCCGTCCTTCGACCGATGGGGCCCCCAGGACTCACGGACCCGGTCCGGAGCGGGGCCCACGCGAGAGCAGCTGCTCTATTCGCCGCGCATCGGCGGGGGTGGCGGGCGTGAAGACGACCATGCTCAAGCCGTCCGCACCATCGACGGTGAAGGCCGAGTACTCGAGCGTGAGCGGTCCGACCCCGGCGTGCTGGAGTTGCTTCATCCCCGTTCCATGGCCGTGCATGGCGTTCTCGGCCCAGAGCCGGCGAAAGTCGGCGCTGCGGGCCTGGAGCTCGGCCACAAGCGCGGAGGCCTCGGGACTCCCCCCCATGCGCGCCATTTCGATGCGGAACACCGCGAGGGCGAAGCGTGCGTTCCCTTCCCAGTCGGGAAGGGCGGGGCGCGTGGCCGGGTCGCCGAACAGCCGCCTGAGGATGTTGCGCTCGTGGGGGGGCATCGCCGCGTAGTCGGCTAGCACCGAGAGGGCGGCCGCGTTCCAGGCCACGATGTCCCACGCGGGAGTCTTCACATAGGCGGGGCTGAGCGTCAGTGCGTCGAGCACACGCTGCACCGTGGGCGACACCGGAGGCGTGGGGGTGGGGTGGATCGGCGGCGGTCGCTGCCGGGCGAGGAGGAAGAGGACCTCGCGGCTCGCGGCATCGAGCTCCAGCGCACGGGAGAGCCGCTCCAGCACCTCGTCCGACGGGGGGCCTCCCCGCCCTTGTTCGAGCCACGTGTACCAGGTGACGCTGACGCCGGCCCGCGTCGCCACCTCCTCCCGCCTGAGCCCCGGTGTCCGACGCCGGCCCTGGGCTCCCGCACCAGGAGACACGCGTGCCCGCCGGTCGCGGAGGAACCTTCCGAGGGAGAGCTCCGGGTTGGGTAGGGTGGTGGCTTTCATACCTGTATAAACTATCGGCTTTTTCCCCTCGAAGCCGCGCCCCATAACACGCTCGAAAGAGGAGGAAGTCGACATGCGTGTCTTCGTGACGGGAGCGACGGGATTCATTGGTGAAGCGGTCGTGCGCGAGCTGCTGGGGGCGGGGCACCGGGTGCTCGGACTGGCTCGGAGCGAGGCCTCCGCGGCGGCCCTGGCGCGGTGGGGGGGGGAGGCGCATCGGGGCGAATTGACGGATACGGAAAGTCTCACCACGGGTGCACGGGCGTGCGACGGGGTGATCCACCTGGCCTTCATCCATGATTTCTCCGCCTATGCGGCCGCCTGCGAGACGGATCGGCGAGCGGTGGAGGCGCTGGCTGGCGCGCTGGAGGGCTCGGGCAAACCGCTCGTCGTGACGTCAGGCACCGCGCTGCTCACGCCTGGCCGAATCGGTACGGAAGCGGATGCGCCCATGTCCGGGAATGCGGCCCCGCGTGCCGTATCGGAGGTGGCCGCGATGGCGGCCGCCGGTCGCGGGGTGCGAGCCAGCGTCGTGCGGCTGCCACCGTCCGTCCACGGCACGGGTGACCACGAGCCTTCGTGCCGGCGCTGATCGGCATCGCGCGCCGCACCGGCGCTCCGCTTTTGTCGGCGACGGCGCGAACCGCTGGCCCGCGGTGCACCGGTTGGATGCCGCGCGCCTCTTTCGCCTCGCGCTCGAGAACGCTCCCCCCGGGGCACGCCTGCATGGTGTCGCAGAGGAGGGCATCCCCCTGCGCGCGATCGCCGAGGTGATTGGTGCGGGGCTCGGCGTCCCCGTCAGGAGCCTGGGCGAGAACGAGGCACGCACGCACTTCGATTGGCTCGGCGCCTTCGCGGCCATCGACAATGCGACCTCCAGCGCACGCACCCGCGAGGCGCTGGGATGGAGCCCGACAGGACCCGGCCTCCTCACCGACATGCGGGAGGGCGGGTACTTCGCCTGACGGGGGCGCGCTACCCGCGCGCGACCTCGTCGAGCTGCCCGCCTCGAACCGATTTGGTCCCCCAAGGCGATCCGCGCCTCCTCGTTAGGAGTGGGTTCGACTCAAGGCGGCGGGCAACCTCTATTGGAAGCGGCGGGATTCGAAGCCGCCGCTCTGAGTCTCCGCTAATGCCGCCCCAATGCCCTGTCCCAGTCAGCCAACTGCATGGTCACCGTGTATTTGTAGGCGCTGGAGAAATCCTCGAAGTCTTTCGGGGGAAGCGCGGCGAGGCGCTCGCGCAGGAAGCCCGGGTCGCTGAGCACCTCGCGGTGCTTGAACTCGGTATCCACCTCCACCAGGACAGGAATCACCCGGAGCACAGCCTCCATGCAATCCTCTCGGGTAGCGCGAGACATGCGCTCCACCGTCAGCGCCATATGCTCGCGCACCGAGGCGGGCCCCCCGGGGCACCACGCCTCCAGCGTCTTGCGGTAGATGTAGTCCATGAGGTCATCGAGCGTATGGTGGGTGTCGGGCACCCTGTACGCATAGCGCGGGCCTTGGAGCACCTCCCAGAAGCGCAGCAGCGCGGCGAGCCGCCTGGCCATGCGCTCCGCGCTCCGCAGCGGGGGAGGAGACACGGCATGGTAGAGAGCGCCCCACGGGGTGCTCAGGCAGAAGGACTCGAAGGCGTCTCTCGTGCGCTGGTGCTCCTCCTCCGGGACGCCTTCATCCAAGCGCATGAAGACGTCGCCGAACATGTGAATCCGCCAGCTCGAGCGGCGGATGAATTCAAACTCGGCCGCCGAGTGCATCACCAGAGGCTCGCCGGGCGGCACCTGGAGCATCCGCCGGGGCTGGGTAAAGGCACCGGTCTTGAGGTACTCCCGGGCCCACCCCTGGCCCTTGGCTCTCACCTCGCGGCGGATGGCGCCGATAGGGCCGTGGAGCATCGCTGGGAACTCAAGCACCGGGGACTGTGGCACGGTCATAACGCGGGCCCTACCATAGCGGTCACTTGCGCCTCAAGCGCCAGGACCCGCGCTCGCTCCGAGGGTGCCAGACGCCTGCCGCCCGCTCAGCGGCAGTCCACGGGCAGGTAGACCTGTCCCTGGAAGCCGCTGGGCAATTCGCCCCTTTCATAGGCAGCCCGGAGCGCCTGCTCGGCCATCTCACCGCGCTGCTCTCCTTCTTCCCTGGGCAACGCCTCTTCCTTCTGGGCCGCGCGCTCCTTCCAGGAAACGTTGGACTTCTTGCGCCGGTAGCTCCAGCGGTAGAGCGTCACTCCGGGCTCTGGCGTGCGCCAGGACAACTGCCAGAGGGCTCCCCCGTTCTCGAATTCGAGGAAGAGGGACCCCTCGAAGCCGGTGCCTCCCGCGAGCTTCTTGTCAGGCTCGACAGCCTCATTCAGAGCCGCCAGGTAGCGCCCCGCCTGTTCTCTCCCTTCCTTGCGCCCCTCCTCATTGTCCGGCTTGATCTCGAAGAGCACGAGAGCTCGGGTATCGGTGATGTCCGGGCGCAAGCGCCTGCACGAGCTCCGAAAGACGCTTGGGATTGCCCAACTTCCCCTCCTCCACAATTCTGTAGAGGTTGACGGGGTCGAGGAAGACGGCGTTGGTGGGGTGCTGCACGCTGTATTGCCTGCCAATGGCGAAGTGTGCGGCCCGGCCAAGAAAAGCGCCCCAGGGCTCCGTGGAGTCCGGCTTGCGGCCAGGGAGCTTGGAGGAGGGCGGCTCCGCGCTGGGCGCCGAGGGCCGTCACGAGCACCAGGAGCAAAACCCGCCAACCCAATGCTGCTCCTCGTCCTGGTTGCACCCTCTTTCATGTCCGACATGCTCCTCCCGGTGCGGTGTAAGGTCGGGGAGGGAATCATGAGGGGCTGACACGCTGATGACGACCGTGGGCCTTGTCTGTCTTATACGCTGCCGTTCTGCCTCCGGATTTGGTCCAGATTTGGTCCGACAAGAACCGATTTGCTCCCTCAAGACGATCCGAGCCTCATCTTCAGGAGTGGACTCAGCTCAGAGCGGCGGGTGATTCCGCATGGAGGCGGCGGGAATCGAACCCGCCGCCGGAGGCTTCCGGTGAGAGCGCTCCAGCACGGTCGAGAGCGGTTTCCGTAGGGCTTCCGGCCGGTTACGCCGCCCCCTGCCCCGTGCCGGGCTGTGTTGAGGACGCTCCAGCGCGGGTCTGCTGTAGCAATGTAGCAAGGCACGTCGCGGCCCTCCTCGGCCCCTCAGCTCCAGCCCTCTCCCTCAACAGGGTCCCCATCCCCTCTATACGCCGGGAGGGACAGATTCAGCATGCATCGACGGGGAGCTCACGTGACGGCCCGCGCAGGCGAAGGGAGGAGCTGGTCCGCTTCGGTCGCGAACGCGCATCGTGAAGCACCACGAGCGCGTCGCACGCGGGGAGACACGACATCAGAGCGTCCGGGTCATGCACACGCTGTTGGGGTCCTCGACATAGTGCGCGAACGGCAGGCAGGGAGCGAAGCCGAAGCGGGCGTAGAGCGCGCGGGCGGGCTCGAACGCGGCCATGGAGCCGGTCTCGAGGCTGAGTCGCTGGTATCCGCGACCGGTCGCCTCCTCGAGCACGTGGCGCAGCAGGGCCGCGGCGATCCCCCGACGCAGGTGGCCACGGGCGGTGCGCATGGACTTGAGCTCGCCGTGGCGCGGGTCGAGCTCCCGCAAGGCCGCGCAGCCCACCAACGTCTCCCCTTCCCAGGCGCCCCAGAAGGTGAGGTCCGGCTGTCGGAGGCCCTCGGGCTCCAGCGCGTGCACGCTCTCGGGCGGCGAGTGCCGTCGCATGTCCTCGAGGTGCTCGGTCAGCAGCGCGACCAGCTCGGGACTGATGGGATCGGGGCGGATCTCCAGCTTCGCCATGGCCTCACTCACTCCGGGGCGGGCTCGAGCGAGCCACACCCCGACGCAGCCTGATTCGCGCCACCGCGCGAGAGGAGCCCAGTGCGCCGGGCGAGTCGAGCTCAGCCCTTCTTCTTCAAGGCCGCAAGCTCGCGAGAGGCCTGGGCGGCGCCGAGGTGCAGCTCGATGAGCTCGACCCCCTCCTCGAGGCTCAGCTTCTTGCCGTTCACGCGCAAGCCCGCCGAAGCGAGCACCAGCTTGCGGTCCTTGCCCTTGTCGGAGACCAGCACCTGGCAGGGAAGGAACCCGCGCTGCCGGGTGGCCTGGGGGAGCTTCGCATCCGCGTCCACGTGGAGATTGGTGTACGTGTGGGTCGCGTCGACCAGCTCGATGCCGTGGATCGCGCTGAGCGGAAACGGCGCCGAGAGGTTCGAGGCCAGCAGCTCGGTACGGGTCAGGGTCATGAGGATCTTGTTGCCGTCCTTGCGGTGCTGGAAGGCCACGATGGCGCCGAACACGCCGAGGGCGCCGAGACCGATGGGCGCGGCAGCCTTCACCTCGGGGTTGCCAGCAAGGGCCGCGGCGAGGCCCAGGCACACCACCGCGCCGAGGGCGGCCCCCACCAGTATCTTCTTGGTGTCGGTGAAGTCGCTGCGCGCAGGAGCGGCGTCGATGATCGCCTGAAGCTCGCGAATGGTCTCGGCGCGATCGGACTGACTGGACTGGTGAAGCTCGTCGCTGAGGGACTGGGCAAGGCCCTGAGGGCGCTGGGTCGGCTGGGACATCTGGTGCTCCGGATGGGGGGAACGGCGAAGCGCTCAGGCGGCCCTGGATGGGCTGTCGAGCAGGGACTGGAACCACGAGGTATCGGACGCGCTGGGCCTTCGGACCGCGCGCTGGATCAGCACCGCGTCCAGAGGGACCGAGAGCGCCTCAATCCGCACGCGCGTCGGCGGGTGCGTGTCGATGGGGTGCGCGAGCGTGTGGTCGAGGATCTCCTCCGGCAGCTCGATCGGATGCACCTGGAGCGCCTCCACGAGCGCGTCGACGGCGTTGACGCCCGCCTCCAGCTGAGAGGCCTCGAGCGCCCGATCCACGTGCTCGGCGAGCGCGGTCACGCGAAGGAGCGCCGCGGCACAGGCCTCCGGGCCCTCCACGCGCGCGCCGATCGCATCGGCGCGCAGCTCGTGCTCGCGGCTGAAGTGGAAGTACGCGCGGTCCAACTGCTCGAGGAAGACGATCGAGGTCCACAGCGCAGGCAGGTTGAAGAGACTGGGCGCCTCTTCCTCCTGTGCGGCGAGGCGCTCGATCCCCTGCTGCATGCGGCGATGGGTGACGGAGAGCTGCACGCCGCGCTCGGTGTCCTGCATCGCGAAGTGGCCAAGCTCGTGGCCCACGATCGAGGCGGCCTCGTCGCGGCTCAGGACGCGGAGGAACGTGAGAGGAAGGTACAGGGTGCGCCCGCTGAGTTCCTGCCGGCGGGGCAGCACGCACACCGGAGCGCTGGTGACGAAGAAGCCCTGCGAGAGGCCCACCACGACGTGATCCGGCATCGGGGCGCCGACCCGCTCCGCGATCTGGCGCACCCACCTCCAGAGCCCCGGCGCGACGTCGGCGGGAAGGACCCGTCCGAGCAGCTCCAGACTGAGCGGGGAAGCGGCCCGAGTGAGCGGGCCGAGCGCAGCATCAGCCGGCACGTGGCGATGATCGCGCCCCACAGCGGCAGCAGGAACACGAGCGGCACCCACCCCACCGAGGCGAAGTGGCTCCACGACCACGACACCTCGTAGAGACCCATGGCGACCATGGCCCCGAACATGAGCGCGACGTGCAGGAGCACCCCGCGCGAGACCGCTCTCCAACCCGGGCCCAGCGTTGCGAGCAGGGTCTCGAAGGAGGCCTGTGCGCGGCGGCTGTCACGGCGGATACGCAGCAGCAGTCCGCACCCCACCATGAACGCGGCCAGCGCCACCCCGAGGCCCAGCCACGCCAAGACCTCCCGCTCGGCCAGGCGCTCGTTGCCGGCGACGAGCTCCTGAAGCTTCTCGGTGTCGCGGGTGAGGCGGCCCTCGGCTCGGGGATCCGCGGCGACGCCCTCGGACTGCAGGCGCTCCTGAGCCTGCTGCGCGCGCAGCGTGAGCTCGCGCTGCTCGTCCCGGCTCACGTGCACGCGATAGAGCTGCAGCGTCGGCAGGAGCGTCAGCCCCAGGGGCAGCAGCAGCAGGAAGGCGAAGACCCTGAGTCGGGTGGTAGTCAATGAGGCGCGCGTCCGAAAGCGAGGCTGAGCGGCCGGAGAGGGCCGGGCGCGTGTCAAAGGGTGCGCCATATAGCCCGGAATCCGAGGAGCGCCAAGCCACGCTCGGATGCCGCCTGGTGCGCCGCCGCTCTGCGGTTCCCTTCGTTCGCGGTGACCTGCTTCCGGGAGGACTTCCACCTCCAAGCCGATGCCCATGCCGGGCGCACAAGAAAAAGGCCCCAGGTTCCAGAGAACCGGGGGCCCTGAAGAGTGGAGGCGGCGGGAATCGAAGCCGGGTCTCAACACCACGCGGGCTGCGCACGGGAGGAGGCCGTCCCGGGAGGCGAGAAAGACGGGGAGGGGAGGGGGCCGT
>CAVYSY010000035.1:0-99481 GCA_963771175.1 uncultured delta proteobacterium
GCGACGCTCGACTCACACCGCGAGTGTGGCCGGATTCGCGATGAGTTGCGGGCAGGCGCACGAGAAGGCCGTCTATTCCTCCTACGCTCCGAGGAGGCTCCCAGCTTGGGCTGAAATCCCGTATAGGCCCTCCGTCCAATTGTAAACACGAGCGATCCGGAGGGCATGCCCCCGGGACTGCTCTGGAGGAGTGGATGGAGTTGTCGAGTCTCGAGTCGAATTTCTGGGCAGTCGCACCGGGCGTCACCGGCGCCGTGGGGCTGCTCTTCGCTGCGTTCTTCTACTTCCGCGTCAAGGCGCTTCCGGACGGTAACGCGACGATGAACCGCATCGCGGGCTACATCCGCGAAGGCGCGATGGCGTTCCTCGTGCGCGAGTACAAGGTGCTCGCGATCTACTGCGCGGTCGTCGCGGTGGTCATCGGCCTGGCGCTGGGTTGGGTGGCGGGCGCGAGCTTCGTGCTGGGCGCGTTCCTCTCGCTGCTCGCGGGCTACATCGGCATGAAGGCCGCGACCTACGCGAACGTGCGCACCGCGCAGGCCGCGCGCACCGGCTCGAAGCCGAACGCGCTCCTGGTCGCCCTCGACGGCGGCGCCGTGATGGGGCTCGCCGTCGCTGGCCTGGGCCTGATCGGCATGGGCGGCGTCTATTACGCGTTCCGGGGGAGCGAGCAGCTTTCCCCCGTCCTCCACTCCTTTGCCGTGGGGGCGAGCTCCATCGCGCTCTTCGCGCGCGTGGGCGGCGGCATCTACACCAAGGCCGCCGACGTGGGCTCCGACATCGCCGGCAAGGTCATCGAGAACATCCCCGAGGACGACCCGCGCAATCCCGGCGTCATCGCCGACAACGTGGGTGACAACGTGGGCGACGTGGCCGGCATGGGCGCCGATATCTACGAGTCCATGGTGGCCGCCATCGTCGCCGCGATGGCGATGGCGCTGACCGCCAATGCGTCGGAGCTCTCCCGCCTCGTGGTGGACCCCTCGGCGACGGGGACCGCGAAGGTGGCGGGCGTGGTGCTCCCGCTCGTGCTGTCCGCGGTGGGTCTGGTGGTCAGCGTGCTGAGCATCTTCATCGCGCGCGCCCTCAAGAACCTGAACCCCGCGCAGGTCCTGCGCAGCGCCCTCCTCCTGCCCCCCGTCATCCTGGTGGCGCTGTCGTTCGTGATGATGCAGGTGTTCGGCCTCTCCCAGTCCATCACGGTGGCGCTGGCCGCGGGCGCCTTCGGCGGCGCCATCATCGGCCTCGTCACGGACTACTACACCTCGTCCAGGCCGGTGCAGCACATCGCCGAGGCCTCCGTCACGGGCGCGGGCACCAACCTCATCCGCGGCCTCGCCGTCGGCATGGAGAGCGTGGGAATCTCGATGGCCACCATCGCCCTGGTGGCCTACGTCGCGGACCAGGCGCTCGGCCTGTACGGTATCGCGCTGTCGGCCGTGGGCATGCTGGGTGGCACGGCCGTCGTGATGACGGTGGACGCCTACGGCCCCATCTCGGACAACGCGGGCGGCATCTCCGAGATGTCCGGCCTCGGCCCCGAAGTGCGCGCCATCACCGACGAGCTGGACGCGGTGGGCAACACCACGGCGGCCATCGGCAAGGGCTTCGCCATCGGCTCGGCGACGCTCACCGTCATCGCGCTCTTCTCGGCGTTCAACCTCGAGGTCAACCACACGCGCGTCGCCGCCGGCATGCCGGAGATCAGCCTGCTGCTCACCGACCCGAGAGTCATCGTGGGCCTGCTGCTGGGCTCCATCCTCCCGTTCCTGGTGGGCGCCTCGACGATGCTCGCCGTGGGCCGCGCGGCGGGCGCTATCGTCGAGGAGATCGGCCGCCAGTTCCGCGAGATTCCGGGGCTGATGGAGCTCAAGGCCGATCCGGATCCCAAGAAGATCGTCGACATCGCGACCAAGAGCGCGCTGCGCGAGATGATCTTCCCGGGCCTCATCGCTGTCGTCGCTCCGCCGCTGGTGGGCTTCGTGCTGGGGCCCGGGGCGCTGGCAGGCCTCCTGGCCGGCGCGCTCGTCGTCGGCGCCACGATGGCCCTCTACATGGCCAACGCGGGTGGCGCGTGGGACAACGCCAAGAAGTACATCGAGAAGGGCAAGCTGCCGGGCCACGCGAAGGGCTCGCACGTCCACAAGGCCGCCGTCGTCGGCGACATGGTGGGCGACCCGTTCAAGGACACCTCGGGCCCTGGCGTTGCCATCCTCATCAAGGTCATGAGCGTCGTGTCGCTGCTCGTGGCCTCCCTCATCGCGCTCAGGTAGCCAGCGCTTCCGTGCGGCGCCTCGAGGCCGAGGCGCCGCACCGCAAGCGGCAGCTCGCACCACGCGTCCCCCAGGGGTCGCGTGGTGCCTCGGAGCTTCGGCTGGATGCAGGGACGGAGCTGGCTGGTGGAGGTGCGCGCCGGACGGACGCGCGACCCCGGCAGCGGCTCGAGCCGCAGACGTTAGATACCGAACACACCGCCAGGAGAATGTCGGACAGGGCCCCGGCGTGGTGGGCGAGCGCGTGCTACTTTTCCTCGTATTCCGCGACCGCCTGCGCGCCAGGCATCAGGAGCAGCAGCATCGGCCCCTGCGGGCCTGACGCGCGCGCTCGCACCCTCTCCCTCGGGTGTGAGGGAGGAGTGCCATCGCTGTTCCGCTGACAGAGAGGTGTCTCATGGTCCTGGAACTCTCCCCGCAGCAGGTCAATCTCCTCCACGCCTGCCTGGCCGAAAGCGTCGAGGAACTGCACGACGAGGTCCTCCACACCGACCAGCACGAGATGCGCGGGGAGCTGAGGGAGAAGCTCCACCAGATGCAGGCCCTCCTGCGCCAGGTGGAGGCCCTGATGCAGCGGGAGCAGCCGTCCCTCTGATTCGACTTTTGCGAGCCTGGCCCCGGCGCGAGGGCCACCGCAGAGCGAGAGGGAGTTCTTCCGAGCCAGCTCCAGCCCCCCCTCGCATGACGAGAGAGGGGGAGGCCTGAGATCGGTTTCGCCTACAGCGACATGCCGAGCCGCTGGCGCATACGCAGGAAGTCGTCGGATAGGGCGTAGCCGAGGAGCTGCTTCAGGTCCGTGCGCTCGCGCAGGGCCTGCAGCACGGGCTCGGGGGTCTCCACGCGGGCGGAGGCGAACTGCGGGTCATCGCGCAGCAGCATGCCGAGGCCCACCGACACGTCACCGCACATCAGCAGGCCCGCCCGGTCCGCCGAGAGGCCGAAGCCCTCCAGCACCGGCTCCAGCTCCACCTTGGGCTGGGGTCCCAGCTCCAGGGCGGCCGGCTCCAGCGCCTTGAGCGCCTTGCGCGAGTAGGCCCGGCGGAAGTTGCGGACGGCCTCCTCGCTGCCGCGCCCCAGCGCCGTGAACTGCGGGGCGAAGATGCGCACCGAGTTGCCGAACAGGTCCGCCGTCTCACCCCGCGACAGCTTGGTGAGCACCGCCGTCTTGTTCAGCAGGCCCAGCACCGCGCGGCCGATGAGGAACTTCTGCTCGCGGGCGTTGAAGCGGCGCACCACGTCCTGGCCCACGCACACCGACAGCGGTTCGGTCGTCTCCAGGGCGAGGAGCCCGCGGCGGGCCTGGTAGACCTCGAACTCCTCCAGGCCGAACACCTGGGCCACGGCGCGCACCGCCTTGAACACCGCATGGTCCGGCTTGAGCTTGTCGTTCTTGCGGTCCACCCCGAGCAGCTCGAACTGCGGCGGGTTGATCTTGCTGAGCTGGTCGCCCACGGCGCGCATCACCTCGAGCAGCGGCCCTCGCGCCGAGGGGTGCATCACCCCCGCGTCCACGTCCGCCAGGCTCAGGCGCTCTTGCGTCTCCTGCGGCAGCTTGATGCGAGTCTCCGTGTAGAAGGCCATCTCCACGTCGTTCGTCGCGCGCAGGAAGTGCAGCACCGCCACCGCGCAGAAGGCCTTGTCCGTCTGCTTGAGGCCCTCCCACAGCCGGAAGAGCGCGTGCAGGCTCTCCACCCGGGTGGGATCCAATCGGAGGATCTGCCGGTGCTCCTCGATGGCGAGCTGGGCCGAGGCCGCGTCGCGCATGTACAGGCCCGCCAGGGCGGCGCGCGCCTGGAGGTGGGTGGTGTCCCCGTCGACGATCTGCCGGTACAGCGTCAGCGCCTTGCCGGACTGATCCAGCGGGCCGGCGAACAGCTCGGCCACCTTCAGCCGCAGCGAGGCCGCGCGCTTCGTGTCTCCGCTGGCCTGGGCCTGGGTGGCCTGGGCCTCCAGCACCTGCGCCAGCTCCGGCAGGTTGTTGGCGCGCTCGTAGAGGACCACCAGTCGGTCCACCAGGGCCGAGTCGCCCGGGGTGAGCTCCAGCGCCTGGCGGTACAGCGTGGACGCGGTGGCGCCGTCACCGAGCCCCTGCTCGTGGATCTGCGCCAGCGTCACGGTGTGGCGCGCGCGCTCGACCACGGAGAGCTCCAGCGCGAGCAGCCGCTGCAGGCACTCCGTGGCGCCCGTCCAGTTGCGCACCTCCTGGAAGAGGGCGGTCAGACGCTCCAGTACCTCGGTGTTCTGGGGCAGGGCCTCGCGGGCGGCGTGCAGGTGGACGGCGGCGCGGCTCGGCTCGCTCAGGTGATCCTGGTACAGCGAGCCCAGCGTGAGGTGCATCCGCGCCAGGGCGGCCGGCTCTCCCCCGAGCTGGATGCGCTGGTCGAGCGCCGTGGCGGCCTCGGCGTACTGACGATCCTCCAGCAGCAGGCTGGCGCGCAGCTCGAGCGCCTCCGGGTGCTCCGGGGCGAGGGAGAGCGTGCGCTCCAGCAGCTCCAGGGCGCGGGCGCGGTTGCCCATGGAGAGGTGCGTCTTCGCCGCGCTGAAGAAGGCCGTCGTGGCCCCCTCCGTGTCGTTTTGTGCCAGCCGGGCCTCGCCGCGCCGCTCCTGCAGCGCCACCAGGTCCTCCGCGCCTCCCCGGGCGGCCAGGAGATCCTCCAGGCCCGCGGTCGCCGCGGCATCGAGCGGATCCCGCTCCAGCGCCTGGCGGTAGAGGGCCATGGCGCCCTCGATGTCCTGCAGCGGGCCGGCCGCGAGCCGCGCCGCGGCGACGAAGGCGTCGATGGCGGAGCGCGGATCCCGACTGGAGCGGGCCTCGGTCTCCAGCAGCAGCCGGGCGGAGGCGGCGTCCCCACGGCGTGACAGCACGCGCCGCAGGCCCTGCATCGCGGGCAGGCACTGGGGCTGGAGCTGCAGCGCCGCGCGGTAGGCCTGCTCGGCGCGGGTGGGGTTGTTCAGCTTCGACTCGTCCAGCTCGGCGCTGCGCAGCATCAGCTCCACGCGCTCCAGCTCGTCCGCCACCACCGAGAGGCGGCGGATGTAGAGCTCGGACAGGCCGGCCGCGTCACCTGCCTGACGCAGGGCGCGCTCCAGGGCGAAGGCGAGCCGCACGTCCCGCGGGTTCTCCGCCACGGCGCGCCGCAGGGCCTCCAGGTCGGCGCCCTTGTCCAGGTCGTTGGCGGCGTTCACGCGCATGCGCCGTGCCCAGGCGCGTGTCCTTGAGCAGCTCGGCCAGGCGCAGGCGCAGCTCGCCCCGGCGCGCCCGGTCTCCGGCGCGGATGCGCTCCAGCGTCTTGAGGGCCGAGAGGTGGGCGGGCTCCAGCGCCAGCACCGCCTCGCAGCACTGGGCCGCGCGCGCGGGCTCCTGGAAGTGGTCCAGGTACAGCCGCGCCAGCTTCAGGTACGCGGCCACCTTGGCGCCGGGCGTATGGGCCACCTGCGTCTCACGGTCCAGCAGGGCCACCAGCTCCTTCACGTCCTCGTCGGCCAGGTACAGTCGCTCCAGGGCGCGCAGCGTCGCGGAGTGGCCCGGCGTCAGCCGCAGCACCTCCTGGAACACGCCGATCGCCATGTCCGGCCGCTTGAGCTGGTCCTCCCAGATGGTGGCCGCCTGGTAGAGGGCGTTGGAGCGCTCCATCGGATCCGTGCGGTTGGCGGCCTCGGCGCGCAGCACCTCGATGAGGCTCTCCCACGCGCCCTGCGACTTGTAGAGCCGCGCCAGCGCGCGCAGGGCCGGGAAGTGGCTGGGCGCCAGCGTCAGCACCTCCTGGTAGGAGGCGACGGCCTGGTGCTCGTCCTTCAGCCGGTGCTCGTACAGCTCGCCGATCTTGTAGATGAGCGCCGCGGCGGCCTCGGGGGAGGGGGAGTACTCGGCCTCGGCCCGGTACATGCGGATGAGCGGCTCCCACTTGCTCTCCTGCGCGTACAGCCGACCCAGCGCCTTGAGCGCGGGCAGGTACGAGGGGGTGAGGGTGAGCACGCGCTCGTAGGCGGCGATGGCGCCCGCGCGATCCTTCAGGTGCTCGTCGAGGATCTCCGCGTTGCGGTGGTAGAGCGAGAGCACCTGCTTGGTGTCGCCCACCAGCGAGGCCTCCAGCTCCTGGTTGGTGATGAGCTCCTGGAAGCGGCCGGCGCGCTCCAGCAGTCGCGTCAGGTTGCGGATGGTGGGCAGGTGGTCCGATGCGAGATCCAGGATGCGCCGCATGCACTCGATGGCGTGGTCCAGATCGTTCAGGCGCTCCTCGTAGATGGTCGCCACCTTGTTGAGCGTGGTGATGAGCTGATCCCGGTCCTGCGTCTGGAGCAGGTCCTGCTCGTACATGGCCACGAGCTCGGCGAAGCGGCTCTGGCGCTCGTAGAGGCGGCTGAGGGCCTTCTGCGCGGGGAAGTAGCCCGGCTGGAGCTGGAGGCAGGTGTTGTAGCGCTGGATGGCCTCCTCCTGCCGTGCGAGCCGCTCCTCGAGCACCTCGGCGGCCTTGAAGAGGCGGGCGGCCTTCTCCTTCGGATCCTGCGCGGCGGCGCTCTCGGCATCGAAGACGGAGACGAGGCCTTCCCAGTTGCGGGTGCGGTAGAAGAGCTTGCCCAGGCCGGCGAGCGCGGCGGCATGGCCGGGGATGCGCGAGAGGATGGTCTGGTAGCGGGTGATGGCGTCCGCGTCGCGCTTGAGGTCCTCCTCGTAGAGGGCGGCGAGGCGCAGGTTGATGCCCACCAGCTCGCTCTCGTCGTTGATGCAGCCCACCCAGGCGAGCAGCACGTCGGCGAGCTCCTCGAAGCGCTGGCTCGTCTCGTAGATGTTGGCGAGCGCGGAGAGGACGAGCGGCTCGTTGGGGCTCACGCGGCGGGCGTCGAGCAGGGCGGCCAGCGCCTCCTCCTTGCGCCCGAGCCGCTCGTACATCTTGCAGAGCTGGAGCCAGGCGGGAGCGCCCTGGACGCCGAGCACCTCGGCCTCGGCGGAGAGGACCTCGAGCAGCTCCTCGGCGCGGCCCTCGCGCACGGCCACGCGCTTGAGGGCGTTGAGCAGGAGCAGATCCGTGCGGTCCAGCGCGAAGGCCTCGCGGAAGCAGGCGGCGGCCTGTTCGCCGCGCTTGAGCCGGTCATCGAGCACGAGACCCGCGGCGGTGAGGTAGTGGGCGCGCAGGGCGGGCGTCTCGAGCGCGGTGGCCAGCAGCCGGTACACCTCGACGAGCGAGGCGGAGTCGTTGCGCGCGGCGTAGAGCGCCTCGAGCTGGGTGAGGAGCGCCACGTCCTGGGGCTCGAGCTGCAGGCACTGGCGGAAGGCGGCGGTGGCGTCCTCCTCGCGCGACAGGCGCTCCTCGAGCAGGGTGCCCTTCTCGAAGAAGAGGGCGGCGCGGCCGCGGACGTCCTCGGTGGCGTTCAGCTCGGCATCGAGGAGCTGGATGACCATCTGCCAGTTGCCCACGTCGGCGAAGAGGCGGCGCGCGGCGCGGATGTTGGCGTGGAAGCGCGGCGCGAGCCGGTACGCGTTCTGGAAGGCGACGGCGGCGTTGCGCGGATTCTTGAGGGGGTCCTCCCAGAGCAGGCCGATCTCATGGAAGAGGAGGGCGGCCTGGGGCTCGTTGCCGAGGGCGCGGGCCTCGCGCTCCAGGGAGGCGACGCGCTCGCGAGCCTCCTGCTCGGGGCTGGCGGCGGGGGGGAAGGCGGACAGGTTGGAGGCGAGGGTCTCGGTCGCTGGCCGCTGGGGGGCGCCTCCCTGGGAGACGGCGGCCACGGGGACACCGGGGGAGGACAAGGACGGCGAGGTCCTCGGCAGGTCGTTACGCTCGCTCATGGGGAAGCCGGCTCCGTGAGAAGAATCGAGGCGGAAAATGCAGCCCTGTCGGGTCGTACCATGCGCCCGGCAGCTCCCTCAAGTTCCCGACTTCCTTGGTGAATTACCCCCAGTGAGGGCCTGTCGGCGCGGCGTGTGGCCGAGCGGGCGGGAGTGCGCATTCCCGCTTGACGGGGTGGACCCCTGGAGTAATGGTGAATGGAGGATTCGCGATTCCGTCATGGCCCAGTACCTCAAGGATGAAGTCCAGGAAGGCATCGCCGCCGCCGCGCTGAAGGTCTTCGCGCTGAAGGGGTACGAGAGTGCGACCATGGCGGAGATCGCGAAGGCCGCGCGCATCTCCACCGGCAACATCTACAGGTACTACGAGAGCAAGAGCGTCCTGTTCGAGGAGGTGGTCAGCGACGAGTTCGTCCGCACGTTCACGGACCTCCTGCGCCGGCGGGTGGCATCACTGGATGGGGTCTCCGACATCCGGACGCTCGGTCCGGCGGCTGCCTTCCATCTGGCCTCCGAGGAGCTCCTCCGGTTCTGCATCGACCACCGGCTGCGCGTCATCGTGCTCCTGGGGCGCGCCCAGGGCTCCCGCCACGAGGGATTCTCCGAGCAACTGGTCCAGGACCTCATCCAGCTCGCCGTGGCGCACTTCCGAGCGCTCCATCCTCACACCCGAGTGACGGAGACGACGCGGTTCAACCTGGAGCAGATCTACCGGAGCCTCGTGGGGACGATGGTGGGCACCCTCACGAGGTTCGAGGACGAAGCCCTGATCCGGGAGGCCGTCGAGGGGTACTCCCGGTACCACCTCGCGGGGTTGAAGAGCTTCTTCGAGTGATGCCTGGACGGCAGAGGATCGGCCAAACCGGCTGAGAGGACGCGCGCGGGTGCTAAGGTGCGCCGCGCATGAAGCGCATCCTTATTGTCTTGTTCGGGCTCGTCGTCCTCGCCGTGGGCGCGGCCGCTGGTACCTTCTTCTGGGTGGAGCGCGAGGTTCAGCGCGCCGTGGCTCCGCCGGGCGCCGCCTCCGTGGAGTTCACCGTGCCCAAGGGGGCCACGGGCCGCGGCCTGGGGCCCCAGCTCGCGTCGCAGGGGCTGATTCGCGACGCCCGGCTGTGGCGCTGGCTCCTCTACCGCCGGGGCCAGTTCGCTCCCAAGGCGGGCCGCCACGCGGTGAGCCCGTCGATGTCGATGGCGGAGATCGCCACCGCGCTCGAGGCGAGCCCGATCGCCGATGACGTCCCCTTCAGCGTCATCGAGGGCTGGCGCCTGCGCGACACCGACGCGGCCCTGGCCGCCGCGGGCCTGATCAAGCCCGGCGCCTACCTGGCAGCCGCCAGCCACCCCGAGAGGTTCACCGCGTCCTTCCCGCTCCCGAAGGGCACGCTCGAGGGCTACCTCTACCCGGAGACCTACCGGGTGGTGCCCGGCTCCGTGAAGGTGGAGGAGCTGATCCAGCGCCAGTTCGACACCTTCGCCGAGCGCTTCTACGTCCCTCACCAGGAGGCCCTGGCGAGCAGCGGGCGCACCCTGCACGAGGTGGTGGTGATGGCCTCGATGCTGGAGCGCGAGGAGCCCGTGCCGGACCAGCGGCCGCTGGTGGCGGGCATCCTCTGGAAGCGCGTGGACAAGGGCTACCCGCTGGGCGTGGACGCCACCTCCCGCTACGAGCTGGCCGAGTGGAACGACCGGCAGGCGTTCCTCAAGCGCCTGCGCAACCCCGAGGACCCCTGGAACACGCGGCACCGCAAGGGGCTGCCGCCGGGGCCCATCGGCGCGCCCACGGTGGAGTCGCTCCGGGCTTCGCTGGCGCCCCGGCCGAGCGAGTTCTGGTACTACCTGCACGACGCCGAGCGGCGCCTGCACCCCTCGCGCAACGCCGAGGAGCACGAGGCGCTGCGCCGCAAGTACAACGTGTACTGATAACGGTGGCCCCGATGGGGCCCCAGAAGAAAGGACCCTCTGTGAACACGCTGAAGGGCAAGACCCTGTTCATCACCGGCGCGAGCCGTGGCATTGGCCTGGCGATCGCCAAGCGCGCGGCGCGAGACGGCGCCAACGTCGTCATCGCCGCCAAGACGGCCGAGCCCCACCCGAAGCTGCCCGGCACCATCTTCAGCGCCGCCGAGGAGATCGAGCGGGAGGGCGGCAAGGCGCTGCCCCTGATGGTGGACATCCGCTTCGAGGAGCAGATCCGCGACGCGGTGAAGCAGACGGTCGAGCGCTTCGGCGGCATCGACATCCTCGTGAACAACGCCAGCGCCATCAGCCTGACGGGCACGCTGGACACGCCGATGAAGAGGTTCGATCTGATGTTCGGCGTCAACGTGCGTGGCACCTTCGCCACCACCCAGGCCTGTCTGCCGCAGCTGCTGAAGGCGAAGAACCCGCACGTCCTCACGCTCTCGCCGCCGCTCAACATGAAGCCCAAGTGGTTCCAGAACCACGTGGCCTACACCATGGCCAAGTACGGCATGAGCATGTGCGTGCTCGGCATGGCCGAGGAGTTCCGCGAGCAGGGTGTGGCCGTCAACGCGCTCTGGCCGCGCACCACCATCGCCACCGCCGCCGTCAACATGCTCGGTGGCCAGGAGATGATGGAGGCCAGCCGCACCCCGGAGATCATGTCCGACGCGGCCCATGCCATCCTCACCCGCGACAGCCGCGCGTGCACCGGCAACTTCTTCATCGACGAGGACCTGCTCCGCGAGTCCGGTGTCACGGACTTCGAGAAGTACAATGTGAAGCCCGGCACGCAGCCGCTGCCGGACTTCTTCCTCGACTGACGAGGGAGGGCTCGCTCGGGATTCGGAGGAGTCGCATGACGAGGAAGTTGCTGCTGCTGTTGCTGTCTCTCGCTCTTGCCGCCTGCGCCCGGTCCACCCGTCCGGACGAGGCGGGCAAGGCCTTCAAGTCCTCCCTGGTGGTGCTGCTCGATCACCGGGGCGAGCTGGCGCTCACCGCCGAGCAGGTGGATCGGTTCGAGAAGCTGGACTTCGCGCTTCACGAGAAGAACCTCCCGCTCCAGTTCAAGCTCGAGAGCCTGCGCCCCAAGAAGGGTTCGACCGTCCGCTCCGGGTCCGGGGGCTACATGGGAGGAGGTTCCCATGACCTTCATGGAGGGAAGGGGGGCGTCATGACCGATCCGGCGAATCCGGAGGTCGCGCAGCGGGAGGCGAGGCGCCTGCAACTGGAGGAGACAAAGGCCACGTTGCGCGAGATGCAGGACAACGACTCCAAGGCCTACCTCGAGGCGGAGAAGTCGCTGAGCGAGGAGCAGAAGCCCCGGGCTCGAGCGCTCGTCACACAGGAGCGTGAGAAGCTGCTCAAGCAGCTCGAGGCCATTCACCACCGGTTGCGCCGGGGCGACTACTGAGGGGCGTTCAGGCGAGGTGCTGGATCCAGATGTTCCGTGTCGCGACATGGGACATCTGGACCAGATCCGCGATGCGCTGCCCCGGGGGGAGGGGTCGGTTGAACGGGTAGCCCGACTCGCGGGTGTCCGTGGGGTCCTCGCCCGCATGGTCCTGCTCCCAGTCGGTCAGCATCACCATGAGCCGGAAGAGCATGCCCTCGTTCCGGCCGCGCGGCAGCAGCAGGTGGGCGGGCCAGCCGTGTTCACGCACGATGGACGCGTGGCGCGAGGGCCGGAAGATGACCGCGCGCTCCGAGGGGCGCAGCGTGTGGACGAACCGGTCCAGCTCCATCCACAGCCGGCGATCCTCGGCGAACGCATCCGCGGCGAGGTAGATGCGCACCGTCACCTTCTGCTCGCGCGGCAGCAGGTTCTCCACGCGCAGGAGGAAATGGAACGGGTCGTGGTCCAGGTGCGGCTTGAGCACCTCCCGCCCGTCCGGAAGGCGCACCGGGTGCTGCGCCATGCGGGTGGTGAGGAGATGGGTGCTCGAGCGGAAGGCCGGAGGGGGGCTGTTCCAGCTGTCTCCGCCGAAGGTGGCCTCGCCCCACCGTTGCCCGTCGAAGTCCGGTGCGGATGCCTCGGGGATATCTCGGAGCGGGCACAGGAGGATGTCCGGGCTCTGGTGCGCCGGAGAGTGCCCCTCGCCGAGCCACTTGCGTATCAGCACTCGCGGCCCGTCGGACAGGTCGTGCGGCGGCAGGTGGGTGCTCTGCCAGGCGTCGAGGATGTCATCCACGTGGCGGTGCCAGCGGTAGAAGAGCGGCTCCCTCGCGGCGGTGGCCGGGGAGGCCATGACGCCGAGCAGTCCCGTCCTGCCAGGCGGAGTCAGGCTGGCCAGGAGGATGTGTCCCAGGTTGTGGTGCGAGCCGTAGTGACCGAGCGGATCCGCCCAGGCCTCGCCGTCCACGGAGCCCAGGTTGGACTCGGCGGTGTCGGCGAGCTGCTCCAGGCTCTCGATGAGGTAGGGCGTCTCTCCGCGCCACAGCAGCCCCGAGGAGGCCGCGGTGAAGAGGCGGTCCCGGCGCATGGCGTGGTCCGTGATGCCGTAGCCGGGCAGGTCCCTCATGCTCAGGCCGGGAGGCCGGGGCGCGAAGCCCGGGAGCTGGGCGTCATAGCCCTCGTTGATGGGGGAGGCGTAGTCCGCCAGGGGCTCGACGCGGGGCATACCGAACGCCAGCCGCTCGGTGTCGTAGCGGGCCAGGAGTTGCTGGTGCGTGTACCAGAACAGCTCTCCCCGCCGTTCCGGGAGGAGGCGGCGCTGGGGTTGCGCCGGGTCCGGGTGACCGCCCGCCGGGTACTGGGTCCACCACGTGTCGAGGAAGTCGTTGAGCCCGGTGTCCTCGCGGAAGTAGTCGAGCCAGATCTCCGCGCCGGGAGTACCCGCGGGCCCCTTCCTGACGGGCGCCTTGCGCAGGGAGGGAAGCACCTGGTTCGGAGCGCGCTCCAGCAGGGACGGCACGGACAGTCCGCGGCCCTCGGGGTGATGGACGATGAAGACGCGTAGCGCGTACCGCACCCACTCGGCGTCTCCGTGTTGCACCTGCCGTTCGGCCTCGTCGAGCACCGCCGCCAGTCCCGTCTCTCCAGGGCTTGCGTTGGCCAGCTCCATGAAGCGGGCCGAGAGGGACAGCGCGTGCTGGAGGTGGGCGGGCAGGAAGGGGAGGAAGCGATGCGTGGGGGAGGGGGGCGCGAACAGCTCGAGGTCCCCTCGGGGTGTCAGGGGCAGCGGAGCCGGTGCGGACTCCCGACACAGCAGGGCCCGGAGGCGGGTGTGCAGTGCCTCCATCGCTCAGTCGAGGCCGACGTAGATGTTCTGGACGTCGTCGTCCTCGTCCATCGCCTCGAGGAACGACTCGACCTCGGTCGCGGGCCTCGCCCTCGAGCGTGCACGGGGTTCTTGGCGATCCACGCGAGGTTCTGCGAGCTGCACCGTCCAGCCCAGGCCCGTCAGGGCCCGGCTCACCGCGTCGAGCTCGGTGGGGGCGGTGAGGAAGCGGGTCGCGCCCTCCTCGCCGGTCTCGAGGTCCTGCGCGCCCGCCTCGATGGCGGCGGTCTCGGCATCGGCGCCGCCGCTGGGGGGCGTGGCCTCGATGACGCCCAGGCGGTTGAAGTCCCACGACACCGCGCCGGTGGTGGCGATCTGCCCCTTGCGGAAGAGCACCCGGATGTTGGTGGCGGTGCGGTTCTTGTTGTCGGTGAGGCACTCGACGATGACCGGCACCTGGTGGGGCGCGAAGCCCTCGTAGGTGACGAGCTCGTAGTTCACCGGCTCGTCCAGCAGGCCCGCGCCCTTCTTGATGGCGCGCTCCAGCGTGTCGCGCGGCATCGAGGCCTTCTTGGCCTGCTCGATCGCCATCCGCAGACGGGGGTTGGTGCTGGGATCGGCACCGCCCGCCTTGGCGGCGATGATGAGTTCCTTGACCAGCTTGGTGAAGAGCCGACCCTTCGCGGCCGCATGCTCAGTGCGGCCCTTGTGCTTCCATTGAGCGCCCATGGAATGCGCTCCTACCGCATTCCCAGGCGGGGTTCTACTCGGGGGTAATATCCTCGGACTGCCACTGCCAGGTGCCGCCCTGGATCTTGTACGTGACGGTCTTGATGCTGATCTCCCCGTCGTGGTCCAGGTCCGCCTTGCCCGTCATGATCAGCTCCTCGGGCGTCGCACCCTGGACGATCTCGTAGCGGTAGTAGACCGGGCCGTCGGGCGCGAAGCCCAGGTCCGCCCACTTGCCGATCGTCTTCGAGAAGAACTTCCGGGTCCCATCCGGAGCATCCGGTGGGTTCTGGGGGAGGTCCACGGTCGTCCCGCCCGGCAGCGAGCCGTGCGCGATGGCGTACTCGGTCATCGTGCGGATGATCGAGGTCATCATCGGATCGCGCTCGGCCGCCTTCGCGCGCATGGACATGTTCAGGAACTCGGGAATGGCCACTGAGGCGAGGATGCCGATGATCGCGACGACGATCATCAGCTCGATCAGCGTGAAGCCTCGCTGCGCACGGCCGCGGTGGTGGGTCTTCGTGTCTGCCATGTCATACCCCCTGTGTTGGGTACGAAAGAGAAGGAATCTCACGGACTAGGGACTGCCGTTGCCCGCGGTGACCGGGGCCTTTGGGGCGGGGACGACGAGGTAGGAGCCGGTACCGAGCTGCCGCACCTGCATGCCCTTGGCCTCGAGGCTCTTGAACCACGCCTGCTGCTCCGCGGTGATGGGGCCGGCGCGCGTCGACTGCACCACCAGGGAGCCGGAGCTCGGGTTGACGACGACCTGGGTGTAGGGCGGGGCGCCCGGGTAGCTGGACTTCGGTTTCTCCGAGCCCAGCAGGTTGGCGACGTGGTACGCGCCGCCACCGAGCAGCACCACGGCCAGGGCGATGTACTGCATCCGCTGTGACCGCTTCTTGCCCTGCTGCTGCTGGGGCTCCTCCGCCTGGAACGTCACCTTGCCCGCGGTGGGGGCGGCCGCCTTCTTGTGCGCGGGGGCATGGCGGTCGACCGGCTGGTTCGAGGCCGCCTTGACGGTGCTGGCGAACTCGACGGCCTCCGTGGTCAGGGTCTCCGCGATGCGGTCGATGGCGAGCGCCAGCTCCGGCGTGGCGCCGTTGGTGGTGCGCGCGGCCTCCAGCACCCGATCCGTCTCGGCCAGCAGCGCGTCGAGCGCCACCTGGTCCACGCGGCCTTCCGCCGTCAGCAGCAGATCCGTGGCCGCCGCCAGGCGCCAGCGCGCCACGAGCGCGTCGCGCAGGACAAGGCCCTCTCCGTCCTCCTGGAGCGCATCTCGCTCGGGGTGGGTGAGCTTCTCCTGGAGTTTGCGAGCGCCCGGGAGCGACACCGCCAGCGTCAGCCTGCCACGGAGGATCTCCAGGGCCTGCGACTGCGAGGGCACGTTGCCGGGCCAGGTCGCGGGTTGCTCCAACTTCTTGTGCGCCAGCGCGGCGAGCGCGATCTCATCCAACGTCGAGGGGTGGGGGTGTTCCTGGTCGTTTGACATGGGCCACGCGGGTTGACGGGTGCGCACATCATCCGATTGTTGGCCCGGCAAGACAATCGCTCGCCTGCTGGGGGAACTGGCCCGAGAAGCACGGCGTGAAGCCAGCTACGTCCCAGGTGCACGGTTGCAGTTGCAGCAGAGGCAGGACTTGTCTGACAAGGTGAACTACCCGGGCGGCTGAACACCCAGGGCACCCGTTTCCACCATGGCTGTTTTCGCCCCGAGCAGGGTCCTGGCTCAGGGGACGGGTCGGCCGCTGGAGGCCTGCGCCATGCGGAGCGAGCGCTCCATCAGCTCGCCCTGGGCCCAGCGCTTCTCTCCCTCGGGGGCGCGCCGCAGCCACGTCCCGTCCGGCTCGAGTTGCCACGTGTGGGTGTTGTCCGCGAGGCACCGGTCGAGCATGTCCCGCACCTGGGCGATGAGCGGGGGCTCCTCCACCGGCGCGAGCGCCTCCACGCGGTGGTCCAGGTTGCGCGGCATGAGATCCGCCGAGCCGATGAAGCAGCGCGTCTCGCCCCCGCGCTCGAAGAGGTAGACGCGCGAGTGCTCCAGGAAGCGGCCGAGCGTGGAGACCACGCGGATGTTCTCCGAGACGCCGGCGACTCCGGGGCGCAGGCAGCAGATGCCGCGGATGTTGAGCTCCACCTTCACCCCGGCGCGCGAGGCGTCGTAGAGGGCGCGGATCATCGCCGGGTCCACCAGCGCGTTCATCTTCATCTGAATGAGAGAGGGGCGCTGGGCCGAGTGCGCGGCGGCGGTGCGGCGGATCTCCGCGAGCAGGCCCTCGCGCATGTTGATGGGGGCCACCAGCAGCTTGCGGAAGGACTTGGGGCGGGCGAAGCCGGTGAGGAAGTTGAAGAGGTCGGCCACGTCCGCGCCTATCTCCGGATCCGTGGTGAACAGCCCGAGGTCCGTGTAGAGCCGGGCCGTCTTCGGGTTGTAGTTGCCGGTGCCGATGTGGACGTAGTGGCGCACCCGCTCGCCCTCGCGGCGGACGATGAGGATGGCCTTGGCGTGCGTCTTGAGACCGGGGATGCCGTAGACGACGTGGACGCCCGCCTCCTCCAGCGCGAGCGCCCACTGGATGTTGGTGCGCTCGTCGAAGCGGGCCTTGAGCTCCACCATGCAGACGGCCTGCTTGCCGCTCTCCGTGGCGCGGATGAGCGCGGGCACCAGCGGGGAATCGTTCGAGGTGCGGTAGACGGTCTGCTTGATGGCGAGTACGTCCGGGTCCTCCACCGCCTCGTTGACGAAGCGCTCCACCGAGGTGGCGAAGGACTCGTAGGGGTGGTGGACGAGCAGCGCGCCCCGGCGCATGGCCGACATCACCGTGATGCCGTCCGTTTCGCCCTCCGCCCGCAGCCGGGGCTGGGTGACGGGCACCCACGGCGGATCCCTCAGCTCGGCGAAGCCCGGGGTGAACACCAGGCTCATGAGGTCCGAGAGATCCAACAGGCCCTGCTCCTCGTAGAGCTGCAGCGACTCCACCCCGAGCGCCTCCTCCAGCGGCTCGCGCAGCTTGGGGCTCATCCCCGCCTGCAGCTCCAGGCGGATGACGTCCCCGAAGCGGCGCTGGCGCAGCTCGGTCTGAACGGCCACCAGCAGATCCTCGGCGTCCTCGGAGACGGTGAAGTCCGCGTCGCGAGTGACGCGGAACAGCCCTTGGTCGAGCACCTCCATGCCGGGGAAGAGGGTGCCCAGGTGGTGGGCGATGATCTCCTCGAGCGGGACGAAGGCCGTGGTGCCCTTGAGCGGGACGAAGCGCGGCAGCGCCTCCTTGGGGACCTTCACCCGCGCCACGGTCTCCTCTTCGGTGACGGGGTCGCGCAGCAGCACCGCGAGACTGAGGGAGAGGTTGGAGATGTAGGGGAAGTGCCGGCCCAGGCCGATGGCCAGCGGGGTGAGCACGGGGAAGATCTGCTCGCGGAAGCGCTGGTCCACCTGCGCCCGCGACTCCGAGTCGAGCTCCTTCATGGAGAGGATGCGCAGGCCCTTCTCCGCGAGCGCCGGGCGGAGCTGGCGCTCGAAGCAGTCGCTGTGGCGCTGGCCCTGCTCGAGGATGCGCGTGTGCAGCTTGTCGAGCGTCTCGCCCGGGGTGGCGCCATCCGGCACCAGCCGGGCCACGCGGCTGCGCACCTGCTCGTGTAGCCGGGCCACGCGAATCATGAAGAACTCATCGAGGTTGCGGGCGTAGATGGCACAGAACTTCAGGCGCTCCATCAGCGGTTCCGACGCGTCCTCGGCGAGTTGGAGCACCCGGTTGTTGAAGGCGAGCCAGGACAGCTCCCGGTTGAAGAAGAGGTTGCCGTCCGGCACCTCCGCCCCCGGAGGGATGACGTCCCGCTCGACGGGCTTCTGGGTGATGCTCCGGCCGGATGTGGAGGTCGTGCGCTTGGCCATCTCCGTCCTCTTGGTAACGGGGACGCGATGTAGCAAGCCGGGACCGGGGGGCTGTGTGAATCTTTGAAGAAACCGATGGCCCCCGGCCGTCGCATCGCCCGGCCGCCTGCTCGCTTTACCGGGCGCACAAATGAAAGAGGCCCCTCCAATTCTGACGCGAGGCACGGTACACCTGGGGGTCATGGCTGACTCCACGATGAACATCCCGACCGTCGACCTCGCCGATCTCGCATCCAATGACCCGACCCGCTTCGAGCGTGGCGCGACGGCGATCCGCGAGGCGTTCGGCACCTACGGCCTCGTGTACATCAAGAACCACGGGGTCGATATCCAGGCGCTCGAGCGCTTCTACGACGCGTTTGGCGCGTTCATCGCCCGACCCGAGGCGGCGAAGCGGCCCTGCGGGCGCGCGGATATCTGGTACCAGCGAGGCTGGACTCCGCCGAACACCGAGGTCGCCGTCGCGGGCAACGGCCAGCCGGACTTCAAGGAGTGCTACTTCATCGCTCCGTACCCGACGGACGAGTCCGCGGCGATCGAGTTCCCGCAGATCTACTCCGACAACGTGTGGCCCTCGGACGCGCCGCCGTACTTCCAGGAGGGGTTCCTCGGGCTCGGGCGTTCGCTCCATGAGGCCGGGCTGAAGCTGCTGCGCGGCGCGGCGTCGGCGCTCGGGCTGCCGGAGAGCACGTTCTCGGACTTGTGCGACAAGGGCCCGCACGTCACGCGCGCGCTCCAGTACCTGCCGCTCACCCCCGCCCAGGTGAACACGAACATCGTCTGGGGCGAGGAGCACACGGACTTCAACCTGCTCACGCTCCTGCCCGGAGGTCGGTTCCTGGACCCGGCGGGGCGGCCGGCCCCGAAGCCCGACGACAAGAGCGGGCTCTACCTGCGCACGCGCGCCGACGCCCACCGAGCCCAACGGGCAGATGGTGCGAGGCACCGCGCCGGCGGGGTGCATCGTGGCGCAGGTGGGCCAGCAGCTGGAGATCCTCACGGGCGGCACGTTCCTGGCGACGCCGCACGTCATCACCGCGCCGGGCGTGTCGGGCTGGCAGCGTCAGTCGGCCGCGCACTTCATGCACGTGCACACGAGCACCGTGCTCTTCCCGCTGTCGAAGTTCCGCACCCTGGAGGTGGCCCGGAACTACGCGCCGCCGGTGCTCGCGGGGACGTACGACATCAAGACGCTGGTGGACATCGGCCTGGCGCCCGCGAGCGCGCTGGATCAGCTCGGCTACCGTCACTACGACCGGCTCAACCGCATGCGCGCGAACTCCTAGGCGGCGCCGAACCGCGCTCCCGTTGCTCGCCTTCACCCATGGCCTCATCCTCGAGATGCAGGCCACCACCCGCCGCCCGCTTGGCATGCGCGGACAGCGGGTGGCCGGGCCTGGCGCTCGTCAGGCCTGGAAGTGAGGAGAGCCGTTCTTCAGCTCCTTGCGGACCGCCTCGCTGACGCGATCGCGGACCACGTCCGCCACGCGCTCGCGGAGATCCTCACTGACGCGCTCGCGGACGGCGTCCACGATGCCCTCGGTGTCGACCTGGCCGAAGCCCTGCTGGACGCCCATCCACTGCTCGCCCACCCCGGTGCGCGTCGTCCCGCCCAGCGTCTCGCGGAGCGACTCGACCAGCCGGTCCCGAAGCACCTCGTTCAGCTGCTCACGGAGGGTGTTGGAGAGCCGCTCGTGGAGGGCATCGACCAGGCGCCCGCGGATGGCGTCGGCGATGCGCTCGGGGTCGACCTGGCCGAAGCCTTGTTGGGAGCCCATCCGCCGCTCGGCCACCGCGGTGCGCAGCTCCGCCCCCAGCCGCTCCTTGAGCGTTTCCCGCACGCGCTCGCGCAGGCCGGAGTGGAGCCGCTCGCGGATGCCCTCCGTGATGCGATCGCGGATGGCGTCGGCGATGCGCTCGGGGTCGATCTGGCCGAAGCCCTGCATCCGCCGCTCGGCCAGGGCGGTGCGCAGCGACTCCGCCAGCCGCTCCTTGAGCGCCTCGCGCACGCGCTCGCGCACGACGTAGGCGAGCCGCTCATGCAGGGCGTCGGCGAGGCGGGTGCGGATGGCCTCCGCGATGCGCTCGGGGTCGACCTGGCCGAAGCCCTCCATGCCCATCCGCCGCTCGGCCATGGCGGTGCGCAGCTTCTCCGCCAGCCGCTCCCTTAACGACTCGCGCACGCACTCGCGCACGGTGGTGTTGAGCCGCTCCCGGAAGGCATCCTCGAGACGGTTGCGGACCCGCTCCGCGATGCGATCGGTGTCGAACTGGCCCTGCTGCATGCTCATCCAGTTCTCGGCCAGGGCGGTGCGCAGCGACTCCGCCAGCCGCTCCTTGAGCACCTCGCGCACGCGCTCCTGCACTCCGGAGCTGATGCGATCACGGATGCTATCGGCGAGGCGATTGTGGATGGCTTCGGTGATGCGCTCGGTGTCGAACTGGGGGACGGCGCCCTGCTGCATGCCCATCCAGCGCTCGCTCAACGCGCTGCGCACCGCATCGCCGACGCGCTCGCGAATCTCACTGCCGAGACGCTCCTCGAGAGCCGACACGACGCGCTCACGAACCGCGTCGGTGATGCGGGCCTTGAGGGCCTCGCCGAACATTTGCTGCTCCTGCGTCGAGAACTGTTCCTGGCTCATTGAGATGCATCTCCTGGGGTTGCGGATAAAACGGCAATCCGGGAATCCGGCCTTGCCGCCGCGCAGATAGATAGGGCCAGGGCGGGGTACCGTATATGTGTCCCCGGGTATGAAGCGCCTGTCGGCGCGGAGACAGCGCGTGGGCCGCGCGGCGCCCGTCCCTGCTCGGTGCGCGCCGCTTCCGGAATGCCGTCGCGGTGGGAACCCGCAGAGACGGTGTCAAAGGACTCGAACCCCCCCGAGACGGTGTCACCCGAGACGGAATTCTTTGTCACCCGAGACGGAGACGGGGACACCCGAGACGGCCCTCGAGGTCCACGCCCACGGGCGCTCAGTCTCCGATGATGCCCTTGAGCGACTCGGCCCGCTGCTCGTGGCTGCTGAGGACGGGCGCCGTCCGGCCGAGGTACGCGGCCAGCGCCGCGTCATCGGGGTACTTGTCCAGGCCCTTGTCGACGAGCTTCGCGCCCGCGTGCTGGTCGTGGCGCACCTGCTTCAGGAAGGCCTTGTCGAACTCGTGGCCACTCAGGCCCGCGAGCTTGTCGCGCCTCTTGATGAACTCCTGGGTCTTCTTGTCGAGCTTCTCGTCGTACCCCGGGCTGCCCTTCTCGATGCCCTTCTGCACGCCCTCGTAACCCGCGCCGCCGACGCCCTCCTGTGTCCAGGTCAGGTCCAGCGCGGCCAATGAGATGGCCTTGGCCTTCGCCAGTGACTCCAGGTCCTGTGCGTTGCGCTGATGGTCACGGAGCAATTCCTCCGCGAAGCGCCGCACCTCGGGGTTGTCGGACGTCTGCTGGGCGAGCCGGGCGAGGGCGATCTGCTCTTGATTCATCAGGGAGACCTCGTTCGCGAAGCGGACCTTTTCCGCGACGGCCTCGCCCACCTTTTCACCCTGGCTGCGTGCCTGTTTCGTCTCGTCGTGCGCACAGCCCGCGCCCATGCCCATGACCGCCAGAAGCCCCATGCCCCACAGCAATCGATGCATCCTCATGTCCCCGAACCTCCTTGGTCAGTTGGACGCCGCAAAGCTGGGGACAGGGAGGATGGCTCACAAGCGCTGGGGGCAAGCGGCCCGACGAGGGCCTGGTGAGGAGGGTGCCCAGCGAGCATTCAGAGGCGGAGCCCGAAGATGATGGGGATGTATTGGCCGTCGACCTTGCGGGACTCGCCCGCCACGTCGACGGAGCCGCCGAACATGTAGTGGTAGCGGCCCTCCAGGTAGAGGCGGTGCGGGCCTCCGAAGAGGCTCAGGCTGATGCCCACCCCCGCGTTGAGCCCGAAGTCCGTCCTGCTCCGCACGCCGAGCACCTGATCGATTTCGACGGGCGTGGTGTAGCAGATGAACAGCCAGGGGTCGCAGTATGGCACGAAGCCAACGCCAGCGAACTGGGTGATCTCCACCCGCCGATGGTAGATGCCGGGCCCACCCAGGACATAGACGCCAAAGGGGCGGGCGGGCACGACGTTGTAGATGACGTTGAGATCCCCGTACTGCATCGAGTGGTAGCCATCCACGTCCTCCGAACCCAGCACGTTGTCCTGCACGTCGTGGCCGCTGTAGAGGTACTCGGTTTGCACGCCCAGGCGCCGCGTGAAGTAGTAGGTCACGCCGAGCTGAAAGGCGCCGCCCGTACGGAAACGATCCCCCGCGTCGGAGATGGGGATGGACGCCCCAGCGCCGATGTTGAAGCCCACGAGAGGCACGAGGGTGTCTTGTTCGTAGTAGGTGTCTTGTTCGTAGGTGGTGGCGTTCAGGGGCACGTCGGATTCAGCCGCCAGCACGGGCCGGGCACTTGCGAGCGCCACCAGTCCAACGGCTACCGCGGAAATGAATCGCATGTCTTCCTCCCAGGGCCAGGGTATGCACCGGGTAGGAGGTTCACCCATCAGGACACCAGGGCGGGAGGATGGTCTTTGGGCTAACGCGAGCGAGGCGCGGGGGAGTCCGGCTCGAGGGGCCCGGGGCCGTGGTGGTTCGCCTCACGGCCTGAGTCCCACCGGGTAGGTCAGAACGAGCCGCCCAGGTTGATGCCGATGTTGACGTTGTTTCCGCGCTCGTCCAACCCCAGGTCCTCGTCGCCGAGGATGCTGTAGGTGGCGCGTGCACCGGCCCTGACGGCACTGAACTTGTAATCGATGCCCGCGGCCAGCGGCACCTCGGTGACGAAGTCGTTGTCGTAGATGCGATCGGCGTCGCCGCTCGGAGTGAGCTCGCCCACGCTGAAGCCCGCGCCGAGGAAGGGCCGCAGGTTGCTGTTGGGGCCGAACTCGGGACCCAGCTTGAACTCAGGACCCAGCTTGGCGAGAGCTCCGACGTTGTTCCGCCACAGCCCGCCGTCGATGTTCACGAACGGGCTGCGTGAGCCCTGGTAGCCGAGCTCCAGTCCCAGCAGCGGCAGGGGCCTCGTGTCGGCCATGATGCCCAGGGAGCCACCCACTCCCGTGATGTCCGCGAGGTCACCCGTGTACATGTTCAAGCCGCTCGTCAGGCTGACGCCGAAGTCGTGGAAGAAGCCCCGGTTCTGTCGGTTTTCGTCGTAGGTGCTCTCCTCGCCCATCTGGGCCGCGAACGCGGGCAGGGTCAGCAGTGTGGCCGCGGCGACCATGCCGAGACTCCAGCTGTTCTTGATGCCCATGATGTTGCCTCCCTGTGTGCCCCCCGTGGGTTCGGGGGTCTGTCGAAAGCTGGGCGCGAGTCTCGGTGACAGGAATCGCGCACCCCTATTGGCCTCTCCCCCCATTCCCCTCCAGGCGGACAAACCACCGGTCCACGGCCCGGCCGTGGCTGGCCTCCGGGACGGTAACTGGCCATGGGCATGCCCGAGACGTGCCGCCGCAACGTTTTTTGCTACGTTGCAGGACATGACTCGCCACATCCTGTTCCTGCCTGGTGCCGGCGGCGCTGCGTCCTTCTGGCATCCGCTCGGCACGTTGCTGCCGGCGAACTGGCGCAAGACCTATCTGAGCTGGCCGGGTCTCGGCCACGAGCCGCATGATCCGGCGCTCCAGAGCCTCGACGAGGCGGTGGCTCATGCCGCCAGCAGGCTGGAGAGCCCGAGTGTTGTCGTGGCGCAATCGATGGGTGGCGTCGTCGCCGTGCGGCTGGCGCTCGCTCATCCGGACCGCATCAGCCATCTGGTCCTGACGGCCACCTCCGGCGGCGTCGATGTGGCGAGCCTCGGCGCCAGCGATTGGCGCACTTCCTATCGCGAGGAGTATCCGAAGGCGGCGGACTGGATCCTCACCGAGCGGACGGATCACACGGCGGAGCTCCACCGTATCACCATCCCGACGCTGCTCCTCTGGGGCGATGCCGATCCGATCAGCCCCGTAGCGGTCGGCCGTCAGCTCGAGCAACTGCTGCCCAGGGCTCGGATGCAGGTGCTCGCTGGCGGCGACCATATGTTTGCCCGCGACCGTGCGGCCGAGATCTCCGCGTGGGTCGCGGCGCATCTTGGCGCCCCTTCTTGACTCGCCCATGTGTTGATGAGCGAGCGGTTGCCCCTCCCCGCCGGTCCATGGGCAAATGTGCACCCGCGCTCTACGGTGCGCTGTTTCAGCAACCGCTGCGCGCCACGCCCGCTCAAGGAGAGAAACATGGCAGACAAGCGCTCCCGAAAGATCTTCGTCAACCTGGCCGTGCGTGACCTGAAGAAGTCGAGGGAGTTCTTCTCGACCCTCGGCTTCGAGTTCAATCCAAAGTTCTCGGATGACAATGCGGCCTGCATGATCCTCAGCGAGGAGGCGTACGTGATGCTCCTCACTGAGTCCTTCTTCAAGACGTTCACCAGACGCGAGCTGTGCGATACGTCCAGGCAGACAGAAGGACTGTTCGCGCTGTCGTGCAATAGCAGGGCCGAAGTGGACGAGCTGGTCAAGAAAGCCATCGGAGCTGGCGGCAAGCACGCCATGGAGCCGCAGGATCAAGGCTTCATGTACGGCTGGAGTTTCTACGACCCCGACGGCCACCACTGGGAGGTCTTCTGGATGGACCCCAAGGCTGCCCAGTAGCAGGCGCTCAGCTTCCGCTGCGCGGAGGCAGGTTCGAGGACACCGCACGCGTCGTCGCGTTCCTCGTCGGTGAAGATGGCGCATGGGTCAACGGCCAGCTCCTCCGCGTGAAGGGGGGGAGCCCCCCCGGCCGCGCCTACTTCTCGGACAGGAGCTGGATTCGCATCTGATCCCGCGCGTGGAGGCAACCGTTTCTTTCGTAGACATCATCCACGAAGAGCTCCACCCGCGTCTCACCGTTGATCAGGAAGTGGATGATGTAGTTGCTCTCCTCCCGCCGCTCGTTCTCCACCTTGACCGTTCGAGGCTTGAGCATGTCCCGGAGCTTCCCGAGCCACCGGGCCGTCTCCTCCTTGCTCTGCTCGACCAGAGGCCGAAGGTCCGCATCCTGGATGCCCTGGACGTCGTAGAAGGCATCGAGGAAGCCGGTGTTCTTGCCGAGAATCTCCTCGCGGAGGTTCGAGGCAATGTCCTTGTACTCGCGCACGCGACAGACTGGGGGTTGCTCTTTCATGGCACTCCTGTCCGCGGGGGAGCAGGCCAACATGCACAGTACGGCAATGACAGACCCGATGAGAGGTATCCGGCTCATTTGAAGATCTTGTCGATCTCTTTCTTGTATTTCTTCAGCTTGGGCGAATCCAGGGTGACGTTCTTCTTCGAGATGTAATAGGAGACCTGGGTCCAGTCAGCCTGCTGCCGCAGCATGGTGAGCTGCTGCTCCTTCACCTGGAGGATGTTGCTGATCCCCCCCTTGCCACTCTTCGCGAACTCCTCGATGTATTTCACGAAGATCTGCATGTGCTCCTTGAGCATGTAGTCCGAGTGGCCGAAGTTGGGGACGATGAGGGGCGGTCTTCCGCTCCCTTGGGGAATCACGTCCTTGCCTGTCGCCACGATCTTCGTGCCCTGAATCTGCGAGCCCGGGACGAACTCGACGTTCTGAATGCCGGGGTTCGAGGAGGTGTAGGTGGAGTTCTTGCCGAAGGCTCCGATTCCCCCCTTGAGGTGGGCCCACTCATCCTTGGGCGACCAGAAGTTGGAGACCTTGCCGCTGACGTTCTTGAGGGCCGCGGCGAGCTCTTTCTGCGACCGGGTGTTGTCGCAATCGAGCGGGCTGCCCATCATGATGTAGTTGTCGAGCTTGGCTCCCAGCAGCAGCGCCGCCGCCGTCAGCAGGGTTCCATTGCTATGGGCAATGACGTTGACCTGGGGCGCGAGCTTGCGGCACGCGTCGATCAACTCCTTGAGCCGCACCGCCGAATGGCCCTGGTAGATCCGGTCGTAACTGAAGTTGCCATTCTGGAAGAGCTGGATGACCTCGTCGGCCGCGTAGTTGGGAAGCCCCCCCTGCTTCCGGTTCTCGTAGTCGCCCCAGGAGAAGGGGAGGACGACGTAGGTGCTCTTCTCCACCATCGCCTTCTCGACGAGATTGAACCAGGCCGCATCGGTGTTCACGCCGTGAACGAGGACGTTGATGCTGCGCACGATGCGCTTGGCCGAGGAGGTCTGCGTGGAGTTCATCCGCACCGCTGCCGCGCTGTACGAAGGCATGCCGCTCCTTCACCCGGTCGGGGATGCCAAGTCCTTTGCCCCCCGCGAGGGTTGGGGACAGCTCTGTTTAACATGGCGCGCCTTTGTCCAGAAGGCGGTCTGACATTCACGAGCCGCGCTGGTGGCCCCCCCCGGACACCGCGCGCTATGGTCCCCGCCTGGACCCTCAACAGGGAATCGGAGTGACCACGAACACGCGCGCCTGGCGCTGGGGGCAGTTGGCGGCCTTGACCGTGGGGGTGCTGTCGTCCCTCCACTGCGTCGAGCTTCCCTCGAAGCCCTTCTCCTGCTCGTCCGACGAGGACTGCCAGGGGCTGCGTGGCCCCGGAGGCCAGCCGTACGTCTGCGTGAGCGGGGGCTGGTGCGAGGTCCTCGGGCAGGCGCCAGATGCGGGCAACGCCTGCCCTCAAGCCTCGACGCCCCCCACCTGTTCCACCTCCAACTGGTGTTGGGACAACCCGCTCTCCGAGGGCCGCACGCTGAGCACCGTCCGAGGCAGGTCCGCCACGGACGTCTGGGCCGTGGGGGAGAGGGGAATCGCGCTGCACTGGGATGGCACCTGCTGGGCCCGCATCCTGTCCGGCAACTCCCTGCAACTGCGCGCCGCCTGGCCCGCCGCGGGGAAGACGTGGTGGTTCGCCGGCGCGGGCGGCGCCCTGCTCAAGTGGGACGGCTCGACCTGGACGTCCCAGGCCCTCGCCGAGCAGTTGACCTTCCATGACATCGAAGGTGCCTCGGACACGTCCGCGATCGCGGTGGGGCAGATGGGCGCCATCTACACCTTCAACGGCCAGCGGTGGAGGCCCCAGTCCTGGGACGCCGGCACCAGTCTCGCGCCGGAGCTCCTGGCCGTGTGGCCCGTCTCGGACACCGAGGCCTGGGCGGTGGGCAGGGGCGGCACCCTCGTGCACGGCGTGGATGGGGGCTGGTCCAGCTCCAGCAGGTTGGGAGCCGTGGACCTGATGGCCATCGCCGCCGGAGCGGATGCCGGTACGGCCTACGCCGTGGGCAGGGGGTTGCTCGCCACCCATGCCAACTCGACGTGGACGGCTTCCGGCTTCGCGACGTCCTCCACTCCTCTCAATGGCGTGTGGACCAGCGCCGGTGTCACGCGCGTCGTCGGCCCCGCCTCGAACATCTATGTCCTGGGCACGTCGACCCCCGAGCCGAGTGGCACACCCCAGGTGCTCAACTCCATCTGGGGCAATGACACGGCGCTCTGGGCCGTCGGGACCTCGGGCAGCATCGTGCGGCGGGCGGACGGCCAGTGGTCGGAGAGCCCCGGCGGCGTGGCACGAAACATCAACGCCTTCTGGGGCACCGATGACCGCGACCTCTGGGCGGCCGGGGACAATGACCTGGTCATGCGCCGCGAGGCCTCGCGCTGGTCACCCGTGGCTCCTCCGGAGCAGGGCACCTTCAGGGCCCTCTGGGGGCGCGGGGACCTGCTGCTGGTGGCGGAGAACAGCCCGACGGCGACGGGCAGCAGCGGGAAGGTCCACCTGCTCCAGAACGGCCAGTGGACCCAGAGCACCTCGTTCCAGAGCGGCGTGAATGCCCTCTGGGGGACGGGGCTTGCCCCGATGTGGGCGGTGGGCGACAGGGGCCTCGTCCAGCGCCGCGATGAAGCGGGCACCTGGACCAGCGAGGGGAACTTCAGTACCGCTCCATTCAACGCTGTCTGGGGTTCCTCCCTCGCGGATGTCTGGGGGGTGGGTGCCAGCGGGGTGATCTTCCACCGCGATGGCTCGGGGAAGTGGGCCAGCCAGAAGCTGTCCTCATCGACCGACCTCTTCGGCGTGTGGGGCACGGGCTCTCGGGATGTGTGGGCGGTGGGCCTCAACGGAGCCGCCTACCACTACGATGGGACTGCCTGGACCCTGGTCTCCACGGGGGTGACCCAGACGCTGCGCGCCATCGCCGGGCGGAGCGCCGACAGCGTGTGGGCCGTGGGCGACAACGGCGTCATCACGTATTGGGACGGGAAGACCTGGACGCCGCAGGTGAGCGGGGTCAGCGAGAACCTGCGGGCGGTGTGGGTGACGCCGAGCGTCGTCTGGGTGGCGGGCACCAACGGGACGGTCCTCCGGCTGCAACCGTGAGCGGGGCGGGCCTCCGGGCGGGCAGGGGAGTTCATGTCGCCACCTCCAGGGGGCGGCTTCTCTGATAAGGTCGTGGCCTGTTTCGATGGCCCCGCCCCCCCTCACACAGTGTCCCACCTGTGGCCTGAGCGTCGCTCAGGGCACCGAGACGTGCCCCCACGACGGCACGGTGCTCGGTGACGGCGTGCCCGCCGGCCGTGCGCAGCTGAGGCCCCAGCCAGGCTCGCACGTCGCCTCGCCCGAGGCGGGGACCCTCGCTCCGCCACTTCCGGCCCAGACCATGCCGGCTGTCGGTCACCCCGCCTTCAAGCCCAACCCAACGCCGCTGAGCGCCCCTCTCTCTGATCCGCTGATCGGCATGCGGATCGGCGAGTACGTCATCCAGGAGCAGATCGGCATCGGCGGCATGGGCATCGTCTACCGGGGCGAACAGCCGCTGATCCACAAGCAGGTGGCCATCAAGGTCCTGCGGCCCGAGATGGGGGATCAGTCCCTGTACGTGGAGCGGCTGCTGGCCGAGGCCCGCGCGGTCAACGCCATCCACCACCGGGGCATCATCGACATCTTCAGCTTCGGCAAGATGCCGGATGGCCGGCAGTACTTCGTCATGGAGTACCTGGAGGGCACTCCGCTCGACACCTGGCTCGCCGGTCGCGGCACCCTCCCGGTGCAGGATGCCATCCGGCTCGCTGACGAGCTCCTGGAGGCGCTCACCGCCGCGCACCAGGCGGGCGTCATCCACCGCGATCTCAAGCCCAACAACATCTTCCTGGTGCGGCAACCCGGCGGCGGCTCCTACGTGAAGGTGCTGGACTTCGGCCTGGCCAAGCAGACGTCCGGAGATCCGACGCTCTCGCAGCAGACCCTGAATGGGCTGATCATTGGGACGCCGGAGTTCATGGCGCCCGAGCAGGTGCGCGGAGATCCGGTGAGTCCCAAGACGGACCTCTACGCGTACGGCATCATCCTCTTCCAACTGCTGACCGGGCAGCTCCCCTTCACGGCCCGGGTCCCCGCGGAGTACCTGGTCCACCACCTGGAGCACACGCCTCCCTCGCCCCTCACGCTGCGGCCGGAGCTGCCTCCCGCGCTCGCGCAGCTCGCGCTGAAGCTGCTGGAGAAGGCCCCGCAGGCACGCCCCTCGGCGGAGGAGGTGAGGGTCGTGCTTCAGGAGTGTGCCGACAGTCTCCCGCCGCCGAGAGGTGCGCGCCCCTCTCGCGAGACGCGCGGCCTCGCCTTGCCTGCCATGGAACCCGAGCGGCCAGCGCCCCAGCAGGAGGCCCCGGCGGTGAGCGCGGGCTCGCCCGGCACGCCGCCACGCTCCCGCACCACCCGGGTGGTGGGCGTGGCCGCTGGGTTGCTGCTGCTCATGTCTGGCGGGGCGATGTTCATGCTGCGCCGTCCGGCCCCGGAGCCGGTGGCCGCCCCCGTCCCCGTCCCCGTTGCCGCCCCCGTTGTCGCCCCCGTTGTCGAGACCCCGGCCCCCGAGCCCGTGGCCAACTCCAGCCCCACGCCGGCTGTCACTCAGGAGGTGGCCCCAAGCGCGAGCGGCCCGTCCAAGGTGAGCACCGAGCGCAAGCCGCCACTGTTCGCGCGCATCGAGCGGCTGGAGCGGAAGCTGCGCGCGAGCTCGCTGCCCGTGGACGAGAAGCAGAGCGCGCGCGACCTGTTGAAGAAGGTCCGCGTCAGGGCCGAGAGCGCATCGACCTACGAGGAGCGCAAGCAGGTGCAGCGCAACCTCGACATCTGGGAGCGCCAGTACCTGGGGAAATGACGTCCTCGCCTCGGGACCCGGCGTATGCCAGCATGGGCCCCCATGTTTTCCCTGGTGTTGGCGTTGCTCGTCGCGCAGACCCCCGCCTCGGCGGGCGAGACCGAGTCGAAGGGGCTGGTGGTGGTGGTCTCCCGCAACGAGGGCCTCACGCCCATCGAGGCCGTCACCCTGGCGGATCGGCTCTCCTGGGCCCTGTACAACGCGAGGGTGCCCGTGCTGATGGACCCGGTCGAGGTCATCACCCGGCTCGGGACGCAGCGCGCTCCGGAGGGATGCCAGGGCAACCCCGAGTGCTTCGCGCAGCTCGGACGCGACCTCGGCCTGGCGGCGGTGGTGACCATCGACGCGAGCAAGGTCTTCGATGACCTGCCCATGCGCATCACGCTGATAGAGACCCGCGAGAGCCGTGTCCTCTTCAAGCGGAGCTATACCGTGTCCGCCCTGCGGCCCACGGAGCTGGACTCGGCCTTCCAGAGCGCCAGCCAGGAGATCAAGACGGCCACCACGGACCTCCCGGGCCTCGAGGATGCGACGGACGCGCCCTGGGTCCTGTCCGCGGCGAGGCTGTCCCCCTCGTCTGTTCGCGGCGTGAACGCGCTCACCCAGCCCATGCCGGCGCCCGTGGCTGTCACCCGGGTAGGGGCCGGGGTGGCCGGGGCGGCGGCCGTCACCTTCCTGGTGCTGGGGTTGGTCCAGGCCTCGCGGCTCCAGGACGAGCGGGCGCCAGGAGTCTCCGCCTGGACCTACGACGAGGCGAAGGCGCTCCGGAGCAGCGCCAACACCCGGTTCGCGCTCTCGGGCATCTTCGCCGGAGTGTCTGGCGCGCTGCTCGTCACCAGCTTCGTGCTGCCCACGGAGTCGGCTTCGGCGAAGTAGGTCGTGCTGCCAGTCTCCGCACCACGGTGCAGGTCTACTGACCGCCCTCGAGGCCGATGAGGTTCAAGATGTTCCCGTCCGGATCCTTGAACCAGGCGACCTTCATCCCGGACGAGACGTGGATATCGCCCTCCAGCCGCGTGTCGGGCATGTCGTAGTGCTCGAAGGTGACGCCCTTGGACTGGAGATCCTTCACCGCCTCCTCGATGTTGCCCACCGTCCAGGTGACCGCCGTGGCCTGGTTGGTGCCCGCGTAGTCCGAGCGGTAGACGTTCACGGTCGAGTTTCCGCTCCGATACACGACCACCTCGCCGCCCTCCTCGTGGACGGGCTTCAACCCGAGCGTCTCCTCGTAGAACTTCCTCGCCTTGTTCAGATCCTTCACCGCGATGTTGGCGACCGCGTCCTGCGCGGCGATCGGCTCGTCGGTCGGCGCCCTCGAGACGCGGTCACGACCGAAGGGATCTCCGACGAGGGATTCGGTGTGCAGCGCGCACCGCCATTTTCCGTCTCGGCGCACCCACGTCGACGCGTCCGCGGCCTCGAGGGTCAGTGGTTTTCCCTCGACCTTCATCTCTTCCTTCACCTTGTAGGCGACGACCGCCACGTCGGGGCTGAGGAAGCGCACCGCGGGCTCGCCGAGGAGCTCGTACCGCTGCAGCCGCCACCGCTCGCTCTTCATCATCTGCGCGAACTGGTCGCGCTCGATGCTCGCGTATCCCTGGGCCCCGGTGACCACGCAGCGCTCGTCCGTCAACTCCAGCGCCGTGTCGACATCCTGCTCCTGGATGGCCCGCCAGTAGGCGTGCTCGAGGTTGATGATCTCCCGCTCGCTCTGTGCCTGTTCCATGCTCTCCTCCCCGGACCTGTCACGATTGGCACGGGCCGCTTTGTTGGGAGGAGGCTGTCGAGCGAGCCCACGCAGCCAGGGCCTTCGACTCGGGGACTTGGTTCCATCAGGCGGGCTCATGGTCGCATCGACTTCCAGCCCGGTCACCGTGCTCCGCTGACCCGGAGTGAACCCTTTTCCCGGGGCCCTGGCTCTAACGGAACGGAATCCAAGCCTTTTATTCCGTCAGGAGCCGCGCCATGAAGATTCATTCGTTCTACGAGCCCAAGACCTCCACTCTCACCTATGTGGTCTTCGACGAGGCGACCCGGGACGCGATCATCATCGATCCCGTCCTCGACTATGACCCGCTGCCCTCTCAGACCTCGACCGGGTCGGTGGAGAAGGTGGTGGCCTTCGTGGACGAGCAGAAGCTCCGGGTGCACTACGTGCTCGAGACGCATGCTCACGCCGACCACATCTCGTCGTCCCAGTACCTCCGGCGACGCCTGGATGCCCGGGTGGCCATCGGCGAGCGCATCACCGAGGTGCAGAAGACCTTCCAGGACATCTTCGACCTCGGGCCGGACTTCAAGACGGACGGCAGCCAGTTCGACCGCCTGCTGAAGGATGGCGAGGTGTTCAACGCCGGCTCGCTGCGCATCGAGGTCATCGCCACGCCGGGCCACACCCCCGCCTGTGTCTCCTACAAGCTCGAGGACGCCCTCTTCACCGGGGACGCGCTCTTCATGGAGGACCAGGGGACGGGCCGCTGCGACTTCCCTCGCGGCAGCGCCGAGGCGCTGTACCACTCCATCCATGAGCGCCTCTACACGTTGCCGGACGAGACCCGCGTGTTCGTGGGCCATGACTACCAGCCCAATGGCCGCGAGCTGCGCTACGAGACCACGCTCGGCACCGAGAAGCGCCGGAACGTCCAGCTCCGCTCGGACACCCCGCGGGAGGAGTACATCCGCTTCCGCACCGAGCGCGACCGCACGCTGGCCCAGCCCGTCCTGCTCTTCCCCAGCGTGCAGGTGAACGTGAACGCCGGGCGGCTGCCCGAGCCCCACGCCAACGGCCACCGCTACCTCTCCGTGCCCCTCAATCTCTTCAAGCCCACGGACGAGGTCGGCGAGCCCAAGAAGTCCTGACCTCGGTGGGACAGGGGCCCCTTGCCGGCGGCGGCCGGCTTGGTTCTTGACTCGAAGTAAGTAAACGTTTACTTACAAAGTCATGGCTCGAAGGCTCTCACAACCCGAACGGCGCGCCCAGATTGCGGATGCCGCGCTGCGCATCATCGAGACGCGAGGCATCGGGCAGCTCACCGTGGCGTCCCTCGCCGAAGAGGTTGGCCTGACAGGGGGCGCGCTGTACCGGCACTTCGAATCGCTCGACGCCGTCCTCGAGGCGGTCGCGGAGCGTGTCGCCGCGCTGCTGGATGAGAGCCTTCCCGAGCCGAGCCTGGCGCCCCTCGAATGGCTCGAGTGCTTCCTCAAGTCTCGTTCGTCGGCGGTGGCGGGGCATCCAGGGCTGGCGAGGCTCCTCTTCTCGGATCAATTCGCGCTGGCGATGCCCGAATCGAGCATCGCGCTGCTCCGGAGATCGGTCCTGAAGACCTTCGAGGCCATTGCCGCGGCACTCGAGCGTGGACAGGAGCAGGGAGTGATCCGCGGGGATCTCGCGCCGATCGCGCTGGTCCCGGCCGTCGTCGGAATCGTTCAGACCCTGGTCCTCGCCCAGGGCGGCAGGGTCCTGGAGGGGATGATGTCGGCCGATATGGCCTGGCCGATCCTCCGCGCCCTGCTGGTGCCTCCCCCTGCTGGTGCCTCCCAAGGAAGGTGACGCATGAAGACCGCCGCACTCATTGGCGCGCTCAAGCGCATGTGGCTGCTCATCGTGGTGGCCGCCCTCGGCGTGGGCGCCGTGCTCTACAGCCGGTTCCGCCCTGTCCAGGCCTCGAGGGTGCGGGTCGAGACCGGCCCGGTTCTTCGGGAGGCGAGCGGGACCGGGACGTTGGAGAGCGAGGCCCAGGTCAACGTGGCCTTCACGGTCGCGGGGCGCATCGGCGGGCTCCGAGTGCGTGAGGGACAGCACGTTCGGGTCGGCGATGAGCTGGGATGGCTCGATCCGCGAGAGCCTCAGCAGCAGCTCGCGGTCGCGCGACGGAGCCTCGAGGCCGCGACCGTCAGCCTCAAGCGCAACGACGCGGACATCCGCCGGGCCCAGGTGAATCTCGAGGCCGCGCAGCGCGATGCGCGACGCGTGGACACGCTCTTCGAGGCTGGAGCCGCCCCCCTCGCGGATCGGGATGCCGCCCACGAGCGGCTGGACCGCGCCGAAGCGGAGCTCGAGGCCGCCACGGCCGCGAAGCAACACGGGGCGAGCAGCATCGAGCTGGCGCGTGCGTCGATGGACGTCCAGGCTCAGCGCTCAGGCGAGGCAAGGATTCTCAGTCCGCTCGAAGGTCTCGTCGTCCGGCGGCTCCGCGAGCCAGGGGACGTCATCGCGCCCGGGCAGCCGGTGTTGGTGCTCGCCTCGAGCACGAAGGTGCTCGCCAGGGTCTGGCTCGATGAGACCGTGCTCCACGAGCTGCGGGAGGGGCAGGAGGCTCGGGTCGTGCTCCGCGGGGAGCCATCACGCAGCTACCGGGCCCGCGTGGATGCCATCGCCGCCGAGGTCGATCGACAGACCCACGAGATCCTCGTGGACCTGGAGCTCCTCGAGCGCCCGCGGCGCCTCGCCTTCGGTCAGCGCGTGGATGGCTTCGTCACGCTCGAGGCGGTTCCCGCTGCGCTTCGCGTGCGACAGGGGGCGTGCGACATGGAGCGAACGACGTGCTTCGTCGAGCGCGGCGGCCGTGTCTCGGAGGCGCAGGTGGGATTGGGGCTCGTCGGGAGCGACTGGGTGGAGGTCCGCACCGGCCTTGCCGAGAACGATGTCGTCCTGCTGCCTCCCACGGACGGCAGCCGCCTGGCCACCGGGCGCTTCGTCGCGGAGTCGCGGCCATGAACCTCGCGTGGAGGGACATCCGGCATCAGGGGCCTCGCTTCGTCGTGACGGGCCTGGGGCTTGGGCTCCTCTTCGCGGTCGTGCTCGCCATGGGCGGCATCTACCGCGGCATGGTGGAGGACGCGGTGCTGCTCGTGAACCAGATGGGCGCGGATCTGTGGCTGGTGCAGCGCGACACACGGGGTCCGTTCGCCGAGCGCTCGGTGGTGCCGGCGCTCCTCGAGACTCGCGCCCGCGGAGTCCCAGGCGTGCAGTGGGCGCGTGCGTTCACGACGATCACCGTACAGCCGCAGCACTCGGGCCGCGTCCTGCGGCTCACGCTCGTCGGGCTGGCCTGGCCTGACGATCGGGGGAACTCGCTGCCGCTGAGCACGGGGCGGCCGCTGCGCAGCGCCCACCGGGAGATCATCGTGGATCGCTCCCTGGGCCTCCTCCCCGGGCAGACGCTGGTGCTGGGCGACGAAACCTTCAGCGTGGTCGGGCTGGGCCAGGGGCTCATCTCTTCCGGTGGAGATGCGCTCGGCTTCGTCACCCAGAACGATCTCACCTCCATCCAGCGGCACCTCGCCCCCGAGGCGCTGCGACTCGCGCGCTCATCGGGCGCCCCCCCGGGCGAGCCAGGAATCTCCGCCGTGCTCGTCCGCGTGGCGCCGGGCGCCTCCGTCGAGAGCGTGCGCGCACGGTTCGCTCAATGGGGGGACGTGTCCGTCTACACGACCCAGGAGCAGCGGTCGCTCCTGCTCGATGGGGTCATCGACAAGGCCCGCCGGCAGATCGGCCTCTTCCGAGCCCTGCTCGCGATCGTGTCCGGCATCGTCGTCTCGCTGGTGATCTTCAACATGACGGTGGCGAAGACCCGCGAGATTGCCCTGGTCAAGCTCATGGGGGCCCGGTCGAGCGTCGTGGTGAGCATGATCCTCCAGCAGTCCGTGCTGCTCACGGTGCTCGCCTACGCCTTCGCGCTCGTGCTCTCGCAGATCGCCTTTCCCCACTTCCCGCGCCGCGTCGTCGTCGGTGGGGGGGAGTTGGCCGGGGTGCTGGGGCTCTCGATGGGCATTGCGCTCGTCGCGAGCACCCTGGCCATCCGGCGGGCGCTTCGAATTCCGGCAACCACGATCCTGGCGGGATAGTCATGCACGTCATCGAAGCGCACGGACTCTGGAAGACGTACGGCAAGGGCGAGACAGAGGTGGTGGCGCTGCGCGACGTCTCTCTGTGCGTGAGCAGGGGAGAGGTGGCCGCGCTCCTCGGGCCGAGTGGCTCTGGCAAGTCGTCGCTCCTCACCACGCTCGGGTTGCTCCAGTTTCCGGATCGAGGCTCGGTGCGCATCGGCGAGTTCGAAGCGGTGATCGAGGGACGGCTCCGCGTCGATGCTGCCCGCGTCCGGCGCGAGCGCATCGGCTTCGTGTTCCAGAAGGCGAATCTCATCCCCTTCCTGAACGCTCTCGACAACGTGCTCGTGGCGTTCGAGATCAATGATCGCGGGGGTCGCGAGGCGCGCGCGCGTGCCGCCGCGCTCCTCGAGTACCTCGGCCTGGGGGACAGGCTGGCCCACATGCCGGACGAGCTCTCCGGAGGACAACAACAGCGCGTCGCGATCGCGCGAGCCCTGGCCATGGAGCCACCCGTCATCCTCGCCGATGAGCCGACCGCCGCCCTCGATGGGCGGAGGAGCCGCGATGTCATGCAGCTCTTCCGAAGAGTGGCGCATGAGCGAGGGACCGCGGTCGTCGTCGTGACGCACGACCATCGGACGCTCGACGCTTTCGACACCGTTCACGAGATGGAGGACGGCGTGCTGCGCACCGCTCCCCACCACAGCACTCCCAGCGCACCGACCCATGAGGGCCCCACACCATGAAACTCCCTGAGAAATTCTCTTTCCTGCGTCCTGGCTGGTGGATGACACACGTGGTTGCTGTCGTAGCCATTGGAGCATTGGGCTTCCACTTCGGAGCTGCCCACTCTGGGCACGGCGGAGGACACGAGCACTCCGTGGCGGCCGCTCCCGGAGGCAATGCCGTGAGGGACGAGAATGCGGCTCCTGGAGCGAGCGCTGGGGGAGGGGACGGCCCACTTCGCCAGCGGCGATCTCCGGCCGATCGAGCACGCCCTGCACGGGGTACATGCCGCCCGGGAGCGCACGACCGAGGCCCTCCGGAGCGGCAGCTACCGCCCGCCACGTAACAGCGACCAATTGGAGCGCTTCCTCGAGCTGGACCGGGATTTTCACAGTCAGCTCGAGGCGCTCGCGGGTGCGGCGGCGCGAAACGATCCCAAGGAGGCCGGGGCAGCGCTCGGCCGGGTCATGCAAGGCTGCCAGGGCTGTCACGCGGAGTACCGCTGAGCTCGCCTGGTGGAGGGGGCGCGGCTGCGCTTCTGGGCGGGCCGCGCCGCCCCCTGCTCAGCCCAACTCCACCTTCGGCAGGTTCGCCATCGAGCGTTCGATGGCCTCCCGCGGGTACTCGTAGTCCTCCAACTTCCCCGCCAGGTACTGGTCGTACGCCGCGAGATCGAAGTGGCCGTGCCCCGAGAGGTTGAAGAGGATCACCCGCTCCCGTCCCTCCTCATCCGCCTTGCGTGCCTCCTCCACCGCCGCCTTGATGGCATGCGAGCTCTCCGGCGCCGGGATGATTCCCTCCGTCTTCGCGAACAGCAGCGCCGCCTCGAAGCACCCCCGCTGCGTGTACGCCACCGCCTCCGCCACCCCCGCGTGCACCAGGTTCGACACCAGCGGGCTCGCCCCGTGGTAGCGCAGGCCTCCCGCGTGGATTCCGGGCGGCATGAAGTCGTGCCCCAGCGTGTGCATCCTCATGATGGGCGTCAGCTTCGCCGTGTCCCCGTAGTCGAAGGCATACTTGCCGCGCGTCAGCGTCGGGCAGCTCGCCGGCTCCGCCGCCACCAGCCGCACCTGCTTCCCGTTCATCTTGTCCCGCGCGAACGGGAAGGCGATGCCCGCGAAGTTGCTCCCCCCGCCGTGGCAGCCAATCACCACGTCCGGGTACTCGCCCGCCAGCGCCATCTGCTCCCGCGCCTCCTGGCCAATCACCGTCTGGTGCAGGCACACGTGGTTGAGCACCGAGCCCAGCGCATACTTCGTGTCCTCGTGCGTGGCCGCGTCCTCCACCGCCTCGGAGATGGCCATGCCCAGCGAGCCGTTGCTCGTCGGGCTCTCCTCCAGAATCCGCCGCCCCGTCTGCGTCTGGTTCGACGGCGAGGAGAACACCTCCGCCCCCCACGTCCTCATCATCGAGCGCCGGTAGGGCTTCTGCTCGTAGCTCACCTTCACCATGTACACCGTCACCGCCAGCCCGAAGAGCTGCCCGGCGAACGCCAGCGAGCTTCCCCACTGGCCCGCCCCCGTCTCCGTCGCCAGCCGCCTCACCCCCTCCTTGGCGTTGTAGTACGCCTGTGGCACCGCCGAGTTCGGCTTGTGGCTTCCCGAGGGCGAGACCCCCTCGTACTTGTAATAGATGTGCGAGCGCGTCCCGAGCGCCTTCTCCAGCGCGTGCGCTCGGAAGAGCGGCGAGGGCCTCCAGCGCGCCAGCGCCTCCCGGATCTCCTCCGGAATCGGCACCTCGCGCTCCATCCCCATCTCCTGCTCGATGATGCGCCTGGGGAAGAGCGGCGCCAGGTCCTCCGGCTTCGCCGGCTGCAGCGTCCCCGGGTGCAACACCGGCGACGGCGGCGTCGGCAGATCCGGCAGGATGTTGTACCAGTAGCGCGGAATCCGGTCCTCGGGCAGCAGGTACTTCGTCGTCATGGCGGGCGCTCCTCGCGTGTCACTCGGGATGGATGCTCAGTGTAGCCCGAGCTGGGGGGCCGGGTGGAGCAGCTACGGAGAGGCGGTGCTCCTCAGGCAGGCGTGGGGGCGGTCGGGGATTCGGTGGCGTGATTTCCGGCTTGGAGTCCTTGCACTGCTTAGCCTTCCGGGAAGAGGAGCCTCTTGCCGGAGGATGAGCATGTGGAAGGAGTTCAAGGAGTTCGTCGCTCAGGGGAATGTCGTGGGCCTGGCCGTGGCGGTCGTATTGGGCGGCGCCTTCGGTCTGGTCGTCGCCTCATTCACCAATGACATCCTGATGCAGCTCATCGCCGCTATGGGGAAGCGGCCGGACTTCAGCGATCTCAGCTTCACCCTCAATGGCGCTGAGATCCGTTACGGCAACTTCCTGACGGTGCTGGTGAGCTTCCTCATTGTCGCCTTCGCGCTCTTCTTGGTGGTGAAGGGCTACAACCGGTTGATGCGGCGCAAGCAGCAGGAGCCGAAGCAGCAGGAGCCGAAGGAGACCGAGCTGGAGCTGCTCCGGCAGATCCGTGACGCGCTGGGGCAGCGGCGCACGGTCTGAATCCCTGGTCGGCAGGGCGGGCGCAAGAGGCCTGCCATCCATGGACGTCCGCGCGCGCCTGGGCTTGGATGGCCTCATGCGGCTCTCCACCCGGCTCCCGCCCATCCCGCTCCGAGGCCCCCGGCCTCTGCCCCTGCTCGGCGTCTGGGGCAACCTCCTGCGCTTCATGGGGGATCCCGTGGGCCACATGCTCCGCATCTACCGAGAGCATGGCAGGCTGGCCACGCTCGCGGACCGCAACGCCGCTCTCATCTGCGCGTTCGATCCAGACGTCAACCGGCTCGTGTTGTCGGACCAGAACCGCTTCCACGTCTCGGAAGAGCTGGTCTTCCCCGTGCCGAAGGGCAGCTCCATGGGGCGCTTGTCCACCAACCTGACGCTGCTGAACGGCGAGGCGCACCGGCGGCACCGGCGGCTGATGATGCCGGCCTTCCAGCGCTCCGCCGTGGAGACCTACCGCGACGACATGGCGACCGTCACCGAGCGCCACATCGAGCGGTGGAGGCCGGGCCAGGCGCTCGAGCTCGCCCAGGAGATGCAGCAGCTCACCCTGACCTTCGCCGTGAAGTGCCTCTTCGGCCTGGACGCCTCACTCGGGGGAGCGGATCTGGGAGCGCTCTCCACGGAGCTGCTGGGCGGGCTGATGTCCCTGGGCGTCGCCGCGTTCCCGCATGACCTGCCGGGCACTCCCTACCGGCGCACCCTGCGCGTGGCCGAGGTGCTGGAAGAGCGGTTGCGGCGGCTCATCGCCCAGAAGCGCGCGCAGCCGGCGGGGTCGCGGGATGTGCTCTCGATGCTCATCCAGGCCCACGACGAGCAGGATGGCCGCTTCAGCGACGAGGAGCTGCTGGGGGCAGCGAACGTGCTCTTCATCGCCGGGCACGAGACGACGGCGTACACCCTCACGTGGACGCTCTTCCTGCTCTCCCAGCACCCGCGGGTATTGGCGGACGTGCTGGACGAGGTGAGCGGGGAGCTGAGGGGCGCGGCGCCCACGGTGGAGCAGGTGCCAAGGCTGGTGCTGCTGGACCGGGTCGTGAAAGAGAGCATGCGGCTGCTGCCCGCCTCGGTGATGCTCTTCTTCCGCTTCGCCACCGAGCCGTTCCAGCTCGGAGGGCTGGAGCTTCAGAAGGGAACGGGCCTGCTGCTCAGCCCGCTGGTGACGCACCGGCTGCCGGAACTCTACCCCGAGCCGGAGCGCTTCCGGCCCGAGCGGTGGCTGGAGCGGCAGCCCTCCACCTATGAGTTCCTTCCCTTCGGCGCGGGGCCGCGCATGTGCATCGGCGCGAGCTTCGCCACGCTGGCCGTGCGCGTGGTGCTGCCCATCCTGCTGCAGCGCTTCCGCTTCGCGCTCGCGCCGGGCGCCCGCATCTCGCGGCACGTGCGCGGCATCACGATCGCGCCCCGCTACGGCATGCCCATGATCGTGGGGACTCCCGGAGAGGCGGGGGAGCCCGGGACCGTCCGGGGCGACATCCACGAGCTCGTCCAGCTGGGGTAGCCAGGGACAGGGGGAGTTCCCGGCCTCGCGCACGGGCTCGGACGAGTGCCCGCTCACGAGCCGGTGAGCATCAGTCGCGCCGGTGGAGCGCGCCAGGTCTCTCGTCCGAGCCCGTGCCGCCCGGGAGGATGTCCTTCACCAGGCGGGTGCCCGAGCCTCCGGTGCCGGTGCTCTTCCACAGCTCGCGCCCGTGCACGCCGTCATCGGCGGTGAAGAAGAGGAGGTGGTCGCCCTTCGTCAGCTCGGCCGGGTCCGAGCCTGTCACGCCGGGCCGGATGTCCCGCAGCAACGTCGCGGTGCTCCCGCAGGGCTGCCACACCTCCTCCTCAAGCGCGGACATCGTGCCACCCGCCTCGTCCACCGGAGGCGAGTCGGGAGGAGCGGCGGTACAACCTGAGACAAGCGCCCACAGCACCGGAAGGGAATGCCATCGTTTCATCGTGCAGCTCCATGGTGTCGCGCCGGAGGCCCGGCACTCAGAGCCGCAATCTGGACGTGGCGCGCCCACGGTCTACCGGGGCGTGCGTCGCAATTCCTGAGAGGCAAGAGACAGTCGGCCCCTCCCGTGATGCCATCCTTCGGCTTCTGCACCCCCCGCTTGAGGCAGAGAACGTCAACTCATATGGTAGCTGTCCGCTCGGATCTGTACACCCATCCCGGTCCGACATGAGAGGCGCCAGCCATGCCATCACTCGATGTCTACTTCCTCGATGTCGGACAAGGCGATGGAACCTTCATCGTATGTCCCGATGGAACTACGATTCTGGTCGATCTCGGCTCCAAGAAGAATGGTCACATTGCCGGAAACGATGCGATTGTGACCATCAAGGGACTCCTGAAGAGCAAGACGATCGACCATCTCTTCCTCACCCATGGTGACGGAGACCATTACAACCTCATTCCGGAGATGGTGGACACCCACGGCATCAGCTTCGGCAAGGTGTATTACGGCGGACAAAAGAGCGACTACAGCAGCGAAATGCAGTCGAAGGTCATCGACGCGTTCAGTTCCAGCTCTTTTTTCGGCAAGGCCCACAGCACCCAAACGAGCCCTCTACTTACGATTGGCACGTCCACGAAGACGGTCAAGGTCTTCTTGCTGTCCGCGAACTATCCATCTCCGACTGATAGCGACAAGAACGCCAAGAGCATTGTCTTGATGCTGGTGTATGCCAACCGCAAGATCATTCTGATGGGGGATGCGGAAGTCGAGACGGAGGACTTCATCATGGAGTCCTTTCCCAATAACTTCCTGCAAGCTGATGTCCTCAAGCTGGCCCACCACGGGTCCAATGGAAGCAACCAACAATCCTGGTTGGACGTGGTGCAACCACGGATCGTTGCCGCGAGCGGGGATCAGAAGTGGGGACACCCTTATTCCGAAACACTGGATCGGGTGTCGACGGGCAACAGGTTGGCAAACATCTACCAGCACGGAATCGTGGCGGGCGAGTACTCGTCGAGGGCCAAGGATTACGATTGGAAGACGAGCTCCACCAAGAAGGCCATCCTGACGAATCTCTACAAAATCACCGGTACGATGGGCGTGTCGTGGCAGGCCTACGGCATTGCCTATGTGGTGCAGGTGAACGACGATGGCAAGCTGGGGGTTGGGGACACGCTCGACAATGCATCCGGATGGTTTTGACCCGGCGATCAGGCCGCGAGCCTGACCGCCGCCTCGAACTCGGGGCGCTTGATGTTCGCGAGCGCCTCGTTCAGCCGGCTGCGGCCGTAGTCCACCCGGCCCTGCCAGGTCTCCAGCACGAACTCGCCCGTCGACAGGCCCTGGTGCAGCTTGGCCAGCGGGGGGACGGCCAGGTCGGGTAGCCGGACGCCCGGCCGTTCGGCCGCGGCACCATTCAGGAAGCTCATCGCGTAGAAGACGTGGTTGAGCTGCCGCATCAGGAACATGCGGGCCTGCCGCGCCGCATCCGGCGTCTCGCCGAAGTAGGTGCGCAACAGCATGGCCTCCTCCTCCGCATTGGCGGTGAAGAAGTTGGCCAGGGTCGCCAGGTCCACATAGCGGTCGGCGAGAAACGAGGACTCCCAGTCGATCAGCCACAGCCGGCCCCCGTCATAGAGGACATTGCGTGGGTTCAAATCGTTGTGGCTGGAGACCGGATCCGGTCGCAGACGGCGGTATGCAGCGGCGAGCTCGGAGTAACGCGCGAAATGCTCCGCCGTGGCGGCCGGCTCGATCAGGCCCGAGGCGCGGAACTGTCCGATCAGCGCCTCCATGCCATCCAGATAGTCGACCAGCCGCGGAAAGGCCGGGGTTGCGTGCAAGGCGCGCACGGCCTGGGCCAGTTCGGTGACCCTGTCGCTCCTCGAGCCGGCATACTCCAGTGAGAGCGATCGCTCAGCGATGAAGTCCATGATCGCCACCCCGTCCTCGACGCAGGCGTAATGCACCTTCGGCGCCACGCCCGCCTCGGCCGCGGTGCGCATGCAGCCGTACCAGCGGCTGGGGTTGCGGAAGAAGTCGCTCTGGCCCTCGATCCGCAGCAGATAGGCGATGCCACCCACCCGGATCTTGAACACCCGAGCGCCGGACAGGCCGCCGGTGAGCGATGTCGCCGCGTCCAGCGTCGTCGTGCCGAACGCGGCCTCGAGGGCGCGCTCGACCGCGCGACGGTTGGCTTCGGGAAAGGGCGTTTCGGGAAAGGACATGGTGGCGCTCCTGGTGAGGCGCGCATTTTACCCGGGTATAATTCGGAGACAATATCTCCCGGGTAAAATTATTCCCGTTCACCACGAGCCGCTTCAGGCCTGGGCTCGTACGTCGCGGTAACGGACCATCCGCTGCTGAGCGGAGTCCCAGAGGTTCAGACGCAGGCACCTCACCACCTCGCGCGGGTGCAGGGTCGTGACGTGGGGCCCCTGCAGCTCCGGAATCGCGGCCATGGCCTCGGGCAGGCGGTAGAAGGGGATGCGTGGGTTCAGGTGGTGGACGTGGTGGTAGCCGATGTTGCCGGTGAACCAGGCCATCACGGGGCCACAGGCCAGGAAGCTCGAGGCTTCGAGCGCCGCCTCGGCGTGGGTCCACTGCTCCTCCGGGAGGAGCGAGACATCCTGGAAGTTGTGCTGCGCGTAGAAGAGATAGGTGCCCAGCGCGTAGCCCACGAAGAGCGGCCCGAGGAAGGCGGAGAGATAGACGCCTGGGCCGAAGAGCCTCCAGATCGTGATGGACAACGCGATGTGGACGAGCAGCGCGAGCCCCGAGGCCCAGTACCGCCGAGGGTTGCGAACGAACGGAACGAGGCAGAGGCTCACCAGGAAGGCCGTGAGATAGCCGAACAGCAGGGTCAGCGGGTGGCGCTCGACGACGTAGGCGAGGCGCTCCCGGCCGGAGGCCCCGCGCCACGTGTCGGTGGTCCACGTGATGAAGGTGCCTGCCGAGGGGGCGGCCAGGCGCGCGGTGTTGGCGTGGTGGTGGTTGTGGGTGTCGTTCCAGATGCGGGCGGGGGTGAGCATCAGCACGCCCTGGATGTGGAAGAGCACCTGCGCCAGGCGCGAGCTCCCCAGCAGGGCTCCGTGCATGAAGTCGTGGTAGAGGATGAAGGCGCGGACGAGGACGAGCGCCTCGACGAGCCCACCCACGACTCTCAGGGGCCACCACGGTGCGGCGGCCGCGACGGCGACGGCGGCGACCATCGCGACCAGTGTCGAGGCGATATGCCACCTGGCGCGTGCGGCATCCTGTATGGCGAAGGGCCGCGTTCGGGAGATGAGGTCTCTGCTCGCGAGTTGCTGCGCCGTTCGTGCCATGGATGAGGATCTCCGAGGAGGCACCGCGGCGGTCGGCCACGGTGGACTGCTCAGAGGGTGTCGCACGCCCATGTCATGGCGTGGTCATGCGCTGGAATAACGCGGCACGACAACCGAGCAGGCGGGCGGCCGCCACTCCCGCCGCAGCAGCCCGTACAGCACCGCGTCCTGCACCTCTCCGTCGAGGAAGTAGCGCTCGCGCTGGTATCCCTCGCGTTGGAAGCCCAGGCCCTCGAGCACCTTGATGGAGCCCACGTTGCGCGGGTCCACGTCGGCCTCCAGTCGGTGCAACTCGAGCGCGGTGAAGCCGAACTCCACCACCCGGCTCACGGCCTCTCGCGCGTAGCCCTGGCCCCAGTGCGCCCGGTTCAGCGCGTAGCCGAGGCTCGCGCGCCGGTGCGGCCCGCTCAGCTCCGCCAGGGTGCAGGTGCCCACCACCCGGTCATCCTCGCGCCTCGCGAGGCCCCACTGGAAGAGCGAGCGCTCGGCGAAGCACTTGTGGATGTCCCGCAGCAGCTTCTCCGCCTGGGCCAGCTCGGTGTACGCGGACCAGCTCCAATAGCGCGTCACCTCGGGGCTGGAGAAGAGCTCGAAGAGCGCGGGCACATCCGCCTCCGTCATCCAGCGCAGGCGCAGGTGGGGCGTCTCCAGGGTGGGCAGGGTCATGGCATCGGCGAGCATGAGGCTCGCCAGCTTAATCCACCGTGAAGGTGACCCCTTGTCCGGGAGTGCTGATGCCCGCTCACTCGAGTCGCAGGAAGTCCACCCAGCCCGCATCACTGCCGGCCGTGCCACTGCTGCTCTTGCGGTAGATGAGCTGCACGGTGTGGCTCCCCGCGGCCAGCCACCAGGACTGGGCGGCCCACGTCGTCTCGCCGGAGATGCTGTTCTTCTTCACGCCGTCGATCCACAGCTCCAGGTAGTCGGCGTACTGCTCCGAGCTCACCCGCCACATGAACCGGAGCGTCTTGGAGCCCTCCGCGGTGAACTCGAGCGTGCTCGTCTGGCCGTGGCCCACCTGTCCGCTCCGGGCCGAGTCGTTGCCCGTGTAGTAGTACTTGTCGTCGCCGTACCAGTACGCGCTGCCGCCGACGCGGAAGGACAGAGTGCTGTTGTCCAGGCCGTTGTTGAGGGTGATGCCACTGGCCGGGTTGTCCACCATCACGGTGACGCGCGACTCGGCGGAGTTACCCGCGGAGTCCCAGGTGCGAGCCACCAGCGTCTGGTAGCCGTTCTTCACCCACGGATCCGTGGCCCAGGAGATGGACCAGGGCGAGCTCGTCCGGGTGGCGATGAGGTAGTTGCCCGAGTCGCTGTAGAACTCCACCTTGGAGATGCCGCTCGTGTCGCTCGGGTTGGCGGAGAGGGTGACGTTGCCCTGGACGATGGAGCCGTCCGCCGGCGCGGAGAGGGAGATGGAGGGGGGCGTGGTGTCCGCGTTCTGCACGGCCACGGTGATGACCTTGCTGGCCACCAACGAGCCCGCCCGATACGCCTCGGCCTTCAGCTCGTAGCGGCCGTCCGCGACCCAGGGGCTGGTGGCCCAGGTGAGGTCGAAAGGCGCGCTGGAGTCCGTGGTGATGAGGTACCAGCTCGCCGTCGAGCCGGCCGCGCGGCTGTGGAGCTTGACCGTGTCGACGTCGTTGAGCGGATGCCCGCCCGCGGAGAGCTGGACCGGCACGTTGCCCGCCACCTGGGCCTCGTTTCGAGGGGCGGTGAAGTCCACCCAGTACGTCTGCGCGGTGGCGTTCTTCACCGTCACCGAGGTGAGGCTGGTGGCCACCACGCTGGTGCCCTGGTACGCCTCGACCTTCAAGTCATAGTCGCCGTCGTTCACCCAGGGGCTGGTGGCCCAGGTGATGCCGTAGGGCGACGTGGTGTCCGTGTTGAGGAGGTACCACGCGTCCGAAGTGCCGGCGGTGCGGCTGTAGAAGCGCACTCCCTCCACGGTGGCGCCGCTCACACTGGCCTGCAGCGAGACGTTGCCCGAGACGGTGGCGCCGCTGGTGGGCGAGGAGAAGGACACCGAGGCCGCCGCGTTCTTCACCAGGACGCGGAGGGTTCCGGTGGCCTTGAGCACCGTGCCCTTCCACGCCTCCGCCTTGAGCTCGTACGCGCCATCGGCCACCCAGGGGTTGGTGGCCCAGGTGGCGCCGTAGGGGGACGTGGTGTCCGAGGCAAGCAGGTACCAGTCGGTCGCGCCGTCCGCTCGGCTGTAGAGCTTCACCGTGTCCACGGCGCCGCCGCCCACCGAGGCGTTGAAGGCCACGTTCCCGGACACGGTGGCACCGGGGGAGGGCGTATCGATGGAGACCCAGATGTCCTCCACCGCGCCCGTCACTGGCGAGTACTTGTAGAGGTTGTTGGTCGCCGAGTACGTGCTGCTCGGCGACAGGTAGTTGTTGAGGTAGGAGACCGTCTTGGTGACGTAGGACGCGTAGGGGTTGTAGCCGGCGGACTGGATGCCCTGGACCCAGCGGTTGACGGCCGTGGTGACGGCCACCCCATTGCGGACGTCCGAGACGTAGCGCTCGGTGACGGGCTTGTAGCGCGAGAGCGTGGCCAGCTTCATCGCGATGAACTGCACCGCGTCTCGCCGGTTGCTGAAGCTGACGTACTTGTTGTTGGGATCCCACGAGGGCTGGCACGTCAGCACGTAGGCGGGCCGCCCGCCGGCCGCCTCGGAACTGGTCCACTTCCACCCGTAGAGGTTGTTGGCGTAGAGCCCGATGCGGGTGAAGCCATAGCCGGACTCGTTGGCGGCCATGGCCAGCAGCGCGGCCGCGGGCGTGCCCCAACGTGCCTCGGCCTCCTGGGCGGAGGCCTTGAGCTCCTCGATGAACGCCGTCTTCTCCGCCGACGTGGGATGGCCGGGCTGGGGCGCGTAGCAGTCCCACTGCGCTCGGGCCGTGCCGCTGCCCACGAGAACCACCAGCAGAACCAGTCCAACCACCCATTGAGAGACGTGACTGGCCATTCGTTGCAGTGACATATCGACCTCCGCGAGAGTCGTCAGACGCGGATTCTCAATATCACGTAAAACGCGAGAAAGCCGAATCTGCGGAGCGGGCGAGCCGGCTCCGCGCCTCCTCGAGCGTCCCCGCGTCGAGCAGCACCGCCGCCTTCTCCTGCGCGGAGAGCGGCTCCGGTGGGCCCGCCAGCAGCTTGCGGCGCGCCGAGGCGAGCACGAGGGGCGCCACGGCGGTGCCCGGCTGGGACTCCAACAGCGCCAGGTGCAGCGCGTGCGCCCGCGCGTCCGTCAGCACCCGCTCCAGTCCGTCCTCCACCGGCTCCAGCTCCCGCTCCGCCAGCTCGAGTGCCCGGGCCAGCACGGGCGGGGGCGCCGACTCCTCGGGGATGAGGAACAGTCCATGCCGTGCCGCCCACGTCCCCACTGACGCTCGCGCGGTCCACACCGACAGCGGGATGGACAGCAGCAGCCCCGCCACCACCGGCGTCAGCCACAGCAGCAATCCCGGAGACAGGAAGAGCGCCACGGCCGCCAGCACCGCTCCCACCAGCGTGTGCACCGCATGGCGCCGCGCCGCCTCTGTCCACGGCAGGTCCTCGTCATCGCGCTGTTGGCTCGTCCAGGACACCCGGTAGCCGAGCAGCGTCCCGAAGACGAAGTGCGACTGGAAGAGCATCATCACCGGCGCCTGCAGCATGGAGAGCACGCTCTCCGCCAGCACGCTCAGCACCAGCCGCGTCCGGCCTCCCATGTGCGCCGAGTCCTCCCTCCGCGTCAGCGCCAGCGCGAGCCCGAGGGCCTTGGGCAGCAGCAGCATGGACAGGGACACCGTCATCAGCCGCAGCGCGCCCTCCGTGTCGAAGGTGGGCCATGGCGAGGTGGGGTGCTCCATGAAGGACTCCGGCCCCATGAAGCGGTCGTGCAGCGCCGCCACCAGTCCCATGACCAGGAAGAGCAGCCAGAGCGGCGAGGCCACGTAGGACATCACTCCCATGAGGAAGTGCGCCCGGCTCGACGGATGCAGCCCGCCGGCCAGCACCAGCCGCAGGTGCTGGAGGTTGCCCTGGCACCAGCGCCGGTCCCGCTGCGCGTAGGCCAGCAGGTGGGGCGGGGGCTGCTCGTAGCTGCCGCCCAATTCCGGCACCAGCCACACCGTGTACCCCGAGCGCCGCATCAGCGCCGCCTCCACGAAGTCGTGGCTGAGGATGTGGCCGCCGAAGGGTTGCTGCCCCGGCAGCACCGGCAGTCCGCAGTGCTCGGTGAAGGCCTCCACGCGCAGGATGGCGTTGTGTCCCCAGTAGTTGGACTCGCCGAGCTGCCAGGCCGCCGCGCCCGTGGCCACCACCGGCCCGTACACCCGGCCGGCGAACTGCTGCAGGCGCGCGAAGAGCGTGGCGCGTCCCACGCACTGTGGCGGGGACTGGAGGATGCCCACTCGCGGGTTCAGCTCCATCAGCCGCGCCATCCGCACCAGCGTGTCGCCCGACATGAGGCTGTCGGCATCCAGCACCACCATGAAGTGGTAGCCGCGCCCCCAGCGCTCACAGAAGTCGGCCAGGTTGCCCGCCTTCTTGCCCGTGTTGTCCGAGCGACGCCGGTAGAAGATGCGCCCCTGTCCGCCCACGCGCCGGCACAGGTCCTCCCACGCCAGCTCCTCGGCCACCCACGCCTCCACCCGCGTGGAGTCGCTCAGCACGTAGAAGTCGAAGGCGTCCAGACGCCCCGTGGCCGCCAACGACTCGTAGGTGGCCTGCACGTTCGCGAAGACCGAGGCCGGGTCCTCGTTGTGGATGGGCATCACCACGGCGATGCGGCTCGTCAGCGGGGCCGCCGCCTCCGCCGCGTCCGGCCACCGCAGGCCCGGTAGCCGCCCGCCGAGCGCGAGCTGGAGGAAGCCCGCCACCGCCGTCCAGAAGGACAGGGCAATCCAGGCGAAGCACAGGGCGAAGAGGCCCATCAGCACCAGCTCGGGCGCGGTGGTGCCCTGGACACTCAACAGCCGGTGCATCTCCCACGTGCCGAGCACGGTGCAGAGGGCGGCCGGACCGAGGACACACCACCGCCGACGCCCGGCGGTCTCGGGCGAGAAGGAATGCGCGTGCATGGGGGCTCCGTGCCTCAGCTCGAGATGGACACGTCTGGCTGGCCCGACCTCCACCAGCGACGGAAGAGCTCGCCCAGCGGCGACAGCACCAGTTGCTGCTCGGGCATCGTCGTGGGATTCGCCATCGGCACGGGGACGGGCACCGAGGCGCGCAGGGCCCGCGTGAAGTCCGCCGACAGTGCGCCCGGCCCGGCCGTGAGGACCACCGCGCCCCACCGCGCCCCCTCGCACAACACGAAGGCCGCGCGACCCCGGGCCAGCAGCGAGCCACCACCCGTGTGCGCCGGGCCGAGCGCCTCGGCCAGCCAGTCCTCCATCCGCGCTCGGGCGAGGGCCACGGCTTCCCGCGACTCGGCGCAGCGCCCGCCGAGCACCCACTCCGCCAACCGGGAGAGCTCTCCGTCCGTGGTGAAGCCGAAGGACCGGAAGAAGGTGTCGAGCGCCGCGCGAGTCTCCTCGGTAACCGTGGGGACGGGCGGGAGGGCAGGGGAGGAGAGCGGCATCTTCACGGCATCCACAGGTAACTCCATGTCTCGGTGAGGGATTCGGAACCGCGGCGGAGGAAGCAGCGCAGCTCGGCGGGGGTGCCCGCGTGCGGCACCAGCTCGAAGGTGACCCGCCAGCCGCCGGTGACGTCGTTGCGCTGCGCGATGGGGTGGAGCACCTGGCCCGTCGAAGTGGTGACGACCGCCTCCACCGGGCCCTCGCCCTCCGAGCCTCCGCGCGAGAACTCGAGGACGAAGCGCCGGGCCTCCGCCGTGCTGCCCGCGGCGACGCGCGTGGCGGTGGTGACGGCCACGGTGGGGCGCTCGGGTGGCTCGTGGCCCCAGTGCAGTCTCCAGGCGAGGCGCAGCTCGGTGCCGGGACGGAAGGGCGTCGCGGGCTCCCAGAAGGCCACGATGTTGTCGTGCACCTCCTGCGGGGTGGGAATCTCCACCAACCGCACCGTGCCCCGGCCCCAGTCGCCCACCGGCTCCACCCAGACGCCGGGGCGCCGGTCGTAGCGTGCCTCCAGGTCCTCGTAGCTGGAGAAGGCCTGATCCCGCTGCAGCAGGCCGAAGGTGCGCAGGCCCTCCACCTGGAAGCTGGAGACGCTCAGACGGGTGGGGTTCCGCAGCGGGCGCCACAGTTGCTCGCCGCTCTTCATCCACAGGAAGAGGCCGTCCGAGTCATGCACCTCGGGCCGGAAGTCGTCGTAGGTGCCCCGGTCGTTCTCCCCGAAGAGGTACATGCTGGTGAGCGGCGCCACCCCCAGCCGCTTCACCGCCTTGCGCGCGTACAGCGTCGCCTCCACCTCCACCACCGTGCGCTCCCCGGGGATGATGACGAAGCGGTACGCGCCCGCGACGCTCGGGCTGTCCAGCAGCGCATGCACCACGACGCGCTCCGCGCCGGGCGCCGGCCTCTCCAGCCAGAACTCCCGGAACGAGGGGAACTCCTCTCCCTCGGGGAGCGCCGTGTCGATGGCCAGCCCGCGCGCGGACAGCCCGTACACGTTGCGGCGGCCCAGGGCGCGGAAGTAGCTGGCCCCCAGGAAGGACACCACCTCGTCGAAGTGGTCCGGCCGGTTGAGCGGGTGGGTGAGCCGGAAGCCCGCGAAACCATCCACCCGCGAGGGCGGCGGCGCCTTCACGAGGGAGCCGTACTCGAAGAGGTCCGGCGAGAAGCGCACCGTCTCCACCCGTCCGCCGGCCACCTCGTGCACGGTGATGGGCGAGGTGTAGAGGAAGCCCGGATGGAAGAACTGCACCTGGAAGGGCAGGCCGGCGTCGCGCCACCACGCCCGCTCCCGGCGGTAGCGGATGTCCCGGTACTGGTCGTACGAGAGCTGCGCGAAGGCGGGGGGCAGTGTCGCCGTCGGGGCCTGGTAGCGGCGGACCGCCAGCTCGCGAGCCCGCTCCCTTACGAGGTCGGCCGTGGTCTTCGGCGCGGCTCCCGCGACCATCGCCCACAACACCCCGAGGGCGCACACCCAGTGCGCCCTCCGCACAGCCAGATTCCTCGACTCCACGCGCGTGTCCCTCCCGGAGAGAGCTGCCCGGTACCTCGAACGCTCCCGGCTCTCCGGACCACGCCCGAACTCGCTCCGGCCCTAGCAGCCCGCGTGCCACTCGAGCCGGGTGCTCCGGGGAGGTGCGCGAACGTGAAGGTGTGGAGCAGAGGGACAGTGGAGGCGGCGGCGTTGTCCCTCTTCTCCACAGGCGGCTCGCGGGGAGCCGGGGAGGGCGCCCGCGAAGCAAGGACCCCGAGTGCAGGTGCAATGCGAATGCGAGTCTCAGCCCGCGTGCTTCGCCGGCTCGACGGAGGGTGGGGGCTCGCGGAACTGCCGCTGATACAGCTCCGCGTACAGGCCGTTGCGAGCCATCAACTCCTCGTGCGTGCCGCGCTCCGTGATGCGCCCGGCGTCGATGACGAGGATGAGGTCCGCGTTCCGGATGGTGCTGAGCCGGTGCGCGATGACCACGCTGGTCCGGCCCGCGAGCAGGGTGGTGAGCGCGCGTTGGATGAGGGCCTCGGTCCGCGTGTCGATGTTCGCCGTCGCCTCGTCGAGGATGAGCACGCGCGGCTCGGCGATGACCGCCCGGGCGAACGCGAGGAGTTGCCGCTGCCCCTGGCTCAGCGTGGCGCCGCTCTCGCCGAGCACCGAGTCGTAGCCCTTCGGCAGCGCGGCGATGAAGTCATGCGCATGGACCGCGCGCGCGGCCTGCTCGAGCTCCTCTCGACTCGCGCCCGGCCGGCCGTAGCCGATGTTCTCCGCGATGGTGCCGGAGAACAGGAACGGCTCCTGGAGGACCGTCGCCATCTGCCGCCGCAGGCTCGCCCGCGTCACGCGCTTCACGTCCTCGCCATCGAGTCGCACCACCCCGGCCGTCGCGTCGTAGAAGCGGGGAATGAGGTTGGCCACGGTGGTCTTCCCCGCGCCCGTGCGGCCCACCAGCGCCACCGTCTGGCCGGGCGCGATCTCGAAGCTCAGGTCATGGAGCACCGGGTGCGAGGCGTCATAGGCGAATGACACCTTCTCGAACGTGATGCGCCCCTCGGCCCTCCCAGGGAGCGCGCCTCCGGGGCGTCGGCGGGCTCGCGTGCCTCGTCGAGGATGGAATAGATGCGCTCCGCGCCAGCGAGCGCCGACTGCATCAGCGTGTACACCGAGGCCGCGAGCTGCACGGGCCGGAAGAACTGCTGCGTGTAGATGAGGAACGCCGCCAGCAGGCCCACGCTCAGTTGCTCCTGGAGCACCAGGTGGCCGCCGTAGCCGATGACGAGCGCCGTGGCGAGTGTGGCGAGCACGTCGATGGCCGGGGAGAACGCGGAGGTGATGCCCACCGCGGCCACGTTGGCGTCGCGGTTGGCGGCGTTGCGATCCCGGAAGCGCCGGATGTTCTCGTCGGTGCGGTTGAAGGCCTGGGCCTGCCGCACGCCGACGATCTCCTCCTGCAGCTCCGCCGTCACATTGCCCACCGTCTGCCGCGTCTTGCGGTAGGCGTTTCGAGCGCGGGCGGCGAAGAACCCGGTGGTGAGCAGCATCACCGGAATGATGGTGAAGCACGCCAGCGCGAGGCGGACGTTGAGCGCGAGCATCGCCACCAGCACGCCCACCAGCCCCAGCATCGACCCCAGGAGTTGCGTCATCCCATGAGCGAAGAACTGGTTGAGCGTGTCGACGTCGCTGAGCAGGCGGCTCATCAGATCGCCGATCGGCCGCTTGTCGAAGTACGAGAGTGGCAGGGCCTGGAGCTGCTCGAAGAGCCGGGTGCGGATCGACGCGAGCACCTTCTGGCCGGACGCGCCCACGCGCCGCGTCTGCTCCCGCCCGGCCACCGCGCCCGCGCCGTAGACGACGAGCAGCAGCAGCATGGTGCGCAGCAGACCCGTCGGGTCTTCTCCTCCGATGTCGTGGTCGATGGCCCGGCTCACCAGATATGGCCCCGCGGCCTGCGCCAGCGCGCTGACGAGGATGAACACCCCGGCCATGAGCAGCGTGGCGCGGTGGGGCCACAGCTCGGCCAGCAGCCGGCGTGCCACCGCGCCACGACGGGCGGCGCGCTGCACCTCCAGCTCCGCCATCGCCTCGATTCCTCCGTGCCTCCTCACGCTGCCTCCTCCGTTCCGGGCTGCAACTGCGAGCCGAGGATCTCGTTGTAGAGCGGGCTCGAGGCGAGGAGCTGCTCATGGTTGCCCTGCGCCACCACCTTTCCCTCGTCGAGCACGAGGATGAGGTCCGCGTCCCTCACCGTGCTGATCCGCTGGGCGATGACGAGAGCGGTGCGGTGCGCGCCGCGCATCAGCCGATCGAGCGCGTCCTGGATGGCGGACTCGGTCTCGGCGTCCACCGCCGAGGTGCTGTCGTCGAGGATGAGCAGGCGTGGAGCCGTGAGCAGCGCCCGGGCGATGGCCATGCGCTGGCGCTGGCCACCCGACAGCCCGACGCCGCGCTCGCCGACCACCGTGTCGTAGCCCTGGGGCAGCCCGGCGATGAACTCGTCCGCCTGGGCCGCCTCGGCCGCCGCCTCGACCTGCTCCAGCGTCGCCTCCGGGCGGCCGTAGGCGATGTTCTCTCGCATCGTCCCGGAGAAGAGCAGGGCGTCCTGCAGCACCATGCCGATCTGCGAGCGAAGGCTCTAGAGCGTCACGTCGCGCACGTCGTGCCCGTCCAGGAGCACCGCGCCACCGGTCACGTCGTAGAAGCGGGGGATGAGGTTGATGATCGTGCTCTTGCCGGAGCCGGTCGTGCCGAGGATGGCCACGATCTGTCCCGGCTCGGCCACGAAGCTGACCCCGCGGAGGATCTCCCTGTCGCTGCCCGCGTAGCGGAAGCGCACGTCGCGAAGCTCGACCCGTCCCTGGACGGGCGGCAGCACCTGGGCGCCGGGCTTGTCGGCCACCTCCGCCTCGGCGTCGAGCACCTCGAAGACGCGCAGCGCGGACGCTCCGGCGCGGGAGATCTTCGCCGCGATGAAGCCCAGCGTCATGAGCGGCATGAGCAGGAAGCCCAGGTAGGTGTTGAAGGCGACCAGCTCGCCGAGGGTCAACTCGTGGCGGACGATGAGCAGTCCGCCGAACCCCACCACCACGAGCGTGCCGAGGTTGGCGAAGAAGTTCACGAACGGGAAGTTGGTGGAGATGGCGTCGATGATCTGGAGGTTCTGCTCCAGCAGCTCGTCGTTGATCTTCGTAGCGCGGCGGCCTCGCGTGCCTCGCCGGCGAACGCGTTCACCACGCGGATTCCGCGCAGATTCTCCTGGAGGACTGCGTTGAGGCGGCCGAGCTAGCCCTGCACCCCGCCGAACAGCGGGCCGATCTTGCGGACGAAGAGCCGGAGCAACCCGAGGATGGGGACGATGGATGCCAGCGCCGCCAGGGCGAGCACCGGTTCATGCTGAAGAGCAGGGCCGCGCAGCCCACCAGCATCACGAAGGAGGCCGCGAGCTGGACCACGCCGGAGCCGACGAAGGTGCGCACCTGCTCGACGTCGTTGGTGAGCCGGGTCATGAGCTGGCCGGTCTGCGCCTGGTCGTGGTAGCTGAAGCTCAGCCGCTGGATGCGCGCGAAGAGCGCGTCGCGCAGGTCGAAGGCGACGCCCTGGGAGACGCGCTCGGCCAGGTAGCCCTGGAGGAAGTTGAAGAGCCCGCGTCCCAGCGCGATGGCCACCAGTCCGCCCACGGCCGCGAGCACCGTGGCGTTGCTGCCCCGGGCGATGCCGCCGTCGATGGCCAGCCGCACCATCTGGGGCGCGGCGAGGTTGGCGGCCGATACCAGCAGGAGGGACACCAGCGCGCCCGCCGTCTCCAGCTTGTAGCGTCGCAGATATCCGAGCGCCCGCCGGACCGCCTTCCCACCGCCCGCCGGAGCCTCTGGTCTTCGTCCTGGTCCCATTCCCGGACAGACCTATCCAAGCGCGCCCCAATCCGCAACGTCCGGACGGAGCTCGCGTTCCAGGCCCTCCGGGGCGAAGCACTCAGCCTGGGAGGGCGCGAAGAAGTCCCGGGTCACCCCGGATCGATGGACGCGCTCCGGACTCCTGGCAGGGCACCGCGCAGCCCTTCGAGCAGCGCGAACCCATCCGTCTGCTCCGGGACGGCGAGCTCGACGACCGCGGTCCCCGCCAGCGACGACGCCGCCTGATCGAGCGTGAGGACGCGCGCTTCCGGGTGCAGCGCTCGGAGGGGCGGCAGGGCCGCGCTCAGGTTCTCCACGTCCAGGGACAGCTTCACCCACTGCGGGCGACGCTGCTGCCGTCGAGTCCAGGACCATCAGCACGGCGCCGAGGAAGAGCGTCGCGCACAGGGCGATCTGGAAGGCGCCCAATCCACAGGCCATGCCCACGCCGATCAGCACGAACATGACGGCCGCGTCGCGCGAGTCCTTGATGCCCGAGCGGAAGCGGATGAAGCCGCCGAGGCCCACCAGTCCGAAGGCCCGGGACATGCTGTCGCCGATGACCGTCGTCATCACCGCTCCGGCCACGGCGATCAGCAGTTGGGTGTGCACGGTCTCCTGCACCGTGGCCGGGACGTTCGGCATCCACCTGCGCCAGGGTCGGTAGGCCAGGAGCGCGCCGAGCACCAGGGCGAGGCTGAAGCGCATCAGCGCCTCGAGGACGGACAGGACATGGGGGCTGACGGAGGCCCCCTGCGTCAGGACATCAGGCGGAGGCATCGCGGAGCTCCTGGGTGTTGTCCACCGCGGTCCGGGCGGACTGGCGCAGCAGGGCGAAATCGTAAGGGTGGTTTTCCAGCAGCCGCTCGATGAGCGATCGTCCCCGGGGGGTGGGGGCCAGGGAACCCAGGCTCTTCACCGTGGCCGCGGGCCAGGTGTCCGCCAGCGCCGTGCGCAACTTCCACGCCGTGGCCCCCTCCATTCCCTCGAAGGACTCCAGGGCTTCCTCGCACTGGACGCCGAAGGACTCGCGCAAGGCCCAGGCCCGGGGGCTGTCCAGTCCGGCCAGGGTGCCGAGGACCGCTCGGGGCGCTCGCGCGACGTGCTGCTCGCGCAGCTCCCAGGCGCGTTCGCTGTCGAGACCCTCCAATGAGCGCAGCACGGCATCCGGTGCCGTCTCCCAGGCGCGCTGGCGCCAGACCCAGGCCAGCTCGCTGTCGAGCCCTCGGATGGCGCGGCAGGCGACGCGCGCCACCCGCTCCAGGCAGAGCGCTGCTTCTCCGCCCATGTCCGAGAGCCAGCGGGTCCGCACGCTCCACGCCTGCTCCCCCTCGAGCCCCGCGACGGAGGTGGCCACCTGCTCGGCGGCGGAGAAGTAGAGGCGCTCGCGCATCTTCCACGCCCTCTCCGAGTCGAGCCCGTCGAGCGAGTCCGCGACGGCCGCGGGCGCCCGGGTCTCCCACCGCTCCCGGAGCTCCCACGCCTCCGGAGCCTCCGCGGCCAGGTTCTTCAACGAGCCGAGCACCTGCACCGGAGCGGCCTCCTCCAACTGCTTCCGCAGGGCCCACGCGTTCTCGTCCGTGAGCCCGGACAGCCCGTAGGCGATCAGCTCGGGGCACCGGGAGGCCAGGCGCTTCCGCCGCTCGTCGATGTCCGCACCTTCCAGGCCGGAGAGGAACCACGCGGCGAGCTGCGGCTCCTCATCCATCCAGCGATCCAGCCGCCCGAGGAACCGGCCTCGCGCCTCCGCCAGTGAGCGGATGGGCGTGGCCGGACGCATGCGCGGGGGAGGCAACGAGGGGGCCTCGCCGCGCTTCGCCCGCAGTACCTCCTGGACCAGACGGGCCACGAGCTCGTCGAGTGTCACGTCCGCGTTCTCGATGACGCTCCAGCGGTCGGGGGACTCCGCGGCCAGGGCCCGGTAGCCCGCGCGCAGTCGCGCCTGCAGTCCCGTCCCCGTCAGTCCCTTCCGGGACGGAGTGTCCTGCGGCGGCGCCAGCAGCTTCGAGACGCGGCGGCGGGCCCGCGCGATCGCCGGGTCCACGTCGATGAGGAACACCCGATCCGGCTGAAGCCCCCGGGCACAGGCGGCCAGCACCGGCCGTACCTCGTGCTCCGTGAGACCTCGTCCCCAGCGGGCGAGCACCTCCGCGGTGTAGAGGAAGCGGTCGGCGATGACGATCTCATGCTCCGCGAGCGCCGGGCGCGTCACCTCTTCCAGGAGCTGCGTCTCTCGCGCGGCGTAGAGCAGCAGCTCGGCCATGGGCGTGAGCGCGAGGTTGATGGGATTCCGAGTGAAGCGCCGCAGCCCCTCGGACACGGGGGATGCCAGCTTGCCGTCCTCGCGGACGTGACGCACGCGGAGCCCCGCCCGGCGCAGCTCGCGCGCCACGCGGTTGGACAGCGTCGTCTTGCCCGAGCCGTCGATTCCTTCAAAGACAATCAGCATTAGAAGCTCACCTCCATCTGCAGCAACATCGCCCGTCTCGGGACGAGGGTTTTTTCGAGGGAACGGACCTCCTCGGGGACGGACTCCTCGGTCTGGCGGACTTCCGCCTGTGCCTGGAGCCGCCAACGCCCCCTCTGTCCAAAGTTGAGTCCGCCCGCTCCTTCCCAGAGCAGGTCCTTCTGGTTCTTCAGATCCGGATCGAGCGCCGAGAGCATCACGAAGGGCTCCACGTACAGCCCGCCCTTCTTGCCACCCCCGATGCGCCAGGCCGTCAGCGCGCGCGCCATGAGCAGCGGTCCCTCGGTGCTCACCAGGAGCTCATTGCGCCCCACGAGCACCTCGGCCCAGGTGCGCAGCTCTCCCTGCCCGATCGGCAGCGCATGCTTCGCGTCGAACCCGGCCGTCCAGTTGGACCACGTGCCGTCCGTGCTCGAGGGTTTCGCCTGCATGGACGCGCCCAGCTCGAGCGAGTCCAACACCCCCCATGTTCCCCGGAGGGTCGGGACGAGACCGAGCCCCTTGTTCAGGTCGACCTTCTCGTCGGGGTCGGTCTGCCAGACTCCGGCCTGGAACTTCAGCGACCGCTCACAGGCCGTGCACTTCCACTCGAGCTGAGCGCCGATCTGACGGCCGGTGAGTCCCAGTGCGTCATTCAAGACATCACGGCCCAGGCCCCGGCGGACGAGCGGGAGACTCGTCGTGGACTCGAGCTCTATCAGCGAGAGGGGCACCTTGAACTGGCCCGCCCTCACGGCCAGGCCCTTGGGGAGGTTCAGCCAGACAAAGGCATCCTTCAGTCCATCCTGGACATCGAACTCCACCACGGCCCGCAGGCGCTTCTTCCAGCGGTAGGTGATCTCCAGGCGCGCGGCGGGGATGGAGAGCTTTCCGGCCAGGGCTTCCTCGCCCTTGGCGTCGATCGCCTCGCGGACGGAGAACCGGCCCCCCACCTCCACCGAGCCGAACGCGGTGGGGAGCTTGAGCGCCCCCGAGTCCTCCTCGGGAGGGGAGGGAGGTGGCTCGGGAGCCTGGGTCACTTCCGGAGCCGCTGTCGTTTCCGGGGCCTCCGGCGCGGCGGGGTCCTGGGCCACGGCGGAGGAGGACACGAGGAGCATCGTGGCGAGGGTGAGCCACCCGGCGGATGGAGCCTTGCGGGTGGGGGAGGGATGAGGGGGGCGCACGGTGTGGAATTCCTCGGGAATCACTGCGTGGAGCGCATGCCGGCGAGGCGGATGCGCATGCCTTGTTCGAACTTCGAGCCGCGGGTCTCGAAGGGCTCCAGCATCCAGAGCAACCACTCCAGCCAGGAGGGGGCGCTCCCCCGCCACTTCACCTCCAGCAGCGTGGCGGGCGGGGCATGGTCGAGCAGCCGGGAGGGAGTCGCTGGCCCCGTCCCTATCCGCTCCGGAGGGAGCGCGAAGACGAGCCCCTCGTCCAGGGTGATGCGGACACTGGAGTCGGGAGTGGCGAGCGTGCTGCGCCGGTACCAGGCCGTCACCCACGGCTTCACCGGCGCGGAGGCGGCCTGCCGCAGGAGCGTGGTCACCGCGCTCTGCTCGGGCAGGGCCGCACCCGAGAGCAGCGCCTCCGCTTCGTTTGCCGAGACGGGGAGGCGGACCTTCGTGCGTCGCTCGCCGGTATTCCGCTTCAGCTCGAGGAACCGCGTTCCGGACAGCACGGGCGGGACGGCGAGGTCCGCCGTTCCCGCGTACTCCCGCAGCCGCAGGCGTTGGGTGTGTCCGGCCCGGCATGAGCCCAGGAAGTCCAGTCCCTCGGTGTCGAGGTAGGTCGTCCGCGTGAAGGCGAACGGAAGACCGGAGTCATAGATGCGGGGCTCCGTCCAGGGCTGGAGGGTCCGCAGGACCGAGTCCAGGGACTCACGCGCGGGCTGGAACCTCCTCTCCTGGTCTTGCTCCACCGAGGGGGTCGACAAGGACATGGTGACAGGGCTCATCCGGGCCGTGGGATTCATGGGGTGGTGCTGAAAGCTGCCTGGACCTCGCCCTGGCGCCTCGCGGCGAAGTTCAGCAGGCCGCTCGTGCCGGTGAGCGCGTCCTGGAACTCCTGGGCGCTGTTCAGGAAGGTGAAGCCCGGCTGCTCCGCGTTCTCACCCACCACATACGGGGCGATGAGTGCGTGCTCCGCGCTCAGGCGCTCCCGCAGGCTCTCCGGGGAGAGCGGACCCTGCACCACCTCCAGGGCATACTGCGCGTAGCTGGCCCGGTAGGTGGGGTCGTCGAGCAGGTAGCGGATGAGCGGCCAGGTCGCGTCCACGGTGCTCTGCGTCAGCGACGTCGCCCGCCCCATGCCGTCACCCATGGACCGGTCATGGTCCCAGGTAATCCAGTGCAGGCGCCCGCCATCCCCCGGGTGGGCATAGAGGTAGTAGTTGTGCGACATGGCCCCGTAGGTGTCCCAGTTCTGCAGCACCGCGTTGACCGCGAGCCACTTGAGGAAGCCAGGGACGTTCAGCTTCTCCTCGAGGCGCGCGCGCCAGGCCGCCGCGTCCGTGCGGTCCGAGTTGAGCGCGGCGATGGCCTCCTCCACGGGCGCCCAGTTGTTCTCCGCGGCCTTCGTCTCCGGCTCGAAGGAGGCCGAGTCGAAGGCCTGCCACCGGGCCCCCGTGCCATCCGCCTCGTAGAGCGCGCCGCTGTCGTCACCGAAGTTGCGGGTCGAGCAGCGAATCCTGCGGGTCCTCGGAGAGCGTGTAGAGGCCGAAGTACTGGGAGCCCTCTCCGTGGTCCACGTACAGGGCGACGAAGGAGGTGTAGCTGGTCGGCACTCCGGCCGCGCGGAAGATGTCCGTGGCCACCTTGTTGCGGATCAGCGACTTGTCGGCCACGGAGTTGGAGAGGGACAGCTTGTCGAAGCCGTAGAAGCGCTGGTCCTCGATCTCCGGGTGATCGTCCTCGAACTCGTCGAAGTTCAACCGCAGCGGCAGCTTGCCCACGCCGCTGCTCCACGCCTGCGCCAGCGAGGAGTTGCCCTTGAAGCGGATCCCCACGTACCACCAGGTCTTGCCCTCGAAGCGAACCGTCGAGGGCACGTACACCGGCGTGTTGGGGATGATGTCCCCGGCGCCGCCTCCACCCGGTGCGCCGCCTCCACCCGGTGCGCCGCCTCCACCCGGGCCGCCCGGGGGACGGCACAGGAGTTGCCCGTCCGGCGTGCTGCCGCAGGTGCTGGTGAAGGCAGTGCCCTGGATGGTGGCGCTGCAGGAGTCACCCGCCGCCTTGCCCTGGCAGGCCTCCACGAGCTCGGTGGGGAGCATCCCACCGCCGCCCGGGCCACCCGGCGGGACGCCACCATCGGTCGTCCCGCCGCCCGGGACTCCGCCCGTGCGCGAGCCGAACGCGCCCGCCATGGCGGTCATGTCGTCCTGCATCTTCTGCCAGTCCTCGGGCGCGATGGTCACGTCGAGCCGCAGCACCTTCCCCTCGGGAAAGACGACGTCATAGGCGGGGGTGGCGTCCTTCCCGTGCGTCGCCTCGGTCCATCCTTCGGGGCGATCGACGCCTCCACAGGCGGTGCTGAAGGTGAAGGCGAGTGCGGCGAGTGCTCCAAGACGCGGACTTCTTTGCATGGGGGTCCTCTCATCAGGGTGGCGGTGCTCCGCCGCCAGTGCGTGCTGCCGAGTCAGCACTGGCGCTGCGAGTTGGCACCCTGAGGGAGGTCCGTGACCCGTTCTTTACGCGTTTGTGACGAATTGTTTCGCGGCGAGTGGAGTGTCCACGAAGTCTTTGGACATAGTTGTGGGGGGACGAATCGCTCGGGTGGATGAGAAGTCCGACGGGAGTCCCTTCACCGGCCTCGCCGTGGCGTGAGCGACGACCCGTGGCCTTCTACCGCAAGCACGGCTTCACGCTGGTGGACGAGAGCGTGGTGCCGGAGAGCGGGCTCCCCGTATGGGTCTTCTCACGCCCGCTCGAGAAGACTCGCTGACGCGGATCTCCCTCTCTTTCTTCCGACTGTCCCAGGCCTGTTTGTCTTGGTCTCTGGCTCGCCCGCGCGAGACCGGATCGTCTTGACCCATGTCTTGCTGGGCGGAGCGCAAGGCTTCCTGATCGCTCGCGCCAGGCAAGGCCTCGTCACCCCAGCAAGAGAGCGGGCCGCAACATCAAGTGAATCCTGCCGCTTCTACAGAGAAACATCGTTGAGCCATATGCGGGAAAACCGCACGTACGGTTTGAAAGGAGGAGGGTGGAAAGGGCCGCTGATGCGGTACCGCGCCACCCATCAAGGACCAGGTCGGCTTTACTCTCGCCAGGGAGAAGTGCTTCATGGACTTCGGAATGTCATTGGTATACGTGCCTCCAGCTTTTCGATGTCTTCCCTTGTCCCCATGATCCTGGCGAATGGTGGCCCTATGGGGGGGCGAATGGCAGCACCACCCAGTACGTCGTCTACGATCGGTCAAGGCAATGAAGCATTCATCGCGCCCTCTCACGTCCGTTGAAGTCCTCGCTTCCCTGATGGGTGTCCCTCCTTCGGAGCTTGAACGTCAATCGGGCGTCCTGCTCGGGAGCCTGGGGATGGATTCGCTGACGGCGACGCGCGTGCGTGGCTCCTCTCGAGCCCCATGCCTTCCTATCAGGTTCTCTATGGGCTGACCGTGGCCCAGGCGGCGGCCGCGATTCCCAGACTGGAAGAAATGGCGTCTTCCTTTCTCAGAAATGAATGCGAGGCCTCCGGGGGGGATGGGGCGTTCGAGCTGACGCCCATGCAGGTGTCCTATGTGATTGGCGCCAGCCAGGACTGTCCCTGTCAGGTCTACTCCGAATTCGACATCGAGGAACTCGACGTCGCCTGTTTCGAGCAGGCCGTGCGCCGGGCCGTCGCGCGCCATCCCATGCTGCACGCGGTCATCGTCGAAGGCACCCGGCAGCGGGTCCTCCCCGAGTCCGAGCGCCGCGAGCCCGTGCGCCTCGAAGCGCTTGCGGTGGCGGACCTGGAGCAGCGGCGCCAGGAGTGCATGACGGCGTTCCGGTCCCGGCCCGACCTGCACTGGGACGTCCAGTTGAGCCGGCTGGACGCGCGCACCGTCCGCGTCCACCTCCTGCTGGACATGCTCTTCATGGACGCCACCAGCGCGATGATCCTCTGCCGCGAGGTCGCCGGGCACTACCGCGACCTCGTGCGGCGGGGCTCCACCCCCGCGCCGTCGGGCCCCGGGCTGGCGTTCCGCGACTACTGCGACCAGCTGGGGACGAAGCAGATCTCCGCCGCGTCTCTCGACTACTGGACGGCGCGCCTGGATGCGATGCCCGCCCCGCCCCAGCTTCCGCGCCGCAAGAGCGCGGGGGGGCTGGGCGTGGACTTCCAGCGGGAGTCCATCGCGCTGGGGGCCGAACGCTGGAACGCGCTCAAGGCCCACGCCAGCGCGCTGCAGGTCACCTCCAACGCCCTGCTGCTCGCCGTGTTCTCCGAGGTGCTCGGCTTCTACGCCGAGGAGCCCGACTTCTCGGTCACCGTCACCATGTCCGAGCGGCCGGTGGTGCGCGGCAACGACTTCACCGGCACGGTCGGCGAGTTCACCAACATCCTGCTGTGCCCCATCACGGGCCGTCACGCGGGCATCGCCGAGCGCGCCACCGCCATCCACCGCGAGCTCAGCCAGGGGCTCGAGCACAGCGACCTGAGCGGGTTGGAAGTGGTGCGCATGCTGCGCAAGCGCCGCGCGGATCCGCACCTCAGTTTCCCCATCGTCTTCACCTCCTTCCTCGGCATCGTCGACTCCTGCGTGGAGTTCGCCGGCTGCCGCACGAGTCTCCACTTCCAGCAGACGCAGACGCCGCAGATCTCCCTGGACCACCAGGTCTACGAAATCGACGGCGAGCTGCGGATCAACTGGGACTACGACAGCCACATCCATGACCGCGACCTGATGCGCGACATGCTGTCCTGCTTCCAGCACCTGCTGGAGCGCGTGGCCACCGGCGACCTGAGTACCTCGACCCTGCCGCCCGAGGTGCTGGCGCTGCGCGTGGGCATGAACCAGACCCACGTGGACCTGGACCCGCAGGCGCCGCGCCTGCTTCACGGGCTGGTGCTGCGGGCCGCGCAGGCGACGCCCGACGCCACGGCGGTCATCGACCAGGACGTCCGGCTCTCCTACGCGGAGTTGGTGGCGCTGGCCCGCGCCGCAGCGGTCCGCTTGCAGGACGCGGGCGTCGTCCCGGGGGCCTGCGTGGCCGTCGTCATGGAGAAGGGGTGGGAGCAGGTCGTCGCCACGACCGCCATCCTGCTGACCGGCGCGTACTACCTCCCGCTAAACCCGAGCCACCCCGACGACCGGCTGCGCAGCATCATCGCCCTGGCGGGCTGTGAGATCGCGCTGGTCCAGGACAAGTGCGTGAGCGCCGACCGCCACTGGCACCGCGCGCACGAGGGCGGCGCCGGGACCCCCACCCTTCGCGTGGACCGCACCCTGGTGGGTGAGGTTGGCGGACGCGTTCCCACGCCCGTGCCAGGTGGACCCTGACGCCCTGGCCTACGTCATCTTCACGTCCGGCTCGACCGGCGCGCCCAAGGGCGTCGAGATCGCGCATGGCCCCGCGGTCAACACCTGCCTGGACATCAACGCGCGTTTCGGGCTCGGGGCGCGGACCGTCACCTTCGCCATCTCGTCGCTCAGCTTCGACCTGTCCGTCTGGGACATCTTCGGAACGCTGGGCGCCGGTGGCACGGTGGTGGTCTGCAAGCCTGATGGGACGCGCGATCCGGACTACTGGTGGCAGCAGCTGCACCAGCACCAGGTGACGGTCTGGAACACCGTCCCGACCTCATTCGAGATGCTGATCGCCTCCCGTCCTCCGGGCGCGACGCTGCCGCTGGAGGTGGCGATGCTCAGCGGTGACGCCATCAGCATGACGATGGCCGACCACGCGCTGGCCCTGTTCCCGGACCTCCAGCTAGTGGCCCTGGGCGGCGCGACCGAAGCCTCCATCTGGTCCAACTTCCACATCATCACCCGCCAGTCGCGCGAGCTGGGGACCGAGCTGGTTCCGTACGGGCGGCCGCTCTCCAACCAGACAATGCACGTGCTGGACTCGCGCTTCGAGTACCGGCCGGCCGGCGTCGTAGGCGACATCTACATCGGCGGTGTGGGCTTGGCGCGCGGCTACTTCCGCGACCCGGAGCTCACGGCCAGCAAGTTCATCACGGTCGCGCCGTACGGGCGGCTGTACGCAACAGGGGATCTGGGCCGCTATCTGCCCAACGGCGAGATCGAAATCGTCGGCCGCAAGGATTCGCAGGTGAAGGTCGGCGGCCACCGCGTGGAGTTGGCGGAGATCGAGCACTGCGCGGAGCGGCTGCCGTCGGTGCAGCGGGCCGCCGTCGTTCACATCCCGGGGGAGAGTGCCCGGCTCGTCGGCTTCGTGACCGCCAGCGAACCGGGAGGCGGTGCGCAGGGGCTGGAGGAGGCGCTGCGCCTGCACGTCGAGAAGTACTTGCCGGACTACATGGCGCCGCAGAGCTGGATTGTCCTGGACGCGCTGCCGCTGACGGCCAACAGCAAGGTCGATACGAAGAAGCTGCGCCAGCTGGCCACGTCCTCCCAGTCGCGCAGGCAGGACAGCCAGCAGGGGGAGGGGAACAGCGAGGTCGCCCTCATCCTGCGGCTCGCGGCGCAGGTGCTCGGCGTGCCCGCGGACTCCCTCTCCGCCACCCAGAACCTGGCGGAGCAGGGCCTGTCGTCGCTCTTCGCCGTTCGGCTCGTCAACCTCTTGGCCGCAGCCTGGAACACCCGGCTCTCCTACACGCTCATCTTCAACTATCCGAGCGCGGTGCAGCTGGCGGCGTATCGCAGTGGCCGCGCGGCGACGCGAGCCCCGGTGCGCCGCGACGGCCCGGCGGTGAACCCGGCGGAGCCCATTGCCATCGTGGCCCGGGCGTGCCGGCTGCCGGGCGACGTCCTGTCGCCGGACGACCTGTGGGAGATGTTGCTGGGCGGGACGGACTGCGTGACGGAGGTCCCCGCCTCGCGCTTCGACATCGACGAGGTGTTCGACGCGAACCCGAACGTGGTGGGGCGCAGCTACACCCGGCGCGGCGCCTTCATGCACGAGGTCGAGAGCTTCGACCACGACTTCTTCGGCATCCCGGTGGCGGAAGCCCGCGCCATGGATCCGCAGCAGCGCCTGTTGCTGGAGGTCGCCTACGAGGCCTTCCACGCCGCGGGCTATGACAAGGAGCGCCTGCGCGGTTCGTCCACCGGCGTCTTCATCGGGCAGATGAACTACGACTGGATGACGGACTTCGGTCACATCACCGACTACGCCGGGACCGGGTCGGCGCCGTCCATCTCCTCCAATCGCATCTCCTTCGCGCTCGACCTCGCCGGCCCGAGCATGACGCTGGACACGGCCTGCTCGTCGTCGCTGGTCGCCGTGGACGCGGCCGTCACCAAGCTGCGCGCTGGCACCTGCCGCATGGCCCTGGCCGGTGGCGCGAACATGATCCTGTGCGCCACGCCCTACGTGACCACGTGTCAGGCGCGCATGCTTTCGGTGGACAGCCGCTGCGCCACCTTCGACAGTGCCGCCAACGGCATCGCGCGAGGCGAGGGCATTGGCGTCGTGGTGCTCAAGCGCCTGAGCGATGCGCAGGCGGACGGCGATCCGGTGCTGGCGGTGATTCGCGGCTCGGCGGTGAACCAGGACGGCCGCAGCGCTTCGCTGACGGCGCCCAACGGACTGGCGCAGGAGGCCGTCATCCGGCAGGCGTTGGACGTCGCGGGCCTGGAGGGGCGCGATGTCGACTACGTCGAATGCCACGGCACTGGCACGTCGCTGGGCGACCCGATTGAAGTCGAAGCGCTCAAGAACGTGCTGGGGGAGCGGCGCGAGAAGCCCGTGGTGCTGGGCGCCATCAAGAGCAACATCGGGCACCTGGAGGGTGCCGCGGGTGTGGTGGGGCTCATCAAAGCGGTGGAGGTGCTGCGTCGCCGTGAGGCGCCCGGCAACGTGCACTTCAAGACGCTGAACCCGAAGATCGACCTGGAGGGCTTCGCCGCCGTCATCCCGACCCGGCCGACGGCGCTGGGGCAGACCGGGGCCAGCCATCCTCTCGTGGCGAGCGTTTCTTCGTTCGGGTACGGCGGCACCAACGCCCACGTCGTGCTCGAGTCCTGGGAGGCGCCCGCGGGCAGCAAGCAGGTCCCGCCCGCGGACGCGCTCTGGCTGTTCACCGGACAGGGCTCGCTGGTGCCGGGGGCGGCGAAGGGGCTTTACGAGGCCAATGCCGTCTTCCGGGATGCGCTGGATCGGTACGCGGCGGTGCTGGAGTCGAAGGTGGAGGTGCCGCTCCTGAAGCTGCTGCTCTCCTCGGAGGGCGGCGTCGCGGAGCTGGTGCAGGAGACCCAGTACGCGCAGCCGGCAATCGTGGCGCTGCAACTGGCGCAGGTGGCCATGTGGCAGGCGCGAGGAATGCGCCCGGAGGCGGTGCTGGGCCATTCGGTGGGCGAGTTCGCGGCGGCGGTGGTCGCGGGGGTGATGACCGAGGAGGAGGCGCTGGAGCTGGCCGCGCTGAGGGGACGGCTGATGTCGCAGTGCCCGCGAGGAGGCATGGCGGCGGTGAGGGCGCCGGCGGAGCAGGTCAAGCCGCTGCTGCCGGGCGAGCTGGTGGTGGCAGCGGAGAACGAGCGGGCGATGACGGTGGTGGCGGGGCCGAAGGAGGCCCTGCAAAGGTTCGTCACGGAATCGCTCGGAGTGGCGCACACGATGCTGGCGGTGTCGCATGCGTTCCATTCACCGATGATGGAACCGGCGGCGGCTGAGTTCCGGCGGAGCTTGGAAGGGAAGACGTTCCAGGAGCCGCGGGGCGTGCGGTTCATCTCGACGCTGACGGGCGGGGTGGAGACGGCGCGGCTGAAGACGGCGGAGTACTGGGCCGAGCAGATGGTGCAGCCGGTGCGCTTCCTGCGAGCGGTGGAGACGGCATGGGCGGAGGGGACGGCGAAGACGGTCGTGGAGCTGGGGCCGGGGTCGACGCTGCTCACGTTGGCGAAGCGGATCGTGGGAGAGGAGGGGCCGCGCTGGGTCGCATCGGGCCAGGCGTTCCGATGGCGCCCGGGTCCGCGACTGTTCCGGCACGTGCCACTGGGGTGGGGCAAGCCGGTGTCGAAGTTCGGGGGCGCCAAGGCGAAGTCCGCCGTGGAGCAGGCAACGCCCGCCACCTGCGTGTACGAAATGACGTGGATGCCCTTGCCTCCCGAGACCGGGAGCACCCGCCACGAAGGCAAGCACCTGTTGCTGTCGCGGGACAGTGGTGGAGGGAGCGCTGCCCGAGGGCTGGCGGCGGTGGTGGCGAAGGAGGAGGAGCAGCTGCTGGCCGAGGTCTCACGCCAGCGGTGGATGACGGTGGCGCTCTGGGGGCAGCAACACCGAGGAGGACGTGGAGCTGGGCCTGAGGCTGCTCCAGACGGCACAGGCCGACCGGCTGGTGTTCGTGACCGGGGCGGAGAGCGACGGAGACGCGGGCCTGTGGGGCCTGGCGCGGACGATGCGGCTGGAGAGGCCGGACCTGCGGGTGCGCTGCATTGAAAGGGCGGCGGGAGCGTTGGCGAAGGTCCTCACGCTGGCGACGAGCGCCGAGGCGGAAGACGAGCTGTCGGTGGATGAGGCCGGGACGGTAAGAGTCCCCCGGCTGCGCCGCTGCGCGGACGTGGGAGGCACCGAGAAGCTGGCGGTGCGCCCGGACGCCACGTACGTCATCAGCGGGGGCCAGGGTGCACTGGGGAAGGTGGCGGCCCGGCTGCTGGTGGAGCGAGGAGCCACGCACGTCCTGCTCCTGTCCCGGACGGCAGCGGCACCGGTGACACCGGAGTGGGTGGCGCTGCAAGCGAAGGCGCGGGTGGAGAGCCTGTCGTGCGACGTGTCAAGGCTGGAGAGCGTGCGCGGGGCGAGGCAGTGGCTGGAGGAAGCAGGCTGGCCCGTGGTGGGAGGAGTGGTGCACGCGGCGGGAGTGTTGAGCGACGGCACCATCCCGAACCAGTCGGCGGAGAAGCTAAGGCTGGCCTACGGGGCGAAGGTGCACGGCGCGAGGAACCTGAGGGAGGTGTTCGCACCGCCGGACTTCCTGGTGCTGTTCTCCTCGACGGCCGCGGCCTTTGGTTCGGCGGCCCAGGGTAGCTACGCGGCGGCGAACGCGACGCTGGATGCGCTGGCGCGGAAGTGGTCGGCGGCGGGAGAGGCGGTGCTGTCGGTGCAGTGGGGCGCGTGGTCCGACGGCGGCATGGCGGCGCGACACGACGCGTTCAAGCGGTCGGAAGCCGAGGGCCTGGGAAGCATCAGTGACGCGCTGGGAACGGCGGTGCTCGAGAAGCTGCTGGCGGCAGGCAAGCGGGGAACGGTCTGCGTCTCGCCCATCGACTGGAGCCGGCTGACCCTCGAGAGCCCTCGGTTCGAATTGCTCGCAGGGCCGGGGGGCTCGACGAAGCGCCAGAGCTGGAGCCGCCTGGCGCTGCAGCAGTTGGTGCGGGACTGCGTCCTCCAGTTCATTCCTTCCAGCGCGGTGGAGGTCAACCGCTCGTTCATGGAGGCGGGCTTCTCCTCGCTGGATCTGGTGCAGTTCCGTAGGCAGTTGCTCGCGCGGCTGCCGGACTCGGTCGAGCTTCCGGTCCACTTCGCCTTCAACTACCCCACCGAGGAGGACGTCACCAACCACCTGTTCGAACAGCTCCAGGTCAAGGCCGAGCCAGCTCCTGGCGCGAGTGGCATGTGGACGCTGCTGAACGGCCGGACCCAGGGAACGCCGCTCTTCCTCGTCGGCGGCGTGATGGGCACTGTGGAGAAGACCTTCGGGGCCCTGGCCGCGGCACTGCCGGTGCCGGTCTATGCCGCCATGCCGGGCATCCCCGCGGTCATCGACCCCGCCCAGACGAACCTGGAGGGGCTCGCGGCGGAGCTGCGCGCGTCCATGGAGAGCACCGCCGCGTGTGATGCGTACACAGTCGGAGGCCTGTCCTTCGGCGCGGCGGTCGCATTCGGAATGGGCTTGCAGCTGGAGCGCGAAGGCAGGCTGGCCCGGATCGTGATGCTGGATCCCCGGCACATGCCGCCGTTCGTGGCGCCGGAGGCCCCGGCGCCCTTCGAAACGCTGCTGGAGCACTACACCCCGTCCGGCATGGTCCGGTCGCCCGTGCTCGTGTTCCAGAGCGCGATTCCGCCGCTCGAGCGCCAGTCGGGAGATGATGCGCGAAGCGTCGCGCTCCTTCCAGGACGACACCGCCGTCCTGGAGCGCTGCCGCGCGATGTGCCCGTCCATGGAAGTCATCCGGAGCGACGGGCACCACTTCAACCTGCTCAACAAGCACTACGAGCCGATCGCCGCACGCATCGAGCACGACCTCACCGCGCCGCCCGCGGAGGAGGGAGTGGCGGAGGCGATCGCCATCGTGGGCCGGGCGTGCCGCCTGCCCGGCAACGTCCGGTCTCCCGACGAGCTGTGGAAGATGCTGCTGGCGGGAACCGACTGCGTGACCGACATCCCGGCGTCGCGCTTCGATATCGACGAGGTGTTCGATGCGAACCCCGATGTGGCGGGCCGCAGCTACACCCGGCGTGGCGCCTTCATGAACGAAGTCGAGAGCTTCGACCACGACTTCTTCGGCATCTCGGTGGCGGAAGCCCGCGCCATGGATCCGCAGCAGCGCCTGCTGCTGGAGGTTGCCTACGAGGCGTTCCATGACGCGGGTTACGACAAGAAGCGCCTGCGGGGCTCGCCGACGAGTGTTCACATCGGTCTGGCCAACGACGACTGGACCACGATGGGCCGCGACCACGAGGCCCACAGCCCACACTTCGGCGCGGGCGTCTCCGGGTCGATCGCTTCCAATCGCATCTCCTACCTGCTGGGGCTCACCGGACCGAGCATGACGTTGGACACCGCCTGTTCGTCGTCGCTGGTGGCGGTGGACCTGGCGGTGGAGAAGCTGCGCAGCCGCATCTGTTCCATGGCGCTGGTCGGTGGCGTCAACGTGATGTTGCACCACCGAATGTTCGTGAGCGCGTGCGCGACCAAGGCCCTGTCCCCCGCGGGGCGCTGCGCGACCTTCGACGCGTCGGCGGATGGCTACTGCCGGGGCGAGGGCGTGGGCGCGGTAGTCCTCAAGCGCCTCAGCGACGCACTGGCGGACGGCGACGAGGTGCTGGCGGTGATTCGCGGCACCGCGGTGAACCAGGACGGCCGAAGCGCTTCGCTGACGGCGCCCAATGGGCTGGCGCAGGAGGCCGTCATCCGGCAGGCGCTGGGCGTCGCGGGCCTGGAGGGACGGGAGGTCGACTACGTCGAATGCCATGGCACCGGTACATCGCTGGGCGATCCGATTGAAGTCGGAGCGCTCAAGAACGTGCTGGGGGAGCGGCGTGAGAAGCCCGTGGTGCTGGGCGCCATCAAGAGCAACATCGGGCACCTGGAAGGGGCCGCCGGGGTGGTGGGGCTCATCAAGGCGGTGGAGGTGCTGCGCCGCCGTGAAGCGCCCGGCAACGTGCACTTCAAGACGCTGAACCCGAAGATCGATCTGTCGGGATTCGCGGCCGTCATTCCGACGGGAGCGACTGCGTTGGGCGGGAAGGAGGACGCGCGTCCGCTCGTCGCAGGGGTTTCGTCGTTCGGCTTCGGTGGGACCAATGCCCACGTGGTGCTGGAGTCCTACGAGAAGGCCAGCGCCGGCGCGGTCGTGGAGACCCGGCCGCGCATGGAGTACGCGCCGCGGTTCCTGCCCTGGCGGCGTGTGCCGCATCCGTTCCTGAGCCGCAAGGACGAGACCGGCTTCGTGGCGGTGCTGGCGGGAGAGCAGGCGGAGCGGTGGAAGGACCACCGCATCGCCGAACAGGTGCTGGTGCCCGCAGCGAGTCACCTGACGATGCTGGGCGGCGCGGCGCTGTTGAAGCAGGGCCGCGATGCCGTCAAGGCGATGGGCGTGGAGGTCCAGGACGTGGTGATGCCGCGTCCGCTGGTGGTGGGGAGCGGGGGCAGCGTGGTCCGCTGTGTCGCCAACGGCCCACAGTGGAGCGTGCAGGAGGAGCGCAACGGGAGCAGTGAATTCGTGGCGAGCTGCCGGGCCACGCGGATCCTGGGCAGTGCGGATGTGGCGCGCAGCGACGTGGAGGTCGAAGCCGTGCGCGGCCGCTGTGTCCCGGCGGACGTGGATGCGCTGTACGGCCTGCTGTCCCGCCAGGGCGTGCAGTTCGGACGTGGCTACCGCAACCTGACGGAGCTGTCCCTGGGCGAAGAGGAGGCCATCGCGCGGGTCGAGGTGGAGCAGGCGTCCGTGGTGGACCGGGGCCTGACGCTGGTGCACCCGGCGACGCTGGACGCGGGCATTCAGTTGCTCGGGCTGTGGGGGATGAAGACCTGCGGCGTCTGCCTGCCGTTCAACGTGCAGAGCGCGCGACTGTTCTCGGTGGAGGAGCAGCCGCGAAAGCTGTGGGCGTACGCGAGGGTGAGCGCGAGCAGTGCCAGGAGCGTGGAAGGAACGGTGACGCTCTTTGGCGACGATGGAGAAGTGTATGCGGTGCTCGAAGGACTGACCTGCCGACAGGCGAGCGTGGACACGCGCGTCCAGGAGAGTGTCTTCGAGACGGAGTGGATGGCGGTGGCATCGGCACCGGGTCCGCTCGTCGCACAGGGTGGCGCACACCTGCTGCTGTCGCGGGAAGTGGTGGAGGGAGCGCTGCCCGAGGGCTGGCAGGTGGTGGTGGCGAAGGAGGAGGAGCAGCTGCTGGCCGAGGTCTCACGCCAGCGGTGGATGACGGTGGCGCTCTGGGGGAGCAACACCGAGGAGGACGTGGAGCTGGGCTTGCGGCTGCTGCAGACGGCACAGGCCGACCGGCTGGTGTTCGTGACGAAGGCGGAGAGCGACGGAGACGCGGGCTTGTGGGGCCTGGCGCGGACGATGCGGCTGGAGAGGCCGGACCTGCGGGTGCGCTGCATTGAAAGGGCGGCGGGAGCGTTGGCGAAGGTCCTCACGCTGGCGACGAGCGCCGAGGCGGAAGACGAGCTGTCGGTGGATGAGGCCGGGACGGTAAGAGTCCCCCGGCTGCGCCGCTGCGCGGACGTGGGAGGCACCGAGAAGCTGGCGGTGCGCCCGGACGCCACGTACGTCATCAGCGGGGGCCAGGGTGCACTGGGGAAGGTGGCGGCCCGGCTGCTGGTGGAGCGAGGAGCCACGCACGTCCTGCTCCTGTCCCGGACGGCAGCGGCACCGGTGACACCGGAGTGGGTGGCGCTGCAAGCGAAGGCGCGGGTGGAGAGCCTGTCGTGCGACGTGTCAAGGCTGGAGAGCGTGCGCGGGGCGAGGCAGTGGCTGGAGGAAGCAGGCTGGCCCGTGGTGGGAGGAGTGGTGCACGCGGCGGGAGTGTTGAGCGACGGCACCATCCCGAACCAGTCGGCGGAGAAGCTAAGGCTGGCCTACGGGGCGAAGGTGCACGGCGCGAGGAACCTGAGGGAGGTGTTCGCACCGCCGGACTTCCTGGTGCTGTTCTCCTCTGCGGCGGCGGTCTTCGGTTCCTCGGGGCAGGGCAGCTACGCGGCGGCGAACGCGACGCTGGACGCGCTGGCGCGGAAGTGGTCGGCGGCGGGAGAGGCGGTGCTGTCGGTGCAGTGGGGTGCGTGGTCCGACGGCGGCATGGCGGCGCGGCACGACGCGTTCAAGCGAGCCGAGGCAGGTGGCTTCGGGAGCATCAGCGACGCGTTGGGAATGGCGGCACTCGAGGAGTTGCTGGCGGCAGGCAAGCGGGGAACGGTCTGCGTCTCCCCGATTGACTGGAGCCGGCTCCAGCTGGAGCAGCCGCTCATCTCCCGCTTCCGCCCCAAGCGAAGCGAGAGCAAGGCGCAGCGGCGTACGGAGTCGAAGGGCGGCCCCACGGTGGCGGAGCTGGCCGCGCTGGTGCGTCGGGCGGCGGCCGAGTCGATGGGCCTGCCCGCGGGCGGCCAGGTCATCGACGACGAGCCGCTGATGGCGCAGGGGCTGGACTCGTTGGGCGCGGTCGGTCTGGCGCAGATACTCAGCCGGGAGCTGGGCCTGACGTTGGGCGCGGTGTTCGTGCTGAATCATCCGACGCTCGAGGACATGGCGGCGGCGCTCGCGGCTCGCCTCGAAAACACGACGCCGAGCGCGCCACAGCCTCGCCCGCGAGTGCAGCGCTCCGAGGAGCCCATCGCCATCGTGGGAACGGCGTGCCGGCTGCCCGGCAATGTCCGCTCGCCGGACGAGATGTGGGAGATGCTGCTGGAGGGGCGGGATTGCGTGACGGAGATTCCCTCGTCGCGCTTCGACATCGACGCGGTGTACGACGCCAACCAGGACGTCGCGGGCTGCAGCTACACGCGGCGCGGGGCCTTCATGACCGGGGTCGAGAGCTTCGACCTCGACTTCTTCGGCATCCCCGTCGCGGAGGCCCGGGCCATGGACCCGCATCAGCGACTGTTGCTCGAGGTGGCCTACGAGGCGTTCCACGATGCCGGCTATGACAGGAAGCGCCTGCGCGGCTCCTCCACCGGTGTCTTCGTCGGCGTCGCCAACCAGGATTGGATGATCGTCTCCGGGGAGAGCGAGGCGAAGAATCCCTACTTCGGCGCTGGCGTTTCCTCTTCCATCACGTCCAACCGCATCTCCTACCTGCTCGGGCTCACCGGACCGAGCATGACGCTGGACACGGCCTGCTCGTCATCGCTGGTGGCGGTGGACCTGGCGGTGGAGAAGCTGCGCAGTGGTGTGTGCTCGACGGCGCTCGTGGGTGGCGTCAACGTCATGCTGCACCACCGCACCTTCGTCGGCTGCTGCGCCGCCAAGATGCTGTCCGTGGAGGGCCGCTGCGCGACCTTCGACGCGTCGGCGGACGGCTACTGCCGCGGAGAAGGCGTGGGCGCGGTGGTGCTCAAGCGCCTCGGCGACGCGCTGGCGGATGGTGACGAGGTGCTGGCGGTGATTCGCGGCACCGCGGTCAACCAGGACGGCCGCAGCACGTCACTGACCGCGCCGAATGGTCTGGCGCAGGAGGCGGTCATCCGGCAGGCGCTGGACGTCGCGGGTCTGGAAGGGCGGGAGGTCGACTACGTCGAATGCCACGGCACCGGCACGTCGCTGGGCGACCCGATTGAAGTCGAGGCACTCAAGAATGTGCTGGGAGAACGGCGCGACAAGCCCGTGGTGCTGGGCGCCATCAAGAGCAACATCGGCCACCTCGAAGGGGCCGCCGGAGTGGCGGGGCTCATCAAGGCGGTGGAGGTCCTGCGCCGCCGCGAGGCGCCGGGCAACGTCCACTTCAAGGCGCTGAATCCGAAGATTGACCTGGCGGGGTTCGCCGCGGTCATCCCGACCGCGCCGGTGCCGTTGGGGCGGAAGGGGGACTCGCGGCCGCTCGTCGCGGGGGTCTCGTCGTTCGGCTTCGGTGGGACCAACGCCCATGTGGTGCTGGAGTCCTACGCGCATGCTGGAGCCGGCGCGGTGGCCGAGCGCCGGGCGCGCATGCAGTACGCGCCTCGATTCCTGCCGTGGCGGCGGTTGCCGCATCCGCTCCTGAGCCGCGAGGACGAGACCGGGTTCGTGGCGGCGCTGAGCGGAGAGCAGGCGGAGCGCTGGAAGGACCACCGCATCGCCGAGCAGGTGCTGGTGCCCGCCGCGAGTCACCTGACGATGCTGGGCGGTGCGGTGCTGCTGAAGCAGGGCATCGACGGCATCAAGGCCCCTGGCGTCGAAGTCGAGGACGTCGTCATGCCGCGTCCGCTGGTGGTGGGGAGCGGGGGCAGCGTGGTGCGCTGTGTCGCCAACGGCACCCAGTGGAGCGTGGAAGGCGAGCGGGACGGCCTCGAGGAAGTGGTGGCGAGCTGTCGATCCGCTCGGGTCCTGAGCAGTGTCGACCTGATGAGCAGCGACGTGGAGGTCGAAGCGGTGCGTGGCCGCTGCCCTCCGATGGACGTGGAGGCGCTGTACGAGACGATGTCGCATCTTGGGGCCCGGTTCGGGCCCGGCTACCGCAATCTGAAGACGCTGCATCTGGGGGAGGAAGAGGCAATCGCCCGGGTCGAGGTGGAGCATGCGTCCGTGGTGGACCGGGGCCTGACGTTGCTGCATCCGGCGACGCTGGATGCCGGCATCCAGCTCCTCGGGCTGTGCGGGATGAAGACTTGCGGAGTCTGTGTCCCGTTCAACGTGCAGAGCGCGCGACTCTTCTCGGTGGAGGAGCAGCCCCGAGGACTGTGGGCATACGCGAGGGTGACCGAGCGCAGCGCCAGGAGCGTGGAAGGAACAGTGACGCTCTTTGGCGACGATGGAGAAGTGTACGCGGTGCTCGAAGGGCTGACCTGCCGACAGGCGAGCGTGGACACGCGCGTCCAGGAGAGTGTCTTCGAGACGGAGTGGATGGCGGTGGCATCGGCACCGGGTCCGCTCGTCGCACAGGGTGGCGCACACCTGCTGCTGTCGAGGGAAGTGGTGGAGGGAGCGCTGCCCGAGGGCTGGCAGGCGGTGGTGGCGAAGGAGGAGGAGCAGCTGCTGGCCGAGGTCTCACGCCAGCGGTGGACGACGGTGGCGCTCTGGGGAAGCAACACCGAGGAGGACGTGGAGCTGGGCTTGCGGCTGCTGCAGACGGCACAGGCCGACCGGCTGGTGTTCGTGACGAAGGCGGAGAGCGACGGAGACGCGGGACTGTGGGGCCTGGCGCGGACGATGCGGCTGGAGAGGCCGGACCTGCGGGTGCGCTGCATTGAAAGGGCGGCGGGAGCGTTGGCGAAGGTCCTCACGCTGGCGACGAGCGCCGAGGCGGAAGACGAGCTGTCGGTGGATGAGGCCGGGACGGTACGAGTCCCCCGGCTGCGCCGCTGCGCGGACGTGGGAGGCACCGAGAAGCTGGCGGTGCGCCCGGACGCCACGTACGTCATCAGCGGGGGCCAGGGTGCGCTGGGGAAGGTGGCGGCCCGGCTGCTGGTGGAGCGAGGAGCCACGCACGTCCTGCTCCTGTCCCGGACGGCAGCGGCACCGGTGACACCGGAGTGGGTGGCGCTGCAAGCGAAGGCGCGGGTGGAGAGCCTGTCGTGCGACGTGTCAAGGCTGGAGAGCGTGCGCGGGGCGAGGCAGTGGCTGGAGGAAGCAGGCTGGCCCGTGGTGGGAGGAGTGGTGCACGCGGCGGGGGTGTTGAGCGACGGAACCATCCCGAACCAGTCGGCGGAGAAGCTAAGGCTGGCCTACGGGGCGAAGGTGCACGGCGCGAGGAACCTGAGGGAGGTGTTCGCACCGCCGGACTTCCTGGTGCTGTTCTCCTCTGCGGCGGCGGTCTTCGGTTCCTCGGGGCAGGGCAGCTACGCGGCGGCGAACGCGACGCTGGACGCGCTGGCGCGGAAGTGGTCGGCGGCGGGAGAGGCGGTGCTGTCGGTGCAGTGGGGTGCGTGGTCCGACGGCGGCATGGCGGCGCGGCACGACGCGTTCAAGCGAGCCGAGGCAGGTGGCTTCGGGAGCATCAGCGACGCGTTGGGAATGGCGGCACTCGAAGAGTTGCTGGCGGCAGGCAAGCGGGGAACGGTCTGCGTCTCCCCGATTGACTGGAGCCGGCTCCAGCTGGAGCAGCCGCTCATCTCCCGCTTCCGGCCCAAGCGAAGCGAGAGCAAGGCGCAGCGGCGTACGGAGTCGAAGGGCGGCCCCACGGTGGCGGAGCTGGCCGCGCTGGTGCGTCGGGCGGCGGCCGAGTCGATGGGCCTGCCCGCGGGCGGCCAGGTCATCGACGACGAGCCGCTGATGGCGCAGGGGCTGGACTCGTTGGGCGCGGTCGGCCTGGCGCAGATACTCAGCCGGGAGCTGGGCCTGACGTTGGGCGCGGTGTTCGTGCTGAATCACCCGACGGTAACGGAGTTGGCCACGGCGCTCGCGGCTCGTCTCGAGAGCGCGACGCCGAGCACGCCTTCGCCCGCCCCACGGACGCAGCGGCAACCGCGGCGCTCCGAGGAGCCCATCGCCATCGTGTCCCGGGCGTGCCGGTTGCCGGGCGACGTCCTGTCGCCGGACGAGATGTGGGAGATGTTGCTGGCGGGCCGGGACTGCGTGACGGAGGTCCCCGCCTCGCGCTTCGACATCGACGAGGTCTACGACCCCAACCAGAACGTGGTGGGCCGCAGCTACACGCGGCACGGCGCCTTCATGAACGAGGTCGAGAGCTTCGACCACGACTTCTTCGGCATCCCGGTCGCGGAAGCCAGGGCCATGGATCCGCAGCAGCGCCTGCTGTTGGAGGTCGCCTACGAGGCCTTCCACGCCGCGGGCTACGACAAGGCGAGCCTGCGCTCGTCGCGCATCGGCGTGTTCGTGGGGCAGATGAACCACGACTGGGCGCACATGAACGCGGAGGACCAGCTCTCGGATCCGTTCTTTGGCGCAGGCTCCTCGGCGTCCATCACGTCCAACCGCATCTCCTACCTGCTGGGGCTCACCGGACCGAGCATGACGCTGGACACCGCCTGTTCGTCGTCGCTGGTGGCGGTGGACCTGGCGGTGGAGAAGCTGCGCAGCGGCGTGTGTTCCGCGGCGCTCGTGGGCGGCGTCAACGTCATGCTGCACCACCGCACCTTCGTCGGCTGCTGCTCCGCGAAGATGCTGTCCGCCAAGGGGCGCTGCGCGACCTTCGATGCGTCCGCGGACGGCTACTGCCGGGGCGAGGGCGTGGGCGCGGTGGTCCTCAAGCGCCTCGGCGATGCCCTGGCGAACGGTGATGAGGTGCTGGCGGTGATCCGCGGCACCGCGGTCAATCAGGACGGCCGCAGCGCTTCGCTGACGGCGCCCAACGGGCTGGCGCAGGAGGCGGTCATCCGGCAGGCGCTGGAGGTCGCCGGCCTGGAAGGCCACGAAGTGGACTACGTCGAATGCCACGGCACCGGCACCTCGCTGGGCGACCCGATTGAAGTCGAGGCGCTCAAGAACGTGCTGGGTGCGCGGCGTGACAAGCCCGTGGTGCTGGGCGCGGTGAAGAGCAACATCGGGCACTTGGAGGGCGCCGCAGGTGTGGTGGGGCTCATCAAGGCGGTGGAGGTGCTGCGCCGTCGCAAGGCGCCCGGCAACGTCCATTTCAAGACGCTGAACCCCAAGATCGATCTGGCGGGCTTCGCCGCCATCATTCCGACCCAGCCGACTGCGTTGGGGCGGAAGGGGGAGAAGCGGCCGCTCGTCGCCGGGGTCTCGTCGTTCGGCTTCGGCGGCACCAACGCTCACGTCGTACTCGAATCCTGGGATGCGCCTGCGTCAGGCAAGGCGATCCCCTCTGCTACGGAAGTCGGGGGCTGGGAATGACAGTGCTATGGATGTTCACCGGACAGGGCTCGCTGGTGCCAGGGGCGGCGAAGGGGCTTTACGAGGCGAATGCCGTCTTCCGGGACGCGCTGGACCGGTACGCGGCGGTGCTGGAGTCGAAGGTGGAGGTGCGGCTGCTGAAGCTGCTGCTCTCCGAGGAGAAGGACGTCGCGGAGTTGGTGCAGGAGACCCAGTACGCGCAGCCGGCAATCGTGGCGCTGCAACTGGCGCAGGTGGCCATGTGGCAGGCGCGAGGAATGAGCCCGGAGGCGGTGGTGGGCCACTCGGTGGGCGAGTTCGCGGCGGCGGTGGTCGCGGGGGTGATGACCGAGGAGGAGGCGCTGGAGCTGGCCGCGCTGAGGGGACGGCTGATGTCGCAGTGCCCGCGAGGAGGCATGGCGGCGGTGAGGGCGCCGGCGGAGCAGGTCAAGCCGCTGCTGCCGGGCGAGCTGGTGGTGGCAGCGGAGAACGAGCGGGCGATGACGGTGGTGGCGGGGCCGAAGGAGGCCCTGCAAAGGTTCGTCACGGAATCGCTCGGAGTGGCGCACACGATGCTGGCGGTGTCGCATGCGTTCCATTCACCGATGATGGAACCGGCGGCGGCTGAGTTCCGGCGGAGCTTGGAAGGGAAGACGTTCCAGGAACCGCGGGGCGTGCGGTTCATCTCGACGCTGACGGGCGGGGTGGAGACGGCGCGGCTGAAGACGGCGGAGTACTGGGCCGAGCAGATGGTGCAGCCGGTGCGCTTCCTGCGAGCGGTGGAGACAGCGTGGGCGGAGGGGGCGGCGAAGACGGTCGTGGAGCTGGGGCCGGGGTCGACGCTGCTCAAGCTGGCACAGCGGATCGTGGGGGAGGCGGGGCCGCAATGGGTCGCGTCGAGCCATGCGCTCCGATGGGGCCGCGGCCCTGGACTGTTCCGGCACGTGCCGCTGGGGTGGACCAAGCCTGGGGCGAATCCACGGGCCGCCAAGGCCGCGCCCGCGGAGCAGGCAACGCCCGCCACCAGCGTGTACGAGACGGTGTGGGCCGCGTCCCCACCGGTCGCCACGCGAACGACGACCCACGGTGAACACCTGCTGCTGTCGAGGGAAGTGGTGGAGGGAGCGCTGCCCGAGGGCTGGCGGTCGGTGGTGGCGAAGGAGGAGGAGCAGCTGCTGGCCGAGGTCTCACGCCAGCGGTGGACGACGGTGGCGCTCTGGGGAAGCAACACCGAGGAGGACGTGGAGTTGGGCCTGCGGCTGCTGCAGACGGCACAGGCCGACCGGCTGGTGTTCGTGACGAAGGCGGAGAGCGACGGAGACGCGGGACTGTGGGGCCTGGCGCGGACGATGCGGCTGGAGAGGCCGGACCTGCGGGTGCGCTGCATTGAAAGGGCGGCGGGAGCGTTGGCGAAGGTCCTCACGCTGGCGACGAGCGCCGAGGCGGAAGACGAGCTGTCGGTGGATGAGGCCGGGACGGTAAGAGTCCCCCGGCTGCGCCGCTGCGCGGACGTGGGAGGCACCGAGAAGCTGGCGGTGCGCCCGGACGCCACGTACGTCATCAGCGGGGGCCAGGGTGCACTGGGGAAGGTGGCGGCCCGGCTGCTGGTGGAGCGAGGAGCCACGCACGTCCTGCTCCTGTCCCGGACGGCAGCGGCACCGGTGACACCGGAGTGGGTGGCGCTGCAAGCGAAGGCGCGGGTGGAGAGCCTGTCGTGCGACGTGTCAAGGCTGGAGAGCGTGCGCGGGGCGAGGCAGTGGCTGGAGGAAGCAGGCTGGCCCGTGGTGGGAGGAGTGGTGCACGCGGCGGGAGTGTTGAGCGACGGCACCATCCCGAACCAGTCGGCGGAGAAGCTAAGGCTGGCCTACGGGGCGAAGGTGCACGGCGCGAGGAACCTGAGGGAGGTGTTCGCACCGCCGGACTTCCTGGTGCTGTTCTCCTCTGCGGCGGCGGTCTTCGGTTCCTCGGGGCAGGGCAGCTACGCGGCGGCGAACGCGACGCTGGACGCGCTGGCGCGGAAGTGGTCGGCGGCGGGAGAGGCGGTGCTGTCGGTGCAGTGGGGTGCATGGTCCGACGGCGGCATGGCGGCGCGGCACGACGCGTTCAAGCGAGCCGAGGCAGGTGGCTTCGGAAGCATCAGCGACGCGTTGGGAATGGCGGCACTCGAAGAGTTGCTGGCGGCAGGCAAGCGGGGAACGGTCTGCGTCTCCCCGATTGACTGGAGCCGGCTGCCAGCTGGAGCAGCCGCTCATCTCCCGCCTCCGCCCCAAGCAAGGCGTGAGCGCGTCGCAGCCGCAGGCCGGGCCTTCCGCCAGCCACGTCGTAGCGGAGGACCTGCTCGCGATGGTCCGGCAGGCCGCCGCTGAATCCATCGGCAAGCCCGTCGCGGACGATGCCTCCCTCCTGGACAGCGGGCTGGATTCGCTCGGCAGCGTGTCGCTGCGCAACCGCATCGCCTCGCGCCTGAACGTCGAGCTGTCGGCCGCCTTCGTGTTCGAGTTCCCGAGCGTGAACGCGATGGTCCGGCACCTGGCGACCCTGGCTCCCCGCGCCGCTGCCCGTCCGGTGTCCACGCCGACGCGGACCCACCTGCCCGTGCTCGTGATTGGCGCGGGCGTGGGCGGGCTCAGCTTCGCCAGGAAGCTGGAGAATGCGGGCACGTCCGTGGTCGTGATGGACGCGGCCGCGCACGTCGGCGGCGTCTGGCAGACGCTCGCCAATGCCTCGTCGAAGTTGCAGATCGACTCACCTGCCTACGACTTCGACAGCACGGCGATGCCGTCCCCGGGCGATCACAGCTGGAAGACCAGCTTCCCCTCGCAGCAGGAGATCCTGGCCGGTTGTCAGGGCACGGCGGAGGGCCTGCTCGGTCCCGTGTATCTGGAGTCGCGCGTCCAGAACGTGCGCAAGGTCGCTGACTCCGAATACGAGGTCACCTACCAGCGCGCTGGACGGACGCAGCGGATGCGGGTCTCCGGCGTGGCCGCCATGACGGGCGGTCTGCACCGCCCTCGGCGTCACACGTTCCCAGGGGAGGACGTATTCGGCGGGCACATCGGGCTCGGCATCGCCAACGACACGCCGCTCGAGGCCTTCCGCGGCGCCTCCGTGGTGATCGTGGGACACGGCGCCTTCGCCGTGGAGAACATGCGCACCGCCCTGGAGAACGGCGCCCGGCACGTGACCCTGCTGTGCCGTCAGCGGCACATGGTGCTCTCCACGTTCTGCAACTGGCTGCTCAATTCGAGCAAGGGCGTGATGCCCGTGTCCGACGTGGTGGACGTCATGCGCCCCTTCTACGCGGCGTGTGGCGTCGATGTGCAGGACCTGCACTCGCTGGCACGGGACACGACGGGCGAGTGGACGCTGGACCAGGCGACGGTGCCAGCTGGCTCCGACCTCTACTTCCTGGCCCAGATGATGGGCAAGCTGCGCATCGTCGTCGGAGAGACGTCCCACCTCACCGCCAACACGGTGGTGACCCGGGACGGTGAAGCGCTTGAGGCCGACATCTTCCTCAAGTGCCTGGGCTCGCACACCGACGACTCGGTGCTGCTGGGACTCTTCGGCGAGGGCAGCCGGGTGCAGGGGCTCTGGATCAACGGCGACCCCAACCTCATCACGTACAACGATGGCGCGCAGGCGCCGCGCAAGGTCAAGTCGTTGATGTGCGCCAGCTACGCGTTCTTCGTGCAGGTCTTCGCGCCGGCCTACCTGCACTTCCGCGAGGACCGTGACGCCCATGCACGCGCCCTGGCCCGCATCACCGCCGCGTCCCCGACGACCACCGACGCCGAGCGCGTGCTCCTCGAGCTGTGGGACTTCCTGGAGCCCTCCAAGCGCGTGTTGTCCGAACGCACCCTGGAGCTCCTCCCGTTCGACCGCTTCCAGGTCGAGCGTGAAGCGGAGTGGGCGCGCTACTGCCGGATGCTGGGGGGCACCGGAGAGGAGGGCCACGCGCTGTGGCGGCTCCTACGCCCGACGCTGGCGCTCGTGCATCGCCGCAACCCGCAGGCGCCCGTCGAGCTGCGCAGCCACCATCCGCTGCTGGGCTCGCTGTCCGTGTTCGTACCGCGCCGCCCCCGGGTGCTGTTCCTGCCGGGACAGGGGACCAACGCGCGTCTTGCCCGCAGCCTGCTGGAGCGGACCGGATGGATCGACCGTTCGCACCTGGACTTCGTCGTGCCGGACGCGCCGTACGAAATGCCTGCCTTCACCAACGAGGTGCAGCTGGAGCAGATTGGACTGAGCCAACTGGTGAGCGTCGGGCTTTACGACAAGACGGCGCGCTACCGTGAATGGCGCGCCGGCTTCGAGGCGCTCTACCAGCGGCACCACCACGGCACCGCGTTCGAGGTGACCGCCGAGGTCCGCGAGCAGTGGCGGGTGACCCTGGCGTACCTGCGCGAAGTCGTGCAGCGCCACGGACCGTTCGACGGCATCGCCGGCTTCTGCGAGGGCGCCGCGGTGGCTTCGGTGGCGCTGCACCTGCAGGCGCGCGGCGAGGACCAGGGGCTCGGCTCGGTTCGCTTCTTCGTGGCCATGTCCCCGTGGCGCTCGCCGATGCACCAGCAGGAGGGCATGTTCCGCCCGGACCAGCCGCTCCAACTGCCCATGCTCCAGATCGTCGGAGAGAACGACATGGACGTGTTCCTGGGCGCGGCCCCGCACTTCTTCTCGGACTACGCGGGCGCCAGCGAGTTCCGCCACGCGGGGCAGCACGTCTATCCCCCGTTCACCCCCGGCCTGGAGGCCAGGCTGCGCGAGTTGATCAGCGTGAGCAGCGAGGGAGGGCGCCGGGCCGCGACCTGAGCCCGGCTCTCACGCCGCGAGAAGCTGGCGCACCCGGGCCGCGCCAGCGCCGCCGTCGAGTGGCAGCGGCAGGAAGTACTGCAGCTGCCACTTCTGCGTGCGGACCGCTTCCGGCACCACCGGTTGGGACCAGGGGGGATAGACGCGGATGGCCCGCTTGCCCCCCTTGTGGGCACGCGACATGACGCCCTTCTCCACCAGGGTCTTCTGGGGGAACACGAACTGTCCGCGGTGGGTCGCATCGCCCACGCTCACCACGACGAGCGCCACGCCGTCGTCGCTGTCGAGCGGGGCGATCTCCGCATCCGGCGTCGGCCGCTTCCAGAGCGTCACGAACTGCCCGACCTTGGTCGGCGTCGTCTTGGCCACGCGGAAGACGACGGTACGGCCGTCGAGCGCGAGGCGGCAGGCGCCATACTCGGCGCTCTCCGCTTCGCGCACCGCAGGGGTCGTGACGCTCAGCCCGGCCGGCTCGTATGCGTCCCGGATGGCGGTCAGCAGATCGTGTGGGAGATGGCCCGATGCGGGGTTTGTCGGGTGTGCGCTCATGCTTGGGGCTCCTCTGGCCATGTCGGTGGCTATTCCTGCAACGTCCTATGGGTCGCTCGCCAATCCGCAGATAAGGGCTGCAAAGGCCATGGGTGTCAATCGTCCTGCTGCGACTGCGCGAACTGATTGCTCGTGAGGTGAAGGTGACGGTCGGAGACGCGCCTCGCGGTCCGATGGTCTGGCGTCATTCCCGACGATGCCAGCCTCCGACCGTCCGGGGCCGGGTCGCACGCATGCTCCTCGCCCGAGTGAGGGCGGGAGCCGCACCCCTCCCGATGGGGCAATGGGTGGGCCCTGCCCACATCGCTAGCCTTTCCAGCGCAGGGCGAGTGGGGAGGGGGACGGGACGATGTTGGATTTGGGATTCGAGACGATCGGGAATGCCACGCTCATCTGTCACGACGGTGGGCCGGTGCTGGTGACGGACCCCTGGCTGGACGGGGGCGCGTACTTCGGAAGCTGGACGCTGTCGCACGAGATCCCGCAGGAGCAGCGCGAGCCATCCGGCGCTGCCAGTACGTGTGGCTGTCGCACGGCCACCCGGATCACCTGAGCGGCGAAGTCGCTGGAGCTGCTGCACGGACAAGACGTTGCTGCTGCCCAACCACTTCGGCGGCCGCATCCAGGACGACCTGCGCGGCGCAGGGCTTCCAGGTCCAGGTGCTGATGGACCGGGAGTGGACGCAGCTGTCGCCGCGCATCCGGGTGATGTGCATCCCGGACGTGAACCAGGACGCGGTGCTGCTGGTGGACATCGACGGGCGGCTCGTCGTGAACCTCAACGACGCGGGCGACCGGGGCTGGGGCCGCTTCGTGCGCGGAGTCATTCGCGACTACCGGGAGACGTACCTGCTGGCGCTCTCCGGCTACGGCGACGCGGACATGATCAACTACTTCACCGAGGACGGGAGCGCGCATCCCACCGTACGCGGCGGCGAAGACGCCGGTGGGGCGGACGATCGCCCGGCAGGTCGGAGTTCTACGGCGTGCGCTACTTCGTGCCCTTCAGCTCCATGCACAAGTACCAGCGCGCGGACAGCATCTGGGCCTCCGAGTACACCACCCAGCTCGAGGACTACGCCCGCGGCTTCGCAGTCCGAGGCGTGCAGCTGCTGCCGGCCTTCATCCGGCTACGACTTCGCTCCGGGAGCAGCGCCGAGCCCATCCATCCGAAGGAGCGCCTCATCCAGCCGGTGGAGCCGAAGGAGTTCGGCGACAACTGGAGCGAGCGGCTGGAACCCGAGGAGGTCCGAGGCCCTGGAGACGCTACTTCCGCCGCGTCGAGCACCTGGGGCAGGTGCTGGACTTCCTGCGCTTCCGGGTGGGCGGGCAGGAGCACGTCATCACGTTCCGCCCGAACCGCTTCCGCAAGGGCATCACCTTCGAGGTGCCACGCCACTCGCTGATGACGGCCGTGCGCTACGAGGTCTTCGATGACCTGCTCATCGGCAACTTCATGAAGACGACCCTGCACGGCGACTTCGGCGCAGGGACGGCTGTACCCGGACTTCAGCCCCTACGTGGCGAAGTACTCGGACAACGGGAAGGCCCGCGACGCGCAACGAGCTGAAGGAGTACTTCGGCGAGTACCGGCGGAGGGATCCGGTGGGCTTCCTGCGCTCGAAGGTGGAGAGCCACTGCCTCCGGCCCCTGCAGACGCAGTCCGCGGAGCTGCTGCGCACGGTGCTGCGCCCGGATTCCGTGGCCTTTCGGCTGGCCAAGGAGTCCTTCTGGAAAGCGCGGCGCGCGCTGTTCTAGGGGACAAGGGGTAGACGCCTGAGGAACAAACGTTGGACAGGAGCACAGGGCCCTGTCTGCGAGTTCATGTTGGTACTACCCTTGCCTATGGCCGAGGAGGCCCACACCGCATGGCAGGCAGCAAGATTCGGATCCTGGTCATTGATGACTCCGAGGCCATCCACAAGGACTTCCGACGGATCCTCTGCCCGGAGCAGACGCAGGGCAGCGGTGAGCTCGACCTGCTGGAGGATGTGCTCTTCGGCTCGACGCCTGCTCCCAGCCCGAAAGCCGAGACGGAGTTCGAGGTGGACTCGGCTTTCCAGGGGAAGGAGGGGCTCGCCAAGGTGGAGCAGGCCCAGGCCTCGGGCCGTCCCTACTCGCTGATCTTCCTGGACTACCGGATGCCCCCCGGCTGGAACGGCGTCGAGACGCTGCGGCACCTGCGCAAGGTGGCGCCCTCGCTGCCGGTGGTGCTCTGCTCGGCCTACTCCGATTACTCCTGGGAGGAGATCGTCCGCGAGTTCGGCCAGTCCCCCCTGCTGCAGGAGATGCGCAAGCCCTTCTACAGTCAGGAGGTTCGCCAGATGGCGACCCGCTTCCCCCGTCCGTGACGAGCGCCGGGGGAGGTCGGCTTCTCAGGCGGCGGAGAGGTGCTCGATGAGCGTCTTGACGCCGATCCCGATCAGGACGACGCCGCCGACGATGTCGAGCTTGCCCTCGAGCGGCTCACCGAATCGGCGCCCGACGCTCACGCCCAGGAGGCAGAGGGCGAAGGTGACGCCGCCGATGACGGCCGCCGCCGTCACCAGGCGAATCTCCAGCAGGGGCAGGGTCACCCCCGCGGCGAGCGCGTCGATGCTGGTGGCGAGCGCCATGAGCGTGAGCGTTCCCAGGTGGAAGGGGTTGCGCTCCGGGAGCTTCTCCCCTCCTTCGGCGCGTCGGGGGCCCCCGGGTGGTGGTGGGTGATGGCCTCGTGGATCATCTTGGCCCCGATACCCCCGAGCAGCACGAAGGTGAGCCAGTGGTCCCAGGTGGTGATGTCATCCGCGAACTGATTGCCCAGGGCCCAGCCGATGACGGGCATGACGGCCTGGAAGAGTCCGAACAGGAAGGAGAGCAGGAGGGCATCTCGCGCCCGGACGCGCGGGGTCGCGAGGGCGCTCGCGATGGAGACGGCCGTGGCATCCATGGCCAGTCCCAACGCGAGCAGCAGCAGGGTCATCAGGGACATGAGGGGCCTTTTGCCCGATACCCGTGAGGCACGGAAGCGCCATCTTTGGGGAGCACGGCATCGGGGCGATCCCCTATCCTCGCCGCCACCTTGGAGAGAGCACGCATGCGCGGAGGGGTGCTGGGGGTCGCGGCTGTCACGGGGCTCCTGCTCGCGGTGGGGCTCGTGTTTCACAAGAGCCCTCGTCCCGGGTCCACCCGATCGGAGTCCCTGTCGGGTTCCGTCGTGCCCGGCTCGCGCCCGGGACACCTTGGCGCCTCGCCCGCGGCCCTTCCGAGTGGCGATTTCCGCATCCGTGGCGTGGTGCTCGATGACCGTGGCCCGGTCGCTGGCGTGCGTGTCTCCGCGTCGCGGCCCGAAGCGGGACAGACCCTGTCGGAGCTGCCGTGCCCGCCGGACGAGACAGTCGTCCCGTGGGTCGCCGAGCTCCGGCTCCTTCCCGAGTGCCTGGAGCGAGCCACCCCGCTGATCCTGGAGCTCACGGGCGCACGCGAGGGCGAGGCGCCCGTCTACGCGGAGTCCATCACGGCTGGAGATGGGACCTTCGTCCTCGAGGGGCTGTCGAGAGGCTCCTTCACGCTCTGGGCCCTGGGGGAGCACGGCGCGGTGTCGCGGCCCGGCGTGCCCGCGGGGGTGGAGGGCGTGGAATTGCGGCTCGGGGAGGGCCTCACGCTGGAGGGCTCCGTCTTCGGCGGGCAGGTCCCCGTGCCCGACGCTCGGGTGACGGTGATTCACGCGGGACACACCCGGTTCTTCGATGCGCGCGCTGGCGCGGACGGCCACTTTCGCATCGGCCCGCTTCCGTCGTCTCGCTACCTGCTCGCCATCCACGCGGAGGGCTGGCTCCCTGGACTCTTCACCTCCGACACGCTGGACGGGCCGGAGTCACGGCTGGTGCTCTTCCGCCCACATGGACTCACCGGCCGCGTGCTGTCGGGTGGAGCGCCCGCGCCGGACGTCGAGGTGCGCCTGGAGCCTCGGTCCGAGTCGGGGGGCGACACCCGAGTGGCGAAGACGGACGCGGAGGGCCGCTTCCTCTTCGAGCTCCTGGCCTCCGATCGCTACAGACTCACCGCGGAGGAGGCAGGACGCTCAGCGCTCGCGCAGCTCGCGCTGGCGGAGGATTCGCCCTGGCCCGAGGTCGTGCTCCACCTGGGCGAAGCGTTCTTCGTGGAGGGCACGGTTTTCGATGACGCGAGACGCCCCGTGCCCGACGCTCACGTGGGCGCGATCCTCGCGGGGACGCACCTCTGGCCCCAGAGGACGCGCACAGGTCCGGATGGGCGCTATCGGCTCGGCCCAGTGGAGCCCGGCCTCCATGAGTTCCAGCTCCTCGCGGAGCGGCACCTGCGGGCGTTCGGCCTGGCGCGCGAGCTGGAGGCGGGCTCGGGGCCGGTGGACTTCACGCTCGCGCGGGCTGCCTCCGTTCATGGGACGGTGGTCGACACCGACGGGCAGCCCCTTGCGCATATCGGGATCTCCCTCCTGAATCCCGGGCGCCCGAACCCGAGGCATGGCAGCACGGCGGCGTATGCCCGCTCCGATGAGGACGGCCGCTTCGTGCTGGACGCCACCAGTCCGGGTCCCTACGTCATCGACATCCAGGACGAGTCCGTTCTGCCCGAGCAGCTCGAGGTCCGGGCACCCTCCGAGGGCATCAGGGTGGTCCTGCGCCGGGGAGGCTCGGTGTCGGGAACCTTCACGGACGACCAGGGCATCCCGGTCACCCAGGGCTGGGTGGAGCTGTGGGAACTGGGCGGGAAGGGCGGCGCCGTGCGGACGGCGCATGTGGACGAGGTGGGGCACTTCCTGCTCCGGGGGCTGGCTCCGGGCCGCTACATGCTGGAGGCGACGCTCCTGGCGGCCAGCGTGGATCGTTCGACCGCGCTCCCCGTCGAGGTGAAGGACGGTGAGCAGGTGGAGGTCTCCCCGAGGCTCGAGAAGGGGCGGACCCTGTCCGGGGTGGTCGTGGATGGCGCGGGCCAACCTGTCGCCGGAGCCTTCCTCCACGCGCTCCCGTCCTCGTCGCCCTCCTGGCGCGGCGAGGACCCGAAGGAAGTGATGGTGGTGAAGGACGTCCCGATGGACGTGCGCTCGGGTCCCGATGGACGCTTCACCCTGCACCACCTCGTGGCGGATGCGTATGACGTGTCCGCCCGGAAGGAGGGCTATCAATCGCCGGATGACGCCGTCCTCCGCGTGAGCGCGGGCACCACGGAGGTCCGCCTCGTCCTGGAGCGCCTGGGGCACATCCGCGGGAGGCTCGTCGACGCGAAGGGCGCCCCCATCACCCGGTTCGAGGTGAACGGCGAGTCCCGGAGGGATTCGGGCGGATCCTTCGCCGTGTCCTTCTCCAGTTCCGGTGTCGAGAAGCTCACCCTCTACGCCTCGGGAATGGCGCCGGTGCAGCGTTCCGTGCCGGTCCGCGAAGGCCTCGACGTGGACCTGGGCGAGCTCCGGATGGGCCCGGGCCGGACGGTGAGGGGCCGGGTCCTGGACGCCGAGACGTCCGCGCCCGTGCCCGCGGTCATCCGGTTCACCGACGCGACCTTGGCGTCCACGAGCCCCACCTCGCGTGTCTGGCGCTACATCTTCGCGGGGGAGGATGGCTCCTTCGAGCTGTCGAACGTGGAGGACCGGCCCCTCGCGCTCCTGGTGGAGCACGAGGAGTACCTGTCGCGGCGCCTGTCCCTGGATGACCGGACGGACGAGGTGACCGTGGGGTTGGATGCGGGGGCTCGGGTCGAGGTGCGCGTGCACGATGCCCAGGGCCGACTCATGGGAGCCCAACTCGACTTCGAACGGGACGAGGGCGGCGGCAGGGGTGCTTACGTCCCGGACGGCACCGACGTCCTGAGTGGCCTGGAGCCGGGCCACTACACGGTGAGGGTGTCTCCCATCGAGGGCGACGCCCAGCCCGTCTTCTTCCACCCGCGGCGCGTGCAGGTGCCCGCCAGCGGCCGGGTGTCCCTCACCTTCGAGGCAGAGCCGGGCGGTGCCACCGTGAGGCTGGTGGTGAAGGCCGAGCAGCGGGTCCGCAGCGTGTGGCTCCGGCCCGGCGGCACCCTTCCCATCGCGAGCTCTTCCGACCTGGAGCGGGCGCTCAGTGGTAGTCCGAACGCCTACCCGGAAGGGGAGTCGGACGTGCAGTGGGTGCTCCACCACGTCCCTCCGGGCCGAGCCACGCTCCTCCTCATCTCGGAGGAGGTGGGGTCACGGATCCACCGCGAGGAGCTGGACATCCCCTCCGAGGGCACCCTGACCCGCGAGGTGCGCCCCGTCTGGCAATCGCTCGACGCCGAAGAGGACTGACCTGCTCAGGCCGTGGCGGCGCGCACGACGCGGATCAGCTCGCCGGAGTCGATGAGCTCGCAGACGGCCTCGATGTCGCGGTGGATCTCGCGGTCCTTCTCCATGGTGGGCACGCGGCTGCGGACCAGCTCGTGCGCGGCGCGAGGCCCGCGGCCGGCCTTCACCGGCAGCCGGAAGTCCAGCGCCTGGCTGGCCACCAGCATCTCGATGGCGAGGCACGTGCGGGTGAGCTCCGCGACCTGGCGGCCTTGAGCGCCGCGGTCATGCCCATGGAGACGTGGTCCTCGCGGCCGGCGGAGGAGGGGATGGAGTCCACCGAGGCGGGGTGGCACAGCACGCGGGACTCGGCGACCAGGGCCGCGCTGGTCACCTGGGCGATCATGAAGCCCGAGTTGAGCCCCGAGTTCTTCGCCAGGAAGGGCGGCAGGTTGGACAGCGAGGGGTTGACGAGCTGCTCCACGCGGCGCTCGCTGATGGAGGAGAGCTGGGTGAGCGCCATGGCCATCACGTCGAGGGCCAGCGAGAGGGGCTGGCCGTGGAAGTTGCCGCCCGAGACGATGCGGCCGCTGTCCACGAAGACGAGCGGGTTGTCGGTGGCGCTGTTGACCTCGACCTCGAGGATGCGCCGGCGCGAAGGCGAGTCCCTCGCGCGCCGCGCCGTGCACCTGGGGCATGCAGCGCAGCGAGTAGGGATCCTGCACCTTGCTGCAGTTGATGTGCGTCTCCACCAGCTCGCTGCCCGCGAGCAGCCGGCGCAGGTGGGCGGCGCAGGCCTTCTGGCCCTCGTGGGGGCGCACGTCCTGGATCTCCGGGATGAAGGGCTTGTGGCTGCCCAGCAGGCCCTCCAGCGTCATGGAGCCGGCGATGTCCGCCACGTTGGCAGAGCATCTCGGCGCGGAGCTGGAGCAGGCTGCCCACGGCGCACATGGCCTGGGTGCCGTTGACGAGCGCCAGGCCCTCCTTGGCCTCCAGCACCACGGGCGTCAGCCCGGCGCGCTCCAGCGCATTCCGGGCCGGCATCCGCTGGCCCTGGTAGAAGGCCTCGCCCTCGCCGATGAAGACGAGCGCCAGGTGCGCCAGCGGCGCCAGGTCTCCCGAGGCGCCCACGCTGCCGCGCTCGGGCACCACCGGCACCACGTCCCGGTTGAGCATGTCCAGGGCGAGCTGCAGCGTCTCCAGGCGGATGCCGGAGTAGCCCTTGGCGAGCACGTTGCAGCGCAGCAGCAGCAGGGCGCGGGCCTCGGGGATGGACAGGGGCGTGCCCACGCCGGCCGCGTGCGAGAGGATGAGGTTGCGCTGCAGCTCGCGCAGGTCCTTCTTGTCGATGCGCACCTCGGCCAGGGTGCCGAAGCCGGTGTTGATGCCGTAGGAGGGCGTGTCCCCGGCGGCGACGCGGTCCACCAGTTCGCGCGACTCCTGGACGCAGGCCTTGGCCTCGGGGGAGAGCTCCACGGTCAGCTCGTTGCGAGCGACCTGCAGGATCTCCTCCAGGCGGAGGGTGTCACCATCGATCAGAAGGCGGGGGCGGTACATGTGCGGGCTCCAGACGCAGCGGGTGCGGCGGTACGATGAGGCGCGTCCCTATACCCCAACAGTTTGCCGTGTGCAGCCCGTCCGCTCCGCGAGCTTCCGGCAGCTTTTGACAGCCGGAAGACACCTCACTAGCTTGACGCACCGTTCCAGGAGGAACCAGCCAACGTGGCACTGATCGTCCAGAAGTACGGCGGCACGTCGGTCGGCGACACCGACCGCATCAAGAACGTGGCGCGCCGCTGCATCGCGGCCCAGGCCGCCGGGCACGACGTGGTCGTCGTCGTCTCCGCCATGTCCGGGGAGACGAACCGGCTGTTGAAGCTCGTCTCCCAGATCACCGACCGGCCGAGCGAGCGGGAGCAGGACGTGGTGGTGGCCACCGGCGAGCAGGTGTCGATCGGCCTCCTCGCCATGGCCATCCAGGCGCAGGGCGGCCAGGCCACCAGCTTCCTCGGCCACCAGGTGCGGATCGTCACCGACAACGTCTTCTCCAAGGCGCGGATCAAACGCATCGACGCGGAGAAGATCGTCGAGGCGCTCAAACAGAAGCACATCGTGGTGGTGGCCGGCTTCCAGGGCCTGGACGAGCAGGGCAACGTCACCACGCTGGGGCGCGGCGGCTCGGACACCACGGCGGTGGCGCTCGCCGCGGCGCTCAAGGCGGATGCCTGCGAGATCTACACGGACGTGGACGGCGTCTACACGACCGACCCCAACGTGTGCCCCGCGGCGCGCAAGCTGGATCGCATCTCCTACGAGGAGATGCTCGAGCTGGCCAGCGCTGGGCGCCAAGGTCCTGCAGATCCGTTCGGTCGAGTTCGCGATGAAGTACAAGGTGCCGCTCTGGGTGAAGTCCTCCTTCTCGACGACCCCGGCACCCTGGTGTGCGAGGAGGACAAGTCGATGGAGAACGTGGTTGTCAGCGGCGTCGCCTACGACAAGAACGAGGCGAAGCTCGCCATCAGCGGCGTGCCGGATGTGCCGGGCGTGGCCGCGAAGATCTTCGGCGCGCTCGACGAGCAGAACATCGTGGTGGACCTGATCGTCCAGACCGCCTCCCGGGATGGCCGCACGGACCTGACCTTCACGGTGGGCAAGACGGACCTGGTCAAGGCCAAGGAGGTCGTCGCGCGGGTGACCCAGGACGTCCATGCCGGCGGCGTGGAGACGGACGACGACGTCGCCAAGGTCTCCATCGTGGGCGTGGGCATGCGCAACCACTCGGGCGTGGCGGCGAAGATGTTCCAGGTGCTCGCCAGCGAGGGCATCAACATCCAGATCATCTCCACCTCGGAGATCAAGGTCTCCTGCCTCATCCAGTCGAAGTACACGGAGCTGGCCGTCCGCGCGCTGCACACGGCGTTCGGTCTGGACAAGGCGCCCGCGGCGAGCTGAGCGGTGAATCGCACGGGCGCGCTCGCGGTGGCCGCGCTCGGGCTGTTGGGCCTGGGCGTGCTGGCACGCGGGCGCTGGCCGGGCTCCGAGCCCGCGCTGGACTGTGAGCCCGGCGCGGTGCGTGTGGTGGACGGAGTGGCGGTGTGTGGTGACGGTGCCATCCCCTCCGCCCCCCAGCGCCTCCTGCTGGGACAGAAGCTGGACCTCAACACCGTGTCCGAGGCCGACCTGGCGCGAGTGCCCGGGGTGGGGTCCTCGCTGGCCCGGCGGCTGGTGCGGGAGCGCGAGGCGGCGGGCCGTTTCGTGTCCTGGGAGCAGGTGGCGGGCGTGCCGGGGGTGGGTGCCGCCCGGTTGGAGACCCTCCAGGCCACAACGGAGCTCAGGTAGGAGCCACGTCCTCCGAGGCGTGTGGTAAACACCGTCCGTGCAGATCGCCTGCCCAAAGTGCTCCATGCAGTATGCGCTCGATCCCCGGCTGCTACCGCCCGGGGGCGTGCCGGTGCAGTGCACCCGCTGCAGCCACGTCTTCACCGCGGCCCCTCCGGCCAAGGCGACCACCCAGAGCACGCAGGTCTTTGGCAGCCCGGTTCCCGCCATCGCCCCGGTGCCCGCTGTTCCTTCGGTGCCCTCCGTCGCTCCGGTGCGGACTCCGGCCGCGAAGCCCGCGGCGGCGAAGCCCGCGGCAGCGAAGCCCGCGACCGCGAAGCCCGCGGCAGCGAAACCCGCGGCCCGCGACTTGAACGCCACGCTGCCCTACGGCAAGAGCCCGCTGCCGGCCCCTGGCGACGCATGCGTTCGGAGCGGTGCCGCAGCCAGCTCCCGTGGCGCCCTCGGGCAACAAGCCCCAGGTCGCGGGCAACACGCTCCAGGCCGCCAGACCCCCGGGGTGCGGCTCCCGCTCATGACGACGCAGGCGTTCGGCGCGGTGCCGCAGCCCGCTCCCAAGCCGTCGACCCCCTCGAAGACGCCTCCCTTCGGCTCCGTTCCCGCGGCCTCCCCCGCGGCCGGGCCCCAGGTCGGCGCGGCGCCCGCCGTGTCGGCGACGCAGGTGTTTGGTGCGGTGCCGCAGCCGCAGGTGCCGCCCGTGAGCCAGGCTCCGGTCGCGGCCTCGTCGCCGTGTCCATGACGGAGCTGTTCGGCGACCTCTCGGACTTCGAGTCCGACATGGATGTGTCGCTGAAGGGGGTGGAGTCGCTGCCCGGCCCGTCCATGGATCGAGGTCCCGAGCCGCTCCCGCCGCTCAGCGGACCCGGGCCGAAGGCGGCGAGCCCGCCGTGCAGCCCCCGGGAATGCTGCCCCGGAACGCGCCCCAGGGGCCCGCCGTCCCGTCCCTCCCGTCCTGGCCCCGGCCCCGTCCGCGCCGGTGGTGGCGGTCGCGGCGACGACGCCCATCGAGCTTCCCGAGGAGATCCTGGAGCAGTTGAACCGCCCGCTCTCGGAGCTGATGGCGAAGGGCTCGTCTTCCGCGGAGAGTGCGTCCTCGGAGGTGCCGGGGCCGGGACCGTCCGCGCCGGGTTTGTCCAAGCCTCTGGAGCTGCCGCCGGAGCTGCTCGACGCGCCGCGTGCGAACGCCAACGAGGATCGCGGCGCGCGTCCCCAGAAGAGCCGGGGCCGTGTCCTGCTCATCGCGGGGGGCGTGCTCGTGGTTGCCCTGACGGCGTTCTTCACCTCGCCGCTCTGGCGTGGGAAGTCCAACGCGGTGCCGCGTGAGGTGTTGGTCGCCAAGGACGAGGCGGTGGTGATGCTGCGGCGCGACGACACGACGTCGCAGATGGACGCCCTCTCCCGCTTGAAGAACCTGTCGGGCACGCACCCCACGAGCGTCGAGCTCCAGACGGAGATGGCGATCGCCCTCGCCATGCACCTGGATGACACCCGCGTCCAGGTGAACACGCTCGAGGCGAAGTTGGCGCGGCTGCGGGAGCAGATCAGCACCCTCACGAAGGCCCAGACCCCGGCGGACTGGCAGAGTCGCGTCAACGCGATGCGCGAGGAGGTGACCGCCGCCGAGAGCCAACTGGTGCCGATCCAGGAGCGGAACGCGGCCTCTCGAAGCAGGCCCTGGAGCTGGTGAAGCGGCTGGCGGCGCCTGCTCCCCGAGGAGACGAAGGACGAGGCGAAGGAGCGCGCGCAGTCCCGCCTGCGGGCCCGGGCGCTGCTGAGCGCCGTGCTGGGCTCGGCCGAGACTCCCGGGTCTGGCCGTGCAGCTCGCCCAGGGCGGGCAGCAGGACTGGAGCACGCTGACGATGGCGGAGTACGTCCTCAACGCCTCCAACACGGAGAACCAGCTCGCCGAGACCGACTCCGCGCTGAAGCTACCTGCGTGAGGCGAACAGCTCCTTCCTGCGCACCTACGTGCTGGGGGCGCGGCTCGCCCTGCGGCGCGAGCATCCGGCCGACGCGCAGGCGCTGCTGGACACCGTCCTCACCCTCAATCCCAAGCACGAGCTGGCCCGGCAGCTCCAGGACCATGCCAAGGAGCTGGAGCAGGCGAGCCAGGAGCCCGCTCCCGCTCCCGTGCCCGAGTTCGCTCCCGTGCCCGAGTTCGCTCCCGTGCCCGAGTTCGCTCCCGTGCCCGAGTCCGTTCCCGCGCCCGCGCCCGAGTCCGTTCCCTCGCCCGCTCCCGATCCGCTCCCTCGCCCTGACCCGGGGTGTTCACCTCCCGTCCTCCGGGGAGGAAAGGAAGTTCCCACCGAGCGGGTGGTACGTGCCTTGCTCCCCTGAGCCACGCGTGGATGCGATTCGAGGGGCGGGGGGAGGCAGGGGTGATGGCGGAGCTGGTGTTCTGGTGTGCGCGGTGTTGTTGGTGCACACGTACTTTCTGTACCCGGTGGTGCTGTTCGCCTTGGATGGGATAGCGCAGGTGCGGCACAACGTGAGCTACATGCGCTCGGGGAGGAGCCGTCGCCGCGGGGAGCAGCCGGTCGAGCTGCCTCGGGTGAGCCTGGTGGTGGCGGCCTACAACGAGGCGAGCTGCATCGAGGAGAAGCTGCGCAACAGTCTGGCGCTGGACTATCCGGCGGCGCGCTTCGAGGTGCTGATCGGCTCGGACGGCTCGACGGACGGGACGGATGAGCTGGTTCTGCGGTGCGCGGACGAGCGGGTGCGGCTGTCGGCGGCGCCGCGCGCGGGGAAGACGTCGGTGCTCAACCGGTGCATCCCGCTGGCGAAGGGGGACATCGTGTTGCTGTCGGACGCGAACACGATGATCGAACCGGAGGCGGTGAAGCGGCTGGTGCGGCACTTCGAGGACCCCGAGGTGGGGGCGGTGTGCGGGCAGCTCCGGCTCTTCAACCCGACGAAGGCCGAGTACGAGGAGAGCACGTACTGGAACTACGAGTCGCTCATCAAGTTCTACGAGGGCAAGCGCGGGGCGGTGGTGGGCGCGAACGGCGGGCTGTACGCCATCCGCCGCTCGCTGTTCAACACGCTGCCGCCGTCGACGATCGTCGACGATTTCGTGATTCCGCTGCGCATCCTGGAGAAGGGCTACAAGGTGGTCTACGAGCCCGAGGCGGTGGCGCACGAGGAGACGACGGAGGACTACCGGAAGGAGTTCGGGCGGAGGGCGCGCATCGCGGCGGGCAATTTCCAGAGCCTGAAGCTGGTGCCGGGGCTGCTCTCGCCACTGGCGGGCTTCCCGGCGTTCGCCTTCTGGTCGCACAAGCTGCTGCGCTGGTGCGCGCCGGTGCTGATGGCCCTGGCGTTGTTGGCGAATCTCTTCCTGCTGAGCAGGACTTTCTACCAGCTCACGCTGATGGGGCAGGTGCTGTTCTACGCGCTGGCGTACCTGGGGAAGAAGGGGGCGCTGAGGGGGTCGGCCAAGAGGGTGGCGTCGGTGGCCTACTACTTCGTGACGATGAACCTGGCGATCGTGGTGGGCTTCTGGCGCTTCCTGCGCAACACGCAGCGGGCGGCGTGGGAGCGCACGGCCCGGGCCCCCTCCGTCATAGAAGAGCCTCACGTGTCGGCCGGCCGGAGCCCGGACAACTCGGCCAGGTCCGCACCGGCCCGATGCTCTTGATGTCCACCTGGCCCCGCGGCTCGAAGTCGAAGTGCTCGCGCAGGGCCAGGTATGTGGGCTCGCTCACGTGGATGCGGCCGGGCAGCCCGTGCGACTCCAGGCGGCTGGCCATGTTCACCGCGTCTCCCCACAGGTCATAGGCGAACTTGTGGGTGCCGATGATTCCCGCGACCACCGGACCGGTGTGGAGGCCGATCCGCACGTCGAGCGGCCACCGGCCTCGCTGATCCGATTGAGCGTCTCGAGCACCTCCAGCGCCATCCGGGCCACACGCTCGCGGTGGTCCACGGTCGCCGCGGGGACGCCGGCCGCCACCATGTACGCGTCGCCGATCGTCTTGATCTTCTCCAGCCCGTGACGCGCGGTGAGGGCGTCGAAGGCGGTGAAGACATGGCCGAGCACCTCCACCACCTGCTCGGGTGGAATGGGGCCTGCCCAGCGGGTGAAGCCCACCAGATCGGCGAACAACACCGTCACGTCCTCGAAGCGCTCGGCGATGGTCTGCTCGCCCCGCTTGAGCCGCTGGCGATGGGCTGGGGCAACACGTTGAGCAGCAGCCGCTCCGACTGGTGGTTGGCCTCGCTCAGCTCCCGGGTCCGCTCGGCGATGCCGGACCTCCAGGCCCTGATTGAGCCTCGATTTGCCGCTGGGCACGTAGCCGCTCGGAGATGTCGCGGAGGATGAGGGTGGTGAGCTGCTCTCCGCCGACCGAGGACGCGGGAGGCCGAGGCCTCCACGGGGACCTGCGTGCCGTTCGGCGCACACGCCCGTCAGCTCGATCAATCCCTGGGGGGCACCGGAGACGTCGTACCCGGGAAGGAAGCGGGAGAGGGGCTGGAGCAGGGCGTCCGAGGCCGAGCACCGGAAGATGGACTGGGCGGCACGGTTGAAGGCGATGACGCGGCCCTTCACGTCCACGGTGACGATGGCGTCCAGGGCCGTCTCGATGATGGAGTCCGTCACCCGCCGCACGTCCTGGAGCTGCTCGTCCAGGAGCGCGCGGCTGATGCGCGAGGCCGTCATGGACGCGATGGTGGTCAGCAGGTGGAGGTGCTCCTCGGTGAAGAAGCCCACCTGGGAGTGCTCGGAGTCGAGCACCCCGATGACCTCGTCTCGGAAGAAGAGGGGGACGGCGAGTCGGACAGACGCATCTTGTCGTCGCGGATGTAGCGGGGATCCTCCCGGGTGTCGGGGATGAGCGCGGGCCTGCCGGTGGCGGCCACCGTTCCCACGATGCCCTGGCCCAACGGGATGCGGATGGGGTCGAGGATCTCCCTGCCTTGTGGGTTCTTCGGCCCGTAGGCCGCGCGTTGGATGAGGTGCTGGCGCTCCTCGTCCAGCAGGTAGATGACGCAGTCCTCCAGGTCGAGGTGGGCCACGGTGCCGTTGGCCACGTCCCAGAGGATGTCGTCGATGTCCGTCTGGAAGTGGAGCAGGGAGGAGGCGAGGCGGGTGATGGCGTCGAGGCCGGCGGCCTTGGCCTCCAGCTCGACGGCAGCGTCGTTCCAACTCCAGGTAGCGTTGCTCCAGGGTGGGAGGGGGGGAAGGGGCTGGCTCGGCGGGGGGAGGGGGACGGCTCACCCCTCCATCTTGAGCCCTCTTCAGGGGGGCTACGCAAGCTCGGGGGGAGGGGCGAGAGCGGGCGCTCGCGGACTCAGGTCCAGGTGCGCGTCTGGTTGCGCGCGTTCTTCTCGCGGAAGGCCTGCTCGACGTCCACGCCGACGCGGTTGGCGATGGCGAGGAGGTAGTTGAGGACGTCGACCATCTCCTCGCCGAGGTGGGCGCGTGCCTCCTCGGTCGGGGTGCTCCGGCCCTCGTCGTACAGCTTGTTGTACTTGCGTACCGCCTTGAACAGCTCGCCCACCTCCTCGCCCATGAGGAAGCAGTTGTGGACGAGGTCCAGCTTCAGCCAGCCGTGCATCGCTTCGAGGTCGTGGATGTA
>CAVYSY010000036.1:0-126384 GCA_963771175.1 uncultured delta proteobacterium
CGGGAATCGAACCTGCCGCTCCCCAGGTGGACGCGGGGCCCTCGCGTGTGCGATCTCCCCCGCCCCTCGCCATGAGATACGTCGTCACCGCCTGGTTCTGGCTCGTCTTCCTCCTCACCGCCCCGGTGCTCTTCACGCTCGGGCTGGTGCTGTTCCTCGTCGCGTACCCGTTGGACCCGGACCGGCGGTGGCTGCACGCCCTGGTCTGCCGCTGGTGCTTCGGGCTGTGGCTGCACCTGTCCCCGGGCTGGCGCACTCGAGTGGAGGGGCGGGAACTGCTGCCTCGCGGCCCCTGCGTGCTGGTGGCCAACCACCAGTCCGTCGCGGACATCCTCGCCGCCATGGGCCTGTTCCACCCCTACAAGTTCGTCGCCAAGTCGTCCCTGTTCTCCATCCCCATCGTGGGGTGGATGATGAGCCTGCTGGGCTACGTGGCCGTCACCCGCGGCCAGTCCTCCTCCATGCTCCAAATGTTCGAGCCGTGCCGCCGCTGGCTGCGCCGGGGCATGCCGGTCCTCATCTTCCCCGAGGGCACCTACTCGCAGGGGGAGCTGCTGCGCTTCAAGCGCGGCGCATTCCAGCTCGCACTGGAGGAGCATGTGCCCGTGGTGCCAGTGGTCATCGAGGGCACCCCGCAGCTCGTGGAGGGCGATGGTCCGTGGATGAGCCCTCGCGCCTCCATCCGCGTGCGCGTGCTGCCGCCCCTACCACCCGAATCGTTCGGTCCGGATCCGGTGGCGCTCGCCGACCAGGTGAGGGCGCTGTACGTGGACGTGCTCTCCACCGCCCGCTGAAGCAGGGTCGGCGTCATGAGGGGAGGCGCGTCACCACTTCCGCCTCGTTCATGTCCCCGGCGGCTTGCGCGGCAGGTCCACGCTGAGCACGGCCTGCATCAGGTCCATCAGGCCCGGCCAGGCCTCGGCCGACAGCCACACGCCCTCCGGAACGTGCTCGGCGTTCACCATCAGCGAGGTGGACTCGAAGAGACGTGCCGATACCACGCCCTCCTTCGGCAGGGCCCCGGCCACCGTGAAGCGCTGCCCGTCCCAGCCCAGCCCTTCCGGCAGCACCTGCTCCAGCATCGTGCGCAGCGCCGCCCTGCCCCCGCCCACCCGCAGCACGCCCTGCATCAGCGCGGAGGCCATCTTCGACTCCTCCAGGTCCACCCGGCCCGGGGTGCGCAGCGTCAGGTGGTAGCGGCCCGAGGCGAGCTCCAGCCGCTCGAGGGACACCTCCACGCGCAGCTTCCAGCCGGAGACCGCCAGCCGCACGTCGTAGGCCTGCGGCAGGTTGGCCCAGTCCCCCACCGTGAGCGCCTTCACGTCCCGCAGTGCCCGCCGGGTGAGCGCCTCCACCCGCGCATGCGACAGGCGCAGCCGCTTGCGCGCCACGTCCACCGAGACCTCACTGGAGAGCCCCGAAGGCAACTTCCCCACCCACTCCTTCGCACTCTCCCACCACCGCGAAGCACCGGACATTTCGACACCCTCCTGACACTCCCTCCCCCTATCTGGCCCCGAGCCCTCCCCGGTTTCAAGTGAAGCCGTACGCCCAAGGCATGATCCGGTCGCGCCCATGAGCCATTCCCGCCCCCGCTCGCGGCCCCGCTCGTCCCCTGGCTCTGCTGGCCCAAGGCGCTCTCATCGGAGCCTTCACGCTGACACGCTGAACACATGGACGGGGTGTGTGCCCCGGCCCTGTGTGATTAGATGCCCCCCAGGCATGACGATCGGCTCCCCAGAAGGTCCCCCCTCCCAGTGGCTCGAGGTGCACCGGGCGGTGCTCTCCACACTCGATGCGCTGGCCTCGTCCACCGGGTGGATCGCCACCGCGGCCAACGTTGGCATCGAGCCGATCTTCGAGCGTGTGCTCCAGCAGGTTTGCGAGCCCCGGGGCGTGACTCCCGAGGCCTATATCGAGTTCATCAACCAGGACGCCGCGCTCCGCCGGGAGATCCAGACCCGCCTCTCGCGCCTGCTGGAGAACCCGGCGCTGATGGGCATGCGCCGCGAGGCCCAGCGCCGCGAGGCCGAGTACCAGCTCCACACCCTGCGCTACGTCATGTCCGGCGAGGAGCCGCCCGAGTGGGTGTGGAGCTCGCTCGACGAGGAGCAACAGCTCCAGCTCCGGGACGCGGCGGAATCAGGCGAGGAGCGCGACCCCGTGCTCCTCCCCCGGGTGGACCGGGCCCTGGCGAAGCTGGCCGCGGGCGGCGCCACCTATGGCCAGTGCGAAGACTGTGGCACCCCCATCCTCCTGGAGCGCCTGCAGATCGTTCCCTGGGCGGAGTGCTGCGCCTCCTGCCAGCGCAAGCGCGAGGGCACCCCGGACGTGGAGCCGGAGCCCCAGGTCCCCGTCGTCTATTTCTGAGCGGGCCACGTGCCCGCCTCCACCACTCGCCGGGCGATGGCTCGGCTGATGGGGTGTCCCAGCTTCAGCTCGACATCCAGGTAGATGGGCGAGCTGTTGAGCTCCAGGAACACCCAGTCGTCCCCCTCGTGCTTGATGTCGATGCCCGCGAAGGTGAGGCCGCACGCGCGCGCCGCCTCCCGGCAGAAGCGCTGCACGGGCTCGGGGAGTCGGACCTCCCGATAGGTGGCCTCGCCCCCGCTGTAGACGGGGTCCGCCCGGAAGTCGAGATGCCGCGCCGGTGTCTCGATGGCCACCGACGACACGAGCTCCTCCCCCACCAGCATGATGCGCAGGTCCTCTCCCCCCACGCGCTCCTGGAAGATGACGGGCGAGGCGGTGACGTCCTCGAGCCGCCCGAGCGCCTCGTCATCCAGCGTCCGGGTGATGGCACCGCCCATGATGGGCTTGAAGATGACGTCCTTCACCTCGGCATGGAAGGCGCGGATGGCGGCGGGGTCGTTGGAGATGAGCGTGCGAGGCACCCGCGCCCCGAGGCCGCGCAGCACGTGAAGCTGGAAGGGCTTGTACTGCATGACGCTCGCCGCATGCGGGCCGTTGACCAGCGTGGCGCCCCGGTGGGCGAGCTGGAGCAACCACGCGATGAAGTACGTCGCCCGCTCGCGCGAGTGCATGAAGGTGGTGAACCAGTCCTCATACAGGACGAGCTCGCCGTCGCGCTCCACGCTCGGGGCGTAGGGCGCGGGGATGTGGCGGAGGTAGAAGCCCCGGAGGTCGTCCACCTGCTCGCCCCGGTAGAAGGTCCGGCCATCGAGCATGGACAGCGGAAGACCCCGGTCGAGCGCGTTGGGCTCGAGGAACAGGGTGTCCGCGCCAAGCGCCGCGGCCTCGCGGGCCACCGCCGCGCACTGCACATCCGTCGCTTCGCCGAAGATACCGATTCGCAAGGCTCGTCCCCCCGGACAGACAACACCCGAGCATGGTCCAGACCTTGCCGATTCCTCTCCGCATCCGAATAACGAACCGGAGAGGGCTGAACACTCGCGGGGGGGAGCTGTCGTGACGAAGACGCGAAAGGGCACGCCATTCATCAAGTTCGAGCTTCCGAAGCTCCGGAAGCCCGGGAGCAAGCCACCAGGCAAGCCCGAGAAGCCCAAGCCCACCGACAGGCTGACGACCCTGATGGTGGGCGAGGAAGGCGGAAAGAGCGAACCGTAGCCCTCGGCGGCATCCGCCTCAGGGGCTGGTGCGCAGCATCTTGAGGGCCTCGCGGAACAGGGCCTGGAAGGCGGCCTCGTCGCCGAGCCGCTCGCTGGCGGACTCCGCGGCCTTCTCCGCCTGCGGCTGCTTGTAGCCGAGGTTGATGAGCGCCGAGACCAGGTCCGCCGTGCTCCCCGAGGTGGGCGACACCGGCTTCGCCTGCGCGGCCACCTGCTCCAGGTGCAGCGTCTTCACCTTGTCCTTGAGCTCCAGCACCAGCCGCTCGGCGGTCTTCTTCCCCACCCCGTGAATCTTGGTGAGGCGCGCCACCTCGCCCCGGCCCAGCGCCGCCACCAGCTCCGGCAGCTCCATGCCGGAGAGCACCGCCAGCGCGAGCCTCGGCCCCACGTGGCTCACCGAGTTGAGCAGCAGGAAGAGCTCCTCCTCCGCGCGCGAGAGGAAGCCGAACAGCTCGAAGGCATCCTCGCGCACCACGGTGCGCACCCGCACCTGCACGGGCTCGCCCTCGGGGGGCAGCCGCCCCAGCGTCAGGGAGGAGAAGAACACCCGGTACCCCACTCCCCCCACGTCGATGATGGCCTCGTCCAGGCTCTTCTCCTGCACGGTGCCACGCAGTGCCGCGATCATCCCGCCTCCGGTCGCCGGTAGGACGGCGTCAGCCTGTCCGTGAGCTGTGACTGCGCCGACTTGCGGCGCGACTTCGAGACCTTGCCCGCCGCCACCGGCACGGCGGCCCGGCCATGGTTGAGGTGGCACAGGGCCACCGCGAGCGCATCGCTGGCGTCGGCGCGCTCGACCTCCTCGAGTTGAGGAAGGTGCACACCATGCGCGCCACCGCGTCCTTGCCGGCCGCGCCGCCAGCACCCACCGCGCGCTTCACCCGGGCCGGCGGGTACTCGTGCACGGTGAGCCCCACCTGGGCCGCGGCCAGCAGCGCCACCCCGCGCGCGTGCCCGAGGATGAGCGCGCTGCGCGCGTTGCGGAAGGTGAAGACGCCCTCCACCGCCACCGCCTGGGGCTTGTAGAGCCGCAGGGCCGTCAGCAGCGAGTCGTGCAGCTCCTTGAGCCGCAGCTCCAGCGGGTCGTCCGGGTCCACCTTGATGACGCCATGCCCCACATGGACCAGCCGGCCGCGCCGCTCCTCCACCACGCCATACCCCATGAAGCGACTGCCGGGGTCGATGCCTAGGACGCGCAAGTGCCTCTCCGGGAACAACGGAACGGGGGTTCAGCCCGCCCTATAACGCGCACGCCGCCCCCGTGTCGATGTGCCTGAACGCCCCACTACGCCGAGAGCGACTCCATCAGCTCGTCGTCCATCTCGAAGTTGGCGTGGACGTTCTGCACGTCGTCGTTGTCCTCCAGCAGGTTCATCAGCTTGAGCATCTTCTTGGCGTTGTCGCCCTCGAGCCGGACGGTGTTCTGCGGGACGTACGTCCACTTCTGCTCGCCCAGCTTCAGGCCGGCCGCCTCCAGGCTGGCGGCCACGGCGTGCAGGTCGACCGGGGCGGTGCGCACCTCGAAGCCGTCCTCCCCTTGATTGAGGACGTCCTCGGCGCCGGCTTCGATGGCCTTCTCCATCACCTGGTCCTCCGAGGGACCCGGCTTGACGGTGATGACGCCCTTCTTGTGGAACATCCAGTTCACCGAGCCTTCGGCGCCCAGGTTGCCCCCCTCCTTGGAGAACATGGAGCGCACGTCGGCCGCGCTGCGGTTGCGGTTGTCCGTGAGGCACTCCACCAGCACCGCCACGCCCCCGGGGCCATAGCCCTCGTAGACAATCTCCTCGTAGGTCTCCCCCTCCAACTCACCGGTGCCCTTCTTGATGGCACGCTGGATGTTGTCGTTGGGCATGTTCGCCTCGCGCGCCGCGGCGATGGCCACGCGCAACCGGGCGTTGGCGTCGGGGTTGCCTCCCCCCAGCCTGGCCGCGACCGTGAGCTCCTTGATGAGCTTGGAGTAGAGCTTGCCCTTGCTCGCGCCCATCACGGCCTTGTACCGCTTGAGCTTCGACCATCGGTTGTGACCGGACATGGGAAGTGACGCTCCTGGAGGATGCTCCCTGGGGAATGCGACGCCGCGCCTTCTCCCTCAGAGGAGCCGGCCGAGTCAAACAAACACCGAGAGCCGCCCCCTCCCCGCCCGACTCAAGCCGCCTGGGAGGGACTCGTCCCGTCGAAGGCCTCGGAGAAGGGCTCCTCCTCCTCCTCGGAGGAGAGCACCGGCTCGAAGAAGGGTGGGATGACCTGCGGCGGCGGCTCGCGCTCGGCGATGAGGTTGGCCGGCACCAGCACGCCCTGCGCGTACAGACACGTCACCGCCTCCAGCGTCGTCACCTCGGACAGGGTGCACTCCAGGAGCGCGGTATGCACCGTGCGCTGGCCGTCGAAGAGGCGGATGACACGACTCACGTCGTCGGGCAGGGACTTGAGCACGTCCGCCAGCCGCTTGAAGTCCACCGTGAGGCGGGCGGACAGGGGAATGCCCCGGGCGCACAGGGCCGAGAAGCGCTCGGCGGCCGGCAGGAGCGTCGCGGCGTAGAGCTTCTGGTCGAGGAGGGGATTGCCCTCGACGAGCACCTCCCCGAAGGAGACGGCGTAGGCGCCCGAGCCGAAGAAGAGGATGCGGCGCACGGCGGTGAGGCCGCGCTCGCCCTCGAAGGAGGCGTCCACCACGTGGCCCTGGCGGAAGGAGAGCCAGCCCTCGTTGTCGCGCAGCTCGACGCGGCCTTCCCGGGTGCCGCACACCATCGCGTGGACAATCTGCGCGAGGGGCAGCCGGGCGGAGTGGGCCTCGTAGGCGGGAGCGGAGGAGCTGCGGCCGGCCTTCAGCCGGGCGAGCGACACCACCACCTCCGGCGGCACGGGCTGCGGGAGGTAGTCGTCGGCGTGGACAGCCTCGGCGCGCTGGCGGTGGTCGGGCTGCTCGTGGCGCGCCAGCAGGTAGACGGGGAGGTGCTCGGTACGGGCGTCGGCGCGGAGCTGCTCGCAGAAGGTGAAGCCATCCAGGCCGTCGCCAGCGGGCTCGACGTTGGCGATGACGAGGTGGGGCAGCGGGCGCCCCGGGGCGAGCTCCCCGAACACGTCCTCGATGGAGGGGGCGGCGAGCACCTCGAAGCCGGCGCTGACGAGCTCCATGGCCAGCGAGGAGCGCACGTCCTTGTCGGCCTCGACGAGCAGCACGCGGGGGCGGAACCGGGTGGAGCGCCGCCGGGGGCTGACATCAGCCGAGGCGGACGACGCGGCAGGCGCGAGGACAGTGGCGCGGGGCAGGCTGTCGGCCATGGCGAGACTCCTAGAGCGGCGGGTCGGAGAGACCAGGAACTCTACTTCCGGTGAAAAACTACAACAGCCTGAGAAAGAAGACTACCTCGAAGCAAGGGAGACCCAGGCTATACCGGAGAGGAGTGTAGCAATAGAACCCAAGGGCTTGAAATTGTTGGATACGCGTCAACCGGGAAGGACATGAAACGCTCGACGGCTCGGGGGGCGAGGCGGCAGAGTGGGCGGCCTATGACGCGACTGATGCTGGTGTGGGTGCTCGCGCCGCTGGTGGCGGTGGCGCAGGAGACGGAGACGCAGGCCGGGGCGACGGAAGCGGCGAGGCTGGAGACGAAGCAGGAGAACTTCGGAGCGGTGGTGGCGCCCGCGGCGTTGCCGGACGGGGCGATGGCGGTGTCCGGGTGGGTGGGGGTGCCGGAGCTGGGCGTGGCGTATCGCCAGGGGGTGGGCGGCTGGGAGGTGGGGGCGCGGGCCCGGTTCGACTACTTGCGGCTGGCGGTGACGGGCGAGGCGGTGGGCCGGCGGCAGGTGTGGACGAACGGGACGTGGGCGGTGGCACCGGAGCTGTCGCTCGGAGTGACGGGGAACACGGGGAGCCGGTACTTCGACGAGCAGAACCTGGAGGGGTGGTTCCTCCGGGTGAACCCGGGAGTGGTGGCGAGCTGGAAGGTGGCGGAGACGGTGACGGCGCTGGGCGTGCTGGAGGTGCCGTACGACCTGGGGCTGAGCCCGAGCGGGACGTGGCGCGTCAAGCCGCTGGCCGGAGGCGGCGCGGAAATCTACCTGGGCGAGGACCTGTCGGTGTCCGCGGTGGGCGAGCTCGGGGTGGACGTGTTCAAGGAGCTGCGCGGGGTGACGCAGACGCGGCTGGGCTACGGGGTCCGCCTGGGCCTGGGCGTGCGCCTGTTCTGACGGAGATTCCCTACTCCCCGGCCTATGGGGAGTACGGGTAGCGCGCCAGCACCTTCCCGTCCGGAGTGACTGCGTACAATTCGAACCAGTCGGGCGTCAGGATGAATCCGGGAGCGAACCTCCCGCATTTCTCCACGCGCTGGTTGATCTGGACGAAATACAATCCCCCCTGTTCGCCAACGACGACCTCCATGGCCTTGGCCGAGTGGGAACAGGTCTTCGCATATTCTTTTGGAAAGCTCGCCAGCAGGTGTTGCAGCGCGGCATGAGCCGCGAGGACAGCAGGACCGTCCAGGGTGGCCAGCGGGCGCAGTTCATCGGGCCATTGAATGCCCTCCGCGACGATGGGCGGGCGCGCGGCAGTTCCTCCATCCGCCTCGGGTGTAGCGACAACTCCTCCATCCGTCTCCAGGGCGCCGGGGAGAGGGGCAGCCGTTCCCCCATCCGCCCCCGCGATGCTCAGTTGGGGGACAACAACCGCCCCTCCGTCCACCAGGAGCGACAGGAGAAGGATGAAACGATGAGGCCTCATCATGGAATCAGGCTCCTGGGCTCTCTACCACTTCAGGGAGGGTGAGCACTGCGCTTGAAGTCACTTTATTCTTTTCCATCGCCTAACGATGCCGCTCTGCCACGCGATAGAGCCGGGTGAGGGAGTAATCCAGGAGAGCTTGGCGCGACCGCATGTAGTGGCGGGCCCGGACAAAGGGAAACCAGACGCGCCCGCCCACGAGCACCTGGACCTCCTCGAGCTTCCTGCGCGGTATCCACCGGCCTCCGAGGTTGCGCACCAGCACCTGGCCCACGTACGCGCCAATAGCGGGCACCGCGCGCTCGTCAATGGCTTCACGCAGGCGGCTCGTCGGGAACTCCTCACGCCAGAAGTAGAAGTCAGCATCCGTGAGGGACTCGGGCGTCTCCTCGAAGACGGAGGGCACCTCGGTGTGCAGCAGGGCCACGAGGAGCTCGGCGAGGTAGCTGTAGTGCTCGAGGGCGCGCTCCGGGTCATCCACGTCCGGAGGAAGGGCGGCGTCCGCGGGGCGCCACTCCTCGGGCTCGGGCGGCTGCCACGCGTTGAGCTCGGCAATCCTGCGCTGGCGCTCGTGAATGGCGGCGCGCTCCACGACACGCGAGAGGAGCGGGGCCACGTCCGGGTGGAAGCGGGGCTCCACGGGAGCGAGCGTGGCGCTGCGCTCGCGCAGGGCGCGCAACACGGTGTCAGGGTCCAGGTCCGGCCGGAGGTGGCAGTGGGCACGTGCCTGGGCCTCACGCGCTTCCTCGCTGGCGAAGTCCGCGGCCGTGGGCCACGTCACCAGAAGGACACTCCCGTTGGGCAGTTCCTCCACCCGCCAGGCCGGCGTGGACAGCATGCGCTCGCGGCCGACGGTCTCCACCAGCTTCGGGCCGAAGACGTTGAGCCAGTACACCTCGTAGATTTTGTCGAAGCCATTCCTGGACTCAGTCTCATCATCGCGGCCGAAATTGGGAGCGCCGGACAATGCCCTGTCAGCCATGCTGTGGGCCATGGCATAAGTGACCGGGTAGCGCGAGGCCCACGCGCGCACCATCTCCACGAACTCGCGGCAGCGCTCCGCCTCGGAAAAAAAGGAGAGTGGCGTCACCTTGAGCAAGAGGTCCAGCCTGGGCGGAAGAGGCGGCAGGTAGAGCCCGAGTGACATGTCCATCGCTGGCCACTTCGTGCAATAGAGCCCACAATGTGTGTATCTTTCACTGCCCCGCTCCTCCAGGGCCTTCCAAACGGCGGCGCGGGCGTATTTCCGTTGCCGCTTGCCTCCCACAATGTTTGGCATCCACTCGCCCGCGTGCTCCTCAAGCACTTCGAGAAAGGGCTCCAGTACGCTCTCCCGTGCCGCCCGCGAGTCGTAGGCACCGTCGAAAGTGAGTCGGAGACTGTCCTCCGACTTCAAATCGTGCACGCTCAGCCGCTTCATTGGAACAGCACCTCCACGTCCGGAACCTCGCTCTTGGTTGCGTTCACGGCCCTCTTCAATTCACTGACGGCCTTGGACATCTGCTCGTCGGGCGCCCAGCGCAGAGGCGCCTTGGTGGCCTTGCCCTGCTGGAGCTCCCCCAGGCGCTTCTCGTAGTAGGCGACGTACTCACCCCAACGCGGGTTGCCCTCGGCTCCGGGCGGCGGAGTGTCGGGAGAGGGTCGCTGCTTCTCCAGCACCGCCACGTCCCGGGGCAGACGCGGGCCCGGCGCCTCCAGAGCCACCAGCGCCAGCCGGGCCTCCACCACCTCCCGGGTGAGGCCCACCCCCTCATCCACCAGGGAGGCCAGCACCCCGGGGCCCTTCCGCGCCCCGCTCCTCGCCGCCGAGGCGCCCGTGGCCCCGGGACTGGCCCTGGACAAGAGCGCCTGCGCGATGGATCGCCCGTGCTCACCACTCCTGGATGGGCGTGACGCGAGGCGTCCCGAGAATCTCCAGGGTGCGCAGCGCCACCTGGATGAGCGTCTGCGCGCACGGCTCACAGCCCCCGGCGCAGCACCTGGGCCAGTGTCCCTCGGGGTTGCGCAGCAGGGGCCGGACACAGGCCTCGTAGTAGGAGGGGAAGGACAGCTCCTCGCTGGCGCGGCGGAGCGCGGAATTCATCTGCTCTTCGGTGAGGTCAGCCACGGGCCCATTTAAACCACGCATTGGGCGAACGAGCGCGCCCCATGAATGGCGAAGTGGATGGCCAGGGGACGGCCCCGGTGGTGGGGTTCGGGTTCGGGCGGTGACGCCCAGGCTCCGAGCGAGAGGCAGAACCGCCCATCGTCCTCATTGTCTCCGAGGACATCAAGGACGCCATGGATCGCGCGAGCACCTCTGGCGCGATGTACACGGAGATCTAATCAAGCCTGACCCGTGGCCTGTGTCCCACTAGTCGCAAAGGAGAGGCCGGACCCAGAGGTCTCGTTAGGTGATGAGGCAGGACAAGTTCCCCAGTTCACAAACGAGCTGCGGCATGAAGCACGGCAACAGCCGTATCTCGCAGGAGCAAGAGATCGAGTTCGAGCCTCTCAGGGGAGAGAACCAGTCGTTCGCCCAAATTTCCTTCTTTGGCAAGACGCACGTATTCGCGATCGATCAAGCCGCGACGATGAACAATCAGATGTCGCCGCTGATTCAGGAGCAACAGGTCACGATTATCGAGCATCGAGCGAACTCGCTCGTTCTCCGCACCCGGGAACAGCGCCCCGAAAACAACCTTCATCGCAGGAACGGTGTTAACAGGATGATTCTCAAGCAGAATAGTCCCCATGTGATTCGAGGTATTGAATCCATACTCAGCAAGCGTCTCCATGGAGAGATGCTTGAGACCAAACAACTTCCTTGCAGCTTCGTCCTCCATAATCCTGCCAACAAGAACCGACTTCCTATTAACTACCGTCTCCAGCAAATCGCGAGCAAGAACCTCAAAAGCCCCCCACGCAAGCACCACTCCCTGTCGGAGTATTTCCTGACAAGCATCTGCCAGATCAGCATCCCCTAGAAAAGCGCTCAATTCATTAAGAATCTGCCCAGAAAAATCAAAAGACCCATCACCCATCCGAACTTCGGCTTTTCTTCGAGCACTGTCTTCAAGCTCGGGCGTCAGAGGCTGGCTTGGAGCCACATGCTTGAGGGCGCGAATGCGTTCCGCCATGTGGAGCTGCATGAATCTTCTTTTGTGCACACTAGCGGTCGCCATGAAAAAGGGTACCGAAACGGTTGTTTCGACCGCCACCAAATTCTGGCGAAACGAATCCGCCAACACCTGCAGCGCAGAATCCAGACAACAACCCTCGAAATGAAGATCGAGTTCTCCCCGCTCAAGCGGAATGAAAAATCGCACCCTCGGCTCAGCCAGTTTTTCACCCATACAAGTCAAACCCCAGAAACTCTCAACTCAACCTTCCAAGCCCCCTGCAATCACTCAAGATCGCTCCAGCGATTAATACCATCTTCAATACGCCCTCCAGAAAAAGAGGCAGCCACCATCCTTTTGAACAACAATGGACTGACGGCAATAGTCCCAGCGACCAATGGAGAGTATTCTCCTGGTTGAAATCCGCGAAACATGGAGCATCGGGGAGCAGACACCTCTTTCCACTGCTCAAGCGGCTGAACAAGAATCTCTGGGGCTGCACGACGTTGGCGCCAGACGCCGATCAGCACTTCGCATGTCCCAGCAATCACCTTGAGTGTACTGCTCAAAATACCAGCAAGAGTCACTTCTGCGGACTCCTCAAGGACAGAAACCTCCAACATATCGCGCAGGACTTCTACTTCTGCACGACCTGGGTCACGGGGGAGCAGCATCACATTAGCGGGTAGGCGAAAAGGAAGCCAACGCCTAGGGCTTACGCCGATATTTCCGCTCTCAACAGTCAGATTTCTTTCAACGTGCCGGCCACGATGGACCAGCATATTTCGATAATCAAGAAGCCATTCCATCCATCCCAAAGGCCCTGACTGGTCGACTACACGGACTATCGCTTCCGCCAACTCGAACTGAAGCCGCTCACCATCGGTTGTAGGCGGCTTCATTTTGCGGAATACATTCCTCTGGACTTCATTAAAATCGGCACGAAGAATGCTCTTCTTCAACGCGCCAACACCGATCACAACACCCGCCAAACAATCGAGAGCAGAAGCCACGGCACGCACAACGCCGATGGTGTGCATGCGAGCAAGTTCGCCCGCCAAGTGGTCAGCTGCCGTTCCAAGCGGCCTAGCATGGAAGCTTGGCCCATCCAGCAAATCAAATCCAAGTGTGGCCACTAGCTCTCGCGACTTCTCGTCGAAAAGCCGCCCAGCTTCCAGAAAGTGAATTTTGGCCTCACGCAGGTTCATCTCTGATACTGGCCAAACACAATATCATCTGATCGGCAATGAGAATCCGTCGTTGTGTTCCCAAGCCATATCCTGACCACCAACCAATACCATAAGCAGAAGGATCTAGATCTCTCTGGAGTTCCTCTGCCAATGCACGCACTTCAGGCACACTGACACCCAGAGCATCAGACAGCTGCTCATTCGGGCCACGTGGATCATCCTTCGGGAAGGGCTGCTGCAACCGACCTAATTCACTCTGCCGCATCGTAAAGCCCCAGAAATTTCGTAATAATTTAGTTTTAACCCACAACCCGCACCTCGCGCACCTGAGGCGAGACCTCCCTGACGGAAATCCTCACGTCGAGGAAGTGCGCGAACGTCTCAATCTGCGTCTGCGCATGCCCATCGAGCGGCAGGGTTCGGAACGAGCCTCCACGGGCCAACGCCAGCAGCAGCATGAGCTGATCACACAGGTGCTCCCCCACAGGTACACCGGCCTCCAGGTAGACCCGCGCCTCCTCCGCCGCGGCAGCCGCCACGTCCTCCGCTCGCACGCCCCGCTCCCCGAACGCGGTGAACACCTCGGTGACGTGCTCGCTCTCGACTTCCAGTGCCAGCGCGTTCCCCGGCCCCACCGAGCGCTTCAGTTCCTCCACCCGTCGCTCCTCCGCGCCCCACCCGAGCACCCGCCCCACCGTCTCCAGCTCCCGCTGGGCCACGACATACGGCACCTGGGCAATCAGCGCCGTGGCCTGCTTCCGCACCACGTTTCCCCGCTCCAGCAAGTGCAAGCGGCTTCAGGGGCGCGGGCTGCACGCTCACCCGGAACTTCCCTCCCCCCGCCGGGAAGAAGCCGGGCCGCTCCAGCGTGGCCTCCACGCTCGGCCCCATCCGCCGCACCAGCGGCAGGTACGCCTTCGCCAGGAAGTCGAACGGCGGCGCCGCCGGGTTGTGCGTCCCCCCCTCGAGCACCAGCGTCGACGGCCCGCTCGCGCTCAGCAGCGCCGGCAGCACCGTCTGCAGCACCAGCGTCGCGCTCCCCGCCGTCCCCACCGCGAAGTGGTAGTCCCCGGACTTCAGGCTCCGCGGCCGGAACGTCAGCTCCTTCGAGTGCAGCTCCGCCCCTTCCAGCTCCGCGTCGCCCACCGCCGCCGCCGCCTTCACCGCCGTCAGGTGCTGGCGCAGCAGCCCCGGCTTCGAGCGCCCCGCTCGGATATTCACCATCTGGAACGGCGTCCCCGTCACCAGCGACAGCGCCAGCGACGTGCGCAGCACCTGCCCGCCTCCCTCTCCCTTTGAACCATCGATGCGAATCATCTCGAAACCCTCCCAATCAACCTCGTGCCCGCACGTAGCGACGCCCGCTCCCTCATCCTAGCGGCCGAAGCCTCGGAGAGAGCGGGCATCTCGATGTCTCTATCCCCTCATGTCTTTCCTCCCATGCCGGGCTATCCCTTCACGCACACGACCTGCCGCAGCGTGTGCACGACGTCCACCAGGTCCGCCTGCGCCTCCATCACCGCGTCGATCGGCTTGTACGCCGCCGGCGTCTCGTCGATGACGTCCGCGTCCTTGCGGCACTCGATGCCCTCCGTCGCCTTCACGTGGTCCTCCAGCGTGAAGCGCCGCTTCGCCGCCGTCGCGCGACATCACCCGGCCCGCTCCGTGGCTGCACGAGTGGAAGGACTCCGCGTTCCCCTTCCCGCGCACGATGTACGAGCGCGCCCCCATGCTGCCGGGGATGATGCCGAGGTCGCCCTCGCGCGCCCGCACCGCTCCCTTGCGCGTCACGAGGACGTTCTTCCCGTAGTGGTGCTCGCGCGCCACGTAGTTGTGGTGGCAGTTCACCGCCGCCTCGGCGAGCTCGAACGCCGGCAGCTCCCCGCTCGCCTCAGCGCCCGCACCACCGAGCGCATCATCAGCTCCCGGTTCGTCGCCGCGTACTCCTGCGCCCAGCTCACCGCGTGCGATGTAGTCCTCGAAGTGCTCCGTCCCCTCGGGCAGGTACGCCAGGTCCTGGTCGGGCAGGTTGATGAAGAAGCGGCGCATGTCCTCCTTCGCCAGCTCGATGAAGTAGCTCCCGATCCGGTTCCCCACGCCGCGCGAGCCGCTGTGCAGCATCACCCACACCTGGCCGCCTCGTCGAGGCACACCTCGATGAAGTGGTTCCCCGTGCCCAGCGTCCCGAGGTGCTCGAGGTCCGGGCCGCGGTCGATGCTGCGGGTGCTTCGCGATGACAGCGTCGTAGCCGGGCTCCAGGCGCGCCCAGGCCTCACGGTGCATGGCCGGCGCGTCCTGCCACGCGCCGCGGTCGTTCCGGCCCGCCGTTGTCGGTGCGGCCGTGCGGCACCGCCCCCTCGATGGCCGCGCGCACCTCCCGAGCGAGTCCGGGAGCTGCTCCGCGCGCAGCGTGGTGCGCACCGCCATCATCCCGCAGCCGATGTCCACGCCGACCGCGGCCGGGATCACCGCGCCCGCCGTCGCGATCACGCTGCCCACCGTGGCGCCGTTGCCGAGGTGCACGTCCGGCATCACCGCCACCCACTTGTGGATGAAGGGCAGGGCCGCGATGGCTCGGAGCTGCTCCTTCGCCTCGTCCTCGAACGGCACGCCCCACCGTCCACGCCTTGATGGGCACCCCACCCGCCTCGTTCGACAGCACCTCGTAGTTGCGCGGCGTCTGCATGACCTGCTCCTTCGCAATCCGTCCGCCCGGTCCGTGCCGGGCACGCGAGGGGGTAAAGCAGCCCGCGTGCCAGCCCCGTCCCGAGGGGAGGCACGATTCCCCTGCCCGTTTCCTTATCTCCCCGGCTAAATTCGTATCCGCATGGCGAAGACACGGGCGCGCGAGACGGTCGTCATCGGGATGCTGGGCACCATCCTCGACGCGGGGCAGGGGCCCGAAGCGCTGGGAGAAGTGGCGCCCCACCGTCGCGCTGTGCCAGCACGAGGACCTGCTCGTGGACCGGCTGGAGCTGCTCCACCCGAGCGCCCATGCCGAAATGGCTCGCCAGGTCGCCGACGGACATCGCCCAGGTCTCGCCGGAGACCGAGGTGCGCCTCACCGGTGCTGGACATCGCAGGACCCCTGGGACTTCGAGGAGGTCTACGGCGCGCTCTACGACTTCGCGCGCGCCTACCCGTTCGCAGCCCGAGCAGGAGGACTACCTCGTCCACATCACGACCGGCACCCACGTCGCCCAGATCTGCCTGTTCCTGCTGACCGAGTCCCGCCACCTCCCGGCGCGGCTCATCCAGACCTCGCCGCCGCCGAGCGGCAGGCGACCAGGCGGCCCGGGTCGCTACGCGATCATCGACCTCGACCTCTCGAAGTACGACCGGCTCGCCTCGCGCTTCCGGCAGGAGCAGCGCGAGGGCGCTCTCGTTCCTCAAGTCCGGCATCGACACGCGCAACGCCGCCTTCAACCGGCTCATCGAGCGGATCGAGCAGGTGGCCACGGGCTCTCGCGCGCCGCTGCTGCTCACCGGGCCCACCGGCGCCGGCAAGTCGCAGCTGGCCCGGCGCATCTACGAGCTGAAGAAGGCGCGGCGGCAGGTGAGCGGCGCGTTCGTGGAGGTCAACTGCGCCACGCTGCGCGGCGACGGCGCCATGTCCGCGCTCTTCGGCCACGTCAAGGGCGCCTTCACCGGCGCGCGTAGGAGACCGGCCCGGGCTCCTGCGCCAGGCGCGACGGCGGGGTGCTCTTCCTCGACGAGATCGGCGAGCTGGGCGCCGACGAGCAGGCGATGCTGCTGCGCGCGCTCGAGGAGAAGCGCTTCCTGCCGGTGGGCTCGGACCGCGAGGTGAAGAGCGACTTCCAGCTCATCGCCGGCACCAACCGCGATCTGCGGCGAGGTGGGCGCAGGGCGCTTCCGCGAGGACCTGCTGGCGCGCATCAACCTGTGGACCTTCCGCCTGCCCGGGCCTGCGCGAGCGGCCCGAGGACATCGAGCCGAACCTCGACTACGAGCTGGACCAGCGCGCTCGCAGGCGATGGGACTGCGGGTGACGATCAACCAGGAGGCGCGCGAGCGCTTCCTGCGCTTCGCCACCTCGCCCGAGGCGCGCGTGGAGCGGCAACTTCCGCGACTTCAACGCGGCGGTGACGCGCATGGCCACGCTCGCCCCGGGCGGGCGCATCACCCGCGAGGGCGTGGACGAGGAGCTGGACCGGCTGCGCGCCGCGTGGGCCAGGAGCGGGCCCCGGCAGCAGGAGGCGGCGGTGAACCTCGTGGCGCAGGTGCTCGGGGAGGAGCAGGCCGCGGAGCTGGACCGCTTCGACCGCGTGCAGCTCGCGGAGGTGCTCGCCGTGTGCCGGCAGTCGCGCTCGCTGTCCGAGGCGGGGCGGGCCCTCTTCGCGCACTCGCGGGCCCAGAAGAAGAGCGTCAACGACGCCGACCGGCTGCGCAAGTACCTCGCCCGCTTCGGGCTGAGCTGGGCGGACGTGGCGGGGCGAGGCGTTACCGAGCTGCCCTGAGCGGAGTCCCATCGCTCGGTTGCCTCCAGGCCTGTCCGGCAACCGGGCGCCAGCCCGCCAGCTCCGTTCTGGCGTCTGGCGAGCTCCAGGGTCCTTCCCCACCTTGGATGGAAGGCATACGTCCTGGAGGCGAACATGCCCGTCCTGTTCGCGATCTTCTCGCTCATCATCCCGCGCGCTGGTGGTGCTGGTGCTGTGGTTCCTCACCGACTGGTTCCGGGGCATGTTCGACACGCTGCTCTGGCCCATCCTCGGCTTCATCTTCCTGCCCACCACGCTGCTCTGGTACTCGGCCGTGCAGCACTGGTTCGACGGGCAATGGACGCTCTGGCCCATCGTGGGGCTGGTCGTCTCCTTGATGATCGACGTGTGGTCGAGAGGCGGACGCGGCGGCAAATCCGAGCCCCCCGTCATGTGAAGGCCTCCCGCCGAACCGTTCCCGCATAGGGTACTCTCCGCGCCCGCTCGGGGCCGCGTGCCCCGGCCTGCCGGGAGTCCACGTGAGGTACTTCGTCATGGTCGCCGTGGGGGCCACCCTCTGGGGGTGCTGGTCCCTCTTCCTGCGACCCGCCGGGCTCTCCGGCCCCCAGAGCGCCCTGCTCGTCATGGGCGTCATGTCCCTGCCCGCCCCCTTCGTCCTGCGCCGCGAGTCCCTCCGCGACCGCCGTGCCACGCTCGCGCTCGCCCTCGTCGGGCTCTCCGACGCCGCCAACGCCGCCCTCTACTTCGCCGCCGTCCAGCGCGGGCCCCTCGCCGTCGCCGTCCTCACCCACTACCTCGCCCCCCTCCTCATCGCCCTCGCCGCCCCCTGGGTGCTGCGCGAGCCCCGCTCCGCCCGCGCCCTCATCGGGGCCCCCCTCACCCTCGCCGGCCTCGCGCTCCTCCTGGGCACTCCCCAGGGTGGACTCACCGACTCCTGGACCGCCCTCCTCGGCGGCGCCAGCGCCCTCTTCTACATGGCCAACGTCCTGGCCTCGAAGGTGGCCGCCCGCGCCTACTCGCCCCTCGCCGTCACCGCCCTCCACGCCCCCATCTCGGCCCTCGCGCTGCTGCTCGTCTTCGGACGCAGCGCCCTGCCTCCCGCGCTCGACGCCCACCTCCTCCTCGCCATCGGTGGTGGCGCCCTGTGCGGCCTCTTCGCCAACCTGCTGTTCATTGTCGGACTCCGCCGCATCCCCACCGCCGCCGCCGGGGCCCTCACCTACCTGGAGCCCCTCACCGCCGCCCTCCTCGGGCAGCTCGTCTTCGGCGAGGCCCTCGGGTCGCTGGGACTCCTGGGCGGCCTCGTCGTCCTCATCTCCGGCGCCTGGGTCGCCAGCGAGTCCCGTGCTCCCGCGGAGGCGCGCCCCGCCCCCACGGGTACGGGGTGACCCATCGGGGGCTCAGCCCAGTTGCTTCTCCAGGGCGGCCCTCACGTCCGCGGTGAAGCCCGCCAGGAGCTGACTCCCCGTGTCGATGAGCGGCCTGCGGACGTGGTTGGGGTTCGCGGCGAGGTGCCGCACCAGCTCCTCCTCCCCCAGCGTCCCCAGCTCCGCCTTCCTCTTGGGGGCGATGAGCTCCCGCACGCCTCCCAACCTCGCCGCCAGGGCCCGGACCTCGGCCTCGCTCAGCGGTTTCTTCACCAGCTCCCGTACTTCCGCCTGCACCGACTTGTGCGCGAGAAACTCCCGCGCTGACTTACAACCCGTTCAACCGTTCTTGATATAGAGCGTGATGGACATGCCTCCCGTGTAGCAGTCCGTCCGCCCTCCCTCAATTACCCGCTTGCGCTCCGGGCCCGGGGAGTGCTCCTCTTTTCATCCCGACCGCGCCCACGGGAGCAGTACCCGAATGGAACCCTCCGTCGACAGCCGTGAGTACCGCGTCGTCTTCTTCTGCCCGACCTCGAGCGCGCAGCTGGAGCACATCGAGGCCCCCGTACGCCGCGTCCTCACGCGCATCTCCGCCCCTCCCGCCGAGCTCGCTCCGCTCGAGGCCGCCGGGACGCTCGGGGAGGCCGGCTGGCGCGTGTACCTGGTGCGCTCCATGACCGAGCGCTCCGCCGCGCACGCCCTGGCCGCCCACGTCACCGAGGCCGCCTCGGCCATCGCCAGCGAGCTGGACACCGAGGTGCTCGGCCTCTACGTGGACGTGGCCAGCGACTCGGCCCGCATCTGCCGCTGCATCCCGGACGAGAACCCCGAGATCTTCGCCGGCCGCCGCCGCAACGTGCTCGACCGCACCGCCGAGTGGCTGGACATCAACCCGGCCAGCCTGTCGGCCCTCTTCCAGCTCGCCCTGGAGCCGGATGAGGAGGCGGACGCGGAAGATCGCTTCGTCGAGGCCAAGTTGCGCGAGGCGCGCGAGCTGATGCAGCGCTATCGTCAGGGCAAATGAGGTCCCGTACCCCGGAGGATCTCTCCGGCCGCTGTCCCGACTGCTATCTGCCCTCGGCACTGTGCCTGTGCGCCGAGGTTGCCCGGGTGGACACCCGCACCGACTTCCTCGTCGTCCGCCACAACAAGGAAGCCAACAAGTCCACCAACACGGCGCGCCTGGCGGCGCTCGCCCTGCACCGCTGCCACATCCTCACCTATGGCGCCCCGGGCCAGCCCTTCGATGTGTCGGTGCTCTCGGCGCCGGGCACCTGGCTGCTCTTCCCGGATGCCCAGCCCCCACCCCCCGGGACGCCTCCACCCGAGCGGCTGGTGGTGCTGGACGGCAACTGGACGCAGGCCCGGCGCATGTACCAGCGCCTCCCCGAGCTGCGTCGGCTGCCGGGACTCGCCCTGCCGCCCCCCGCCCCGGACTCCCGGCGCCTGCGCCGCTCGCCCCACCCCTACGGCATGTCCACCGTGGAGGCCATCGCCGGGGCCATCGCCGTGCTCGAGGGCCCGGAGCTGGCCCGTCCGCTCTATGAGCTCCACGAGCTGATGATCGATCGCGTCCTGGCCAGCCGGGGCCGGAGCAGCGACGACGAGCAGGGGTTGGTGCATGACCTGGACTGAGGAGGTCCTGGCCTTTTCCCTCCCCCTCGGAGGAAAGTTCCCGACGACCAAGGGGGGTCATCGCAATGACGATGGGGCGTCCTTCCACACCAGACCGCGAGTTCTCGCGCCTGCTCGGCTCGGGCATCACCTACCTGAAGCAGCGCCAGGCGCCTGACGCCCTCTGGCACAGTCCATCCCTCGGTGGACCGATACACACCAGCATGGGGCTCCTCTCGACGAACCTCCTCGGTGAGGAGGACCCCCTCCGCTTCACGCGGGAGCGGACGCTCGTCGAGAACCTGCTGGCGGACCAGGCCGTGGATGGCGGCTTCATCGCCTACCCCGGCGGCCCCTCCACCCGGCCCAGCACCCGCATCGTCCTGCTCTCGCTCCAGGTCTTCGGCCAGCACCACCGGGAGGCCCTGGAGCGCGCTCCGGAGCTGCGTGTGCGCATGGAGCAGGCGGAGCGCCGCGCGCGGGGATTCCTCACCTCTGGCAAGCGCACGGAAGAGCCAGGGGGCGGGTTCTTCAAGGCCGTCGCGGACATCCTGTACGACTCCATCAACCCGGAGCACTCGCGGACGCTCCCCGCGCTCCCTGGGATACCCGGGGTGACTCGCCTGCTGCTCGAGCTGAAGCTGCTGGAGCGCCCCCGGCACCGCATCTCGATGTTCTTCGTGCAGGTCCTGCCGGCCTTCACCGTCCTGTTCCACAAGGCCGCCGAGCGCTCGTCGTGGGTTCGCGCCACCCATGCCTTCACGCGGAAGCTCGGTCGTGGCTCCCAGGCATTGAACGCACTGGAGGACCGCATCCTCGCGCTCCAGGAGCCCGGCGGAGCCTGGATGTGGACCGTCATGGGGACCACGCTCAACCTGCTCGCGCTCCGGGCCCTGGGCCATGGGCCCTCCCATCCGGCGATCCGCCGGGGCATCGCGTACATCGAGCGGCTGCGGATGCCCACCACCGAGGGACGCCTCGTCCAGGCGTGGTGCCACTCCGAGATCTGGGACACCGTCTGGGCCTGCGACACCCTGCTCGTCGCGGGCGAGCAGCCCGAGCTGCTCCGCAGCGCCGAGGTGGTCGAGCGCGTCCTGGAGCAGCAGCGCAGCGGCTACTGGGCATACGGCAACGCCTCCAGCCAGGGGGAGAACGACTCCACCTCGCTCGTCGTCGCCAGCCTCGCGAAGCTCGCGCGGGGGCTCGAGGGAAGGACGCGGAACGCCCTCGTCGTGTCGGTGCGGCAGGCGGTGACCGAGTTCCTGCGCGCCCAGCAGCGGGATGGGGGCTGGGGCTACTCGCCCGCTCCCCACCTGGCACCCTACTCGTACGGCTCCCGGGTACCCTCCGGCTCCGAGGCCAACCTGATCGACGCCTCAACGGCGGACGTCACCGCGCGCGTCCTGCTCGCGCTCCAGGCCGTGGAGGCCACGGACCTGCTGGAGGCGGGGATGGCCGCCCAGGCCCGCGACGCCATGAAGCGGGGGATGGAGTTCCTGAGGCACTCGCAGACCCGGACGGGAAGCTGGTGGGGACGCTGGCGCGCCGGCTACCTGTCGGCGTTGCCGTTCATCACCCCGGCCCTCCGGGTGGGAGGCGAGCCCGAGGGCTCGGCCTGCTTCACCGCCGTGCGCGACTTCCTATTCACCCACCAGCACCCGGATGGGGGCTGGGGCGATGGAACCGAGGCCGACCGTGATGCCTCGAAGGCCGGCTGCGGCGCGAGCACGCCCCTGCAGACCGCGGGCGCCCTCATCGCGCTGGTCGCGACGACTCCGGGGAAGGACCTCGGAGACAGCGTGCCCCTCCAGCGGGGAGTCGACTACCTCGCCCGAACCCAGCGCGCCGGCACCTGGAGCAACGGCCGGGCCCTCTACACCGCTGCGTTCCAGGCCGACTACTACGACTCCCCCATGGGGACGCACACGATGGTCACCCGGGCGCTCACCTATATCTCGCTCGCGAGAGACCTCGGCGTCGACGCGGCCACCCGGCGGATGGTGTGCGGGAAGGGTCTCGGAGAGCCGCTGGCGCGCGGGCGCGAGCTGACAGGGAACCCGGCTTGAGCGCAGGCCCGAGGCTGAGCGGGCAGACCGGGAGCCAGGGGCCCGCCAGCCGTGAAGTCATGAGGTAGAATGGGCGCGAAAAAGAACGCGGCCCGCTCCCTGGAGCCCCCCGGCGCCAAGAAGCGGGCCTCGTAGCCTCGCGGGCCCCCCCGGACCTCACGAGAATGGGAGGCGCCTTCCCCCCTTTGACAGCAAGGCGCCTCCCAGGGTGACCGGTCCGCAGTGCAAGCCCCCTCGCTCGACGAACCGTTCCCGATTTCTGAAAGCACCCTCTCATGACCTCCGCCTCCGGCGCTGTGAGCCGGCTCACTCCGACGGTGTGAAATGAATCACACCCCCGCGGGCGCCAGCGGGCCGGTCTTTCCGCCGTCCACACCCAAGGTGCTGGTACGATTGCAGCCAGAGTGGCACGCCCACCCGGAGCCACACTCCCCTCTCGGCGGAGCGCAGGGGGTGCGATACCGTTCCGCTCCCCGGACGCTCTTCTTCCCCAGGAAGGCACATGCCGCTGCGTAACCTTCTCACGAGCCTCGCCCTGGCCCTCGGCCTCGTCGCCGCGACCGCATCGGCGGCGCAGACCCCCGCCGCGCCCCTCCCCTCCCGGGAGGAGCGACTGGCCCACCTCGGCCGGCTCTGGGGTCAGGTGCGCTACCGCCACCCGTACCTCGCCTACAAGGGCATCGACTGGGATGCCGCGCTCGTCGCCGCCATCCCCAAGGTGGAGGCCGCCAAGGACCGCACCGCCTACGCCGAGGCCGTGCAGGACATGTTGGACACGCTCCGTGACTCCGCCACCCACGTCGAGCGTGCCGAGGAACAGAAGGAGGATGCGGGGAAGGCTCCGGCCAACCCCGTCCGCGAGCTGCGAAGCTGGGCGGGCAAGGACGTGCTCGTGTTGGACTTGCGCGCCGTCCAGGACCGGAGCGTCCTGAACCGCCTGCGCTACCAGCCCGAGGAGGTGCGCCCGGATATCTCCCGCTCCAAGGCCATCATCATCGACCTGCGCGCCCGCGGGCTAGGGCCCGACGCCGCCTGGAAGATGTCCCAGGTGCTCGGCAACCTCCTCCCCTTCCTCCTCCACCAGGAGCTCCAGGTTCCGGGGGAGCGCTCGGTGCTCCACTCGGGCTACCGCCCGCAGACGATTCCCACCAGTGGCGGGTACACCACCTCGTTCCTCACCACCGCAGGCGAGCAGCTCTCCCCCAAGGGCGATGGCAAGGCCCGCCCCGTCGTCTTCCTGCTGGATGACAAGTCGTACCTGGATCCCCGCGCCCTCACGATGAAGGCCCTGGGACTGGCGCAGCTCGTCACCGAGGGGCGGCTGGACGACGGAGCCGTGGTGCAACAGACGCGCGTGGAGCTGGGCGCCGGGCTGACGGCGACGGTGCGGGTGAGCGAGCTGGGCATCCCCCTGCGCGCGGACGCGGTGCTGCCCAAACGCACCCGCACCGAGGGCAAGGACGAGACGCTCCAGAAGGCACTCGACCTGGCGCGCAAGCCGGCGAAGAAGGCGAAGGCGCGCGAGTTCGACTCGCTGCCCCCGGCCCGGTGGCAGGCCGACCGCAAGTACGAGGACATGCTCTACCCGAGCCGCGAGTACCGCCTGCTCGCCCTCTTCCGGCTCTGGAACGTCATCCAGCTCTTCTACCCGTACAAGCACCTGCTGGATCGGGACTGGGACGAGGCGCTGACCACCTTCCTGCCGAAGTTCGAGAAGGCGAAGGACGCCACGGAGTACGCGCTCGCGGTGGCGGAGCTGAGCACGCGCGTGCAGGACGGGCACACCACCCTGCGAGGCCACCCCGAGCTGGAGAAGCGGGGCATCTCCGGCATGAACGCGCCCTTCGAGCTGATGGAGGTGGACGGCAAGCCGGTGGTCATGGAGGTGAGGGACGCGGAGGCGGCTCCGGGACTCGCGCGGGGTCAGGTCGTCGAGACGCTCGACGGCAAGCCCTTCGCCGAGCGCGTCAAGGCGCTGGAGCCCTATGTGACGGCCTCGCACCCCGTGCACCTGCGCCACCGCCTGCTGGCCACGGCGCTGGCCGGGCCCGAGGGCTCCCAGGCGACGGTGGGCGTGCGCGACGTCTCCGGGCAGGTGAAGCAGGTTCGCTTCACCCGGAGCATGAAGTCCTTCCAGAAGCCCCAGCAGGGCGAGGCCTGGCGCCTGCTCGCGGACAACATCGGCTACGTGGACCTGACGCGCCTGCAGACGCCCGAGGTGCCAACCGTGTTCGAGAAGCTGAAGAACACGAAGGCCATCGTCTTCGACATGCGTGGCTATCCGAATGGGACGGCCTGGGCCATCGCCCCGTACCTCAACACGCGCAAGGCGCGCTACGCGGCGGTGTTCGAGCGGAACCTCGTCTCGGCGGACGACACGAGCGGCCGGTACAAGTTCTTCCAGGAGCTGCCCAAGGGCGATGTGCCCCTGTACCGCGGCCGGACCGTGATGCTCATCGACGAGCGGGCCATCAGCCAGTCCGAGCACTCGGGCCTCTTCTTCGAGGCGGCCAACGGCACCACCTTCATCGGCAGCCCCAGCGCGGGCGCCAACGGCGACATCACGGATCTGGTGCTGCCCGGCGGCATCACCCTGGTCTTCACGGGTCACGACGTGCGGTACCCGGACGGCCGCCAGCTCCAGCGGGTGGGCCTCAGGCCCCAGGTCCTCGTGCGGCCGACGCTCCCGGGCCTCCAGTCCGGCAAGGACGAGGTGCTGGACCGGGCGCTTGCGCTCCTCAAGGGCACGAGCAAGGTGATGGCCGGCGACTCCGTCCGGTAGCGGGTAGCTTCCCGGCGCGACACCGCCGCGGGCCCCGGCGCTAGTCGACCTTCTTCATCTCGACGACGAAGGAGCGCGGCTCGAGGAAGCCCGTCACCCTCGGGTCGCGGAGCAGCTCCCCGTTGGACGAGACGAACGCCACCGTGGGCAGGCCCTCCACCCCGAAGCGCTCCATCAGCGCGTCCAGCGCGTCGTCGCTCTGGGTGGCGTCCACCTTCACGTTGATGAAGCGCCCCGACTCCTCGATGACCTCCAGCGCCGGGTAGGTCTCGCGGTCCAGCTCCTTGCAGGCCGCGCACCACTCCGCGAAGAAGTCGATCATCACCGGCCGGCCCTCGTTCTTCGCGCGGGCCAGCACCTGCTCGAAGGACTCGGACGAGAAGCCACTGCCCTTCTCCGGCAACACCGCGTGCCACGCGAAAGTGGGCGCCTTCGGCCTCTCCACCAGGCCGAGCGACACCCACAGCATGCCCGCCGTCTTCGCGTCCATGGCGCCGCCGCGCAGCACCAGCGCCACCACCACCAGCGCCACGCCAAAGCCCTTGAGGCTGAAGTCCCGCGCGCCCTCCTTGAAGGACAGGTGGATGGCGCCCAGCAGCACGCCCGCCGTCGCCAGCACCGCGGCGATCGCCGTGCCCGGCGTGCGGCCCGAGCTGCTCGGCCGCGCCGCTTCAGCCGCCCCGCCGACCGCGGGGAAGCCGTCCTTCAGGTACGAGATGGCGAGCGCCACCAGCACGATGCCCAGCACGCTCTTCACCCACTCCATCCACACCCCGCCCCGAGGCAGGCGCACGGTGAAGACGCCAATGAGGAAGAAGGGCACGCCGATGCCCAGCGCGTAGACGAAGAGCAGCGCCGCGCCGAGCACCGTGCTCTGCGACTTCGCCACGAAGGCCAGCAGGCCCGTCAGCACCGGCCCGGTGCACGGCGCCGCGAGGAAGCCGGACACGCTGCCCATGAGGAAGGCGCCCGTGACGACCCGAGCCGCCCACCGAGTTGAGCCGCTGCTGCAGCACCTGGGGCAGCGCCAGCTCGAAGGCGCCGAACATGGACGTGGCCAGCAGCAGCAGGAACACCGCCAGCCCCGTCACCACTACCGGACTGCCGAGCATCGAGCCGAAGGCCTGCCCCGTCTTCGCCGCCAGCACGCCCAGCGCGCTGAACACCACGCCCATGCCGATGATGTAGGAGGGACGTCAGCACGAGCGCCTTGCCTCGGCCCTCGGCCCTGCGCGCCCCGAAGACGGACACGGTGATGGGGATGAGCGGGTAGACGCAGGGCGTCATCGCGGTGAGCAGGCCCCCGGCGAACACCACCGCCGCGCCCAGGGCGAAGCTACCGGCCTCGAGGAAACGCGCCGCATCCAACCCCGTGCTGGGACCTGTCGGGAGGAGCCAGGGCACGACCGCCACGGCCAGCCCAATGACCGCCGCAACGACTCCCACCTTCTTCTTCGCGTCCATGTCACTCCTCTTGCCCACCGCGGCCCCTTTTATACGCACCAGGGCCCGGTGGTTACACCCGAGGTCGAACCGGGCCGCCAGCAGGTAACGCGCCCCGACCCAGCCCGCCAGCCCCCCTGCGCTTCCACCCCCGACGGCCGGGCAGGCGCACCCGGAACGACTCCCTCACACCTGGGGGGAGACGGACGGCGGCACTGACACCCGCTGGCGCAGGGGCAGCAGGAGCACCACGAAGGCCACCGAGAGCACCGTGCCGAGCAGGAACACGTCCGCATAGCTCCAACCGGCCCGGGTGGCCAGCAGACCAGCCATGGGCCCACCTGGAAACTTGCCCAGCACCTCCACGCTCGCCAGCAGCGTGTAGTGCGTGGCGCCAATGCGCCGGTCCACCCGCGACATCATGAAGGCGAACAGCGTCGTGGCGAGCACTCCCCCGAAGAAGTGCTCCGCCATGGTGACGGCGATGACGCCCGCCTCCGTGGGCCCGTGGAGCGCCAGCCACCACTCGCCCCCAAGCGGGAAGACGCGCAGGCACGAGGCCAGGGCGAGCGCCCCCAGCAGCGACATCCGGCTCGCGAGAAGTCCCCCCGCCGCGGAGCCGAGCAACGAGGCCACCGTGCCCCACGTCCCCACCCACTGGCCGATCTGCCCAGGAGTGAAGCCCACGTCGATGAGGAAGGGCTTGAAGAGCACGTCCGCCATCGACTCGCCCAGCTTGTACGTGCCGATGAAGAGCAACATCCAACCCGTACCGGGCAGGCGCAACGTCGCGAGGAGCCGCTCCCGGATCTCGTACCAGGAGAGCCGCTCCTCCCCTCCTCCCTCCACCGCCCCCCGGGGCTCGCGCGCCACGGCCGCCACCGCCAGCACCAGCAGCAACAGGAACGACATCGCCAGGAAGAGCCCACGCCAGCCGATGACGTCGCTCGCCCAGACGAGCAGCCCTCCTCCGGTGAGCAGCCCCAGCTTGTAGCCCACCACCTGGGCCGAGTTGCCCCAGCCGAGCTCCCTCGGCTCCAGCAGGTCCACCGCCAGGCCATCCACCGCGATGTCCTGCGTGGCCGCGAAGAGGTTCATCAGGAAGACGAGCCCGAGCAGCAACGGCAGGGCCCCCTGCACCGGCACGAAGGCCGCCGCCGCGCAGGTGGCCGCCAGCCCCGCCTGCATGGGCAAGATCCACGACTTGCGCCGGCCGATGCGCTCCGAGCCATGGCGGTCCACCAGCGGCGCCCACAGCGCCTTGAGCACCCACGGAGCCGACAGCAACCCGAGCACGCTGATGGTCATCAGTGAGACGCCCTGGGTGCGCAGGTACACGGGCAACGCGGTCGTCTGGAAGCCGAACGGCAGCCCCTGCACGAAGTACAGCGCGCCCAACAGCCCTATCTTCCGGGGCGAGATCCTCACCGTCTTCACACCTCGAACCCTAGCGGAGAACCGCCCCGGGCACGATTTCGCGCATTGACCCGGCTCGGGCCCGGGGAGAACCTCCCCGCTACGCCATCCTGTTCGAGGCGCTGTTCATCCTCACGGTGCGCCCACGGCGTCCAACCCGGCCACCAGGGCGGGCACGTCGCCGCGCGGCACCCTCCGGCACGGCAGGAAGCCCGAGGCCCGATCCGTGGCGAGGACCGGGAGACCTCGTGCGACCGCGTGCGCCAGTTCCACCGGGTAGCTCTCGCACCACGACAGGGCCAGCACGACGTCCACTCCCTGGAGACTCCGCTGCGCCTCCGCCGACACACGCTTCACCCGGGGGTGGCTCAGGTGTGTCGCGTCCGTGCCTTCCGTGGGCCGCACCCACAAGCTCCACCCGGGCCGTGCGTCCAGCGCCGCCAGCGCCTCCCGGAGTCCGCCGCGGGCCAGCGCGGGCCCGGCGAGCAGCGCCACCCGGTGGGCAGGTGTCTCGGACTTCCGCTGTGGGGATGGCGCCTGCCGGGGTGCGCCCTCCAGGGAGGGGTGCAGCTCGCGGAGCCGCTCCGGTGCACACCCGGCCGCCAGCAGCCGCTCGCGGAGGAACTCGCCGCGCACCCAGATTTCGTCCGCCAGCAGCCGCTCCGCCTCCTGTCGCGCCACGTCCTCCGCGGAGGCGCGGTGGTTGCGCAGGAAGGACTCCTCGGGGTGGCGCAGCGCCGCGTCATCCAGGTCCTCGTGCAGGGCCCGCAGCGAGGGAAGATCCTCCACCAGCACGCAGCGCGCTCCCCGGCGGCGGGCCAGCGCGAACACCTCGCGCGCGCACAGAGAGGGCGCGAGCACCGTCTCCACTCCCGCCGGGAGCAGGGGCGCGCCCAGTCGCGCCAGCGTCCGCCGGAGCGCGAAGCGGGCCCGGAAGCCCGACGCAGCCGAGCGCCCCACCCACCGCATTCCCGCCTCCACCGCCTGCCACCCCGGGAGCCCCCAGACGTGGAAGCCCTCGGGCACCGGGAGCGTGCGCCGGCTCCACGCCCCACGCACCCGCGAGGGCACGGCGCTCCACCGCTCGGGCAGCACCGGTAGCGCCCAGGGCGCCAGCACCTCTCCCCGCACTCCAGGCCCGAGCAGGGACCCGAGCTGCCGCAGCCACGGCGCGGGCTCCGGCGCGATGACGAGGTTCATGGTCGCACCTCCGGGGCCCCGGGCACCTCGACGCGCACGTGGCACTCCGTCTCACCACAGGTGAGGCAGGTCCGCTTCCGGGCTTCGGGGCTCAGCAGCCGCCGGCGGTTCTCCGCGATGGTGCGCTCCTCCACGAGCGCCCCGGTGGCGACGTCCTCCACACGGCGGAGAATCCGATTGGTGCGCACCTGTCCCTCCGGCGTCTCCAGCACGGCCTCGTCCTCGGACCAGAGCCGGGAGCGTGTCCGAAGCGCCGCATCCCCGTGCAGGGTGAGCCGCAGCCGCCCTCCCGTCACGCGGGCCCCGAGCCGCACCGGCCCCTCGCGCGGCGCCACCACCAGGTCCACGTAAGGCCAGGCCACCGTGGCATCCATGCCCCACAGCACCCCCTCCGGGGGAGGCACCGCCTCCATCGTGTGCCCGAAGCGCTCCAGGATGTGCCAGCCCTGGCGCGCGGTCAGCTCGAAGAGGGCATTGGCCAGCAGGCAGATGCCGCCCCCAATGGACGGGGTGAGGCACCCGCCGCTCAGTGCCAGCCCGTGCCGGTAACCCGCGTGCTCCGTCAACCGCCCCAGCGTGCGCCAGAAGGAGAGCGGCCGGTCGGGCGTGAGGAGCAGGCCATCGAAGGCGGGGGCCGCGAGGCGCAGGTTGTGCTGCTTGCCCACCTCCAGCAGGGGATCCGCCTCCGCGTCCGTGCGCGCCATGTCCACGGTGTGCGAGGCCAGCAACACCCCCAGCTCCCGCGTGGACGCGAGGAGGGGGCGCGGCCATCGCTCGGGGGTGGCGACCCACCGCACCAGCCGGTTCGCCTGAAGGGCGACTTGCTTGCTCCGCCGCCACAGCAGGGCCGGAGCGGAGAGATCCACGAGACGGGAGGCAGCGGGAGGTGTGGCCATGTGCACCCCGGATGATGCAACAGACCTGCCAGGGAGGACGAGCACCCGGGAGGAAAGCGTCCGCCGAGGGCCTCGTCACAAAGCCCACGGGGAACCTCCATCCATCTGGAGGTCTCCCCTTTCCGGGGGGCCCCAGCCCAGGAGGAACGCCATGAATGCAGAAACCATCATTCGTGCGTGGAAGGATCCGGAGTTCCGCGCGAGCCTCACCTCGGAGCAGCTCGCCGCGCTCCCCGAGAGCCCGTCCGGCAAGTCCATGACCGAGCTCGGAGAAGAACGACCTGGATGATGTCGTGGGCGGCGTCCCACTACCCCACCATCCGCATCACCAACACCCGTGGGAGCGCGATCGACGCGTGCCCCAGCGCCCTGGGCTGCACGTTCAACACCACCATCCGCTTCACCGTCACCGAGACCATCAAGCCCGTGGGTACCGTCGGTGGTGCAGTTCTGACCGCTCCCTTCCCCAGGACCATCGACCGGAGGACGCCGTCATCCCGCGCTTGTGAAACAATGGCGGCTCCCCGTGAAGACACTCCGCTACAGCCTGCTCGCCTCGCTCCTGTTCATCCCCACCGCCCCGAGCCTCGCGGAGGAGGAGCATCCCGCCCGGACGGAAACCACGGCACCGGCTCCCGCCGTGACCGATGCCACCGTCTCGCTGCTCGAACCCGCTGGTGACGGCTGTGAGTGGGCTCAGCTCGAACCCCTCTCCCAGTCGCGCCGGGTCATCGCGCGGCTCGCGGTGGACTGCCAGGGTGGAGGGACCGCGTTGAGCCGGGATGGCAAGCGCGGCGCGGCGCGATTCTGGCGGGGCGGCGTCAGTGCACCCGTGGTGGGCAAGCCCACCTTCCCCGAGCGCTTCCCCCTCCCCACGTTCCGCGACCGCCTGTTCCTCGTGGATGTCACGACAGGCGGTGTCGAGGAGATCCCCCTGCCCCGCCTGGGCGAGCTCATCGAGTTCGGATTCGATGCCGGGGGCCGGCTGCTCGGGCTCTCCCTCCAGAAAGTCACCCCGGCACAGGCGCGGGCTGGCGCGGTGGAAATCGAGGGGAGCCGAGTCCCACTCGAATTCGGGCGCCCGGGGCACCCGCTGCTGGCCCACGCCTTCGTCTACGAGGGCGGAACGTGGACGCGGCTGGACTCGAAGTCCACCACCGAGCTCTCCGGCACCCGCGTCCTGGCGCTCCGAAAGGAGCTCGGCGAGCGCGCGAGCCTTTCGCTCGATCCGCGCTTCGTCCCCGAGGAGATCGAGGACGACACGCTGCTCGACCAGTTGTATGCGCTCACACCGGAGCAGCCCGACGGAGAGTGGGCCTCGCTCAGGCGCGGCGGCTATACCCTGGCCCTCTGGGGCACGCCCTTCGGCGACGAGTTGCTGGCGACCGGCCTGCTCCGGCGGGTGGAGAAGGGGAAGGCCGTCCCCCTCCCCGGCCACGCCTACCGCGAGAACGACCTGGTCAGCCTCCAGGCCCGCGGGCCGTTCCTGCTCGTCTCACTCGCTGACTCCGGCGGACATCCGCGCATGTATCGGGGCAGGAAACTCGTCTGGAGCTCCGAGAGCGCGCGGGCCGTCACGTTCTGGCCCAGGTGAGCCCGAGGGCTCCTCCAGAGGGAGAATCCACCGCTTGGGAAGGAAACCGTCCGACTCGGCGGCGAGGTTCACGCTCGGGTCGATGAGCGGGCGCGGCGGCCGTCCATTGAGCGACACCCGCACGTCCGCGCGAACCTCGACCCCGGGGATGCCCGTGCGCGCGGCGAGCACGTGCGCGAAGGCGAGGATGAGATCGGGCTGCGTCATCATCCGTCCCGCCTGCTTGTCGGAGAGCAGCTCGTCACCGCGCAGCTCCCACCGCGCGCCCGTCCTCGGGTCCGTGGCGTAGAAGCGCGCCTGGCCCCGCTTCTCCATGATCTTCAGGTGCCAGCTGAAGCGAAACCCCTCCTCGTTCCACAGCGACGTCGCCCGGATACAGCCAGTGCCGGAGCGGCAGGACGAGCTGCACGAGGAAGTGCACCGCCAGCACGGGCAGCACCCACCGCGCCGTCGCGAGTGGAGCCGGGCTCGATGGGACTCGCCGCACGCCACCGGAGCCAGCGCCGCGGCCAGTCGGGCTCGAAGAAGACGAGCAGCGCCAGCACCATGAGCCAGGGAAAGACCCCGATGGTCAGCAGGGAGCCCGACATCACGTGGAAGCCCACGAGCGCCGCATAGGCATACGGCCGCACCGGGCGCAGCAGCAGCAACGGCGGGCAGCACAGCACCACGGCGGCACCGCCCCAGCTACTCAGCGCCGCCAGGACATCCAGGGGAACCAGGGCCGCCAGGGCCCGCGCGCCGGCACTCGTCTCCAGCCACAGGCGCATCGGCTGGTTCCGCACGAGCCAATCCGGCTGCAACTTCGCGAGCCCCGAGAACAGGTACACCCCCAGCAACTGGGTCCGCAGCGTGTACAGCGTCCAGGCCGGGACGGTGTCGCGAGCGAGCTCCGGGCGCCTGCGCGCATCGAGCGATGCCACGCCGGAGAGCGGCATGAGCGCCAGCAGGCCGCACAGCATGCACACCAGGTAGTAGTGGTTGAGGTAGTGCGTACGGTCGAGGAGCTGCACGTAGGCGAAGAGCCCCCCGAAGAGCGCCGCACACGTGCGCGGCCACGCGCCCACCATCAGCCCGAAGGCGAGCACGCCCAGCAACAGGAAGAGCGCGTACATGCCCGCGGGAGGGAGAGGCCGAAGCCACTCGAACCCGTGGAACGGAAAGTACACGCGCGGAGCGACGTAGTAGGCGCCAATCCATCCGTGGAGGAAGTAGCGCGCGATGGCCACCACGAGCACCGCGCCCAAGGCCCAACGGAACACGGCCAGGAAGGCCGCGTCCACCGGCTCGCGCAACCGTCGGCCCAGGGAGCTCACGCGCGCATCATCCCTTCACGCGCTCAATCGAAGTCCGAGCTACCGCCGCCGGACGAGGGCGGCGGCTCTCCAACGTCCAGGCTGTCCTCGTGGTACGCGTTGAAGCGGATGGTCACCTTGGAACCATCGGCGAACTCCATCGTCACCGTGCCGTCGATGCTCGTGTCGAGCTTCAGGATGGCCTCGAGGACGCCCGCCACGAGCTTGGGGTGCACCTCCGAGAGCACTTCCCACTCCCGTACCGAGGTGTCGCTGCTCCCGTGCTGGGCGTGCAGCCGGCCGTCCCCGCATCCGAGGTTCCACCATCCGAGGTCCCCGCGTCCGGGACTCCGCCATCGCTCGTCCCCGGAGGACAGGTGGACGAGCTCCCCTCCACTGGCAGCGAATGGGGCTCCGAGAACAGGGCGTTGACCCGCCCCATCGTGCCTCGCAGCTTGAGCTTGCCCTTCGCGCAGCTCAGGTTGAGCACGGTCAGCGACTCGCCGGTCCCTGGCGGGTACACCGTGTGATGCTCGCTCTCGGGGTCGAGCTCCCCGGAGACATCCACGCCTCCAACCGTTCCCTCGCACGTACCGGTCGAGGTGGTCGCGGTGAGACACGAGCACCGTGCGGTCGTGACGAGCAGGAGGAGACATAGGGGCAAGAGGTGGCGCGCCTGAAATTTCATGGCGAGGGATGATACCAGCGTTCCCCTGAATCCCCCCATGGACTTGTCCCCGCCGGGGGGAGTGGGCATGTGTCTTTCATGGCGACATCAGCGACTGCTTCATGCCCTGAAAAGATGTCGCTCTCCGAGTTCTCCGGAGCCCGGAAGTGGAAGAGCCGCATGTCCGCCACCCAGCTCCTCTGGGGCAAGCTGGAGGGCGATGCGGCCCAGATCGCGATGAGCGCCAACCGCCCCGACCTGACGGAGCAGGATCGCTTCATCCTCGACCAGTGCTGTCAGAAGCTGAAGTTGGCCAGGGACTGCATCGACCGGACGGTCAAGCGGCCCTTCTCCTTCTGGGAGTTCATCCACGACGTCGACGCGCTGCTGTTGCTCGTCCTGCCCGTGCCGCTCCTGGCCACCCGGTCGCTGGAGGTGCAGCAACGCTTCGAGCAGAAGGTCACCAACCCCGTCCTGCGCGAGCTCTGGCTGGGGACGGAGCAGACCCCGGGTCCCTTGCGCGAGGCGGTCCAACTCCTCCAGCTCCAGTTGAAGCCCACGGAAGACCCCGGCGACCCCCAGGAGCTCACGAGCGAGCGCCTCTCTCGCTGCAGGTACGTCCTCCAGAGCGCGCTGAGCCTCGTGGACGAGCAGCTCGACAAGAGCTTCTGGCAGCTGTCCCTCAACGTCTCCATCCAGGTCCTGAGCGCCGTGCTACTGCTGGCGCTCTTCTGCCTGACGTTGCTCGCCTTCGACCACACGCTGATCTCCGACAACCTGAAGAAGAAACAGCCCGACGCTCTCGTCTTCTTCGCCCTGTGCGGGATGGGAGGCGCCGTCCTCTCCAACATGCTCTCGAAGGAGCGCTTCGTCGTCGCGACGGGGGCGACGCTCCGGTACTACGTCTATTACCTCTTCGTGAAGCCGCTGATCGGCGGCTTCGCGGCCCTGTTCCTCATCCTCCTGGAACAGTCCGGGCTGCTGTTGGCGGTGGTGGTCAGCCAGGGCACCACCGCCCCCAACCCCTCCCAGTCCCTCGTCCAGATCGTCGTGAGCTCCGAATCGGCCGCCTTCTTCGCCCGCGCGGTGCTGTCGGTGGCGGTCGGCTTCTCCGCGGACCGGATGCTGAGCTCCATGATGGACAGCGTGCTCGGAAGACTCCTCCGGGAGTCCGAGAAGGGCACGCCCTCCACCGCCGCTTCCCCAGGGGACCTGCCGCGCTCCCCGCGGGCTCCCAACTCGGAGCAGGCGTCGCCCTGAGTCCCGTGGACGGTTTCATCAGGTAGGCCGCCAGCTCCTCCAGCAACTCCTCCGTCATGCCCAGGGCAGTGGGCCTCCAGGGCGCGGTGAAGCGCGCGTCCATGCTCGTCTGGCGGATGGTGGCCAGCCACTCGTGCACCACCCGCTCCGGGTAGCCCGCGCTCATCGCCGCATCGTGCAGCAGCGAGTACTCCCGCAGCAGGAAGGTGCTGAAGGTGATGGGATCGTCCGCCCCCACCGCGATCGGCACCGGCGGAGGCGCTCCCTCCTGGGCCTGGGGTGGAAACAGCCGCAGGATGGGGTGGTTGCGCAGGTCCAACAGGTTGCCGATGAGCAGGTTGCTGGAGGGATTCACCTCCACGACGATGCCTCGGGCCGCCACGCACCGGCGCACCCCATCCTGCACGGCCCGGAGCGCCGCCACCTCCGAGCCATCCAGCGCGATGTCCACCAGTGTCTGCCCCCGCTGGTAGACGCCCTCGCTCTCGCGGTACTGGGACAGGATCCTCCAGACGTCCCGGTGGCTCTGCACCTGGAGCCAGTCCACCCGCTGGAACGCCCGCGAGAAGGCATCCAGCCCCACCTCGGCGCCCTCCCGCGCCAGGGGCGGACACCACAGGTTGTGCAGCACGTGGTGGGCCTCGGCCAGCACGAGTGGCTGGAAGTCCCTGCCGAAGACGAGCTCGGACAGCTCGCGGATGGCGTTCTGCACCTGCTGCGGCCTCCCGGGCGGAGCCACCACCCACAGCTCCGGGGGCAGCCGGAAGCGACTGTACAGCCGCCACTCGAAGACCAGGTCCCACAGACGATCCTCGGCCGGCATCATCACCGCGCCCACCGACTCGGCCCACATCCGGGGCTCCTCGCCCAGCGCGATGGCGTGCCCCAGCCGTCCCCCGGTGCGATCCAACTGGTAGTGGACGCACTCGTAGATGCGGCGCAGCCCCTCCATGAGGTGGCGGAAGTCCTCGCCCACGTGGGCCGTCATCCGCAACGGCGGAGGACTCCGGGCCGAGCTCACCGCCGCGGCGCGGGCCGCCTCCCTCCGCACGAAGCGGTACAGCGGCACCAGCACCCAGTTCGGCACGCCCAGCTCGTCCGAGGCCACGTCCAGCCCGCGCACCAGCCACAGCGCCAGGGGCACGGCCCGCAGCAGATCCACCAGGGCCTGGACCTTGACGGACTGCGTGGCGTGGTAGTCCGCGAAGCGACCTCCCAGCCGCAGCTCGCCCCGAGGCCGTGGCTCGGCGTAGGTGCCCCCGACCAAAGGCCGGTGGGGAGCCCGCGAGCCAGCGGAACCTCGGATCCCGATTCTTGGTGAGGTGCAGCACCACGCCGAACTCGGGCGCCTGCCCCCCGATGCTGCCCGTCTGTCGCAGCACGTGCCGCCAGGAGCGTGTCATCCGCCACAGCTCCTCGGCCAGCTTCATGGGATCCGCCGCGGGGCTGGTCCGAACTTCCAGCGAGGCAATGGGCTGGCTTCCTCCCGCCACGTAGTAGGACACCTCGGCGCGAGCGGCGCGCAGCGGGCCGCGGAGCGCGCGCAGGCGCTCGTAGAAGCGGAGGAACCACTGCAGGCCGGCCGTCATCGGCCGCTGCACGATAGGTGCGGTAACACAGGCAGCGGATCCGCAGCGCCTGCCAGAAGACGCGGCAGAAGGACTCGTCCGGCGCCTGGAGCCGCTCCTGGAGATCCATCCGGGACAGGGCGTTGCGCACCAGCCAGCGCTCCCCGGCGTTGGGCTTGTTCAGCCGGAGGCGGAGGGCGAGGGGATCGCACCGCCTCCACACCTCGTCGAGCGTCTCGGGAGGCTCCGAGGCGTTGCGGCAGGCCAGGGGGTGGAGCTCCGCGTAGAGGTCTCGCAGCTCGTCGAACTCCGGCAGCAGCTCCTCCTGGCCCCATGCCAGCGCGCGCAAGGTCCGCTCCAGCACCCGCCACCGCTGGGGCATCCAGGAGGGCGAGCGCCTCAACTCCCAGACGAAGTCCCACAGTGACCCCTCGCCGCCGCGCAGGAGGAACTCGGCGAGCACGCAGCGCGCCACCGCGGCGGCCAGCAACCAATCCAGCAACGAGCCCTCTTCTCCGAAAGGCAGGCCCGGTCCCCGCATGGCGTCCCGCTCCAGGCCCGGTTCGCCCAGGGCCGACAGCAGCGAGGCCCACATGAGGGGGAAGTCCATCCCCGCGCCGATGTGGTGGTGGATCTCCGTCACTCCCCGGTCCAGCAGGTGCCGCACCAGCAGGGGCGGCTCGATGTTCACCCGCGTGGCCGGAGGCGACACCGCCAGCGCGGACAGCAGCAGATCCTCCGGCAGCGCGAAGGTGAGCCAGCGGTAGTGCGGAGATGGCCTCCACCGTCTCGGCTTTCGTGCTCTGGATGACTTCGGTGACGCCGGGGCGGAGCTCCAGATGCGCCTCGGCCAGGTGCCGCAGGTATTGGCTCAGGCTCACCCCCCGCCCCGTGTTCCCGGCCCCGAGGCCACCGGGATGAATGAACCAGAAGAAGTCGCGCACCGCGATGAGCCGGTCGAGCGACCAGCCGCTGGCGTGCTCCGACAGGCTCTTCTCGCACTCGCGCCACAGCTCCCGGGTGGGCTGGCCGGCTCTGCCCGCCAGCCCGGGCTCCAACACCATCACCGAGCGCCGGAAGGCATCCAGATGGGTGAGCGGGTAGCTGGCCACCTCGGCCCGGACGTAGGCCTCGGGAACGCGCCGCGGCGTCAGGACGCCCATGGCCTGGCCCGAGCCCTCCTCGCTCATGGATGTCGCTCCTCCGGGTTCAGACCCTGGAGCACCTCCAGCTCACGATTCTGGTAGTCCTCATCCACGGCCAGGAACCAGGCCTGGGTCACCCGAGCGAGCCATTGCTGGGAAACCGGCGCCACCCCGTGCCCGTCGGCACCGTGGGCCTCGCGGAGGTGCGCGTAGCCGCTGGAGCGCAGCACCACGGCACGCACCCAGCGCTGCCGGTTGCGCTTCAGCCGGTGCACGTGGAGCTTCCAGTGATTCATCAGCTCGTCCCAGTCCGACCTGTCCTGATCGTCCCCCTTCGGCCAGTTCAACAGATGGGAGAGCCGGGGGGCTGGCGAGAACTCCGGCAGCGCGAGCAGGGGCAGGGACTGCTCCAACCAGACACGCGCCATCCACAGCCTGTCATAACCCCGGCTCTTCTCCCGGATGGAGCCCAGCAATCTGTTGATGGCGGTCCGCACCGTCCGCTCGTAGTCCTCCAGCTCGCTCTCGTCCCCCCTCTTGGGCCGGGCCCCCGCCACGGGGCTGTCCGAGGGAGTCTTGGCGCTCTCGCCGCGGCTCAGCGCCGCGAGCACCGAAGAGATCCCCGACGACAAGTTCCAATGGCCACGCTTGAGCCCGGCCACCGAGCAGACGTTGTCGACCCAGGCAGCCAGGAGGAATCGGAAGAGGAGCTCGACGCGCTCCGGCTCGGGGTGGAACGTGAAGAGGGCTCTCGACTCGTGGAGGAAGGCCCTCCACTGCACGGTGAAGAGGGCGAAGTCGATGAAGGTGTCCCAGGTGGGCAGACTCCACAGGAATTCGAGCTGGACGAAGGGCTCGACCTCGGAGCGCTCCACGAACAGCTCGTGCAGCGTCACCACGATCTCCGGGCTCATCTCGAAGGGAGTCACCTCCACGTTGAGCACCCGGGGCTCCTGGAAGAGCATCAGCAGATCATGCAGCAGCATGAACCAGCCGGCGACGCTGCCTGGCATGGTCACGCGGTTGCCCGGCGTGTCGAGGTCGTTCTGCACCAGGATGACGTCGTGGAAGCGCCGCAGGTGCAGCTCGCTGGTGAGGACGCCGTGGCCGTCCGGATGGGACTTCCAGCGCGGCCACTCCATCACATCCGACAGGGAGGTGCGCTTGGCGCGGCTCACCGGCTTGCCGGTCAGGTCCAGGATGATCCGGCCCTGGGGATCCTGCCGGATGATGCGGTTGTGGAGCTGCTGGCTCGCCCAGGCGGGCAGCTCGCTCTCGTCGATGGCGTTGCGCAGCATCTCGGTGGCGACCCGGACGGCCTTCTCCCCATCATCCACCTCGGGGCTCTTCCACTCGCGATAGGCGGCATGCCAGAGATCCTGCAGGGTGCGCGCGGGCAGGGTGAGGGCCTGCCGGGCTGCATCGGTGAGGAGGGGGAGAGGCGCTTCGGCGGCCTTGGACCGGTGGAGTGCCTTGCAGGCCCTCTTCACGGACGGGGAGAGCCGGGGGCTGAGCTCGAAGAGGTCAGAGAAACACTCCAGCTTGTGCCCCCGGGCCTCCGAGCGCGGCAACCGGAGCTTCTCGAGGAGTTGGTGCAGGAGCAGATCCTCCGTGGAGGCGCCGTGCTTCCGCTCACCGAGCTGGTAGGGATACGTCCAGGCCAGCTCCGGCGAAACCGCTCCGATGTTGAGGCGGTAGTTGGGAGGCAGCGTGCGGCGCAGGGTGGTGGCGGCCTGGCGGCGCGCGATGGCGAGCGTCTCGTCGCGGCTGGGTCCGATGAAGGGCTGGCCGGAGCCCATCAACTCCTTCTGGAAGGAGCGCTCCATGAAGAGCTGGAACTCCTGGTGGCCGGCGGCGAGGACGAACCAGATCCGGCGGCTGGTGACCATACGGGTCAGCTTCACGATGTTGTAGAGGTGGTCGATGCTGCGATCGACGTTGTCGATGGGCAGCACGAGGAGCACCTGCCCCCGATCGGAAGAGCCGAATTTGGGGATGGCCAGCGTCCGGGCGACCTGCTCCATGGCCTCGCCAAAGCGGCTCTGGAAGTTGGAGTAGATCTCCGAGGCCTTGATCTGCTGCTCGGCGCGCACGCGGGCGTCGGTGGCGGAGGGAAAGTCCTCCCACATGAAGGACGCATCCCGGATGAGCTGATCCAGCTTTCCCCAGGTGTCCTCGGCGCTCTCCTCGAGAAGGGAGGAGGGAGCCCAGGAGCCGTGCCGGCGAGTGGGGCCGGCGTACCGGGTCCCGTCGATGGCAGCGCGCACTCGGACCAGGAGGGTGGCCAGCAGGTTGGCCCTCGCGGGGAGGGGCTCCAGATCGAGAGGCTCCAGCCAGGCGACGCGGCTGGAGAGATACTTGAGCATCTCGGACAGGTCCCTGTGGAGTTTGTCGACCTCCCTCGGAGGCTGATCGCCCTCCCAGCCGAGGAAGTGAATCCAGTCCCGGAGGGCCAGGGCCGCGCTGAGCAGGACGGTCGTCTTGCCGGAGCCCCGAGCGCCGGAGATGAGGAGGCTGGTGGAGAGGTGCTCGTCCCTGAACGTACGGTCGCTCGTATCGCAAGCGGCCGTCAGCCATGTGAACAGCTCCCGCAGGGCGCTCTGGGTGGGTATCAGGAGGTCGTCCCACCGGAAGGCCTGGGACTCGGGGATGGGGGTAGGAATGAAGAGAGAGGTGGTGCCCACCATGTTCGAGTCCATGCCCGGCTCCTCTTTCCTGGACGCAAGTCCCCAGGAAGAACATGGAGAGCCGGAACGCCTCGCGAACCGGACGAGGAGACAGTCGGGCTGTTGGATGACCGGGGAGCTCACCCCACCGTGCGCACGAGCCGGGGCTGGAGGCCGTCCAGGAGGGCCTCCGCGGGCAAATCACTCACTCCACCCGGATGACGACCTTGCCGAAGTGCGCTCCGCTCTTGAGGTGCTCGAAGGCGGCGCGGGCCTCGGTGAAGGGGAAGACACGGTCCACCACCGGGCGGACGCCGTGCAGGGTCAGCGCGCGGTTGAGTGCCTCGAAGGACTGGCGATGGCCCACGAAGATGCCCTGCACGCGCAAGTTCCCCATGAGGATGGGCGTGACGGGCACCGCCCCCGCCCCACCGCTGAGCACGCCGATGATGGATACCGTCCCCCCGAGTCGCACGGAACGCAGGGACTTCTCCAGGGTGCCGGAGCCGCCCACCTCCACCACGTGGTCCACACCGGTGCCGCCGGTGAGAGCACGCGCCGCCTTGTCCCAGTCCGGGGTCGTCACGTAGTTGATGCCCTCGTGGGCGCCCAGCGCACGGGCGCGCTCCAGCTTGTCGTCACGGCTGGAGGTGAGGATGACACGCGCGCCCATCATCCGGGCGATCTGCAGCGCGAAGATGGAGACGCCCCCGGTCCCCTGCACCAGCACGGTGTCGCCCGCCTTGAGCGCCCCATGGGTGACGAGCGCGCTCCACGCCGTAACGGCCGCGCACGGCAGCGTGGCGGCCTCCTCGTCCGACAGGTGCGGGGGCGTGGGCACCACGCCGTCCTCGTGAAGGAGCATCGTGTCGCCGAGCGCGCCATCCAGGGGCCCGCCCAGCGTGGTGGCCTGCGTGGCGCGCGTGGGCTCTCCCGCGAGCCACGCCTGCGCGAAGAGGCTCATCACCCGGTCCCCAGGCTTGACGCGGGTGACGCCCGGCCCCACCGCATCCACCACGCCCGCTCCGTCCGAGTTGGGGACGAGGGGCAGTTTCTGCCGCGGGTTGTAGCGCCCCTCCACCATCATCAGGTCGCGGTAGTTGAGGCTCGTGGCCTTCACCCGCACCCGCACCTGGAAGGGGCCGGGCTGGGGGTCCGGCCGCTCACAGGGCACCAGCTTGTCCAGCCCGAATCCGTCGCGAATCTCGTAGACTTTCATGACCCTGACTTCTAGCGCGCCGCACACCGAGTGGGGAGTCGCACTTCTCCCGCGAGGCACCCGCGCTTCGAATCCGGGCCTCGGTCCGAAATGATTCGCGTAACGTGGAAACCTCTGTCCACGGAGGTTTCCATGTCTGTGTCCAACCGTCTGTTCGAGAAGAGGCGCCCGGTACATTCCCTGCTCGCGGTGCTCGTGGTCCTGGGGGCCGCGGTCGCGCATGCCGATGGCATGAGCCTGGCCGAGGCCTACAAGGTCATCTCCACCCGCCGGTTCGTCGACCTCACCCACAGCTTCAGCCCCAGCACTCCAGTGTGGCAGGGCTTCGGTCAGGCCAGCTTCACCACCGCGTCGGACCCGAAGACCTACCGGCCCTACAACCTGGCGCAGGATGGTTTCCGGACGACCTACTATTCCATGGTGGGCCAGTACGGCACCCACGTGGATCCGCCCGCGCACTTCCACGAGAACGCTCTCACCATGGACCGGATCCCGCTCCGGGAGATGATCCTGCCGCTGGTGGTCTTCGACATCACCCCGATGCTCGGCAAGGACCCCAATTACGCGATCACCGTGCAGGACATCCTGGCCTGGGAGAAGAAGCACGGCCGCGTGCCGGCGGGGGCCTTCGCCGCGCTGCGGACGGACATGTACAAGGACTGGAACAACCACGAGCGCTTCAAGCGCTACCCGTTCCCCGCCTGGTCCCTGGCGGCCGTCCAGTTCCTCTTCCAGCAGCGAAACATCACCGCCATCGGCCATGAGTCGCTCGACACCGACATCACGACGACGATGGACTCGGAGACGTGGGTGCTGGGCCAGGGTCACTATCAGATCGAGGTCATGGCCCACCTGGACGAGGTGCCGCCCACCGGCGCCCTCATCGTGGTGACGTGGCCCAAGGTGGAGAACGGACTCGGGTTCCCGGCTCGCGCCTTCGCCATCCTCCCGTGAGGCCGTGCGCGGTCCCCCACGGCCCGCACGCCGTTTCCCCATGAGAAGCGAGCGGGAGACCCCTGGACGCACAGGGGTCTCCTGGACTCACTACGACGCGGGCTGGTCCTTCTTCGACGCCGGCACCTGAAGGCCCGCCGAGCGCGCCAGGCCCATGACGCCCTCCACCGCCGCCGCGATGTAGCCGAACGGGTTGGCCCCATCCACCGCCGTCACGTGCACCTCGCCCATCTTCTGCTGGAACGCCGCCGCTACCTGCGGCAACTGCTGCGCCAGCACGAGCTGGATGGACTCCGGCGACAGCGTGTTGTCGATCTCCTTGAGCGCACGCACTCGCGCCAGCTCCGGATCCTGCGTGATGCGGGCCTTGCGCGCCTCCATCTCCGCCATGGCCAGCTCCGCCTCGGCGATCGCGCACCGCGCCTCGGCCACCTTCGCCTGCGCCCGGGTCCGCTCCGCCTCCTGATGTAGCACCGCCATCATCGCCCCGTGCCGCGCCGTCTGCGCCTGCTGCTCCTGGTGCAGCTTCTCCAGCTCCGCCTCCGCGCGCACCGCCGCCATCTGCCGCTCGTGCGCCAGCCGCGCCGCCTCCTGCTCCTGCTCCAGTTTCAGCCGCTCCAGCTCCGCCTGCGCCATCGCCGTCGCCAGCGCGCGCTCATTCGTCAGCTTCGCCGCCTGCGCCTGCTGCTCCAGCTTCAGCTTCTCCAGCTCCGCCTGCGAACGCGACGTCGCCAGGCCCCGCTCCTGGGCCAGCTTCGCCTCCGCCATCCGCCGCTCGGCTTCCAGCGCCGCCAGCTTCTGCGCCTCCTCGGCCTTCCCCTTCTGCTCCCGCACCTCCAGCTCGGCGTTCAGCTTCGCCAGCGCCGTCTCGCGCTCCAGCGACACCTGCGCCTGCCGCGTGCTCCGCTCCTTCGCGACGCGCGCCTCCTCCACGCGCGACTCGACCGCCAGCGACTCCAGCTTCGCCTGCTCCTCCGCCTCCTGCCGCTTGTGCCGGACCTCCTCCTCCGTCGCCAGCCGCGTCAGGGAAATCTGCCGCTCGGCCTCCGCCTCCTCCTTTCGGATGAAGCGCTCCTTCGCCAGCTCCGCCTCGCGCGCCACCCGCTCCTGCTCCTGCCGGAAGCGCGCCTGCATGTTCGCGAACACCGTGTCCGAGAGCACCCGCACGTCCTGGATTTCAATCGTGTCCAGGACCACGCCCCAGCCCGAGTCCGACCGGTCCTCCAGCCGCCCCTTGCCCGACACCACCGGGGCAATCTCGCGCATCAGCTCCGTGGCGATGCCCTCCTTGCGCTTGGAGAGGCACTCCTCCACCGAGAGGTTGGCCACCAGCCGCCGCACCGCGCCCACGAACATCTCGCGCAGCAGCTCCGCCAGCTTCTGCTGCGCCCGCTCCGGGAAGGAGAAGTTCAGCATCCGGAAGGCCACCAGCGGGTCGACAATCCGGTACACCGCCAGACCCGTCACCTGCACGCCGACCTTCTCGCTCGTCACCTGGTCCGCGGTGAACTGCAGCCGCTGCACGCTGGTGGGGACGATGGCCACCGCGTCGCCCGGCAGCTTGAAGCACGAGGCGCCCTGCCCGCTCACCTCGCGCACGCGGCCCCGGCGCATGTGGATGAGGAACTCGCTCGGCCGCGCGGTGACGAGGCCCCACTTCTTCATCTTCTCCGGGTCCTCCTCCGGCTTGCCCGCCCGCCACCCCTCCCGGTACTGACGCGGGTCATGGCCTCCCCCATGCGACGGCTCACCCCCGCCACTCCGCATCAGGTCGGACCGGCCGCCCACCGACAGCTCCATGGCCCCCGCCGCGTTCAGCTTGACGGCCCGCTTCTCGTTCGTACTCATCGGCGCATCCCTCCGGAAGTCACGGACTCCTGGGATTGCAGCCTGTCGGCCAAGGCGCCGCTGCCCTGAAATCGCGCACTTGGCGGAAAGGGGTGCTCCAGGGTGGCGCGGGTGCCCCAAGGTGGAGCGCCCCGGACCGGCCCAGTCGTGATAGAGGACTGGTTCGGTCCTGTAGGTGGTTATTAGAGACCCGGACGCCCCCTCCTTATGTCGGCTTGACCGGGGGGGTCCCGATTTTATAATTGACCGGTCCAGTCCACATTAGGTGCGCCGATGTAGGAGCACTCAAGGGACTCGCGGGGTTACCCCGACCCACCGGCGAGGGGACGGACAATCGCCCGGAAGGTTTACCGAGATGCTGAAGCTGCCCATCTACATGGACAACCACGCCACCACGCCGCTGGACCCGCGGGTGCTCGAGGCGATGCTGCCGTACCTGCGCGAGGACTTCGGCAATGCCGCGTCGCGCAACCACGCGTTCGGCTGGAAGGCCGAGGCGGCGGTGGAGCAGGCGCGCAAGCAGGTGGCGGCGCTCATCGGCGCCTCCGACAAGGAGATCGTCTTCACCTCCGGCGCCACCGAGTCGGACAACCTCGCCATCAAGGGCGTGGTCGAGTTCTACAAGGACAAGGGCGACCACATCATCACCCTGAAGACCGAGCACAAGGCGGTGCTCGACACCTGCAAGCGCCTGGAGCGCGTGCGCCAGGAGCGCCTGGACGAGCTCAAGCATGCTGCGGCTGACGCAGCTCACCGGCACGCCGGTCACGCGGGACAACCTCGCGGAGCTGTCGCTCAAGCACGACATCGAGAGCGACGCGGTGTACCGCCTGTGGACCGAGCTGCCCACGGGCGGCGCGCGCGTCACCTACCTGGACGTGGAGAAGGACGGCCGGGTCGACCTCGAGAAGCTCGAGGCGGCCATCACCGACAAGACCATCCTCGTGTCGATCATGCTGGCCAACAACGAGATCGGCACCGTCCAGCCGATCGCGGAGATCGGCAAGCTGTGCCGCGCAGAAGGGCGTGCTCTTCCACTCCGACGCGGTGCAGGGCGTCGGCAAGGTGCCCTTCGACGTGGAGGCGACGAAGGTCGACCTGGCCTCCCTCTCGGCGCACAAGATGTACGGCCCCAAGGGCGTGGGCGCGCTGTACGTGCGCCGCAAGCCGCGCGTGCGCATCGCGCCCCATCATCGACGGCGGCGGCCACGAGCGCGGCATGCGCTCGGGCACGCTGAACGTGGCCGGGCATCGTGGGCTTCGGCAAGGCGGCGGAGCTCGCCCGCCAGGAGATGGCCGACGAGGCCGCGCGCCTGCTCGCGCCTGCGCGAGCGGCTGCGCAAGGGCATCATGGAGCAGCTCGACATGGTCGACGGTGAACGGCTCGCTGGAGCACCGGCTGCCGGGCAACCTCAACATCTCCTTCGCCTACGTCGAGGGCGAGGCGCTGATGATGGCCATCAAGGACGTGGCGGTGTCCTCCGGCTCGGCCTGCACCTCGGCCTCGCTCGAGCCCTCGCTACGTGCTGCGCGCCTGGGCGTGGAGGAGGAGCTGGCGCACAGCTCCATCCGCTTCGGCCTCGGCCGCTTCAACACCGAGGAGGAGGTCGACTACGTGATCAAGCTCGTGGTCGAGAAGGTGAACAAGCTGCGCGAGATGAGCCCGCTGTACGAGATGGCCAAGGAAGGCATCGACCTGAAGAGCATCGAGTGGACGGCCCACTAGCCGTCCATGCCCTCACTGCTGGAGGGCAGGCGGCCCGACCTCGGCACGGTTGCCGGGCAACGGGCCGGTGACAAGGCTTCATAAGGGAGCCCATGGCTTACAGCGACAAGGTCATCGACCACTACGAGAACCCCCGCAACGTCGGCACGCTCGACAAGGACGGACCCCAACGTGGGCACCGGCCTGGTCGGCGCGCCGGCCTGCGGCGACGTGATGCGCCTGCAGCTGAAGATCACCGACGAGGGCGTCATCGAGGACGCCAAGTTCAAGACCTTCGGCTGCGGCTCGGCCATCGCCTCCAGCTCGCTGGTCACCGAGTGGGTGAAGGGCAAGACGGTGGACCAGGCGATGGACGATCACCAACAAGGACATCGCGCGGGAGCTGTCGCTGCCGCCGGTGAAGATCCACTGCTCGGTGCTCGCCGAGGACGCCATCAAGGCGGCCATCGCCGACTTCAAGAAGAAGCGCGAGGCCGCGCGCAGCAGAAGGCGTAGCGGCCCGAGTGCAAGGAGACGCGTGATGAACGAGCAGGCGACCAATCAGACGAGCCAGACGCCGCACCCGACGCCTGCCGCCCCGGCCGCGAAGCCGGCGCGCGGCATCACGCTGGCCGACAGCGCGGTGGCGCGGCTCCAGAAGCTGCTCGCCGAGCGCAACACGCCCGAGGCCGGGCCTGCGCGTCGCGGTGAAGGGCGGCGGCTGCTCGGGGCTGGCCTACGTCATGGAGTGGGCCGAGAAGCCGCGCGAGAAGGACAAGATCTTCGAGCGCGACGGCGTGCGCGTCTTCGTCGACCCGAAGAGCTACCTGTACCTGCATCGGCACGGAGCTCGTGTACGAGAAGACGCTGATGGCCTCGGGCTTCAAGCTGAAGAACCCCAACGTGAAGGCCCCTGCGGCTGCGGCGAGAGCTTCACGGTCTGACGCCGCCCCTCTCCCATGAGGGAGTCATCCTGGGGCTCGGCCGCGGCAAGCCGGGCCCTTTGGTCTTTCCCCCGGAAAGGGGACGTGAAGTGAACTGCTGGAACTGCCAGACGGACACGGCGGGGCGCCCGTTCTGCCCGGCCTGCGGCAAGATCGCCGCCCGGCCGCCCGGCGCCACCCACTTCGACGTCTTCGGGCTGCCGCAGCGCGTACGACGTGGACGTGCCGGCGCTGGAGCAGCAGCTACCGGGAGCTGTCGCTGCAGCTGCACCCGGACCGGTTCGCCCAGGCGGAGGCGCGCGAGCGCCGGCTGTCGCTGGAGCAGACCACGGCGCTCAACGAGGCCTACAAGACGCTCAAGGACCCGCACGAGCGCGCCTTCTACCTGCTGAAGCTGCACGGCGTGGACCTGGAGCGCGAGGACGCCGGCAGCGCAGAAGGACATGCCCCTCGAGTTCCTCGAGGAGGTGATGGAGCTGCGCGAGGCGCTGGACGAGGCCATGGCAGCCGAAGAACCTGGAGCGCGGCCCAGAAGATGGCCGCGGACGTGGCGGGCCGGCCGGAAGGCCGCCCTCGCGGAGGCCGTGGCCGCGCTGCGCACCCTGGAGCGGCGGCGGGCCGGCGACGTGCATCGGTGCACAAGGCATCGCACGCGCTGGGACGGGTGCGGTACTTCACGCGCTTCCTCGAGGAGGTGGACGCCTTCGAGGAGGAGACTGCTGTCGTGAGCAAGAACGGCTCCTGCAGATCCACGACCCGCTGAAGCCCAAGGGGCACGCGGTGGGCATCGACCTGGGCACGACCAACTCGCTGGTGGCGGCCGTCATCGAGGGCAAGCCCCGCTGCCTGCCGGCGGACGAGGGCGACACGCTCCTCCTGCCCTCGGTGGTGCACTACGCGCAGGACGGCGGCGTGGTGGTGGGCGCGCGCGCGAAGGCGCTCGCCGCCGAGCACCCCACCGACACCATCATCTCGGTGAAGCGCTTCATGGGCCGCGGCCCGGACGACGCGGAGACGCGCAAGCTGGGCGCCTACCGCTTCGTCCAGCGGCGGGCAAGGTGGTGCGCTTCGAGGTGACCGGCGGCCAGCCGGTGACGCCCATCGAGGTCTCCGGCGAGATCCTCCGCGCCCTCAAGCGCCGCGCGGAGAGCCACTTCGCCGGCAAGGTGGAGCAGGCCGTCATCACCGTGCCCGCCTACTTCGACGACGCCCAGCGCCAGGCCACCAAGGACGCGGGCCGGCTCGCGGGCCTCGAGGTGCTGCGGCTCCTCAACGAGCCCACCGCCGCGGCGCTCGCCTACGGCCTCGACAAGGGCAGCCAGGGCATCTTCGCGGTCTACGACCTCGGCGGCGGCACCTTCGACATCTCCATCCTCAAGCTGGTGGATGGCGTCTTCGAGGTGAAGTCCACCGGCGGCGACTCGGCCCTCGGCGGCGACGACTTCGACCGCGCCATCGCCCAGCGCGTGCTGGAGGCCACTGGGTCAGTCCGCCCCTGCCCCGACCCTCGTGGCCGAGGTGCTGCGCCGCCCGCGCAGGCCAAGGAGGCCCTCACCGACGTCGCCCGAGGTGCAGCTCACCGTGGGCTCGAGGGCACACGCAGACGCGTCACCCGCGCCGACTTCGAGGCGTGGATCCGCCCGCTCGTGCAGAAGACCGGCGCTGGTCGTGCCGCCGCGCCCTCAAGGACGCGGGCGTGACGGCCGCGGAGCTGGACGGCGTCATCCTGGTGGGCGGCTCCACCCGGGTGCCCGCGGTGCGCCGCTTCGTGGCCGAGCTCTTCGGCCGCGAGCCGCTCGGCGACATCGACCCCGACCAGGTGGTGGCCCTGGGCGCGGCGGTGCAGGCGGACCTGCTCACCAACGTGGACCGCGCAGGACGAGGTGCTCCTGCTGGACGTCATCCCCCTGTCGCTGGGGCTGGAGACGATGGGCGGCGTGGTGGAGAAGCTGATCCCCCGCAACTCCACCATCCCCACCGCCGCGGCCCAGGTCTTCACCACCTTCCAGGACGGCCAGACCGGCATGGACGTCCACGTGGTGCAGGGCGAGCGCGAGCTGGTGGAGGACTGCCGCTCCCTGGCGCGCTTCCGCCTGCTCGGGCATTCCGCCGCATGCCCGCCGGGCATGGCGCGCGTGGAGGTGACGCTTCCAGGTGGACGCCGACGGCATCCTCTCGGTCACGCGCCAAGGAGCAGAGCACCGGCGTGAGCCAGGCGATCACCGTGAAGCCCACCCACGGCCTCACCGACGAGGAGATCGAGCAGATGCTGCTCGACTCCATCGAGCACGCCGAGGAGGACGTCCAGGTGCGCCAGCTCGCGCGAGCAGCGGGTGGAGGCCGAGCGCGTGCTCGCCGAGGCCGAGCGCGCAGCTCGGGCAGTACGGCGACCTGCTGGCCGACGGGGAGCGCGCACGCCATCGAGGCGGCCATGGCGAAGGTGCGCGAGGTGGCCCAGGGGAAGGACCACCACGCCCTCAAGGAGGCCATCCACGCGCTCGACGAGGCTGTGCAAGCCCTTCGTCGAGCGGGTGATGAACCGCGCCCTGACCGCAGGTCGTCGCGGCCACTCGGTCGAGGAGTTCTGAAAGCCGTGCCCAAGGTCACCTTCAGGAGCCCCCTGGACGACGTCACCGTGGAGGTGCCGACGGGGACCACCCTCCTCGAGGCCGCCGAGCAGTGCGGCGCCCAGGTGGGCCACTCCTGCGGCGGGCGTCTGCGCCTGCTCCACCTGCCACGTGTGGGTGCAGCAAGGGCCTGGAGTCGCTCTCCGAGCAGAGGACGCAGGAGATGGACCGGCTGGACCAGGCCTTCGACGTGCGCCCCTACTCCCGCCTGGCCTGCCAGACCGAGGTGGGGAACGAGGATCTCGTGGTGGAGATCACCGAGGAGTCCCTCACGGCCTTCATGGACGAGAACCCGGCCATCCGGCGCCGGCTCGGAGGCCGAGGGGAAGTGGCCGCTGAAGAAGTGACGTTGCACAACGTGCTTGACGGGGCCGACTGAGGCATCTATACACCGCCCCGTCAACGCGCGCACCGCCGAGACGCCGCACCGCCGCCCAGGTGGTGGAATTGGTAGACACACTAGATTCAGGGTCTAGCGCCTGCAAGGGCATGGAGGTTCGAGTCCTCTCCTGGGCACTGAAGAAGGCCCCGACTGAAAAGTCGGGGCCTTTTTCATTTTCAGCCCTGTCCCCCTCAGCTCGGGGCGTGGACGGGCTGCACGGCCTCGTGGGCCACATGGCTGGTGGCCTCGCGCGCCAGACTGCCGCCCTTGCGCAGGTCCCGGAGGCGGATGCCGCGCATGCGCACGGAGAGGGCCCCCACCGTCACCTGGCTCAGCACGGTGCCCAGGTGGGTGAGGATGGAGAAGGCCGCCGCGTCCTCCGGCGTGGCGCCCAGGCTCCGCGCGGCCCAGCTGGTGACGAAGTAGTAGATGCCCATGCCCGCCGGCACCCCGGGGAGCGACTGGCCGAGCGCGATGGCGCCCAGGACGACGGCGCCGGCGAAGAGGCCCCCGCGCACGCCGATGCCCCGCAGGGCCAGCCCGTAGGCCAGGGCGGGCGCCAGCACCGGCCCGATGGAGAAGAACAGCGCCACCGCCATGCCCCGGAAGCTGCGCGCGGTGCCCAGGCCCTCGGACACGTGCCCCAGCAGGTGCCGCACCCGTGGCAGCGGTGCTTGCGCTCCAACGCTCGGGCGAGCGGCAGCGCGTAGTGGGCCAGCAGCACCACCAGCACCACCAGTCCCACGCACAGCCCCACCGCTATCCGCAGCGGGCCGGCGAAGTGGGCCATCGTCTCGCCGAAGGGTCCGACGAAGGACAGCGCCACCAGCAGCATCAGCGCGGCGAACTCCAGCAGCTTGCACACCACCACCGAGCCCAGCGACTGCAGGAACGGAATCCGCTGGGAGCGCGCCATCAGGAAGGAGCGGATGAAGTCCCCCAGCTTCCCGGGCAGCGCGTTGTGGGTGAAGGCACCGATAGCCACCAGGTGGTAGCGCTCGAGGAAGGGCACGGGCTTGCTCAGCGTCCTCTGCCACTGCGCCGCCCGCAGCGGGAGGATGGAGGCCGACAGCAGCATGAAGGGGATGAGCCAGGGCAGGTGCCCGGGCAGGTCGTGCACGAACTTCCCCAGCGGGAAGCGCGGGATGAGCAGCGGCCCGTCCCCGCCCAGGTTCCACCGGAAGAAGGCGCTGGAGATGAGGATGACGGAGAGCACCACCCCCACCAGCACCGCCAGCACCTTGAGGAACGTCCGGCCCGCTGGCCGATTCATGTCGCCCCCGCCATCCTCTCCGCCGAGTACACCGTCGGCCGGCGCTCCTCGCGGTACACGTCCGAGAGCCGCTCATTGAGCTGCACGCAGTGGCTCAGCCCGGACAGGTCCACCGGCGCGTCGCGCGGCCAGCAGATGAGGCTGGACGTCTCCGTGCGGGTGAGGCCGCCATGCGAGCCGAACTCCCAGGCGAAGCCCACCGTGCCGCCTCGCGACACCGCCTGACCGAAGAGCACCAGGTCTCCCGCGGTGGACATGTGCGGCAGCTCGCGCAGGAAGTCCGCCACCGCGCGGCGCGAGAACTCCGCCGACAGCGGCGCGCTGTCGAGCTCCTCCGGCCCGTACACCCGGCCCTGGACGACGGCCACCGCCGAGGCGCCCCGGCGCATCGTCACGATGCCGATGTCCGGGTGGCGCACGGCCCGCGCGAGCACCTCCGGGTGGCGCGCCACGAGCTGCGCGGCCTCGAGCGGCTTCTGCTCTCGCGTCAGGTAGACGTGGGAGAAGTTGCCGGACTCGACGACGACCGGCTCCGACGGGACGTACTCCCCGGCATCCACCGGGTGCGGGCGGCCGTCGAGCAGACCCCGCGCCACGTCCTCGGAGAGCGGCAGGGGCTCGCCGCGCAGGAGGATGTCCTCGAGGCGCTGCCCCGAGCGCTGCTCGAGCGGGTGGCTGTCCACGTGGCCGTGGTCCGTGACGAAGATGATGTCGTAGCCGGGCTCCACGGCCTTGGCCACGGCGTAGAGCTCGGCGAGGTAGGCGTCCACGCGGCGCAGCTCCGCGAGCGCCTGCTGCGACCGCGGGCCCCGGCGGTGGGCCACCTCGTCATAGTTGCCGAAGACGAGGTAGACGACGGGCACGCCGCGCACCATGTCCACCAGGGCCTTGGTATGGGCGAAGCTCCACCCGAGCCGCTGGAGGAAGACGCGGCTGACGAGGAAGCCACGCTCGTGGCGCCAGTCCCGGAGCGCGCGGCCCCAGCGGTACACCTCGGTGAAGGCCTTCCACACATCGCCGCCGAGTGAGCGGAGGTACGAGAGCGGCGTCTGCGTGCGCGCCACGAGGATGCCTTCCATCTCGCTCGTGTAGTTGCGCGCCATCAGCTTGAGGCTCGCCAGCGTGCTCATGCACAGGCGGTTGTCGGCCTCGGCCTGGAAGAGCGAGAAGTAGGTGTGTCCGCCGCCGGCCAGCAGGCTCGTCCCGGTGCGGCGGCCCAGCCGCTCCTCGATGGCGAGCGTGTCCCGCGGGGTGCTCATCATCACCTTGCGACCGAGCTGCCGATCGAACCAGCTATAGGCCGGCAGGTTGGGATGGCGCAGGCCGTAGAGCAGGCCCGCCTGGAAGAAGGGCGTTGAGGCAGGCGAGCCCCAGAACGCATCGTCCATGAAGTAGGCACCCGAGCGAACGAGCTTCGCGAAGAAGGGCATCCACCCCGTCCGGACGGACTCTTCCAGGTGCACCTTGGGCACACCGTCCAGGTGGACGACGAACAGCCCACGTCGCCGGGTGTTCGCCACGGGGCCAACCCTGGCCCCCACACGCCGCACGTACTCTCGGGCCCACGACCGAAGCTGCGGGTTGATGACTTCGTTCACGTTGTGGCCTCCCCTCCCCCCGTGGCCATGATGCGCACCGAGGTGGCCACCAGCCGTGCGAGCCGGGAGGCCCCGTCGGAGGGCAGCCAGACGGGCACGCGCCTCGAACGTCGAGATGGTCGCACCCCTTGTGCACATGTCACCTTGGGGCGTGATGCTGACGACCGCGCTGCTGTTGACCACCCTGGCCACCGCCACGGCCGCCGCCCCGAGTGCCCCGCCTTCCGCGACCACCGCCCCGGTGGAAGAGCCGCCGAAGAAGGAGCGGGGCGTGGACGCCATCGTGCTGCCACTGCTGAGCTACAACTCGGACCAGGGCTTCACGTATGGCGGCGTGGCCGGAGCGTACCTGTACGCGCCCGGACACACCCCGTACCAGCACGGCATCGCGCTCCAGGCGATGTTCACCAGCCGCGGGCAGCAGAGCCACTACCTGCGCTACGACGGGCCGCAGCTCATCGGGCCCATGCGGCTGGAGCTGCGCCTGGAGTACCGGCGCGAGCTGCGCAGCCCCTTCTACGGTCCGGGCAACGTGTCCGCGCAGGACTTCACGGGGGACGAGAACCAGGAGCGCTTCAACTACAAGAAGGGCTCGCCCGGCGCGTGGGTGCGCCTGCGCGGCCGGCCCTTCGGGGAGACGCACCCCTTCCAGTCCTACGTGGGCTACTCCTGGCGGTACACGGAGGTGGATCCGTTCGACGCCTCGGTGCTGCAGGAGCTCAAGCCGGTGGGGATTGAAGGCGGACCCACGGGGCAGATCAGCGCGGGCGTGCTCTGGGACACGCGCGACAACGAGACGGACCCGAGCCGCGGGGGCGTGGAGGAGCTGGCGCTGCGCGTGTCGGGGAGCGCCACGGGGAGCCGCTACCAGTACGCGGGCGTGACGCTGAGCGAGCGGCGCTACTGGAAGCTGAACTCGCGCTTCCTCGTGGCGCAGCGGCTGACGCTGGACGTGCTGTTCGGCGAGGTGCCCTTCTTCGAGTGGGTGAACACCGGCGGCGTGAGCACCTCCGAGGGCATCGGCGGCATGAGCAGCGTGCGCGGCATCGAGCGCAACCGGTTCGCGGGCAACATCAAGGCCTTCACGAACACGGAGCTGCGCTTCCGCGCCTTCGACTTCAATCTGTTCAAGGCGCCGGTGACGGTGGGCGGCGTGGCCTTCGTGGACCTGGGGCGCGTGTGGCACCCGGGCGTGACGGACGGCCCGTGGTGGAAGTGGCACCCGGGCGTGGGCGGCGGCCTGCGGCTCACCCGGCGCGCGGCGGTGGTGCGCTTCGACTTCGCCATCTCCCCCGAGACGGGCCGAAGCCGCATGTACCTGAACTTCGGGCACATGTTCTGAGCGGCTCGCCTCACCTGGGCCGAGCGGGCTCCTGGAATCGGCGCAGCGAGGACCAGGGGAAGGGCTTCCAGAAGGGCGTCGCCACTTCCTCCCCGTCCAGCGAGAACCAGGGGCCGTCCTCGCCCGGCGAGAGGACGTGGAAGTCCTGCGCCGGGATGAAGCCCTGGCCGAGCAGTGCCACCCGCTCGCCCTGGGCGTTGCGCGCCACGTCCAGCACGAGCACCGCGTGCCCCGGGCTGCCGCCCAGCACGAAGAAGTCCCCCGGCCGCACGTCCTCGCGCTTGGGGCGCTGCGCCTCGGCGGCCAGCGACAGCGTCCCCGCGTAGGTGAAGACCAGGTCCAGGTACGCGCGGAACGAGGCGCGCGAGCCATCCACCGGCCCGCTCTTCACCCACGTCACCTTGGAGCCGGACACGCGGGCCCGGTCGCCGGCCGAGTAGCGCGTCCAGGACGCCAGGTGCCCGCTGGTGAAGCGGTAGGCGACGCGCTCCTTCTGGCCCCGCGACCACAGCCACTCGGCATGGAGGCGGATGATGGAGTCCGCGCACTGCTGGAGGTTGGCCGAGCCCACGTCCAGCTCGGCCACCGCCGCGAGGGAGGAGTCGTCCCCGGCGAGAATCTCCTGCGCCCGGAAGTCCCGCACCGGAGTGCCCTCCGGACGCAGCGGCAGGCCGCGCAGCCACTCCCCGAAGGAGCCCGCCTCGACCGACACCCGCGTGTAGCCGGACGGAGGCGGAAGGGCCTCGGCGAGCGGGCGGATGGGACGCTCCGCGGAGAGCCAGGGGTAGCGGGCCCGCTCCTCGCGCGTGGGCACGCGGGGTTCAGCGGAGCCCGCCGCCGCGCCTCCCGGCAGTCCCAGCAGGAAGACGAACGACACGAGCAGCAACAGGCGGTGGGGTGTCTGGCACATGAGCAGCCTCATGCTCCGACACCCCGCCCGCTCGCGCCAGGGTCAGGGGCAAGAAATGGGTGCGAAGTTCCCGTCGTAGAGACCGACGCAGGTGTACTGGCCGGTGGTGGTCCTCGAACTGCGCGATACGTCCCGCCAAGCTGCGACTGGCCAATCCGTACATTGAAATACGGCGTGCGAGTGACGCTGGCGGAGGCGCCCGTGATGATGGCGTTCTGGACGGTGATGGTGCGGAGCGTGGTGCCAGAGTTGTAGGAGGAGATGCCCTCGTTGGTCGACGCCGCGCCGCTCGCGGTCATGACGCTGTTGCGCACGGTGGCGTTGGCATCGTGCACGAAGAAGCCGTTGGAGTCAGTGCCACCGATGCCGACAGCCTCCACATTGACCAGCACCACGTCGCCCTGGGCGTATATCGCCCAGTTGGAGTCGGCACCGCTGGCCTTGGAACTCACGTTGCGCAGGTAGACGGTACCGCGACGCGTGTAGATACCCACGGTCTGGTACGGGTCCGTGCTCGGGCTCGGGCTCACGCTGGTGACCGTTGCCTCGACAGCGGACTCCAGCAGGTTCACCGTGCAATCAAAGCAGCGGAAGCCGCTGGAGTAGCCGGAGTCGCTGATCGCGAAGGCGCGCAGATTCTTGAAGGTGCCCTGCGCGTTCCTGAGGACGATTCCAAAAGTGACGGAAGTGCCACCGCGAGAGGTGGCGATGATGTCGTGGACGTTGAAGCTCGCGGCCTCGCTGTACACGGCGATGGCTTCAGCGATCCCACCTGTGTTCTCCACGGTAAGGGAGCTCAACACGGCGCCTGCTGCCCCCACCACGGTGCCGGCGTTGATCGCGTCGACGGAGGAACGCAGGGTGGTGGCATTCTCGCCGGAGCCCTGGAGGTGCATGCCCGGCTTGAGGCGGAGCGGAGTGGTCCCGAGGTCATAGACACCCGGCTCCACCTGGACCAACCACGTCTGGCCATCGGGGATGCCCTCGACGGCGGCGCGCAGCGCATTGCCGCTCTCCACGTCCGTGGCCCCCGGGCTGACCACCTTCGTGCGCACGTACACCACGCCGCCCGGAGGCCCCATGGGGCCAGTGTCGCCCTTGTCGCCCTTCGCACCTGGAGCGCCCGGAGCACCCACATCGCCTTTGTCGCCCTTGGCCCCCGTGTCGCCCTTCAGACCGTTGCAGATGAAGCGGGTGAGCGAGACATTGAACTCGCCCGGCATCGAGCATGCCGTTGCGATTGGTGTCGAGTCCGACATCCATCCGGCTGCCACCCGCGGAGCAGTTGGAGCCCGCCGGCTCGTCCGAGTTCACCACCAGCGTGCTCAGTCCATTCTCCCCAGCCGCACCCGTGTCACCCTTGGCGCCCGTCAGACCCGTGTCGCCCTTGGCTCCCGTCAGACCCGTGTCGCCCTTGGCCCCCGTGTCGCCCTTCAATCCCTGCACGCCATTGCAGACGTAGCGGGTGAGCGAGGCGTCCACCTCGTCCGTACCGAGCGTGCCATCGCGGTTGGTATCGAGACCCACCTGCATCCGGCTGCCCCCGGACGGGCAGTTGACGCCCGCCGGCTCGACCGAGGTGGCCACCAGCGCGCTCAGGCCATCCGCACCACCGGCGGGCCCGGGCAGGCCCCTGTCGCCCTTGGGGCCCTGGGCGCCGTTGCAGACATAGCGGGTGAGCATGGAGTCGATCTCCGCGTCATCGAGGGAGCCATCGCGATTGGCATCCGCGCCGACCACGAGCCGCACGCCGCCCGTGGGGCAGGCAACGCCTGGCTGCTCGGCCGAGGTCAGGACCAACGTCTTGAGGCCCTCGGGGCCCTGGGCGCCCGGGGCTCCCGCCGCCCCTGATTGTCCGGGCTGACCCGCGGGACCCCGAGGCCCCAGGTCTCCCTGGGGACCGGGCTGACTGCCGCATGCGGTGACGAGGACGAGGACTGCGGCACGAAGAGAGAGGGTTCTCAAGCCCAAGGTGGAACTCCGAGAGGCGAGGGGGTGCCGCTCGCTCTTACTCAAAGCCGCATGGCGGAAGATAGCCCCCTGGGAACGGCTCCAGGCGCATCACGGTCGACCGACCAGGAGGGGAATCCCTCGTCGTGCGGGTCCCTGACGGAGCGACCTGCCACGGGCCCTCCTGCCCTCTGCTCGTGCCACATCCGCCTCGAGCCCAGGGCCACACTTGCGGGCCCCCGGGAGCACACCGCACCTTCAGGAGGACATTGCCTCGGAGGCCATCATGTGGGCTCGCTGGTCGAATCTCGTCCTGTCCGTTTGGCTCGTCCTCTCGCCGTTCGTCCTCGGCTTTGATTCGCCAGCGGCACGCGCCAACACCGTCACCGTGGGCCTGGGCCTCTTCCTCTTCGCCCTGGTGGCCGAGGCCATCCCGGCCTTCCGCTTCGTCGACACGGCGCTCGGCTTGTGGCTCATCGCCTCGCCATTCCTGCTCGGGTACCGCAACGAGCTGGCGCCCACCGCGAACAGCATCCTCGTGGGCCTGCTGGTGACGGCCCTATCGCTCGTGCGCTCGCCCGGGAGGCTGTACCTGCGCCCGCGGCGCGCAGCCCATCCGTGACGGGGGAACGGGCGGGCCCTCGCCCCCCGCCCTATCGCGCGGCGTCGAGCCAGGGGCGGAGCCGTGCATCCGGCTGCGCCTCACCGCGCACGCCCGGCTCCACCGAGAGCTCCAGCGTGTGGAAGCCCCGCGCCTGGATGCCCTCCAGCAGCGCGGCCCGCTTCTCCTCGTCCGGGGCGAACAGGATGCACCCGTCCCCGCCACCGGCGCCGGACTGCTTGCCCACGCACCCGTACGCCGCGGCCATGCCCAGCACCCGGCGCATCGGCTCGGTCTCCAGCGGGCCCAGCTCCTGGAGCAGCACGTGCTGCTCGCGCACGGCCTCGGAGAAGGCGCGGAAGTCCCCGCCCCCGAGCCCCACTTCAATCTCGTGCCCCAGCGCGTCCGAGCGCTCCACGAAGGCCCGGCGCCCGGACTCGCCCATCCGGGCCTCCACCTGCGAGATGAGCACCCGCGTCGAGGCGCTCTCCCCGGTGAAGGCATACCCCAGGGACAGCTTGGGGTTCGGCAGGCGCCACACGTCCACCGCGGGGGCCGCGTCCAGCGCCGCGCGGTAGCCTCCGGCGCTCGACGCCTCGATGAGCCCCGCCACCTCGTAGCGCCGGTAGCGCGCGATGCCGCCCGCGTAGCTCGCGGCCACGTCGCCGCCGCTGCCCTTCCCGCCCTGGGCCGCCGCGTGCGACACCAGCGCCACCTTCAGCGCGTCGAACTTCTCCTCCAGCACGAAGCGCACCGCGTCCGCCGCCAGCACCGTGGCGCACGCGCTGCCGCCCATGCCCAGCTTCTTCCCGTTGGGCCCCACCGCCGACGGCGCCACCGCCAGGTCGAAACCCACGGACTCGCGCCCGTGCAGCCGCAGCGCCTCGTCGAGCGTGCGCGCCACGAAGGAGAAGCCCGCGGGCACCTCGCGCTCCCACCGCACGCCCCGAGGCGTCGTCCGCCCCGACAGCGTCCCCTCCTCCAGGCAGAGGTGCACCTGGCTGTCCGCGCGCCGACGCACCAGCGCCGCCGTCCGCGGGCCCACCGCCGCCACGCGCGACACGCCGCCCCACAGCACGGCGTACTCGCCAGACACGAACAGCTTCCCCGGGGCCGAGAGGGCGCGCTCCATCAGAAGAGGTGCTCCGCCAGCAGCGCCGCGTCACCGCCCGGCACGCACCGCACCACCTCGGTGGCTCCGCACGCCCGCGCCACCGCCTCCGCCGCCACCTCGTTCGCCGCGTCCGTGAGGATGCACGGGTTCGGTCCCGCGTCGAGCGTGAACCACACCGGCACGCCCTTCCTCCGCTGCTCGCGCAGGGAGTGGATGAGCTCGAGCGTCCTGGGCATCAGGTAGCAGAGCGGCGGATCCGCCGCGAGCGACGTGGCATGCATCCGCCACGCGTTGCGCTCGCACATCTCGCCCAGCGCCTGCAGGTCCTTCCGGGCGAGGAAGTCGCGGGCGTGCACCACCTCGGCCTCGGCGTCCTTCACCCAGGCCGGGTAGTAGGGGCTGGTCTCCACGGCGTTCTTCATGCCGTCGCGCGACTTCACTTCCTTCTCGTCGCGGCTGACGATGGCCACCACCATGCGCAGCTCCGGCCAGTGCTTCTCGTCGAAGCGCTGCACCGCGTAGCTGTCCGTGCCGTCCGGGCGCTCGCCGCGCATCCACTCGCAGAAGCCGCCCTGCACGCTGCGGCACGCCGAGCCGCTGCCGAGCCGGGCCAGCAGGCTCGCCGCCCTGGGGTCCGCCGGCAGCCCCGCCGCCGCGCGCGCCGCCACCGCCAGCGCCGCGAAGCCCGCCGCGCTGCTCGCCAGGCCCGCGGAGGCCGGGAAGTCCCCGCGCGACACCATCCGCGCCGGGCCGAGCTTCGCGTCCTTCGCCTCGGCGCGCACCGCGTCCAGCACGCGCAGCACGCGGTCGCGCTCGCTGCCCTTGGCCACGTAGCCGTTGAGCTCCACCTCGTCGGCGGAGCCCACCCCGAAGGCCACCGTCGTCCGCACCGACAGCGGCGACAAGCGTCATCGAGAGGCTCGACTGGTGCGGGAGGATGAGGGCGTCGTCGCGCTTGCCCCAGTACTTCACCAGGGCGAGGTTGGGGTGCGCCTGGGCGGTCGCCTTCATGCCGCCCCCCTTACGCCCTCGGCGCCCGGACCCGCGAGCTGGCTGTCGAAGCAGCGGATGCCCAGCCGCGTGAGCTCGTGCACCACCGGCTCCGTGCTCCTGGAAGAGGCCGATGACGGCACCACCGTCGCCGCCGGCCCCGGTCAGCTTGGCGCCCAGCGCGCCCATGTTGCGCAGCCGATGCACCATGTCGTCCAACCCCGGCGAGGACAGGCCCAGCGCCGCGAGCAGGCCGTGGTTGACGTTCATCACGTCCCCGAGCGCCTCCAGGTCGCCCTCCTCCACCGCCTCCGCGCCCTCCGAGGCCAGCAGGCCGATCTCCCGGAAGAGGCGCTGGTAGCGATCCGGCCAGCGCTTCTGGCGCTCGCGCAGCGCGCCCACCGTCAACTTCGTCGGGCTGCGCGCGCCCACCATCACCACCACCAGCTTCACCGGCTTGGGGCTCTCCACCACCTTCGCCCGCCCCTGCTCGGCGCCCGGCTTGCGGCGGTAGAGGATGAGCTGCTCCATGGCGCTCGTCGTGTGGTCCACCCCCGACGGCGTGCCGTGGAACTCCTGCTCCATCTCCCAGGCCACGCGCCGCCACCTCGGTCGCCGTCGCCTTGCGCCCGGCCGCCTGCAGCAGCACCCGCGCGCACGCCACCGACAGCGCGCCCGAGCTGCCCAGGCCCATGGACAGCGGCAGGTCGCGTGTCGAACGACACCTTCACCCCGGGCTCATCACAGGCCGCCGTGGCCCGCGCGAAGGCCGCCTTGAGCACCTTGCGCTGCTCGGCCGTCAGGGCTTCGGGGATGACGAGCTGGCACTTGCTCGCGGGCTCACCCCGAGCCCTCACGCCGCGCGACAGCGGTCCGGCCAGGGCCGGGTAGCCGTACACCACGCTGTGCTCACCGAGCAGGATGACCTTGCCGGAGCCGAAGCCCGCCAGGGAGGAAGTGTTGTCCGTGTCCATTGCGTGTCCCGTCTTCGGTGGGAACACGGGAAGCTCCCGCCCCAACCCTCTCCCCTCGGGAGAGAAAGGTTTCAACCTTCGGTGCCCGTGGCCGCGCGGAAATCCTCCGCCGACAGCGAGGCGAGGATCTCCCGCGCCTTCTCCACCTTCACCTGGCCGGCCGTCACCAGCAGCTCGGCGATCTTCTCCACCCAGTCGCCGCGCGCGCCCGCCGTCACCGCCACGCAGCGCGCGTGCAGCGCCATGTGGCCCTTCTGGATGCCGACCGAGCCCAGCGCGCGCACCGCCGCGAAGTTCTGCGCCAGGCCCACCGCGGCCATCACCATCGACAGCTCGCGCGCCGACTCGCACGCGCAGCAGCTTCAGCGCCGCCTGCACGCCCGGGTGCACCTTGATGGGGCCACCCACCGTGCCCAGCGCCAGCGGCAGCTCGATGCGGCCCACCAGGTGTCCGTCCTCCAGCGTGCCAGGTCGACAGCGGCCGGTACTGCCCGTCCCGGCAGGCGAAGGCGTGCGCGCCCGCCTCGATGGCGCGCCAGTCCTGGCCCGTGGCGATCGCCACCGCGTCGATGCCGTTCATGATGCCCTTGTTGTGCGTGGCCGCCCGGTAGGGATCCGCCAGGGCGAAGCGGCTCGCCTGGTACGATGCCCTCGGCGATGGCCTCGCCCGGCATGTCGAAGTCCGCCAGCAGCGCCACGGGAATCCGGCACGTGGCGCGCGCCAGCCGCCGGTCCGCCAGGTTGGAGAGGATGCGCAGGAACACCTTGCCGCCGGTGAGCTGCTCCAGCAGCGGGCGCCACGCCCTCGGCCATGGTGTTGATGAGGTTGGCCCCCATCGCCTCCTGCGTGTCGATGATGAGGTGGACCACCAGCAGCGGCTCGCCGCGCGGACCCTCGGGGGCCGGCAGCACGCGCACCTCGATGTCCTTGCAGCCCCCGCCGCGCTTCACCATCGACGGGTGGAAGCTGTTGGCCAGCGCGAGGAGCTGCCTCCTTGGACGCGAGGATCTTCTTCGTCGCCTCGGTGGGGTCCCCGTAGCCGGTGAGCTGCACCTGGCCGATCATGATGGGGTCATCGGCCTCGGCGGTGAAGCCGCCCGCCTCGCGGACGATCTTCGCCGCGAAGGACACCGCGGCCACCACCGACGGCTCCTCCACCGCCATCGGCACCAGGTAGTCCCGGCCGTTGACCTGCAGGTTCAGCCCCAGCCCCAGCGGCAGCGAGAACGTGCCCACGGCGTTCTCGATCATCTGGTTCGCCAGGCCCGGCTGCAGCGCGCTGAGGCCCTGGAGCTGCGCGAGGTCCATCTCGTCCAGGCCCAGCATCTGCGACAGCTTCTCGTGCCGCTCGACCATCGACAGCTTGTGGAAACCGGACAACCGGGACGTCAGAATTTCAGACATGTCTTCTGTTCTCCACCGCGGAGGCACTTCGCCGTGCGGGAATAATCCCTACAGTGCCGCGAGCCAGTCCTTCAACTGCCCCATGATGACCCGGGGTTTCTGCCGCAGTTCACCGCTGTTCTTGCTGCCGGTGAGCACGAGCGCCTGACGAAGGCCGGAGAGGATGGTCTCGAGCGCCTGCTCGGCCCCTCGCAGGCCCCCTTGCTGCTGGGCCCGGAAGAGGGGCAGCGCCGTGCCGGCGATATCCGCGCCCAGGGCGAGCACCTTCGCCGCGTCCAGCCCGGTGCGCAGCCCGCCCGAGGCGATCAGCCGGGCATCCGGGCCCACGGCCTTGCGCACGGAGGCGATAGCGGCCGCGGTGGGGATGCCCCAGCTCGAGAACTCGGCGCCCACCTGGGCCTGCACGCCGGTGGCGCGAAGCTGCTCCACCCGCACCCACGAGGTGCCGCCCAGCCCCGACACGTCCAGGTTGCGCACGCCCAGCTCCACCAGCCGGCGCGCCACGTCGGGGCCGATGCCGCAGCCCGTCTCCTTCACCAGCAGGCGCACACCAAATTCGCGCACCAGCCCCTTCACCACCTTGTAGCCACCGCGGAAGTCGCGGTCTCCCTCGGGCTGGGTGAGCTCCTGCCCGGCGTTGAGGTGCAGCGCCATGCCATCGGCGCCAATGACGTCCGCCAGCCGGCGCACCCCGTCCACGCCCATCCGCACCGCCTGGTACAGGCCGATGTTGCCCAGCAGCGGCACCGTGGGGGCGATCTGCCGCACCTGGAAGGTCTCCGTGAGCTGCGGGTTCTCCGCCATGGCCCGCTGGCTGCCCACGCCGAAGGCCAGCCCATACTGCTCGGCCAGCGTCGCCAGGTCCCGATTCACCACCCCGGCCCGCTCGGTGCCCCCCGTCATTCCGGTAATCAGCAGCGGGTAGCGCAGCCGCTTGCCCAGGAACTCGGTGGAGAGGTCCACCTCGTCCACGGACAGTTCCGGCATCGCGCAATGCACCAGCCGCACGCACTCGAGCAGAGTGCTGTTCTCCACCGGCTCGACATCGCCGGTGGCACACAGGTCGAGGTGGGCGTCCTTCCGCTTCGCCGTCACCTCCTCACCCGTGAGTTCCGCCTGACTCTTGGAAGGCATGTGTCTGGAAAATTCCAAAAAGATTAAGAGTGTCCGCGATCCGGGAATCCCTAGCAAGCGGGGCAAGCAGGCGCAAGCTGCGCCTGTGCGACAGGCACCCCCACCGAGCGTGCATGGACGGGGTGGGAGCCGGACGGTATGAGGGCGCCGTGAGCACTCCCGCGCCCAAGGTGGTCGTCTTCCTCCACAGTGGGGACTACGATCGGGTCCATCAGGGCCTGTCCATCGCCGCGGCGGCGGTGGCGTCCGGCCGGCGCGCCGAGGTGTACCTCTTCTGGTGGGCCCTGGAGCGCTTCCTCCAGGGTCGCCTGGACGAGCCGGACTTCACTCCCCCCCGCGAGGACGTGGCGGATCGCTTCGAGACGCGCCGCATCCCCACGCTGCGCCTGCTCCTGGAACACCTGCGCGAGTCGGGACTGTGCACGGTGCAGGGCTGCACGGGCTCGCTGGGAGCGCTGGGGGCCGAGTCCCAGGCCGACAAGGGGCCGATCGACGGCTGGGTCGGCTGGAGCGCCATCCTCCAGAGGACGGCGGGCGTGGTGGACCGCTTCTACCTCTAGTCCGGTTCGATTGACCCGCCTCGTCGCCTGCTTACGTTCTTTCAGTACCCGGGAACGGGGAAAGGAAAGGCAAGGCAACGTCTCATGAGTGCTGGCGGAATGTATGGATCGTCGATGCCCCGGGAGGCCCCGGGCCCGCGCGGGAGCGGCTGGGGACACCGGCTGAGCAACGCGCTGAAGACGACGGTGCTGCTGGCCGGCCTCACGGCGCTCATGCTGCTCGTGGGCCAGCGCCTGGGAGGCGCTCAGGGGCTCGTCGTCGCGGGCTTTTTCGTCATCATCATGAACTTCGTCTCGTACTGGTTCAGCGATCGGATCGCCCTGGCCATGCACGGGGCCCAGCCGCTGGAGTACGCCGAGGCGCCGTGGCTGCACCAGATGGTGGAGCGGCTGGCCACGCGCGCGGGCATGCCCAAGCCGAAGGTGTACCTGCTGCCCACCCGGGCGCCCAACGCGTTCGCCACGGGCCGCAACCCCCAGCACGCCGCGGTGGCGGTGACGGCCGGCATCCTGGACATCCTGGACCAGCGGGAGTTGGAGGGGGTGCTGGCGCACGAATTGGGGCACGTGAAGAACCGCGACACCCTCATCGGCACGGTGGCGGCCACCCTGGCGGGCGTCATCAGCTACGCGGCGCAGATGCTCTTCTGGTTCGGCGGCTCCCTGCTCAGCCGCGATGACGACGAGGAGGGGCTGGGCCACACGCTCGGCAACCTGGGAGTGCTGCTGGTGGCGCCCATCGCCGCCACCCTGCTGCAGCTCGCGGTGAGCCGCTCGCGCGAGTACGGCGCGGACGCCATGGGCGCGCAGCTCGGCGGAGACCCGGACGCCCTGGCGGACGCGCTGCTGAAGCTGGAGCGAGGCGCGGAGCTGATGCCCTATGACCGGGCGCCGGCCACCTCGCACCTCTTCATCGTCAACCCACTGTCCGGCGGTGCCATCATGCACCTCTTCTCCACGCACCCGCCCATCCCCGAGCGGGTGCGCCGCCTGCGCCAGATGGGGGCCAGTCAGGGCTCCCGCGCCTGGCGCAGCGCCTGGGCGTAGCCGGTGACTACCCCGCGGCCGACACGGGCGACGAGCCCTCGGCCGCGGGCTTCACGGGGGCCAGGCCGTCGAGCTTGTCGAAGTTCTCGAAGGGGTTCTCCATCATCTCGCGCAGCGTGTTGGCCAGGACGCTGGCGTGGAAGCCGTCGATGTAGCGGTGATCGAACGTGGCGTTCACGTTCATGATCTTCCCGACCACCACCTTCCCGTCCTCCACCACCGGCGCGTCCTTGATGGCGCCCGGGGCGATGAAGATGGGCACGCGCGTGTAGGGCACCAGCGGCACGTAGGCCGTGTCCAGCCCCAGCGAGCCCACGTTGGTGACGATGGCCGAGCCGAACGCGTCCCGGGGCATGCCCGCCCAGCTCATGTCCAAGTTCAGCGTGTACATGAGGAAGGAGATGAGCCAGGTGAAGAAGTTGAGGAAGAGGTAGGGAATCCTCTGGATGGTCCCCTTGCTCTTCTCCAGCATCTCGTCCTTGCGCTGGCGGACCTTCTGCACCGCGGCCTCCAGCTCGGCGGAGATCTCCCGGAGCGACTTCTGCTCCGCGTCGTCGATCTTCGCCGAGGTGAGGTCCACCTTCCCGCCATCCGTCTGCACCACGAGGGTGGAGATGGTGATGCGCTGGCGCAGGTAGATTTTGTTGAAGCGCAGGATGGCGTTGGCATCCGGGCAGCGGCGAAGGGCCTCGGCCATGGCCTTGGCCAGCAGGTGCGTGACGGTGAGACGGATGCCCGTCTTCTGCCGGAAGGCCTCGATGTAGGCGACGGCCTTGTCCATCCGCAGCGTCAGCGTCCCGTACACCGTCGGGTCGTACGCGGTCTTCCAGCTCCCGATGGCGAGCTTGCGGAAGCTGGAAACGTTCTCCTTGGGAATGAGCTCCAGATGCGCCATGACGCGGTCGTCCCTCCAGAAAAGTGCGCGCGAGCCCGCCAGCATCGCGTTTTCCGGCGCTCGGAGAAAGCCCCCCTGCTCTACTCTCCGCCACCCGGGCCGCCCGAGCACCCCGTCTCCCAGGCTCCTAACTTGAGGAACACCCCCCTTGCCCGCCACCGCGGGCGAGAGGGGCTGGGCCCGGTCCAGTGGCCGGAGGGCGGACGACGAGCCCTATTGACGTCTCGCCTCCGGACGTTAGGCTGCGCCGCTTTTTGCATCATTTTTGGAGGTCTCCCTCGTGACGGAAGTACTCCTCATCGTCGTCTCGGTGCTCTTTGTCATCTCGCTCGGCTACATCTTCTTCGGCCAGAAGCAGGCCGCGGCGCTCCCCGCCTCCTCCTCCACGTCCAACGTGAGGGCCGAGCTCGAGTCCGACACCAAGGCGCGAGCGCGTCTGGAGTCCGAGCTGGAGCGCAGGCGCAAGGAGATGGATGAACAGCGCTCGCAGCTGCAGGAGATGAAGGAGCAGCTCAAGCAGGCCAAGCGGAAGCTCTACGAGCAGAAGGAGTCGGAGAAGGGCGACAAGGACCTGGCCAAGGCCCGCGCCGAGGTGGAGCGCAATGCCTCCACGCAGCTCGAGGTCGTCCGGAGCGAGCTGGCCCAGGCCGAGGCGGAGATCGCCCGGCTGAAGTCCGAGGTGGAGATGGGCCGGGGTGGCCGCCGCGCCCCCGCCCCCGCGGCTGCTCCCGCTCCGGCGGTGGCCGCCACGCCGGCGCCGCAGCAGCAGGTGTCCGCCCCCGCGGGCGAGGTGGTGGTGACCGCGACCGTGACGCCCGCCGCCGCCCCGGCCGAGCCGGCCGCCGAGAAGGCCCAGCGGCGCTACCGCGACCTGAACGACGCCGACCGCGAGAAGATGGAGCGGCTGGAGCAGACGGCGAACAAGGAGCGCAGCCGGGCCGCCGAGCTGGAGCGCGAGCTCAAGCGCATCAAGGGCCGCGCCGACTCGCAGCAGCGCATCTTCTCCGCCAGCAAGAACGAGCTGGAGCTGGTGAAGGACAAGTACAAGGCGCTGGAGAAGCGCCTGAACCGCACGCTGCTGGAGCGGGATCTGCTGCGCCGGGCCATCAAGGACCTGGAGAAGAAGACGGGCATGCTGGCCGACCGCACGGAGCTGACGCCGGACGAGATGGCCGCCAGCGACCGGAAGGTGGAGGAGGCCGCGCAGGCCCGCAGCCGCCGCCGAGACCGCGCAGCAGCAGGCCGTCGCCGCCGCGACCGAGCAGACCGGAGCCGCCAGCACCGAGCAGCCCGCGACGGGCGAGAAGCAGGACGAGAAGCCCGCGACCCCGACCGCGTAGTGACTCCCCTCGGGGGGTAAGGACCTCGGGGGCCTCGGGTTGTCACGAGGCGCCCCCCCTCCAGGCTCAGTCCAGCGGTGCCGGCGTGTAGATGACCAGGTCCCCCAGCGTCGTCCGCCGGCCCCCTTCGTTGTCCAGACCTCCCGCGATGAGCACCGAGCCGTCCTCCAGCACCGTGCACGTGTGCTGGTGACGCTGGCGCTCCAGCAGCGGCAACCCGAACATCGCCGGCGAGCCCCCCTCATTCCCCGGGACGAGCAGCTCCCCGTGTGGGTCGCTCAGGAGTCCACTCACGGTGGCCCGCAGCCCTCCGGAGGTGAGCACCCGCCCGTCCGGCAGCGCCACCGCGCACAGGCCGCTCCGGGCGAACACCTGCGGCCCCGCCGCCACCTCGCCCGTGGGAGATGACCTCCGAGGACGCCAGGAGCCGCCGCGCGCTCTCCACGCTGTCGGGCGCATCATGGCCGCCCACGTACAGCAGCCGGACCAGCCCGCCGAAGGGGACGAGCGCCGCGTCACGCCGGGGCTCGCGCAGTCGGAGTCCCTCGTCCACCGGCACGAAGGTGCCCCCCTCATACGAGAAGAAGAGCACCTCCGGCCGCAGCTCCTTCCCGTCCGAGCCGCCCACCACGGCGATGCGCTGCCCCTGCCGCACCGGCATCACCCCCATGCCCACCCGCGGCACCGGGGTGCCCACGGAGAACACCCTGCCCGTCTCGGGCGTCATAGCCCTCGGCCTCGGACACCACCGCGCCCCCCGCCCCCACTCCGCCGACAAGCAGCACCCGCCCACTCGCGTCCGCCGCCGCCGCATGGTGGCCGCGCGCCGCCTTCAGCGTCACCCCCGTGTACGTCCGCTGCGCCACGTCCAGCACCAGCGCGTTCCCCACGGGCACCGTGCCCTCCACCGACTCCACCTCCCCGCCCGCGAGCAGCACCTTGCCACCCGGCAGCCGCGTCGCGGTGTGGAAGGCGCGCGGCGAGGCCTGGAAGGAGCCCTCCGCTCCCGTCCCCAGCTCCGGCGCCGGCTCCAGCTTGCCCGTCACCGGGTCGAACAGCTCCGCGGAGGACAGCGTGGAGGTGTCGTCGTTCAGGTCGACCTCGACGCCCCCGGCCAGCAGCACCCGGCCGTCCTCCAGCAGCGTCGCGGTGTGCCCCGCGCGAGGGTGGGCGAGCGAGGCGCACGCGCCGCCCGGCATGCCCACCTGCGCGTACTCATTCACCCGACGCAGGGAGACGCGGACCATCGGGCGCGCGACCCCGCCCGACTCCGGCACGTCGAAGGGGTGCGAGCGCCCCAGGGCCACCACGCGGCCTCCCGCCTTGGGAAGGTCCGTGTACCCGCGCACCTCCAGCACCCGCCCCGAGCCCGCGAAGACGGCCGGCAGCTCCGCCGTGCCCCGGTCCACCGGGACGTAGCGCTCCACGGGCTCCATCCCCGGGCCGGACACCCGGAAGCGCAGGTACTGGACGCCCGTCAGCGGGGGCGTACCCGTGCAGGTGGGGTTGAGGAGCATCAGCGGTATAGAGCCCATCCCGGGGCCCACAGGCGGAGACGAGCCCCAGCGCCGCCACGGCGAGAACGCGACGCAGCCTCCGCTCCCAGGCCCTGCGAGCGGGCGACCGGGCCCCGCCCTCTCCCATGCCCCGAACGAAGGGCAAGGTCCGCCCGTTGATACTCCGCACCATGGCGCTCCCCTTTTGCGGTTTCCGGCCACGGCGCAGGCAAAGATGGCTTGCGCTCGGACCGTGGCGAGCGTAGCGATGCCCTCCAGCCGTGGTCAACGCGGCCCCTCTGTCCCCTGAATGAAGCTCTCGCTCGCCACCCGCATCTTCCTCGGCTACGCGGTGGTGCTCGTCACCTTCGGCGCGGTGTCCCTGTTCAGCGTGGCCGAGCTCCACCGCAACCGGTTGGAAATCCGCCTGGTGAGCCAGGGCTACCTGCAGCTCTCCCAGGACGCGGCGGCGCTCGAGACCTTCCACACCAACCAGGAGAAGGACACCGAGCGGCTGCTCGACGAGAGCAGCGTGGAGACGCGGCGGGCGCTCATCCGGCTGGCCCGACTGTACTTCCCCTCCCTCATGGCCCAGCGGCTGGAGGCGGCGCAGGCCCGGGCCCGGGAGGTGCAGACCCTGGCTCCCGCGGGCGAGGTCCACTTCGTCCGGGACCTGGAGACGCGCCTGGGAGAGCTCGCCAACCGCTACCAGGCGTACGGGCGGGCGGCGGATGCCGTCTTCACGGTGCTCGCGGACGAGGCCCCGGCGGCGGGTGAGCTGGCCCGAGCCACCAACGAGCTGCGCCAGCAGGAGACGTCCATCGGCCGCGACATCCGCTTCCTGCGCGCCGCCCTCAGCAACCGCATCCGCGAGCGTGTGGACGGGGCCGAGGACCGCGAGCGGCGCACGGGCCTGGCCATCATCACCCTGTCGGTGCTGGCCATCGTCGTGGGACTGGTGGCCACCGCCTGGTCGGCGCGCACCCTGCGCCCGGTGCGCACCCTCATCGAGGGCGTGTCGCGCATCGGCCGGGGCGACTACAGCGCGCAGTTGGGCGTGCGCGGCGACGACGAGGTGGCGGTGCTCGCCCGTGAGTTCGACGCCATGGCCCGCTCGCTCCAGGCGCGCGAGGCCCAGCTCAAGGCCCAGGCCGAGGCCCTCATGCGCGCCGAGCAACTGGCCGCCGTGGGCCGCATCTCCGCGCAGGTGGCCCACGAGGTGCGCAATCCCCTGTCCTCCATCGGCCTCAACGTGGAGCTGATGCAGGACGCCTTCGAGCGCGCCACCTTCGAGGCGCCGGAGGAGGCCCGCGAGGCGCGCGAGCTGCTCGCCGCCGTCACGCGCGAGGTGGACCGGCTCACCGAGGTGACGGAGCAGTACCTGCGCATGGCGCGCCCGCCGAGGCCCAGCCTCGAGCCCACCGACGTCACCGAGGTGCTGGCCAGCGTGCTGGACTTCTCGCGCGAGGAGCTGGAGCGCGCCGGTGTCGAGGTGGTGAGCGAGCCCGCCTCGGAGCCCCCGCGGGCCCTGGCCGACGACGGCCAGTTGCGCCAGGTGTTCCTCAACCTCCTGCGCAACGCGCGCGAGGCCATGCCGGACGGCGGCCGTCTCACCATCGCCACCCAGGTGCACGAGCGCGAGGTGGAGGTGGCCCTGCGGGACACCGGGCGCGGAATGACCGAGGCCGTGCGCTCCCGCATCTTCGAGCCCTTCTTCTCCACCAAGGAGGACGGTACGGGGCTGGGCCTCGCCGTCTGCCAGCAGATCCTCAAGTCCCACGGAGGCTCGCTCTCGTGTCGGAGCGAGCCCGGCCGTGGCACCACCTTCTTCGTCAAGCTTCCACGCGCATGAGCTTCAGCTACCACCGTGACGTGCTGCCCAACGGCCTGCGCGTCGTCACCGTCGAGACCCCGCACCTGCACACCGCCCTGCTCGCGGTGTACGTGCGTACCGGCAGCCGCCACGAGACGGCCGCCAACAACGGCGTCAGCCACTTCCTGGAGCACCTCTTCTTCCGAGGCACCGAGGGCTGGCCGGACACCATCAAGATGAACACCGCCGTGGAGGAGGTGGGCGGCAACCTCAACGGCGTCACCACGCGAGACCACGGCTACTACTACACGCCCCTGCACCCGGCGAACCTGGACGTGGGGCTGGCCGTTCTCGGGGACATGCTCACCCGCCCCAAGCTCACCGACATGGAGGTGGAGCGGAACATCATCCTCGAGGAGATGCTCGACGAGGTGGACGAGAAGGGCCGGGACATCGACATCGACAACCTGTCCAAGCAGCTCCTCTTCGGCGACCACCCGCTGGGCTTCAAGATCGCCGGCACGCGCGAGTCCGTGTCGAGCCTCACCCACCAGCAGGTGCTGGAGCACTTCGCGCGCCACTACGTCACGGGCAACCTGGTGGTGACGGCGGCGGGCCGGGTGAAGCGCGACGAGGTGCTCGCGCTGGTGGAGCGCCACTTCGCGCGGATGCCCATGGGCTCCGAGAGCCTCGATATCCCGCCGCCGCTCACCCCGGGCGGGCCCAACTTCCACTTCGTCACGCACGACGAGGCCCAGACGGAGTTCCGCATCAGCTTCCGCACCGTCCCCGAGCACCACGAGGACTGGCCGGCCCTGCAACTGCTGCGGCGCTTCCTGGATGACGGACTGTCCTCGCGGCTGCCCTTCGAGATCGTGGAGAAGCGCGGGCTCGCCTATTCGGTGCATGCGTCGCTGGAGGCCTTCCACGACACGGGCGTCTTCGAGATCGAGGCCGCGAGTGCCCCGGATCGGGCCTCGCTGGTGGTGGGGGAGACGTTCCGGGTGTTGGGCGAGCTGTGCGACAAGGAGGTGGGCGAGGAGGAGCTGGCGCGCGCCAAGCGGCGGCACCGGATGCTGCTGGAGTTCTCGCAGGACTCGCCGGGAGAGCTTGCGGGGTGGTTCGGCGGGACGGAGCTGTTCCGTCAGCCCGAGTCCTTCGGCCGGCGAGCGGATCTGGTGGACGCGGCCAGCGCGGCCCACGTGCGCGAGGTGGCCCGGCGCTACTTCGCCCGGGAGAACCTCACCGTGGTGGCCGTGGGCCAGCGCAAGGGCGCCAAGGCCCTGGAGAAGGTGGTGGAGACGGCGGAGGGACTGCCCTCGGCGCCCGCGCCCAGCCGCCGACGCTCCAACGCGACGTGAGACCCCACTCGGAGGGCAACCGGCCGCTCGGCGAGCGGAGCATTTGTGCTAGGGATACGGTGAATGATGCCCGCCGTCGCGAACCGGAAGGAACCCGTCATCTTCAGTCAGGTGGTGGAGGCCCTCTTCAAGCACGCCATCAAGGACCGGCTCGACTCGGACGCCCGGCGGAGACTCCGGGCGATTGGCATCGACGTGGACCAGCCGTTCCTGGTCGCCTACTCCGTCCCGGCCTGGTTCGCGGCCGTCGGGGTCTGCGCCGAGGTCCTCTACCCGGACGTCTCCAGCGAGGAGGCCCGGTACCGGATCGGCCACCAGGTGGTGGACGGCTACGGGCAGACCACCATGGGCCGGGCCGTGTTCGCGATGCTCCGGATGCTCGGCTGGCAGCGCTCGCTGACGCGCATCCCCCGCGGGCTGCAGTCGGGGACCAACTTCCTCACCGCCCACACGCGCTTCCTGGACGGGGGCGAGCTCGAGGTCACCTTCGAGGTGCTCCCCGAGTTCCACGCCGCCCTCGGCTCGCAGCCCGGCATCGACCCGTACTTCATGAACGGCAACATGGACGCGATGATGGCGCTGGTCGGCGTGCCGTTCTCGGGCGGCGAGCTACAACCCATCGAGCCCGGCTCCCAGCGCGTCGTCTACGTGCTGCGCCCCAAGGCCTGAGCCCAACCGCTCAGGAGTCGCTCGCGTTGAGGTAGCGGGTGATGCGGAGCATCAGCGCGAGCGGGGTGAAGGGCGCGAACCAGGCCGTGAGACGGTTGACGAACCCGGGCACCACCACCGCCCTGCCCCGCACCAGGCCCCGGTAGCCCAGCTCGGCCACCTGCCGCGCACCGAGCGTCCCGAGCGGCCCGCTGAAGAGCCGGGAGCGCTGGTGCTCCGACGCCCGGGCGGCGAACTCCGTCTCGGTGTAGCCCGGGCACAGGGCCGTCACCTTCACCCCGTGCTCCCGCAGCTCCTCGTGGAGCGCGGCGGAGAAGGACAGCACGTACGCCTTGGAGGCGTAGTACACGGACATGAGCGGTCCGGGCTGAAAGGCCGCCAGCGAGGCCACGTTGAGCACGTACCCGCGCCGCCTCGCCACCATCCCCGGGACGAGCTCGCGGGTGAGCGCGGTGAGGGCCCGCACGTTGAGGTCGATCATCCCGAGCTGCGGCTCGGCGGGCAGTGCGGAGAAGCCCCCCGCAAGGCCGTAGCCGGCGTTGTTCACCAGCACGTCGATCTCGAGCTGGCGCGCCGTCACCTCGCGCATCACGGTGGCGACTCCCTCGGGTGAGCCGAGGTCCGCGCCCACCACCACCGAGGGCATCCCGTGGGCCTGCTGGAGCTGATCCGCCAGCGCCTGCATCGGCTCTGTACGCCGGGCCACCAGCACCAGCGCATACCCCTCGCGAGCCAGGAGCACCGCCAGCTCCCGGCCAATGCCGCTGGACGCTCCCGTCACCAGCGCATACCTGCGCACCTGCATCATGCCCTCCATGTCAGCGCCTCCCGCCACGAATGATGAGAGGACCGGACGACTTCTTCTTCCGGGGCACGAGCTTCTTCAGCGCCTTCTGGGTGTCCAGGTACTGGAAATTGGTCGGGTCGCGCTTCAGCGCCTCGCCGATGAGCTTCAGGCCCTGCTCGGGCTTCAACCGGAGCTCGGCGTACAGCTCGGCCAGCGCCGCCTTCTCCTCCAACGAGGCCTCGCCCACCTCGAGGAGTTGCTCCAGGCTGGAGAGGGCCTGCTGCGGCGCACCCGCCTGCCGCTGCAGGCGCCACATCCGAGAGAGCGCCGGAGCGAAGCGGGGGTTCATCCCGAGCGCGTTGCCGTAGTCCTCCTTCGCGCGCCCCAGGTCTCCCTGCGTCTCCAGCGCGCGGGCCCGGACGTAGAGGGCCCGTGCGGACTCCGGCTGCGCCCGCAGCGCCCGCTCCACCAGCGCCAGGGCCTCGGTCGGGCGCCCCAGCAGCAGCTTCACCTCGGCGAGCCGCGCCAGGAGGTCCGCGTTCTGGGAGTAGTGGGTCACCGCGTCCGAGAGGAGCTTCTCCGCCTCCTCGATGCGCTCGAGCGCGAGGAGCACCTGCGCCCGCAGCGTGACGACCTCCGGCAGCGAGGCCTCCTCGCCCTGGACCTGGGCCAGGTCCTGCTCGGCGTATTGCGCGAAGCCGCTCCGCAGGAAGTAGCGGGCGCGCAGGATGCGAGCCGCCGTGAGCGCCGGCTGCTCCTCCAGGAGCCGATCCATCAGCTTCGCGGCGAGCACCTCGTCGCCCTTGGCCAGGAGGATCTCCGCCTCCACCACCTTGGCGGCCACGTCATCCGGGCGCTCGCGCTGGATGCGCTCCAGCGTCTGGAAGGCGGCCTGGTGCTGGCCTTCCAGGGTCTGCAGGTGGGCCAGCTTGAGGATGTCCAGGTCCCCGAGCTCGTCGGTATCGCGCAGCTCCAGCAGCAGCGCGATGGCCTCGGAGAGGCGCCCGTCCTGCTCGTGACGCGCGGCGATCTTCCGCTTGATGTCGGGGCCCTCGGCGGGATTGAGGGCCATGGCCTGCTTGAGGGTCAGGATGGCCGCGCCCGAGTTGCCGGCCTGCCGCTGGGCATCGGCGAGCAGGAGCAGGGGCTCGGTGCTCTCGGGCATCAGGCCCGCGGCCTCGCCGAAGACCTTGACGGCCAGCTCGGCCTGCCCGCTGGAGAGCAACTCACGGCCCTGCTCCAGCTTCGCCTGGGCCGTCTGATCACGACGCTGCACGGAGACGGTCTCCGCGTCCTTGCAAGCGAGCGGTAGCAACAGGGGTAGGACGAAGAGCAGGCGGGTAGATTTCAAATGCATCGCTGAGATGCAGGGTAGCGGATGTTATCCTGCGCCGTCGATGGACCCATTCGTGCGGCGCCTCGTGGAGAGGCTCCATGACCCAGCGCGCCCCCTGTCGCGCAACCGGCACTTCCACACGTTCGACACCCCCGAGGGTCGGATGGCGCTGAAGGTGTACAAGCGGCTGAACAGCCTCCACCAGGACATCCTCGCCTGCGTGAAGGAGGGCCGACGCGCGCGCCTCTTCCGCCAGGTGAACGACGAGGGCGAGCACCGCATCGAATTGCACTTCGAGCGGATCGCCGGCCGTCGCGTGTCCCACCTGAAGGCGGCCGAGCTGGAGCTGCTCGCCAACCTGCCGGGCGTGCGTGACGCGCTCGACGGCGACCTCTAGGCCTGGGTGGCGCCCAGAGGCATCCGCACCACCCGGCGCAGGCCGATGAAGTAGAGGACCGCGAGGAGCGCGGTCATCAGGCCCCACAGGGCGTAGTTGTCCACCGGCAGCGTTGGTGCAAAGGCAAGCCCTTTCTTCTGGCCTACCCGGGGCAGCGCCCAGTGTGTCAGCCAGACAACAAAACATGGAAGTCAAGTCTTTCTCGTTCCACGGGTTGCTGGCCATATCGCGCTGGAGTCCCCCCCACAATCCGACGGAGAAGATCGATGTCCTGGCTGCGTGTCATTGCCCTATCGGCCATGGTCCTGGCGCTGAGCCTCGGTACCACCCCCGCATCCGCCTCATCCTTCCGCCTCGCCAACATCATGGTGCGCGATGGAGTGGTGCTGGATGCGAATGTCTTTACCCCCGACACGCCGGGGCCGCACCCTGCGATCATCTTCATCACCAGTTGGGCGTTGCCCAACATCGAGTACCTCGTGCAGGCCCAGCAGTTCGCCGACGCCGGGTACGTCGTGCTCTCGTACACCCCCCGCGGCTTCTACACCTCGGGCGGTTACATCGAGACGGCTGGGCCCAAGGACGTCAGCGATGTGAGCGACATCATCGACTGGCTGCTCACCAACACCTCCGCGGATCCGGCGCGCATCGGCGCGGCGGGCATCTCGTATGGCTCGGGGATCAGCCTGCTCGGCTCCGCGTTCGACTCGCGCATCCGTGCCGTGGCCGCCGTGAGCACGTGGACCGACCTCCAGTACTCGCTGCTCGCGAACCAGACCCGCCACCAGCAGGCCGCCGGGCTGCTGAAGCTCTCCGGCGTGCTGACGGGGCGGCCCTCGGCGGAGCTGCAGCAGATTCTCTCGGACTACTTCGACAACCGGAACCTCGCGGGGATCAGCGCCTTCGCCCAGGTGCGCAGCGCCGCGACGTACCTCGACCGCATCAACGCGAACCGCCCCGCGATCCTCATCGCGAACGCCTATGGCGACAGCCTGTTCGCGCCCAATCAGCTCTCCGACTTCTACACCCGGCTGACGGGGCCCAAGCGGCTCGAGCTGCGCCCGGGAGATCACGCCATCCCGGAGCTGACCGGCGTCCTCGGTCTGCCCAATGACGCATGGACCAGCGTGCACCGCTGGTTCGACTACTACCTGCGTGGCGTGAACACCGGCATCGCCGCGGAGAAGCCGGTCCAGCTCCAGGTACGTGGCCAGAGTGGCTACGAGGCCTATTCGTCGTGGAGTGAAATCTCGACGAGCACCGCGCGCTACAACCTGGGCGAGGTGAACTGGTGGAACGGCGAGGGCGAGCTCGTGTCGAGCGCGCAGACCGGCTGGAGCCGGACGGTCTTCGCGGGCGACGACACCGTCGCCAACGGAGGCATCGTGATGCTGACGAACGGCGCCGAGGCGCTCACGGGTGAGCCGCCGATCGCGTGGATTCCCGCGGTGGACCGGGACAACGCGGGCGTCTGGCAGTCGGGCTCGCTGACGAGTGCGCGCCGTCTGCGTGGGGCCGCGCACCTGCGCCTGACGGTGACTCCGGGCAGCTCCGGGCAGACGACGATCATCGCCTACCTCTACGACACGGACGCGCTCGGGACCGGGCACCTGGTGACGCATGTGGCCTACACGATCCGGGGCGCGGTGGCCGGCCAGGCCTACACCGTGGACACCGACTTCCCGGCCACGGTCTACGACGTGCCGAGCGGGAACCGGCTCTCGCTCGTCGTCGACACCGTCGACCCGCTCTACGCCGACCAGGGAGCGCTGTTCACCTCGGTGAAGTTCTCCTCGCCGGGGACCAATCCGTCCTACGTGTCGCTGCCGCTCAAGTAACGGAGCAGGTGCCTGTTGGCGGGGCCGGCGGACTCGACGCCGGCCCCCGTTGCTCAGGGATGCGCGATGACGATGAGCGTTGACGCCCGAGCTTCGACGCACGTCATCACCTTGCGCATGGTCACGGGGTCCAGCGCACCGAACGCCTCGTCGAGCACCACGACACTGGCCCGCTGCAGCAGCGCCCGGGCCACGAAGACACGGCTCTGCTCCCCATGCGAGAGCTGCCACCCGCTCTCCCCGACCAGTTGCATCAATCCCGAGGGCATCCGGGCCAGCAGCTCCCCCAGCCCCAGCTCCTCACAGAGCGCTCGGGCGTTTTGCAGATCCTCCTGCGAGGGAGGCCAGGCGCGGCCCAACAGCAGGTTCATGGCCAGCGTGCCGGACACCACGTGGTTCTCGTGGAACTGAGGAGCACTGGCGATCTGCGCGCCCCACCCGTGCGACGTCCAGGTCGCCATGTCCAGGCCTCCCAGCAACAACAGCCCCGAGCCCTGGCCCCTCAACCCCGTCAGGATGGAGGCGAACGTCGACTTGCCCGAGCCAGAGGGCCCCTCGAGCAGCACGCGCTCTCCCGAGCGAACCACCAGAGAGGCCCGCTCGAGCACCGCCCGTGGCGCCCCCGCGTGCTTGAAGACCAGATCGCGCACCTCGAGCAGGGCCTGGGCCTTCGGGGGCGCCGCGCCTGGGGAGAGAGGAGAGGCGCGGGTCACCCTGCCCTTCTCGCTCTCACGGGCCGCCTCTCCCGAGGCGTTGGAGCGCTTCGCGGCATCCAGGATGGGACGCACGCTGTGAAACAACACGCGCGCGCCGCTGAGGGCCAGGGCTCCGGTGGTCAGCGCCGCCAGCGCGCGCGTCGCCATGAGCGCGGCCCCCACTCCCACGGCGATCCTCGCGGTCGAGGCTCCCGCGAGCACGCCTGGGAGCGTCGCGAGGATCGCCACCGGGAGGAGTCCCCGCCTGGAGAGCGCCACCACCCGCGCCGTCGCCGCGTCCCACTGCTCGGAGGCCTCGGCATAGTGGGCCAGCTCATGGTCCTCCTCCTCGTGCCAGCGCGCCGGCAGCTCCTGCGCGAGCCGCGTCCGGTGGCCGAGCATCCGCTCGATGAGCGCATGCGTCATGACGACCCGCGCCTCCGTCCACCTGCGGAAGCGTGAGCGACTGGCGCGCGATCAGCACCGCCAGCAAGCAGCAGAAGCCCCCCAGCACCAGCAGCCCGAGCCAGCCCGCGGGGCCGGTCACCATCACGCTCGCCGCCAGCACCAGATCGATCGCCGCCAGGAGGCTGGTGAAGCTGCCCACCAGCGCCATCTGCTCCATCCCCGCGCTCTCGAAAGTCCTCCCGACGTACTCGCCAATTCCACCGCGGCGCGCCTCGTCCACGGGCAGCGCGAGCGCCCCCGCCAGCAGGTCGCCTGCGCAGCAGCGCGGAGAGGTCCATCGCCAGGGACCCCTGCGACCAGGCCAGCGCCGCCTGGAGCGGCACCATCGTCAACCCCATGAGGGCCCAGGCCCAGAGCCACCCATGGTCGAGCTGCCCATTGAACGCGCCCCGTCCAATCAACCACCAACCGGCGAGCAGGCACACCTGGACGACCACCGCCAGCAGCAAGAGCAGGACCAGCCGCCGTCCGGCCCGCAGCGACCGCAGGTGATGGACCAGACGGGCTCCAGGTGGCAGCCGGAGCGTGCGCGCGGCGATGAGGTGGGTATTGGCGAGCTGGGCTCCCAGCAACGCCCGCCGGGCCAGGGTCCGCTGGGGTGCCGGCAGTCCCGCTCGCTCCAGGACGCGATCGGCCACGGGCCCCTGTTGCGCCCTCGACGATCGCCTGCACGGCGGCGGTCAGCAGGGAGAAGGGAACCTCGTGCGGCGTCTCATCCGGGGCGATGAGGTCCGCGGCTCTCCCCCGAGGGGGACACGCGAAGCAGTGCGAGCACCCTACGCCCCTGGGTGCTCGGCACATCCACGAGGGCCGGGGCCGCGCGGCCCAGGGCACGTTCCACTTCGCCGTGGCGCGTGTAGAGCAACTCCAACTCGAGCCCCAGCGCATGGGCCGAGGCGTCCAGCCACGCCCCCACGCGGCTCGGGTCCTCGGGTACCGCGCGCGAGAGGACCGGGAGCGGATTGGGGAGCGGCAACCGCGCCGCACGCGCCAGCGCCTCCAGGGCTTCGCCCGCTCGCGCGAACGGCCAGGACACTGCGTCCAGCTCACCCGACATGAGCCACCCCCTCCTCCTCCTCCTCGTGTCGCTCGGAGAGCACGCCCTGCTCCAGGACCAGCCGCCTCCACCCCTCCCGCCTGGACAGCTCCCCCCGCATCGACGCCTCCTCATCCAGCAGTGCGCGGTAGTGGGAGTCCTCGCACGCCGCGAGCGCCTGGGGAGCCCCGTCCTCGACCAGCCTCCCGTCCTTGATGACCAGGACGCGGTCGAACGAGAGCGTCTCGGCGATGTCATGCATGATGCAGAGCAGCGTGGTCCCCTCGAATCCCTGTCGTGCCCGCTCCAACAGCGCCGTGCGACGGTCTCGCTCGAGTCCCCGGAACGGCTCGTCGAAGATGGCCAGCCGCACCCCTGGCCGGAGCAACGCCCGGCCCAGGCGCACCCGCTGCCCCTCACCGCCCGACAACAGACTGCCCCCCTCGCCCAGCCGGGTCTCGAGCCCCTGGGGCAGCTTGTCGAGCAACTCGATGAGGTCGGCCCTGTGCAGCACCTGGCCCACCCGGGGCAGCACCTCGGCCTCGTCGGCGCCATAGGCGAGGTTGTCCACCAGGGACTTGTTCCAGAGCGTCACCTCGGGCTCCAACCACGCCGTCTCCCGCCTCAGCCGCCACAGGGCCGCCCCCTCCAGCGGCTCGCCATCCACCTCGACGCGGCCCGCGGCCGCCGGTGCCAGCCCAGGAGGACTGCCCACCAGTGACGATTTCCCAGCGCCCGAGGGGCCCACGATGGCGACGTGCTCCCCGGGTTGAACCGAGACATCAATCCCTTGCAGGAGGGTGTGGCCCCCGGCCTTCACCTCCACCTGACGCAGCGAGAACCCAACCCCCCGAGCCCCTTCCACCGGTCGCTCCGTCTGTCCTGGGGTGGCCAGCGCGACGCTCGTGGACACCTCGTCCGGAGCGAGCAGTGGCTCCATCAATCGGCCAGTGAACGACGAGGCGGCGGGGTACTGGCGCAACGCCTCGGCGATCTGCTTGCCCAGCGTCGGCACGGCGAGCGCCCAGTAGACGAGCAGCAGGACAGCCCCGGGTTGTACCCCCTTCGAGAGGGCGTGCAGGACAATGACAACCGAGCCCCCGGTGGCGGCGAGGGAGGCGAGCGTGTCCGCCGTGGTGCTGCGGCGCAGCAACGTGCGGGCCGCGGAGATGAACTCGTGCAGCGGCTCCTCATGAGCCCGGCGGAGCGTCAGCTCGGCATGGTGCGCCCGCAGCGCCACGGCCCCGCGCAAGGCGTCGAGGTAGAAGCGCGAGAGCACCCCGTCGAAGTCCCGCATCCGGCGATCGGCTTCGAGCAACGAGCGCTGCGCGACGAGGGGGATGCCGAGCGCCAGCCCACCCGCCAGGAAGATCAAGGGGGCGCTTCGCGGAGCCAACCACGTCAGCCCCACGAGCGTCACGAACAGCTCGGCGGCGGCGCGCAGCACCAGGGCCGCGAGGTTGGGCACGTTGCGCACCATGTGGATGCCATGGCAGCGCTGGGCCATGTCCGAGATGAGCCGGCTGCGGAAATAGCTGTCACCCAGGCGTGGGATTTTGTCGAGGAACGCGAGCCGGAGGCGGAGTTCCAACCGCCGTCCCAGGCGGAGCGTCCCGAGAGAGAGAGGCAGCTCGATCGCGAACAGCACGCCCATCAGGACGAGCAGCGTCACGACGCCGGCGATCCGCTGTTCGGTGGTCGTGAGATAACGACCCGCGTCGATGACCCCGCGCAGGAGCAGCGCCTCCAGGAAGCCGCCCACCGCCGCGGTCACCCCCATGGCGGCGAGCACCCTCGGCGTGAGCACCCCGTCCCGGCGCATCAAGGCCACGAGCTCACGCAGGGGGCGGGTGGGCGCCTCCTTCAAGACGGCCTCGAGCCCCGGAGACAGCGGGGGTTCATCCTCCCCGTGCTCGCCGCGCAGCCCCTTCGCCCGGATGCAGACGACGCCGCGCAAGGTGATCTCCTCGGCGTCCGGCCCTCCCACCGCCGTCCAATAGGCGGGGGGAATGAGCTCCTCGGCGCGACCCTCGTCCAGGGCCGTGCGCACCTCGAGCAGGAGCTGCTCGACGAACGCCGCCGCCGTCTCGCCAGGCTGGAGGCCGTCACCCTCCACGAGCGTCTGCACCAACCGCACCGTCGCATCCAGGCAGGCCAGGCCCTTCCAGGTGGAATCCCCGAGCGCCTCGGCGACGAGTCGCTCCGACAACGGCCCCTCGACGAGCTCGGACAGCCTGCGACGCAGACCCACGAGGAACTCCTCCGTGCCGGCCCACTCCCGGAACCCCTCGGCGGACACGGGCATCGCGTGCACGAAGCACCGGTCGAGCAGCTCGGCGGCGGACACCCACCGCCGCCCCAGCGCCGGATCCATGATCTGGACGCGGTTGCCCCACTTCTTCCAGAGCACCACGAAGTGCAGGTTGCCGTCCGCGAGCCTCACCACCACGATGGCCGGCAGCGCCCCGGTCTCCTCGAGGAGCAGGTGATCGCGCGGGAGCATGCCCTGCTCCGCATCCAGCCCGAGGCTGACGGCCAGCTCCTCGAGCACATCCATGGACGTGCCGTCGACGTCGGTCTGGCAGAGCTCTCGGAGCCGTCCATAGCTGACCGGCACGCCGGAAGCCGCCGAGCAGGGCCTTGAGGGCCGCCGGACCGCAGTCCATGGCCGACGTCTGGATGACTTCTGGAACGAAAAGACGTGGTGCACCCGCCATGGCTCAGCTCCCCCCCTTCGGCGACTCCGTCCCGCCCTCTACCCGCAGGACCCTGGGTTGCTCCCGTGCCGGACGGTCGAGCCCCCGACCCAAGGTGCGAAGCACGAGCTGCGACGGCGTGGCCTTCCCCACCGCGACGTCCACGAGGCCAGGCAACCCATGCTCGAGCGGAATGCCCGGCGGCAGCTCATCCACCGAGAGCTCGACTCGCACCAGGCCATCGCGAGGCTCACTCGCCACCGCCACCACCGTGGCCTCCAGCATCCCGAACTCCGCCCAGGAGAAGCCCTCCAACCGCATGCGAGCCCGCTGACCCTCGCGGATACGCCCCAGGGCCTCCGGGGAGAACTGCGCGACGACGCGCACGGGTCCACCGGCGACGATGGTCGCGATGGGGTCACCGGCCTTGAGCTGCGCGCCCACGCGTACGGAGCTCGTCTCGCCGAGGACGCCATCCGCCGGCGCTCGAATGATACGGCGCTCCAGCTCCTCGCGCAGGCGCTCCACGTTGGCGCGCGCGACGCTCTCGTCCGACTCGAGCCGGGCAATCTCTCCCTGCAGCGCGGCGAGGCGGGTGCGCCGATCGGTGGACTGAATGCCACCTTCCGCTCTCACCCGCGCCAGCGTGGCCCGCGCGGCCTGCTCCGCGGCCAGGGACCGCTCCAGCTCCGTATGGGACCTGCTCCACTCCATCTCGCTCAACACGCCCCGCTTCCAGAGCCGCTCGGTGGTGGACTCCTCCTCCTTGGCCCGCCGCGCGACCGCCTCGGCATCGATGAGCCGGGCCCGCGCCTCCTCCACGCCCGCGATCCCCTGCCCTTTTTGCTCCACCAGGCCATGCTGCTCGGCCTCGAGCTCCGCGCGCGCCGCCTCGAGCTGAGGCCCCAGTCCTTGAAGCACGGCCTCCGCCTCCGCTACCCGGCGCTCCTCCTGCACATGCTCCAGCTCGACGAGCACATCTCCCGCATGCACGGGGCGGTGAAGCTCCACCTGCGTCTTCACCACCCGTCCCGCCACGGGTGCATCAATGGCGTACACCTCGCCATGGAGCTCCAGACGCGCCTGCGCGCTGCGCTCGTAGACGATGATGCGCGCCTGGAGGAACCAGCCCCCCCAGATCGCGAGCAGCCCCACCGGTATCAGCCAGAGCGCCGGCCGCCCGCGCCCGCGCACCAGGGCGCGCCAGGTGCGTGGAAACATGCCTTCGACCTTCAAGTGGCTGGCCAAATCGCCCCCCGTCTCGACCGTGCCGTCCTGCGGATGGAGGGGGCCCGTTGGCTTTGTCAGGGAGAGTGACGCTCCGAGGGAGCGGCCTGCTCGTCCTCCAGGCAGGCGTCTCGCCCAGGCATTCCGGAGGTGCCTCGCGTCACAAGAACCACCCCCCTGCTCAGACCGTACGCGAATCACACCTGTCTGGAGCTCTCGCATGAGTCAGAACGCTGTATCGGTTGATCCCCACGAGACGCTGTACCTGCCCCTGCGGCGTCGCTTCATGAGCGAGTACGTGACCACGCCCGAGGGCACCCGGGAGCTGCGCATCTTCTACGGCCTCAAGGAGATCACGATCGATGAGCCGGACCTGCTCTCCTTCGGAGAGAACCTGCTCAAGCAGGACGAGTTCATGGCGGGCAGCGCCACCCTATGGAGCGAGGGTGAGCCCTACCCCTGGGAGCGCGTGAGGGAGCTGCTCGAGGCGCTGCTGGACGAGGAGATTCTCTCGCGCGAGGCCCCGAAGCCCGCGCCTTCGGAGAGTGACGTTCATCGAAGCTGGATGGAGGCCGAGGCCCGGCGGGTCGCGCCCACCGAGCCCCTGTGGTGGAACCCGGACTGTCCCCGGGTCATGGAGCGGTTGGTGGGGCGGCCGCTGGAGTTGGGCTTCCTCGAAGCGGTGATTCCGGTGCATCGCGTCGCCCACCCGGCGCTCGACGCGGAGGGGCGCCATATCGGGGAGAGCAACGTCTTCCCCGACGCCATGCGAATGAAGCTTCCGACGGATTGGCGACCGTGCCCCTACCCGGGCAGCCGCTATCGGGACGAGGCGATGATGAACGTGACGGCGCTCAAGTCGATGACACGGCACTGGAAGTCCGTGTTGCAGGGGGTGCTCGCGGTGCGAGAGGAGTTCCTGCGCCACCATCCCCTGCTCCCGGACGGGCGCTGGCGGCTGGGGGATCTTCACGCCCTGTGCTGCGCCGTGCTGGCTCTACCAACCCTGCGGTTGATGCGCGCGAACGCGCCCGTGCCCAATGGCGAGCTGGATCCCGTGCTCTCCTCCATGTTCCGGGTGACGGACGGCGTGCGGATGGTGACGGCCTACATGCTCTTCCTCCCGGAGCTGCCGATGCCGTACGACACGCCCATGACGGCGGCCGAGCTGCTCCGCTTCACCGAGCAGGACAATCACTTCCTGTCGACGCGGGGCGTCTGCGCCGGTCCCCCGCACATGGTGGAGGAGTTCCTCGCGACGCTGATGGATGGCAAGCCCGTGGCGGGCGTGCCCAGGCCCGCGGAGGAGTGGGACGACGAAATCCCCACGGCGATGGATTACGGGATGCGGGGACTCCAGCTCTATTGCCTCCAGTTCAACCTGTGGAGCCACATGTGCCGCGCCTACGAGTCGATCCGCGCGGCGCTGCTCGACGTGGAGGATGAGCCGGGTGGAATCTGGAGCCGGATGCGCGCGCGTGTCGAACGCGATTGGGCGATGATCCTGCCCACGCGACTGCACACCTCCACCCAGCGAGATTGGGCAGAGGCCCGCTACATCGAGATGTTCGATCAGGCCCAGCGCGGCCTGAAGGGCTTCCGGGAGGACGCGCTGCTTCGCTTGCAGGACGTGTTCACCCCCGCGAGGGACGAAATGGATGGGAAGACCCGCCGGCAACTCCGACAGATGCTCCGCTCGCTCGCGGGCTCGCCCCCGGGGGCCCGGAGAGACGCCCTCGACACCATCGCGGACGCCGCGGCGGAGTTCCTGGCCCTCGAGCGCTCAACGCTTCGCGCCCTGGAAGGTGTTCAGCGCCAGGTCAATGCGTTGCTCCAGCGCCCCCATCCAGCGCGAAAGTTCTCCAGCGCGGATCTCTCGCTGCATCTCCGCCTGCGCCAGGGCACCATCGGCGTGCTGCCCTACCTGCTGGATGTATTCCGGGATGAGCTGGGCATCGTCGTCGAGAATACGGAGGACGACACCCGCTGCGATCTGGTCAGCTCGCCCTACCAGCAGGTAGCCCAGATGTGATTCGAATGAGAATCACAAGGAGTTCGTCCCTCGCTCCTCCTGTGTGAGGTGTCTCAGAAAGGAGGAGTAAACACATGAAGATCAAGACGAAGATTCGGGGTGGTGCGCGCACGTGCTTCGGTGGCATCTTCGGACCCATCGTCGTTCGCCCCCCAGTCCTCCGACCGCCCATCTCCCTCGCGTAGAAGAATCCAGGGAGAAGGATCCGCGTTTGATTCAAGTCGCCAGTGGGCGGAGCATCGCCTGCTGGCGACTGTGTCTTGCGGGGTACGGCTCGTCGTCCCACACGGGCCTTTTGAAAACAACTCAGACAAAAATCACAAGCGCCACGCCCCATGCTCAATCCGTACGTAGCGCGTAGCGCTCAGGAGGAGCAAACACATGAAGGTCAAGACCAAGGTTCGTGGTGGTGCTCGGATGTGCAGCGGCGGCAGCGGCACTTTCTTCTAGCCGCAGAAGTACCCGATGGATTCGCACTCTCACTCAGGAGGAGCAAACACATGAAGATCAAGACCAAGATTCGGGGCGGAGCTCGCTCGTGTAGCGGCGGCGGCACCTTCTTCTAGCAGCAGAAGTACCCGTTGAATTCCAGTCGCCAGTGGGCGGAACATCGCCCGCTGGCGACTCTTTTTCGTGGGAGGGTCTGGAGGGGACTACCCGGCGGCGGCGGGAGAGACAGGGCGCTGCACCTGTACGCCGGGCAGCATGGGCGCCGGGTTGAGCGACAGGATGAGCAGGCTGCGCAGGGCCTCCTTGAGGTCCTCTCCCACGCTGGCCGCCCCCGCCGGTGCGCCCTGCAGCTCCGCCGGCACCGGGTGGCCCACCACCACCACCGGAATGCGGACGTCCCACGCCAGGAAGTACGCCAGCTTCACCGCCGCCTCCGACGTGTCGAACAGCAGCGCCCCCGCGGCTCCCGAGCTGAACGGCCGCCACAGCGGCCTCGCCGCCTCCGCCGGAGGCAGCACGCAGAAGTCCAGGTGCAGCAGCTCGTGCAGAGCCATCCGCCCCAGCGTCCCGAAGCCGCTCTTCACCGCGGGGGGCTCGGCCGCCACGGCCGCGATGTCCGGCATCTGCGACAGCAGCCGGCGCGCCACCGCCGGACCACTGCCGCACACGAAGATCTTCGCGGTGGCCTCGCGCGAGGCGCCCTTGCCCCGCAGGATGCGTCCGCGCAGCGCGTGCAGCTCGGCGGGCCCCATCAGCGGGCCGCTGTGCCCCTCCTCCGTCTCCCCCTCGGCTACGCGGGCCACGCCCTTCTGGAGGAGCGTGTGCAGCACGCCCACCACCTCCAGGTCCGTGGCCGGCGCCAGGTCCAACACCTCGCCCACCGCCCGGGGCTGGCGCAACAGCTCCACCACCTGCGCCGTCACCGGGTGCTGGTCCTGCGTCAGGTCCGCGTCCGGCGCGAGCACCAGCCGGGCGTTGCGCGGCGGCAGCCCCGGCAGCAGCCGGTTCACCTCGTCCGCCTGGCGCATCGCCTCCAGCAGCGAGTCGTCCATCCCGCGCTGGATGCGCGGCTTTCCCCCGCTGCCTCCCGGCGCGAAGGTGAACGAGCCCTCGGCCCACACCAGCAGCCGGAAGAGGGCCTTCTCTCCCTCGGCCCGGCCCACGCGCGCGTTCGCCGGGCGGCCCTCCACCACCGATATCTCTCCGCGCTCGTTGCCCCGCTCCAGCGTCAGCTTCCCGCTGCGCTTGTTCATCCCCAGAATCTGCATCAGGTCCGGGATGCTGAGCTGGCTGAGCGAGCCTTCGATCTCCTGCACATCGCTCTTGAGGTCCTTCGCCGCCTCGTTGCGGCGGAAGACGTGCTCGATGCGGGAGAGCACCTCGTCGATGTTGAAGGGCTTGCGCAGGTAGCCCTCACGCAGGCCACGGGCCTTGTCCGCCTCGAACCTGCCGGTGGAGACCAGCACCGGGATGTCATCCGTGCGCGGGTTGGTGCGCAGGATGTTGATGAAGGTGCGCGCGTCCAGCAGATGGCACGCCTCATCGAAGAGGATGAGCTCCGGGTGGCGCAGCACGGCCACCTCCAGGGCCCGCGAGCCATCCGGCGCGTAGTGCACCTGGTAGCCCTTGGTGCGCAACGCACGGGAGAGCGGGCGGACCGACTCGAGATCGGGGTCGGCGATGAGGATCTTTCGAACCTGGGCCACGGGCGCTCCCTGCTAGTACGGCTGGAGATCGTATTCCGACTGCAGGCGGGTGATGAGCCCGTCCACCACGGCGGTGTCCGACGAGTGGAAGCCCCAGGTGGTGCCCAGCCCGCGGCGCTGGATGAGCGCGTAGGCGGCGTTCTCCGAGAGCCAGAGGAGGAACTCGTGCCGGCCCATCCGCTCGTCCCCCTCCAGGAAGACAGGCGTGAGTCCCGGGTGCGACTCCAGATCCGACCGTCGCCCCAGCAGGTAGATGCGCGAGGCCATGTCGGGCGGGGCCGACTCCAACCCCAGCGCGATGGGCAGGTCCGCTCGGATTTCGGGGCTGCCCACGTACAGCAGCCCGCGCGAGGTCGGATCCCTCAGCAGCTCGCGGGCGATCTCCGCCTGCAGCTCGTCGAAGAGGACGTCGGACACCTTGCCCCGACGAGAGGGCTCGGCGTTGTCCTCCACCGGCAGCCTGGGGCTGGAGGCGTTGCCGAGCAGCAGGTCCACCTCGTCCCAGAAGGGCAGCGTGTCCAGCATCAGCTTGCGCTGCAGTGACGAGCGCCGCTCGTCCATGCGCCGACGGCAGCGGTGGACCAGCTCGTCGAAGTCCTCGCCGTCCTTGGGAAAGGTGCTCGCCCCGCCCACCAGCGCGAGCGGCAGGCGCGACTCCACCTCCTGCGCATCCGGCTCCTCGCGCACCGCGGCCAGCGCGCGGCGCACGAACATGATCGCGCCGAAGAAGTCCGTCTCCGGCAGCAGCAGGTAGAACTCCTGGTCGCTCGCCTTGGCGATGACGTCCGAGTCGCGGACGATCTTCGAGAGCGCCTTGATGATGCCGCGCACGGCGCGCTTGGCGTCCTGCGTCCCCAGCCGCATCTTCACCAGGGGCAGGTTGTCCACGGAGAACGTCAGCAGCGAGAACATCCGCCCGTAGCGCCGCGCCTTGTAGATTTCCTTGGAGGCGTAGTCGGTGAAGTAGCTGAGGTTGTAGGCGGCGGTGTCCCGGTCCCGCAGGCCGAGCCGCTGCAGCGACTGCACCCGGCGGCCGTTCTTGATGCCCACCGCGGCCGAGTCCCCGAGAATCTTCGCGTAGCGCACGTGCTCGGAGCGGAAGTCCCCGGCGAGCGGGTCCGAGAGCTGCGCCAGGCCCATGATCTCCCCGCTGAGGACGAAGGGGACGTAGAGCACGGGAGAGCGCTCGTCGCGGGCGATCCACGGCATGGCCTCGCGCAGGCGGTTGCCGAGCGGCCCCTCGGGGCTCATGCGCTCGGCGAGGAACTGCCTGTCCAGCAGGCCCCGGTAGGCGCGCAGGACGAGGTGTCCCCGGTCGTCGGCGATCCACAGCGCGGCGCTCTGGGCGTCGCACACGGAGGCGAGCTCGGCGGCCACGCGCTCCTGGAGCCACTCGAGGTCCGGCTGGGAGAGGAGCTCCAGACAGCGCTGGTGGAGGTTCTGGTAGCGGGCGAACTCGAGGTTCTCGCTCTGGAGCTGGGCGCGCTCGTGGCGGAGCTGGGCGCGCTCCGTGGCCCGCTCCGTGGCGAGCAGCAGGTCCGTCTCGTCCACGGGCTTGGAGAGGACGACGGCCACCCCGGCGCTCAGGGCCATGGCCGAGCCCTTCACGTCCGTGCGCTGGGTAATGAGGATGACCTCCTGGTCGGGGTCGCGCTCGCGCAGCTTCGCGGTGAGGGCAAAGCCATCCAGCTCGGGCATCACCACATCGGTGATGACCAGGTCGAAGGAGGTGCGAGCCACCTCTTCCAGCGCCCGGGCGGCGCTCTCCACCGTGACGACGCGGTAGCCCCTCCGGGTGAGCATGTCGGAGGCGAGCTGCCGGAAGAAGTTGTCGTCATCGACGACGAGGATCGGACCAGCCACGGCGTGAGGGACTCGAGGGGGAAGTGGACAGCGGAGGTTACCGGCCCTCGAGATCCGGGACAACGCCCGTGAAGACGAAGGCCGCGGGCCCGCGGAGGCGGATGTCCGACAGGTCCGCCAGCACCCGGATGTGCAGGTCACCGCCCGGCAGGTTGACACGCAGCCAGGCATCCGCCTGGACGCGCTTGGCGAGCACCGCCGCCACGGCCGCCGCGCCAGCCCCGGTGCCACAGGCCTGGGTGAGGCCACAGCCGCGCTCCCACACCACCACGGTCAGGCCGCCGTCCGCGTCCACCCGGGTGAACTCGACGTTGGTGCGGTCCGGGAAGCCGGGGTGCCGTTCGAGCTGGGGGCCCAGGCGGCCCGCGTCCTCGAGGGGCTGGTCGAGCAGGACGAGGTGCGGGTTGCCCATGCTGATGGCATGGCCGCGCAGCCCGGAGTGGCCGGGCACGGGCTCATCGAGGAACGGCTGGCCGGTGGCACCCGAGGGCAGGTTGGAGGCGACGAGCCGCGCCGGCCCCAGGGAGAGCTCCACCTCCGCCACGCCGTCCGCGCCGTACCTGGGCATGCACGTGAGGATTCCGGCGCCCGTCTCCACTTCGATGGACTCGGGCCGCTCGCCGGAGTTGTCCACGAGGTACTTCACCGCGCACCGCAGGCCGTTGCCGCACATCTCCGCGACGCTGCCATCGGCGTTGTGGACCACCATCCGCGCCACCGCCGACTCCGAGGGCAGCAGGGAGAGGATGCCATCCGCGCCGATGCCCAGGCGCCGATCGCACAGCAACCGCGACGTCTCCGCGTCGACGTCCATCCCGGTCTTGCGACGGTCCAGCACGATGAAGTCGTTGCCGATGCCGTGATACTTGAAGAAGAACTCTGCGCCGGCGCTCATGCTTGGAATCCTAGTCGGGCCGTGTCAGCCCTGCTCGTCGGTTTTCGGGTCGGAGGGAGCTGCCTCGGATGCCGGCGAACCGGCGGGCGAGGCGGGTGTGCTCCCCTTTGGGCGGCGAAGTAAATCATTCTTCACCGCGTTGATCTCGGCGTTGGCCCGCGCGTAGATGTCCTGAACGGTGTTCGACCCCGCCCGGGCCGAGCTGCGCTTGAGCGTGGCCAGTTCGGACGCCTGTCCCTCCAGGCGCTGCTGCTGCTCCGCGATTGCCGCATCGCGCTCGGCCAGGGTGGCCTGGAGGGTCTCGAGCTCGCTCTGCAGGCGCTCCACTTCCTCGGACAGCTCCAGCACGGCCTCGGAGTCCGATACCGGCTTGCGCGTTTCGAGCTGCTTGATCTTCTCCCGCAACCCGGCCCGCTCGCTCTCGAGGGCCTGGAGCCGAGCCCCCAGCGCCTCGGCGGCCTGGGCCTGCTTCGCCTTCTCCGTACGCTCGGCGTCGAGGAACTTCACCGCCTCCGCGGAGGCCGCCTCCAGCGCGGTCACCCGGCCCTCCAGACGGATACGGGCCGCGCGGGCCACCGTGAGATCCGAGCTGAGCCGCTCACGCTCGGACACGAGCCCGGCCTTCTCCGATTCCAGCTTCGCGAACTGCTCCTGCACGGCCTGCGCGGAAGCCTCCCGCTCCCGGGCCTGCCGCTCGACCTCGTTCGCCTTGGACTCCAGCTCGGCCAGCTTCTCCTTCGCGGAGGCCTCCTGCTCCCGGGCCTGCTGTCTGGCTTCATCCGCCAAGGCCTCCAGCTCGGCCAGCTTCTCCTTCGCGGCCTCCAGACTGGCGGTGGTCTCCGAGAGACGGACCTCGAGCTGGCTCGCCGACTGCTCCGCCTCCGAGACCCGCTCCCGCTCCGCCTCGGTGGCCGAGTGGGCCCGGACCAGCTCCGCGCGTACGTCCTCGAGCTGGGCGCGGGTGGCCTCGACAGCCGCGCGCTCCTTCTCCAGCTCGGCCCGGGCGGCCTCGACCGCCGCGCGCTCCTCCTGGAGGGCGGATTCGAGAGAGGGCGCCTTGCCCGCGATACGCCGCGCCGATTCGAGCTGCACGGTGAGCAGCTCCGCCTGCTCGTGCTCCGCGGTGAGCCGGGCCTGGGCCTCGGTCAGCTCCGTCTGGAGGTGCGCGATGTGGGCATCGCGATCGCGCAGGCCCATGTGGGCTTGCTGGAGGGCCATCGAGGCCTGCTGTGCCTGGAACCGGGCGGCCTCGAGCTGTCCCACCTGGGCCCGCAGCACCGCCAGCTCCTCGTCCTTCCTCGCGAGGTCGTCCCGGAGCCCCTCCAGCTCCACCCGGGACTCCACCGCGTCGCGCTTCCGGGCCTCGCGCTCCGTGGAGATGGCCTCCTCGCGCGCACGGGCCTCCGCGAGCCGCGCCTCGGCCTCGCGCAGCTTCTCCTCGAGCTCGCGGGCGCGCGAGTCCAGGCCAGAGGCCCGGGTGGTCTCGGCCTCGTGCTCGGAGCGCAGGCGCGTGAGGGCCTCCTGCTGCTCCTTGGACGTGCCGCGCTCCCACTCCAGGCTCGACCGGAGCTCCTCGACGAGCTGCTTCTGCTCGACCAGGGCGACGCCGAGGTCCTTCCCCTCGCGCAGGGCCGTCTCCAGCTCCTCGCGCAGGGCCGCGGCCTCCTGCCGGGCCACCTCCAGGGCCTCGAGCCGCGCCCGCTCGCGTTCGTCCGCGCCCGCCCGGGCGGACTCCAGGTCCGCGCGCGCCTCGGCCAGCGACTGCTCCACGGCCTCGCGCCCGGTGCGCTCCGAGTCCAGCTCGCGCCGGGTCTCCGCGAGGGTGGCCTCCACCTGCTCGCGTCCCTGCTGCTGGGACTCCGCCTCGGTACGGGCCTGGGCCAGCGAGGCCTCCAGTGCTTCCCGCTCCCGCCGTGCCTCTTCGAGCTCCGCCTCGGTCCGGGCGCGCTGCCGCCGCTCGGTATCGAGGTCCGTCCGGGCGGTACCGAGCGAAGCCTCGGTCTGCGCCTTGCTCTCGCGCTCCCACTCCAGCTCGGCGCGGGCCGATGCGAACGACTCCTCGGCCTGGGTGCGCTGCTTCCGCTCGGCGTCGAACTCCGCGCGAACCGACGCGAGCGACTCCTCGGCCTGGGTGCGCTGCCGCCGCTCGGTGTCGAGCTCCGCGCGGACCTGCGTGAAGGCCTCCTCCGACTGCCCATGCACCTGCTGCGCGGAGTCGAGCTCGGCACGGGCGGAGGCCAGCGCGGCCTCGAGCCCGGTGCGCTGCCGACGCTCCGATTCGAGCGCGGACCGCTCCTGCGCCAGGGTCTCCTCCACCTCGGCCCACTGCCGCCGCTCCGATTCGAGCTCGGCCCGCTCCTGCGTCAGAGCCGCTTCCACCCCGGCCCGCTGCTGCCGCTCCCCTTCGAGCTCGGTCCGGGTCCTCGCGTTCTCCTCATCCACCAGGAGACGCTGCTGCCGCTCCGCCTTCAGCTCCGCCCGGGCCCTCGCGAGCGACTCCCGCGCCTCCGCGAGCTGCTGCCGCTCCCCCTCGAGGTCCGCCTGCGTCGACGTCCCCGCCTCCTCCAGCAGGGTGCGCTGATTCCGCTCGACCTCGAGCTCGGCCTGGACTCGCGCCAGGGCCTCTTCCAGCCGCGCCCTTCCCTGCTGTTCGAGCGCGAGCCCGGCCAGGGCCTGCTCTCGGGCCTCGTCCGCCTTCGCCCGCTCCTGCTGCTCGGCCGCGATGGTGCCCTGCGTCGCCTTCAGCGCCGCGTCGAGCCGGGCGATCGACTCCACGTCCGAGGCCCGCGCCCGCTCCAGCTCGGTGAGCGTCGCCTCGGCCTCCACCACGCGCCGCCGTAGGGCACCACGCTCATCGGCCCACTCCTGCCGTTGGGCCTCCAGCTCGGCGAGGACGCGCGCCGCCTCCTCGCGCGCGGCCACCTCCACCGCCATCTGGTTCTCGAGCCCCTCGGCCCGATGCTGCTGGGCCTCGCGCGCGGCCTTCTCCCGAGCGGCCTCGGCAACAGCCGCCTCCGCCCTCGCCAGCGCCTCCGCGACCGCCTGCTCCAGCCGCTCGTCCGCGAGCCGGCGCTCTTCCTCGATCGCCGCCTCCAGCTCCGCCGCGGCGTGGACCCGCTCCTGCTCGTGCGACTCCAGGCGAGCCTGGGCCTCGTGAAGGGCCTGCTCGAGCTTCGCGGCCGCCGCCCGGACGTGCTCCTCCGCGCGCGAGCGGGCCTCCACCTCGGCCTGGAGCTGCTCCACCCCGGCGCGAGCCGCCGTGAGCTCCGTCTCCAGCCCCCGCCACTCGGCCTCGCGCGCGGTCAGACGAACTTCCGCGTCCCGCCGGCCCGCCTCCGCGGACGACACGCGCCGGGCACCGTCCTCCACCTCGCGCGACATGCGCGCCAGGTCCGCGTCGCGCGAGCGCAGCAGCTCCTCGGCCGCCTTGCGCGACGCCTCGGCCCGGGTCACGTCCGTCTTGAGGTGCTCCACCGCGGCGAGCGCCGTGGAGTACTGCTCGGCGATGCGCAGCTCGCGCTCGCGGGCCGCCTCCGCCTGCCGCCGCAGGTCCTCGAGCTGCTCCCGAGCGCGCTCGGTGACGAGCCGGTCCTTCTCGCGCTCGACGCGCAGGCCGGCCATCTCGTCCTGCAGCTCGCGCAGGTGGGTGTACGCCTGGGTGAGGCGCTCGCGCGACTCCTCCAGGGAGGTGTTCAGCTCCTCGCGGCGCGCCCGCTCCAGCCGCAGCGCCTCCTGGGAGCCCAGGGTCTGGATGTCCGCGTCCTTCCGAGCGCGCTCGGCGGCCTCCAGCTCCAGTCGCTGCTGGGTGAGGCGCCGGTCCGCGTCGGACACGCGCTCCAGGGCCACCTGCAGCTCCAGCTCGGTGCGGCGCAGGCGGGAGGACAGCTCGTCGCGCTCGCGGGTGGACTCGGGGGTGCCGCGCGCCTGCTCCAACTGCGCGGTGAGCCGGGCCACGTCGTCGCGGGCGATCTCCAGGGCGGGCTTGAGCTGGGTCACCTCGGTCTCGCGGTCGGTCAGCTCCGCGCGCAGCCGGGTGAGGGACTCCTTGAGGCGACCGGTGCGCTCCTCCCAGCCCTTGGCGCGCTGGGCCACCTCGTCCAGCTTGCCGCGCGTGAAGGCGAGCGGCTCGGGCGGCAGCTGCACCCAGGTGGGGTCCACGATGCGCGCCGGCTCGTGGCCGGCCACCACGACGAAGTAGGCCGCCTCGCTGCCGCGGATGAGGGTGCCGTCCACCGGGAGGCCCTCGCCCTTCTCGAAGGCGAGCTGGTAGCCCAGCACCGGGGACTGGGTGGCCACCTCCACGTGGGGGAAGTGCGGCGAGAGCGCGTCGAGGAGCTGCCCGTACGTGGGCGGCACGCCCTCCTCGAGGTCCATGAGCTGCCAGAGCGCCAGCCCCGCCGCGTTGCGCAGGCCGCCGAGGAGGTAGCCCTGCCGATTCACCAGCCGCGCCAGCTCGGCGAGCAGCGTGGGTGCGCGCACGTAGGGCGCGAGGTCCGCGACGAGCACCAGGTCGAAGCTGCCGGGCTCGAGGTCGTCGTAGACATTGGCGCGGTAGCGCAGCGTGGCGCTGCCATGGGCCTTCTGCGCCGCCTCCACCGCCTTGAGGTCCGCGTCGCAGGCCACCACGGTGCGGGCCCCGCGCTCCAGGAGGAAGCGCGCGCTCTCGCCACCGGTGGTCGCGACCGCGTCCACTTCGAGCACGCGGCGGCGTGCGAAGAGGCTCTCCGCGAAGATGTACCGGGGCAACAGCTCGCTGGTCCCCAGGCGGCGGAATGTGGGATGCATGAGTTCGGTCGGCCGAGTATAGCCCTGGGAACGGTTGTCCCAAGGAAAGCATCGGGGAGGGAAATCGCCTCTCCGCTCGGACGTCTGGGGAGTGAGCGATATGAATCCGATGATGAACCCTCAGCGCCAGCAGAGCTTCGGCCGCCGGGCCACGAGCGCCTTCACCCGGCTGCTCGTCACCCTCCTCATCCTCGGCCTGGGCGGGGCGGTGGTCTTCCTGCTCTCCCAGCTCAACGCCCGCACCTTCACCCTGGCCCAGGAGAACGGGCACCTGGTGGTGATGAAGGGCCGGATGCTGCCGACGGGGTCGGTGCCCTACCGCCCCGGGGATGCGCGGCAGGCGGACACCTACGCCCCCATTCCCCTCGAGGGCCGGGACGTCTCGAGCCTCCTGGAGCAGAAGTTCACCGAGCGGGACGAGCTGGACCGGGCCCTCTTCCCGGTGCTGGAGGGGCTCGCCCGACCGAGGGTGGACTCGGACGAGCCGGGCCGGCTGGAGAAGGGCCTCTACTACCTGCGGCGCGCGGAGCTTCTGTCCGGGCTGTCGGAGGAGCAGCGGCGCGCGCTGGAGACGATGAAGGCGGACGTGGCCTTCTTCCAGGCGAGGCAGAAGCTGGAGGAGGCGCGCCGGGACGTGACGGAGGCGCTGACGCAGCTCAAGCTGGCGGCGGAGAGCCGGAACCGGAACACGCAGCGGGCCAACCAGATGCTCACCACGATAGGCCCGGCGGCACAGGCCCTGGAGAAGGCGCTGCGGGCCGTCGATGCCAGTCTGGCGGGGTCCGCCGGCATGCCGTCCGAGACGCACCTCCCCGCGCCGGCTCCCGAGGGACAGCAGGCGGCGCCCCAGCAGACTCCCGAGACCCCGACGCCCGCGGCGCCGCGGCAGGAGCCGGGAGTGCGGAGCACCGACAGCGAGACGCAGCAGCGCCCCACCGGGACGGGGCAGAGCAGCACGGGACCGGAGCACTGACTCCGCGCTCGCGTGCGGTATACCTGCGGGCCTCACGAGGAGAGGCACTCGCATGACGATGACCCCGGTTCCCCCCGAGATGAAGAGACTCGAGCCGTTCGAGCTGGCCCTGCGCGAGGCCGGCATGGGCTACCCCGAGGTCACCGAGGACTTCCCGTGGGGCCACCGGACGCTCAAGGTGAAGGGCAAGGCCTTCGTCTTCATGGGGATCAGCGGCGAGGAGGGCCTCTTCTTGTCGGTCAAGCTGCCCCAGTCGAACGGTGCGGCGCTGATGCTGCCGTTCGCGCAGCCCACGGGGTACGGACTGGGCAAGAGCGGCTGGGTGAGCGCCAACTTCGGCGCGCGCGACACGCCCCCGCTGGAGATGCTGCGCCAATGGCTCGACGAGAGCTACCGCGCGGTGGCGCCCAAGAAGCTCGTGGCGCAGCTCGGCGGTGGGGCCGGAACACCGAAGGCGGAGAAGGCCGAGGCCGCCCCGGCCAAGAGCAGGGCCAAGACCTCGCCGAAGAGCAAGACCGCGCCGGTCGCGGCCAAGAAGACCGCGACGAAGAAGACCGCCACCCGGAAGACGGCGGCGAAGAAGCCCGCGGCCAGCGCACGAGCCCGCCGCGCCTGAGCCACGCGGTGGACATCACTCGGAGTCGCCTCCGAGTGATGTGGCGGACTCCGAGGAACTACTTCCCCTTCATCTGGCCGATGAAGGCCAGGTTGCGGTAGCGCTCGGCGTAGTCGAGGCCGTAGCCCACCACGAAGACGTCGTCGATGACGAAGCCCTTGTAGTCGATGGGCACCTGGGTGCGCGCGCGGGCCGGCTTCTCCAGCAGCGTGCACACCTTCACGGACGCCGGGTGCCGGGCCCGCAGGTTCTCCAGCAGGAAGCTCATGGTGAGCCCGGTGTCGATGATGTCCTCGATGACGAGCAGGTGCTTGCCCGCCATGGGCTTGCTCACGTCCGTGGTGATGCGGACCTCGCCCGTCGTCTCGGTGCCGCCCTGGTACGAGGACACCCCGAGGAACTCGAGTGTCAGCGGCAGATCGATGGCCCGCGCCAGGTCCATGGCGAAGAAGGTCGAGCCCTTCAGCACGCAGACGAGCGTGAGATCCTTGCCCTGGTAGTCGCGGGTGATCTGCGCACCCAGTTCGCGCACGCGCGCCTGGAGCTTCTGCTCGTCAATGAGGATGCCGACGTCCTGCTCGTAGAAAGCCACGGTCCTACCTCTACACGTACGCGTTGTTCATGATCTCCCCGAAGCCGCCGCCACCGGGGACGATGTACTGCCGATCATCCAACCCCCGCTCCTTCTCCCACAACTCGCCGGGAACGGTGCCGAACACCTCGGGCGGTGACATTCCGCGGTCCAGCCGCAGCGCGTACACCACCACATCGGGGTGCTCCTTCGTAATCTTCCGCAGGAACTCGGGGGTGACGATCAGGTTGAGGCTGAGGATGCGCCGGGGTGTGCCCGCGATCTTCTCTTTGTACATGGACACCGCGGTGGACAGGCTGCCGCCGGTGGCGCCCATGGGGTCCGGGAAGAGGACGAACGCGTCGTCGATGTCCCCGCCAATCTTCGCCCCGCCGATGTTCGACCCGACCACCGTCTCCTTGGCGTCGATCATCCGGCTCATGATGATGTGATCCTGGCGCACCAGCACCGGGTCCACCGTGGTGTTGAGCAGATCGTACGTCACCTGCGAGGGCAGCGTGCCGGCGCGGGCGATGTTCACCGTCACCGCGCGCACATCCGGGTCGATGACCTCGCCCTGGTAGATGCCCTGGGGCGTGTGGTCGATCATCCGCGTGGGCAACGAGGCCATCTTGCGCGGGAACTCCGCGTTGATGACCGTCTTCACCAGGTCCGTGTAGAGCAGCGCCACCAGCCGGTTGATCTCCGGCTGCACCGTGCCCTTGGCGCACAGACGCGCGAGCTGCGAGAGGAGGAAGGGATTGCCCACCAGGTGGACGTTGGGGCCATACCGGTGGGGCATCTCGCTCAACCGGAAGGGGACGTTGGAGTAGAGGGTGTCACGCATGGCACGGGCCTCCAGGGCTTTCAGTGGCCGAACAGATCGAGCGTCTGAGGGGGAGTGGCCTCGGTGGGCTCGGCCCGGTGGCACTTGCGGCAGCGCGCCTCGTAGGCCCCGGCGGCGCCCACCACCACGCGCTCTCCGCTGTCCACCAGCCGCTGCGAGCGGTTGGCCGGATTCCCACACACCACGCAGATGGCCAGTTCCTTCGTCACGTACTCGGCGATGGCCAGCAGTTGGGGCATCGGCTCGAAGGGACGCCCCTGATAATCCTGATCCAGCCCCGCGACGATGACGCGGATGCCCCGATTGGCCAGGGCCTCACACACCGACACCACCTCGGGCCCGAAGAACTGCACCTCGTCGACGCCCACCACCTGCGTCCGGGGGGAAAGGTGGTGGAAAATTTCTTCAGCCCGTTCGATCGGGATGGACGTCAATTTCAGCTGGGAATGGCTGACGACCTGGGTCTCGTCGTAGCGAGTGTCCAGCTTCGGCTTGAAGACCTGGACTGTCTGCTTTCCGAAGACGGCCCGTTTGACGCGGCGAATCAACTCCTCCGTCTTGCCGGAGAACATCGAGCCGCAGATGACCTCTATCCACCCGATATCTTTGGGAAATTGATGCACGAGGAGGACTCGACCGGAGGCTGTGCGGGAGTGCGGGTCTCCTCTGACATGCCCCCTCTGGGACGTCAACTATCCAATGGGCAAGCAAGCGGGCGATCATCCTGGACCGTCCGCCCCGCCGCTCACCCGCGCGCCCCGCCTCCATTGGCAAGCATCTTGAACCAGCGACGCCCCGGTTCCAACGGGGGAGGCACGGGTGGCGGCGACGACTCAGGTGACGCGCGGGGCGGGTATCGCAGGTATCGAGGGGGCTTCGTTCCACATCACTCCAGCGGCCGTCCTGCTGCTGGTGCTCAACCTGCTGGATGGGCTCTTCACCCTCACCTTTTTACAGCTGGATGTGGCCGAGGAGCTGAACCCGCTGATGCGGCTGGCCTACGAGCACTCGCCCCTGGCCTTCATGACGGTCAAGGTCACCATCGTCAGCCTGGGGCTCACCCTGTTGTGCCTGCATCGCTCGATGCGGCTCAGCCAACGGGCCATCCAGGCGGGGGCGGCGCTCTACGTCGTCATCGACGTGTACCACCTCGCCTTCCTGGCCCATTTGTGTCTTCACGGCATCGGTTGAGTCACAAGAAGCCCGGACAGACTTGATTTTCCAGGCCGGACTGTCCCAGGCTCGCCCGCCAGCTCGGACCACAAGGGTCTTGGGGGGACCATGAACATCACCGACGTCAAGGTGTACCCGGTCGACGAGGATAAGCTGAAGGCCTACGTCACCATCACCTTGGACCACTGCTTCGTCATCCGGGATCTGAAGGTCATCCACGGCGCTTCCGGCCTGTTCATCGCCATGCCGGCCAAGCGACGCAAGGACGGGACCTACAAGGACATCGCCCACCCGCTCAATGCCGACACGCGCAACCAGATGGAGCGCACCATCCTGTCGGAGTACGAGCGACACCTGCAGACAGCAGCCGGGGGAGAGACCCTCTTCCCGCCCGTGGAAGCCGACTAGCCAGGCGGTCGACGGAGACCCGGCACCACCGGGCAAGCAAGATGGAAGGTGCTTCCCTTCCGTCACCGGCCGCGCTAGTAGCGCGACCATGCAGCCTCGCGACTTCAAGGTGTTCTCGGGGAGCTCCAACCCAGCTCTGGCCCGCAGTATCTGCGAGTACCTCAAGCGCCCCTTGGGGAATGCCACCGTGGGTCGATTCTCCGATGGGGAGATCCACGTGGAGATTGGCGAGAACGTGCGCGGACACGACGTCTACATCGTCCAGTCCACGTGCCCGCCCGCGAACGACCACCTGATGGAACTGCTCATCATGTGCGACGCGCTCAAGCGCGCGAGCGCCGGCTCCATCAACGCCGTCATCCCCTACTACGGGTATGCCCGGCAGGACCGGAAGGTCGCGCCGCGCACCCCCATCACCGCCAAGCTGGTGGCGGATCTGCTGGAGGTGGCGGGGGCCACACGCGTGGTGTCCATGGACATGCACGCCGGGCAGATCCAGGGCTTCTTCAACATCCCGTCGGATCACCTCTACGCCTCGCCCGTCTTCCTGGACGATGTGCGCAAGAAGTTCCCCGACTCGCAGGAGATGGTCATCGTCTCGCCGGACGCGGGCGGCGTGGAGCGGGCGCGCGCCTACTCCAAGCGCCTCAACTGCGGGCTGGCCATCATCGACAAGCGCCGGCCGCGCCCCAACGCCTCCGAGGTGATGAACCTCATCGGCGACGTGAAGGGCAAGGACGCGGTGCTGGTGGACGACATGGTGGACACCGCGGGCACGCTCACCCAGGCGGCCGCCGCCCTGAAGGAGCGGGGCGCTCGCCGGGTGGTGTCCTACGCCGTCCACCCCATCCTCTCCGGGCCGGCCATCCAGCGCATCCAGGACTCCATGCTGGAGGAGGCGGTCTTCACCGACACCGTGCCCCTCTCTCCCGCCGCCCAGGCCTGCGGGAAGATCCGCGTCCTCACCACCGAGCGCCTCTTCGGCGAGGCCATCGCGCGCATCCACCGCGCCGACTCGCTCAGCTCGCTCTTCGTCTAGACGTCGAAGCGCCTCCCTGCCCACCGGGCGGCTTGACTCCAGCCGCCCGCGCTGGCATGTCGCACCCCACACCACGCCGGCCCTTCTCTTCCATGAGGCGCCGTCTCGGGGCCCGCCACGGGGCGGGATGCCAGAGGCGCCGGGGTTTCCGGCGAGGTCACACCGCAGTCCCCATACCGAGGAAATTCCATGTCCATCGACAAGAGCACGCTCGAGGTCAAGACGCGCGAGGGCGCTGGCAAGGGCGCCGCCCGCAAGCTGCGCGCCACGGGCCTGGTGCCCGCCGTCGTCTACGGCAAGCACATGGAGAAGCCGCTGTCCATCGCCGTCAACGCCAAGGCCGTGCGCCAGGCGCTCAACACCCCGCACAAGCTCAACACCCTCCTCACCCTGAAGGGCGCGGGCGCCGAGCGGCAGGTCCTCTTCAAGGACTACCAGCAGGATCCGGTCACCCGCGAGATGCTCCACGTGGACTTCATCGCCGTGCGCGACGAGGACCTGGTGAAGGTGAACGTGCCCCTGGTGCTCACCGGCAAGGCCGAGGGCGTGGCCGAGGGCGGTCTGCTCACCCAGGCCCGCCGTGAGCTCGAGGTCTACGCCAAGCCGCGCGCCATCCCCGAGAAGATCGAGGCGGACGTGACGCACCTGAAGATCGCCACGGCGCTCCACATCAACGATGTGAAGCTGCCCGAGGGCGTGGTGGTGAAGACGAACGTCAACTACACCCTGGCGGTCGTCAGCGCGCCCGAGGGCGCGGTCGAGGCGGCTCCGGCGGCGGCTGCCGCGGCGGCTCCGCGGCGGCGGCGGCCAAGCCGGCGGCTGGCGCGGCGGCCAAGCCCGCGGCGGGTGCGGCGGCCAAGCCCGCGGCTGGCGCGAAGAAGTAATTCGTCCTTCCTGCAGCAGGCGCGGGGCTGGTCCGGAACAAGGGCCGGCCCCGTCCGTTTTTTGGAGAGGCTCCCATGAAGCTCATCTGTGGACTGGGCAATCCCGGGCGCGAGTACGAGCGCCACCGGCACAACATCGGTTTCATGGTGGTGGAGGCGCTGCTGTCGCGCGCGCGCGCCCAGCTCAACCACGAGAAGTTCCAGGCCCGGGTGGGTCAGGGCACCCTGGGGGGCGAGAAGGTCCTCTTCCTGGAGCCGCAGACGTACATGAACCTGTCCGGCCGCTCGCTGGCCGAGGCGGCGCGCTTCTACAAGGTGCCAGTGGAGGACATCCTCGTCATCCACGACGAGCTGGACCTGCCCTTCGGGCGGCTGCAGCTCAAGGCGGGTGGAGGCAGCGGGGGCCACAACGGGCTGAAGAGCAGCGTCTCCAGCCTGGGCGCGGACGGCTTCATCCGCCTGCGCTTCGGCATCGGCAAGCCGCAGGGCCCCAACGCCAGGGAGCGGGTGGCCGGCTACGTGCTGTCCAACTTCGACGACGCGGAGCGCCGGCAGCTCGACGAGCTGATCTCCCAGGCGGCGGACGCGGCGGAGACGTGGGTGCGCGACGGACTGGCCACGGCGATGAACCGGTTCAACAAGCGGGCGCCTTGACTCGGGGGCGGGCCCCCCGTAGAAGGCCCGTTCCCCGCTGGCCGGAAGCCTCGGCAGGGCGGCGGTGTTGTTCTTTTCCATCTTCCCGGGTGCGTGCATCCGGGACGAAGCGCGAGGGAGACGGGCGCGCGGTTTTCCCGTCCCCGGCGGACGATCCCCCTTGGACCGGCTGACCGTTTCCCCGCTCCTCGGACAACCGGGGGGCCCTCAACCCCAAGGGGAGAGAAACATGGCTGATACGCAGGCCGCCAAGCGGCTTCGTGAGTACGAGACCATCTTCCTGGTCAAGCCGGACCTCACCGACGACAACGTGGACAAGCTCAAGGAGCGCGTCCGCGGCATCGTCAGCCGTGAGGGTGGCAAGGTCATCCGCTTCACGGTGTGGGGCAAGAAGAAGACGGCCTACACCATCGCCAAGCAGCCCCGCGCCATCTACGTGCACGCCAACTTCCTGGGCGACACCAGGCTGGTGGCCGAGATCGAGCGCAACCTCCGCAACTATGACGAGGTCACGCGCTACCTGTCCGTGAAGCTGGCGGACGAGGTGGATCCCGAGAGCCGTCCGGTGCTCGAGGACGTCAAGCTGGCCGGTGACGTCGAGGAGGCGCGTCCGGGTGCGGCTCCGGTGGAGCGCGCCGAGGTGGCGGCCCCCGATGAGGCTGGCGAGGCGGATGAGGAGACCACCGAGGAGGCCTAGTGCCCCCTTGGTCTTCTTCCACGGACCCATTCCAGAGATAAGAGAACACTCATGATCGGCACGAATGACAGGAGCGGTCCCCGCGGCGGTGGTGACCGGGACAGGGACAGGGGCGACCGGGACGGTGGTCGCGGTGGCGCCGGCGGCGATGACGAGAAGCGTGGCGGACGTGGCTTCGGCCGCAAGAAGGTCTGCCGCTTCTGCGCGGAGAAGAACGCGAAGGTGGACTTCAAGGATCAGGCGACCCTGAAGTACTTCGTCACCGAGCGCGGCAAGATCATCCCCCGCCGCATCTCCGGCAACTGCGCCAAGCACCAGCGTGAGGTGGCCACGGCCATCAAGCGCGCCCGCGGTCTGGCGATGCTTCCCTACAACGCGATGGTCGGCTGAAAGCCGTCCCGTACCAACGGAGACATCACATGAAGGTCATTCTTCGTGAGGACGTCGCGAACCTGGGTAAGTCCGGGGAGCTCGTGACTGTGAAGGACGGCTTCGGCCGCAACTACCTGCTGCCGCGCAAGCTGGCGGTCCTGGCCACCGAGCAGAACGTGCGCCAGCTCGAGCACGAGCGGGCGGTCATCACCGCGCGCAACGCCAAGCTGAAGGGCGTCGCCGAGGAGCAGGCCAAGAAGATCGGCGCCGTGAAGGCCGTCATCCGCCGCAAGGTGGGTGAGCAGGACAAGCTGTACGGCTCGGTCACCGCGCTGGACATCGCCGAGGCGCTCGCCGCCCAGGGCCAGACGGTGGACCGCCGCCACATCCACCTGCCCGAGCCCATCAAGGCCACGGGTCAGTACGAGGTGGAGCTGCGGCTGCACCGCGACGTGGTGGCGAAGATCAAGGTCGAGGTCGCGCCGGAGGCCTGAGAGGGTCGCCGACACCGTCTTCGCACCTGAGAAGACAAGGGCCGTCCGGGTGTCCTACCCGGGCGGCCCTTCCTTTTGCGGGAGGGAGCCGGTCCAGGGCCACACACCGCGTGTCAGGAACACCTGCTACGCAGTCGCTACAGACCCGTAGCGGAGCCTGTAGACTGGCCGGGCAGCCATGAACAACATCCTCGACATTCAGACAGGCGGGCGGCGGTCTCACGAGGATCTGGCCGCCGAGCGCGCGGTGCTCGGCGCCGTACTCGCGGACAACTCGCTCATCACCAACCTCGCGGAGGTGGTGCACCCGGACGACTTCGCCAGCCCGGCGCACGCTCAAATCTTCGGGGCGATGCTCAAGCTCGACGGCTCGTCGCGGCAGGTGGATCACCTGACGCTGGCCGAGGAGCTCAAGGTACTCGGGCAGCTCGCGGCGGTGGGCGGCCCGGCCTACCTGATGAGCCTGGACCAGGTGGTGCCCGTGCCGGGCAACGCCACCCAGTACGCGCACATCGTCAAGGATCAGGCCCTGCGGCGGCGCCTGGCGGGTGTGGGCCGGGAGATCCAGGACCTCGCCAGCCAGGAGACGGGCGAGCTGGAGGCGCTGCTGGACGAGGCCGAGCGCAAGGTCTTCCTCCTGGCCGAGAAGAAGCGCGAGGGAGACCTGCGGCCCGTCAGCGACCTGATGGAGCACACGCTGGACCTTCTCGACAAGATGAAGGCGGCGTCCACGGGCATCACCGGCCTGTCCTCGGGCTACGTCGATCTGGACAACCAGCTCACGGGCCTGCACCCGGGCGAGCTCATCATCCTCGCGGCGCGCCCCGGCGTGGGAAAGACGTCCTTCGCGATGAACATCGCCACGCACGTGGGGCTGGCGGACGACCCCAAGGCGGCGGCCATCTTCAGCCTGGAAATGCCCGCGGATCAGCTCCTCATGCGTCTGCTGGCCTCGAGCGCGCGCGTGGACATGAAGAAGCTGCGCGGCGGCCGGCTCACCCCGCACGACGAGGAGAAGTTCCAGGAGATGGCGGGCAAGCTCTACAACGCCCCCATCTACATCGACGACTCGGGTGGTCTCTCCCCGTTCGACCTGCGCGCCAAGGCGCGGCGGCTCAAGCAGAAGGACCCGCGGCTGTCGCTGATCATCATCGACTACCTCCAGCTCATGCACCAGAAGGGCAAGGTGGAGAGCCGCCAGCTCGAGGTGGCGGAGATCTCCCGCGCCCTGAAGCAGCTCGCCAAGGAGCTGGAGGTGCCGATCATCGCGCTCTCGCAGCTCAGCCGCAAGGTGGAGGAGCGCAAGGGCGGCAAGCCGATGCTCTCGGACCTGCGCGAGTCGGGCTCCATCGAGCAGGACGCCGACGTGGTGATGTTCATCCACCGCGAGGACCAGGGCGACGGCGAGGGCGGCGGAGAGCCCCGCGCGAGCTCGGCGATCCCCGTGCAGCTCATCATCGCCAAGCAGCGTAACGGCCCCATCGGAGAGATCGACCTCGTCTTCCTCGCCGAGTACACGCGCTTCGAGAGCCGAGCCCGCGGCGATTAGCGCGCCTCAGACCACGAGGGACATCCGGACGCGCCTGCGCCCCTTCTCGAGCTGCCGCACCAGGGACGCGGGCGAGTCCCCCGACTCGCTCCACGCATCGATCGACTCCAGCTCCCAGTCCTCAAAGACTCCCGCCCCCTCGAAGCCGGGGATGAAGCCCTCGCGCATGGCCTGCTGCACGCCCCGCAGCGGCCCGACGATGACCACGTCACCGAAGCCGAAATACCTCAGCGGCGAGCCGCACGCGTCGAGCGCCGCGTTCAGCAGGGCCAGCACCGCGTTGAGGTTGTAGTAGTCCGACAGGTCGTGGAACGTGACGCCGTACCGCCGCCCCCCATGCGTCAGGCGCAACGTGTACCGGCTGTCCGTTCCTCCGCCCGCGTCGCTGGAGTCCTCCAGGCCGGGAGTGTGCGCCTCCCCCTCCACGTCCGCCTCCTCCGGCAGCACCTGGGTGAACCTCGCCCCGTCGAGCAGGGGCGACACAAGGGGAAGGAGCGCCCACACCAGCTCCCCGTGGTCCACGGGGTACGTGCCCGCCTCGGGGTCGAAGCCGTAACCGCGCCCGAGGCGCACGAAGGTCTCGTCCCAGTACTCGGGGCTGTTGTCCTGGGGCACCGGAGCCCCAAGGGAAATCTGGAGCAGCTCGCGCAGGCGTTGCTCGTTCTGGATGGCCATGTCACCTCTCCGTCCTCAACACCTCCTGTCTCCCATGGCGGTCTGACAGTGGGCGGCACGCCCGGACCCGTCTGGTGCAGCTGTTGCTGGCCAGGGGCCGCGGCTGAGGACATCTCGCCGCGGCCCTCACCCACCCGGGGATGACGCCGGCGACTACCGGCGCTTCACCTTCACCTCGAACTCGCAGGTGGCGGAGTTGCCCGCCGCATCGGTCGCCTTCACCCGGACCTGCGTCACCCCGAGCCGGAAGGTGGACCCGGACGGGTGGCTGTAGCGCACCCTCGGCGAGGACACCGCGTCCGTCGCTCGCGCCGCCGGGTACTCCACCACCATGTGCTTGCCGTGCTTCAACCATACCGTCCGATCCTTCGGGCACTTGAGGCGAGGCGGCCGGGTGTCCTGCACCTTCACCTTGAAGGTGCAGCTCGCGCCGTTGCCGGCCACGTCCGTCGCGGTGGCGGTCACCCGCGTAGTGCCGAGCGAGAAGGTGCTGCCGGGCTCGTGGCTGTAGCGGATGGCGGGGCAGCGGGTGGTGTCGTCCTCCGCCCGCGCGGGGGGAAGCGCACGGAGGCTCCGTACGCATCCGTCGCCTCCACCACCACGTGACCCGGGCAGGAGATGCGAGGCGGGCGCGAGTCGGCCAGCGCGGAGCGCGGGAGGACCCACGGTTCCTCGCCATGGACGCCGTCATCGGCGACGAAGAGGATGCGGCCCCCACTCTCGAGGAAGGTCCGCGGGGAGGAGCCTTCCGGCCCGGGACGGATGTCCTGCAGCAGGAAGGTGCCCTCCTCCGTCCCATCGCTGCGCCATAACTCCAGACCGGTGACCCCGTCATCCGCGCCGAACAAGAGCCGCCCGCCCACCGCGAAGAGCTCCGGGCGGAAGGGGAAACCGCTCGCTGGTCCCGGACGGATGTCCCGGACGAGCTCCGTGCCCGCCGCCGTCCCATCGCTCCTCCACAACTCGGTGCCGTGGACCCCATCGTCAGCGTCGAAGAAGGCCGTGCGGCCGATGGTGGCGATGTTCCCCCCGACGCCACTCGCGAGTCCCGGGTTGAGATCCACGACGAGCCGCGTGCCCGCTGGCGTCCCGTCCGTCACCCACAGCTCGCGACCGTGGACTCCATCCTCTGCGTGGAAGAAGACACGCCCGGCGGCGGCGGTGAGCGCCCCGGGGAAAGAGCTGGCCGGCCCGGGCCGGATGTCCGCGAGGAGCACCGTCCCTTCCTCCGTCCCGTCCGTCACCCACAGCTCGTTGCCGTGGGCGGCATCCGTGGCGATGAAGACGACGCGCCCCCGGCACAGGCGTGAAGCTGAAGGCGATCGCGCCCTCCGGGCCGGGGTTGATGTCCTTGAGCAGCACGGTGCCCTCCTCCGTCCCGTCGCTCACCCATGGCTCGCCCCCGTGGATGCCGTCATCGGCGTTGAAGTAGATCGTCCCGCCCACCCGCACGGGCATGAAAGGAGCGCCCGAGCCCTCCGGGCCGGACCTGATGTCCTTGACGAGGAAGGTGCCCTCCTCCGTCCCGTCGCTCACCCACGGCTCGCTCCCGTGGATACCGTCATCAGCCCGGAAGAAGAGCCTCCCGCCTCCCGCGGAGATGAGGAACGACGGCAAGGAGTGCCCCGGACCCGGGTTGATGTCCTCGACGAGCCGGGTGCCCTCCTCCGTCCCGTCGCTCGTCCACAGCTCGATGCCGATGACCCCATTGGTGGCCGGGAAGAAGAAGTCTCCGCCGGCCACGGCGGAGTTGAAGTCGGCGTCAATGAGGATGAACGAGGAGCCCGCGCCGGGGTTGATGTCCTTCAGCAGCCGGGTCCCCCCGGGAGTGCCATCACTCACCCACGGCTCGAAGCCAAACTCCTCGTTGAAGGCCTCGAAGAAGAATGTGCCGCCCCTCTCGGACGGAATGCTGAGGCTCGAGCCCTCTGGCCCCGGGCGGATATCCCGGAGCAGGATGGCGGGCGGGCCATCCGGCTGCGGACAGTGGGGCCCATCCCGCCACTCCACCACGGAGCCAGGTGGGCCCTCCGCCGTCAGAGGTGCCTCACTGGAGGCAAGAGAGACCACGGGTAACAACAGCAACGCCGACCACCAGGGCTTCATCGCCACATCCCCCTCCGCGCGGCGCCATGCCACGCGCCGCGGGGAAGCTGGGGGCCCTGGTCTGGCATGTCCATCACCCCAAAGCCCCGTGCCGCCAAGAACGCCTGCCCCCTCTTGCCGCCGGGCACAGGAGCGTTCATCCGAAGCCAATACCTCCCAACCGCGGAACAGGTCTGGCGGTCGCCCGCGCCCCAAGAGTGTTCGCGCGGCGGGGAGATTCCCATGGCTCTCACCTCTCCACGGAGTCCATGAGCTCCCGAGGGTGCGACCGTGGATGGGTCTTGCTGCCGAGCGGGCCAGGCCTCCAGAACGAGCTGGAGCTCCTCGCGCCCGTGGGGCGCCAGAGGAGGCTCAGTCCCGGCCGGTGCGCAGGTAGCGCGCAACGTAGGGCCTTCGCCCGGCGCGCGGCGGCGCCAGGTGCCCTGCCCCGCCCCAGCTCCACCGCGAAGGCCGAGGCCAGCCGGCACCCCGAGCCCCGGCGCTCGGGTGGGCGCGCCAGCCGCTCCCCTTCCAGCACCACGTCCCGGTCCGGCAGGCACAGCACGTCCACCGCCCCCGTCGCCCGGTGCCCGCCCTTCACCAGCACCGCGCCGAAGCCGTGCGCCACCAGCGCCCTGCCCGCCTCGCGCGCCTCCTCCACCGTGCGCACCTCGCCCCCGCCGAGCAGCCACGCCGCCTCGTCCAGGTTCGGCGTGAGCGCCACCTTCGGCCCCGCCAGCGACAGGTAGTGCCGCCGCGTCAGCTTCGAGAGCGGCTCGCCTCGCGACGTCCGCACCACCGGGTCCACCACCCACCACGCGTCCACGCCCTCGAGCGCCTCGCGCAGCACGGCCAGCAGCGCCGGCCCCGGCACCTGTCCCAGCTTCACCGCGTGCAACGGCCCCAGCTCGAGCGCCGCCGTCACCTGCGCCCGCAGGACGCGCGCCGACGTGGGCTGGTACAGGAACGTCTCCCGGCCCTGCGCCGTCTGCGCGGAAGGCACGGCCACCGGCGCGCCCCCCAGCGCCCGCACCGTGGCCACGTCCGCCAGCAACCCCGCCCGGCCCGTGGGCTCGTGGCCCGCGCACAACAGGATGCGCGGCGCCCCGCTCACCGCCGGTGCTCGCGCGCCTTCTGGATGAAGCCGCGATACACCCCCACGTGCGCCGGCACCGTGTGGAGCATCAGCTCCGGGTGCCACTGCACGCCCAGCGCGAAGGCGTACTGGGTGGACTCGATGGCCTCCACCACTCCGTCCGGCGACACCGCGCTCACCACCACCTGCTCGCCGATGCGCTGCGCCGCCTGGTGGTGCGTCGAGTTCACCATGAGCTGGCCTCGGCCCACGGCATCCGCCAGCAGCGTCCCCTCCCGCACGTCCACCGGGTGCTGCGGCTGGGTCCGGTCGTGCTTCTGCTCGTGCTCGTGCGCGTTCGGCACCTCGCGGCCGATGTCCTGGTGCAGCGTGCCGCCCAGCACCACGTTGAGGAGCTGCATGCCCCCGCAGATGCCCAGCACCGGAATGTTGCGCTTGAGGGCCCCGCGCATCAGCGCCGTCTCGAAGCTCGTGCGCGACACCTTCAGCGGCCCCATGCCCTCGCGAGCCGTCTCGCCATAGGCCTCGGGGGGAATGTCGAAGGCCCCGCCCGTGACGAGCAGCCCGGAGATGCGGTCCAGGTACGCGTCCACGCAGCCCAGCGTCGTCCGAGTACGGCAGCACGAAGGGCAGGCCCCCCGCGCGCAGCACCGCGTCCGCGTAGGGCACCTTCAGCTCGTAGTACGGGAACGGCGAGTCCGGCCGCGTGGCGGCGAAGTCCGGGGTGATGCCGATGTTGGGCCGGCGCGGGGCCTGGCCATGGCCATGGGTCTTCATGCGTCTTGGCCCGCGAGGCTAGCCCCGCCGCACGCCCCTGTCAAAAGCAGCGGCCAGGCGACGCACCTGCTCGGCAATGTCCTCGGCGAGCAGGGCATCGGAGGCCACCGCCCCCCCGTGGCCCCTGTCGCCGCCAGGTCCGCGATGTTCTCCAGCTTCACCCCGCCAATGCCCACCACCGGCAGCGGGCTCTCGCGCACCACCGCGGCGAAGCCCCCCAGCCCCAGCACCGGCGCGGGCACCTGCTTCGTCGTGGTGCCGAAGACGGGCCCCAGGCCCACGTAGTCCGCCCCGGCCGCCCGCGCCGCGTGCGTGTCCGCCAGACCTCGCACCGTCACCCCCACCAGCCGCCCCGGGCCCAGCAGCGCCCGCGCCGCCTCGGGCGGCAGGTCCTCGTCTCCCACGTGCACCCCGTCCGCCCCCGCCAGCAGCGCCAGGTCCACCCGGTCGTTCAGCAGGCACACCGCACCCGCTCGGCGGCAGGCGGCCACCACCTCGCGCGCCGCCCCCAGCGCCTCCCGGAGGGGCGTGCGCTTCATCCGCAGCTGCACCACCCGCGCTCCACCGGCGAGCAGGCGCGCGGCCTTCTCCCCCAGTGGCAGCTCGGGGCGGACGGTGTCATCACAGAGGACATAGAGGCCTCGGGGAAGAGCTGGGCGGGCGGGGGTGTTCATCGGCTCCGGACGGGTGGGGGTTCAGTGGCGTTGACAGAGGGTAGCCCTGCTATAAGGTGGCGCGCCCTTTTCCAAGAGATTCCGAGGAGTTGACCATGGCCAATCCCAGCGACCCCAAGCACATCGACAAGCGCACGGCTGAACGCTACCTGCGCAGCGGCGTGCTGGACGAGAAGTCCTACCAGCGTCACATCGAGACCCTGCCGGACGTGGCCGAGAAGTCCGTGCCCGTGGAGACGGTGATGCACGACGAGCTCGAGGACGACGAGGACTTCGAGGACGACGAGGACCTGAGGACGAGGAAGACGAGGACGAGGACGAGGACGACGAGACGAGGACGACGAGGACTCCCGAGTAACGCCATGACCGAGGAGAAGCGCGGAGAGACGTTCGTGATGCGGGGTGAGGCGACGTCGAGCGCCCCCGAGGCCCCCATCACCTTCAGCACCTTCCTCATCGGACTGGCCTCCTCCGCCCTCATCCACCTGGGGGAGGCGCCCAACCCGGAGACCGGCAGGGCCGAGCGGGAGCTCGTGCTCGCCCGCCAGAGCCTGGACCTGCTGGGGCTGCTGCACGACAAGACGCGCGGCAACCTCACCGCCGAGGAGCAGCAGCTCTTCGACAACCTCCTGGCCGATCTTCGCCTGCGCTTCGTGGAGGCGAACAAGCGGTGACTCGCCCGGCCTCCCCTCCTCAGGCCCTGCCGCGAGGCCTCCGCCTCGCGGCCCTGGTGTGTCTCATCCTCTCCGGCCTCTCGGGCTTCTCCTCCCTCAAGGAGACCCTGGAGCTCAGCCAACTGTCGGAGCTGAGGGACGAGGCCAGCAACCTCGCGCGCTTCTCCAAGGACAAGGACCTCATCGTGCTCGCGCGCCTCTCCGAGGCCCAGCTCGCCGCGCGCGAGCCCCTGCGCGAGTCCCGCTCCCTGGTCCTGGGGGCGCTCTCGCTGGCGTGCGCCTTCATGTTCGTGTGCTCCGGCCGACTCCTCCGGCCGGCAGGGCTGCCCCTGGAGCGGATCCGCCGGCTACTCGGGGGCTCCGCCATCATCGCCGCCCTGCTGCGCACCATCGACGGCGCTCAGTCGGCCGTCATCGGCAGGAGCGTGGGGGCGGCCGCGGTCGACATCCTCGGCACCCTGCCCGAGTTCCAGAAGCCCGAGGCCCTCGCCCAGCTCAAGGCCGGTCTGCCCGGGCTCTCCGCGGCCTTCGCGATGGTGCTCACGGCGATCATCGCCGGCACCTTCGCCCTGCTCGGCCAGTACTTCCGCAGCGAGCGCGTCCGCGAAACCATCATCGCCCACGACGGCGAGAACCTCGCCGAGGAGGAGGACTGAGGGCCTCGCGGGCCCTCCGCCTCCGGCGCCTTCAGGCCGCGACACCCCGGAGCAGGCGTGCCAGCGGCGGCTCCGTCTCCGAGCCGTTGAGCGTCAGCCGAGTGCTCGGCATGCGGTGCAGCCGCAGCAGCAGCTCGCGCTCCACCCCGTACACCCACGCCAGGTGGCCCAGCGGCCAACGGGCCTGCATCTGCTCGAAGGCCTCGTCGTCGAACTCCCCCTCCTCCAGGCACTCGGGCAGCTCTACCTCGTCGTACAGCAACCGCTCTCCGCCCACATGGTGGCCTCCACCGAAGGCCAGGACCTCCTCGTACTCCTGGGGGTCGTAGACGTAGGAGTGGACGGTGATGCCCATCTCCTGGGACAGCAGCCGGGCCAGGGCATGGTGCTCGCTGTACCAGTGCGAGCCCCGACGCCCCGCGGTCCGTGGGCCGTCCAGGGCCAGCCGGATGACCTTGCGCCGACGGTAGACGGATACCGTCAACAGGGTGTCCTCCGGGGCGCCGTCCAGGACGAGCGCCCGCCGGGCCAGCTCCATGAGCCGCAGGTTCCCGAGAGACTCTATTCGGATGAGGTAACCGCCGTGCGCTTCCAGTCGACACCCCCCAATGTGGGGCCGCATATACCTGGGAGAGAGGGAGAAAGGCAACTCCCGGAGAGTCTGGAAGTCCGTAGAGGCTCCAAGCATCCAGGCCCCTGCCCGACCCGAAGTGAAATGCCAGGGCCCGCGCGTGCTTGCCAAGGGGTCTTCGACCCTTACGTTGGGGTCATGCGACTCGACAAGTTCACTGTAAAGGCCCAAGAGGCCATTCAAGAGGGGCAGTCGCTGGCCCGTCGTGCCGATAACCCGAACTATGAGCCCGAGCATCTCGCGACGGCTCTGCTCGGGCAGAAGGACGGCATCGTCGAGCCGCTGCTGCGCAAGATTGGTGTGGACGTGAAGCTCTTCGCCTCCCGGCTGGGAGAGGCGCTCCAGAAGCTGCCCCGGGTGCAGGGCGGCGAGAGCGCGATGCTCAGCCAGCGGCTGATGAAGACCTTCGACAAGGCCGAGGACGAAGCCAAGTCCCTCAAGGACGACTTCGTCTCCAGCGAGCACCTGCTGCTGGCCCTCACCCAGGACAAGGGCTCCGTGGGCGAGGTGATGAAGTCCTCGGGCGTGACGCGCGACCGCGTGCTCAACAGCCTGAAGGAGGTGCGCGGCTCGGGCCGGGTGACCAGCCAGGACGCCGAGTCCACCTACCAGGCGCTGGAGAAGTACGGGCGCGATCTGACGGATGCGGCGCGGGCCGGCAAGTTGGATCCGGTCATCGGCCGCGACGAGGAGATCCGCCGCTGCATCCAGGTGCTCAGCCGGCGCACGAAGAACAACCCGGTGCTCATCGGTGAGCCGGGCGTGGGCAAGACGGCCATCGTCGAGGGCCTGGCGCGGCGCATCATAGACGGGGACGTGCCCGAGGGGCTGAAGAACAAGCGCCTCGTGACGCTGGACCTGGGCGCGATGGTGGCCGGAGCCAAGTTCCGCGGCGAGTTCGAGGAGCGCCTCAAGGCGGTCCTCAAGGAGGTGGCCGACGCGGCGGGGGAGATCATCCTCTTCATCGACGAGATGCACACGCTGGTGGGCGCGGGCAAGGCCGAGGGCGCGATGGACGCGGGCAACATGCTCAAGCCGGCGCTGGCGCGCGGGGAGCTGCACTGCATCGGCGCCACCACGCTGGACGAGTACCGCAAGCACATCGAGAAGGACGCGGCCCTGGAGCGGCGCTTCCAGCCGGTGATGGTGGGCGAGCCCACGGTGCACGACACCATCAGCATCCTGCGCGGCCTCAAGGAGCGCTACGAGGTGCACCACGGCGTGCGCATCCAGGACTCGGCGCTGGTGGCGGCGGCCAACCTGTCCAACCGCTACATCTCCGACCGCTTCCTGCCGGACAAGGCCATCGACCTCGTCGACGAGGCGTGCAGCCGCCTGCGCATCGAGATCGACTCGATGCCCACGGAGCTCGACGACATCCGGCGGAAGATCACCCAGTTGGAGATCGAGCGCGAGGGCCTGCGCAAGGAGACGGATCCGCACTCGCAGGAGCGGCTGGCGCAGATTGAGAAGGAGCTGGCCAACCTCAACGAGCGCTTCAACGCGCTGAAGACGCACTGGGACCAGGAGAAGAAGGCGATTGCCGGCATCCGCGAGCAGAAGGAGAAGCTCGAGAAGGCCAAGAACGACCAGGCGACGGCGGAGCGGCAGGGCGACTTCAACAAGGCCGCGGAGGTGAAGTACGGCGTCATCCCCGGCCTGGAGAAGGAGATCTCCCAGCAGAACGAGAAGCTGACCGAGCTGCAGAAGAGCCACAAGTTCCTCAAGGAGGAGGTGGACTCGGAGGACATCGCGCAGGTGGTGGGCAAGTGGACGGGGATTCCCGTCTCGCGACTGGTGGAGGGAGAGGTCCAGAAGCTGGTCCACATGGAGGACCGGCTGGCCAAGCGCGTGATTGGTCAGCGCAGCGCCATCGAGGCGGTGAGCAACGCGGTGCGCCGGGCGCGCTCCGGGTTGCAGGACCCGAACCGGCCGATCGGCTCGTTCATCTTCCTGGGCCCCACCGGCGTGGGCAAGACGGAGACGGCCAAGGCGCTGGCGGAGTTCCTCTTCGACGACGACAGCGCGATGGTGCGCATCGACATGTCCGAGTACATGGAGAAGCACGCCGTGGCCCGGCTCGTGGGCGCCCCTCCGGGGTACGTCGGCTACGAGGAGGGCGGCCAGCTCACCGAGGCGGTGCGGCGCCGGCCGTACACGGTGGTCCTGTTCGATGAGATCGAGAAGGCCCACCCGGACGTCTTCAACATGCTGCTCCAGATCCTGGACGAGGGCCGGCTGACGGACAGCCAGGGGAGGACCGTGGACTTCAAGAACACGGTGCTCATCATGACGAGCAACATCGGCTCGCAGGCCCTGCAGGAGGGGATGGCGGGCAAGGAGGAGCTGGACGAGGCCACGCGCGACGACGTGATGGGGATTCTCCGCCAGCACTTCCGGCCGGAGTTCCTCAACCGCGTGGACGAGGTCATCCTCTTCGAGCCGCTGCGGAAGAAGGACATCCAGCACATCGTGGCGCTGCAGGTGGCGAGACTGCAGAAACTCCTGGCCGACAAGCGGCTGACGCTGGAGCTGACGGAGAAGGCGGAGGCGCTGCTGTCCGAGCGCGGCTACGACCCGACGTACGGAGCGCGACCGCTGAAGCGGGCCATCCAGAAGTACCTGATGGATCCGCTGGCGCTGAAGGTGCTGGGCGGCGAGTACGCCCCCGGAGACCACATCGTGGTGGACGCCGACAAGAACGGGCTCACCTTCGGCAAGGGGCAGGCGAAGGCGGCGTAGTCTCCCCTGCCCTGCTCTGAAGCCCCCGGGCCGCGAAGGTCCGGGGGCTTTTTTCATGCATGGCCGCCCATTGACGGTCCAAGGCATCCGACAGAGAGTCGCCCCGTGATTCTCCCACTGGTGGCCGCCCTCCTGGCGAGCCAGCCGAACGACCTCCAGCAGCCCGACACGGGTGCCCCCGGCCCCGCAGTTGTCGGCGAAAGCACGCCGGCCCCCGCCGAGACGCTCCCCGCCCCCCCTCCCGAGCCCGAGGAGATCGACCGGCGCAAGCAGACGGTCATCACCGCCTCGCGCACCGAGCGCAAGCTCGAGGACGTGGTGGTGGCCACCGAGGTCATCACCCGGAAGCAGATCCAAGCCATCGGCGCGAGGGACCTCGGCCAGCTCCTCCGGCAGCACCCGGGCGTCGAGCTCGTCCACACCTTCCGCGGCACGGGCCTGCGCCTGCAGGGGTTGGATCCCGAGTACGTGCTCGTGCTCGTCGATGGTGAGCGCGTCAGTGGCCGGGTGGGCACCACGCTCGACCTGGGGCGCTTCAGCCTGCGCGACGTGGAGCGCGTGGAGATCGTCAAGGGTCCGGCCGCGGCGCTCTACGGCGCGGATGCCATCGGCGGCGTGGTGAACCTCATCACCCGCCGTGTGCAGCGCCCCCTGGAGGCGAGCGCCCGGGGCTCCTTCGGCATGCTCCTGGAGGGCGACGTCCGCGCGCACGCGGGCACGAAGCAGGGTCCCTTCGAGGTGCGCGTGGGTGGCGGCTACCGCACCCGCAACCCCTACGACTGGGAGCCCACGGACGCGGCGACGAGTGGCGCGGGCCTCAAGCGGCTCGATGGCGACGTGGCCCTCTCCTACTCGCCCGATGACCGCTCCCGGCTGTGGCTGCGCAGCCAGTACAACCGCCGCGACGAGGACGCCGTCGACCTCAACCCCTCGGGCGCCGTGCTCGACCGCCGGCAGCGGCAGGAGCAGTTCGATGTCTCGCTCGGCGGCCGGAAGCTGCTCCCCAGCGACACCTCGCTGCTCGTCCGGGGACACTTCGGCCTCTTCCGAGATCAGCTCCTCCAGGACCAGCGCGGCTCGCGGGCGCTCGACGACTACTCGCAGAACATCACCCGGCTCTACGAGGGAGTCTTCCAGGCGGACCACCGCATGGGCCAGCATGCGCTGACCGGGGGCATCGAGGTGCTCGGCGAGCGCCTCAGCTCGATGCGGCTCGTGGAGAGCCCGGTGGGCCGCATCCGGGGCGGCGTGTTCGTCCAGGACGAGTGGGACGTGGCGCTGTCCTCGGATGACTCCGGGCCGAAGCTGAAGGTGGCGCCGGGCTTCCGCTTCGACCTGGACTCGCAGTTCGGCGGAGCGCCCTCGCCCCGGCTCGCCCTCAAGCTGGATCCGAGCCCGGCCCTGACGGTGCGCACCTCGGTGGGCCTCGGGTTCCGCCCACCGTCCTTTCAAGAGCTCTACCTCCGCTTCGCCAACCAGGGCATCGGCTACATTGTCGCGGGCAACCGGAACCTCACGGCCGAGCGCTCGGCGGCGGTGAACGTCGGCGTGGACTGGCGCCCTCCCCTCGACGGCTGGGTGCTCTCCGCGAGCGGCTTCCACACCCGCCTCAACAACCTCATCAACATCACCGCCGGAGGCGTGCCGAACCCGGACGACCCGGTGACCTTCAGCTACGAGAACGTGGCCCGGGCGTACACCCAGGGCGTCGAGCTCAACGGCCGCTTCAAGCTGCCCGTGCGCTCGACGTACCTCGATCTGGGGTACATGCTCCTCGACGCGAAGGACCTGACGCGCGATCGCCCGCTGGAGGGCCGCGCCCGGCACCGCGTCAACGCGCAGCTCACCACCCGCTACCGCCCGCTGGACCTCGAGGCCGTTGTCCGGGGTTCGTGGGTGAGTGGCCGGCCGTACTTCCTCGGGGAGGCCGGCGGCATGGCCAACGTGCTCGGCTACGGAGAGGAGAGGGAGGTGTGGGCGCCCTCGTACTTCGATCTCGAGACCTCGGTCACCTACAAGCTCCGAAGCGGGTTCGAGGTCTTCGTCACCGGCTACAACCTGCTCAACGTGGGCGACCAGCAGTTCAACCCGCGCCCTCCACGAGGCGTTCTGGGTGGCGTCCAGTGGGAGTACTGACGATGCGGACGATGCGACGGACGATGCTGCTCCTGGGGCTCGCGGTGGCGGGCTGTGCCCCGGATCTGCGCACGGACTACCCGTTCGACGGCCAGAGCAACATCGGGCCGCTCGTCGAGGTGTCGCCCCAGGAGGACGGGAGCAGCGTCACCCTCATCGACGCGACCAACAAGTCCGCCCTGGTCTTCTTCGACATCGACGAGGGCCGGGAGCTGAAGGCCGACGAGGCCTTCGACACCAACGCGTGGGACCTGGCCTTCCAGCGCTACACCGTCACGATGAACGGTGGCGGCGGCAACCCGACCGGCGAGGTGCGGGTGGCGGTGCTCAAGGACGCGAGCTGGGACTCGCTCACCTCCGCCCCGGCCGAGGGCTACCAACAGGATGCCTCGGAGCCGGTGTTCATCGGAGTCGAGGGCGGCTGGTACAGCTACGACCTCGTCAAGCACCGGCTCATCCCTCGCGACGAGCTGCTGTATGTGGTCCGGAGCAGCGCGGGACGGTTCTTCAAGCTGCGGATGCTCTCGTACTACGACAGCGCGGGCACGCCAGCGCGCCTCTCGTTCCGCTACCAGCCCCTGCGGGCGCCCTCCGTGGCGCCCTGAGCATCACTGCTCCTCGGGCAGGGGCAGTGACGACAGGGGTGCCGGAGCTGGTACGGAGGGACCGGACTCGGGCTCCAAGCCCCCCGAGCCTGGAAGCAACCGGCACCCCGGCCACCTCCAAGCACGCTCCCTCGACTTCAGGCCTTGGACTCGGGTACGGACAAGGCCTGGGCCGGAGGCAGACCCTGCGTGCTGGCGACCAGCATTCGCCCGAGCAGCGCCTCCGTCAGCCCGCCCCCGCCCGCACCACCCACCGCGATGTCCGGCACCAGCTTCACGTGGTGCTCGCCGAGGATGGTGGCCACCTGCACCGCGGTGTACGCCGCCGGCCCCAGCGCCTCCTGGCCCTGGCGGTGGGCCTCGGCCTGCGCGGCGCCCACCTGGCGCACCAGCTCGGCCTCGGTCTCGGCCTTGGCGGCCCCCACCCGGCGCACCTGCTCGGCCTCCGCCTCCGCCTTCGCCGAGCCCACCATGCGCACCGACTCGGCCTCCGCCTCCGCGCGCGCCCTCACCGACGCCGCATCACCCCGCGCCGACTCCACCTGCGCCCGCGCGTTCTGCTCGCTGATGCGCACCTGCTGCTCGCTGCGCACCACCTCCGCCTGGATATTGGCGATGGCCAGCTCGCGCTGCAGGTCCTGCCGCTTGATCTCCGCCTGCCGCTGCACCTCGTACGTGCGCTGCAACTCCTCGGCGATCTTCCGGTCCGTCTGCGTCTTCATCAGCTCCGCGGGCGGCACGATGTCGCCGATGAGCGTGTCGATGCACTCCACGTCATACGCCTGGATGGCCTTGCGGATGGAGTCATACGCCTGCTTCTGCCGGTCGCTGCGCGCGGAGAGGAACTCCAGCACCGTCACCTCCTGCGCCGAGTTGCGGAAGTAGTTGCCCACCGTGGGCTGCAGCACGTGGTCCACCAGGTTCTGCATGCTGCCCACCCGCGAGATGACACGCGGTGCGTTCTTCACGCCAATGTGGATGATCTGCGACACGTCCAGGCTGAAGCTGAACCCGTCCTTGCTGCGCACCAGGATGCTGGAGAGCTTGTCGTCGTAGCGATGCGCCTCCGTGCGGTTGGCCCAGTTGAGGACGATGTTGGTGGTGGGCACCAGTTCCACCTTCATCACCCGCGTGTTGAGCGGGTGCTTGCCGGGCAGCAGCGGCTCCACCCAGACGCCCTTGCCTCCGCGCTCCACCAGGTCGCCGTGGGTGAAGGCGTCGCCGGACACGTCCACGTGCTCGCTGCCGACGTAGGACACCACCACCCCCACGTAGCCGATGGGAATCTCCGTCAGGGGGATGAGCTCCACCTGCACGAACCAGGGGTTGAGGTTCCACGAGCCGGACATCAGCACCTCCTCCTGGAGGCCGCGGCAGCCGCCCGCGTCGATGAAGGCCTGCGGACTCTGGAAGCTGTCATGGCGCGCGGCGACGGGGCCGGCCAGGTCCCCCGCGGGCACCGGCTTGCCGTCCAGCACCGTGACGATGCCCACGCGATCCGGAGGCACATGGAAGACGCGGAGCTCGTCGGGGAGCATGCCGTGCCGCTCCGCGTTCGCGGCCGTCACCACCTCGAAGAGCGAGGGGTTGATGCGGTAGTGGCCCGCGGTGAGAAAGCCGCTCTGCCGGCCACGCTCGCCGCCATTGCGCAGGAACGCCTCCGCGTCCTGGAAGTTGTCGCAGTCCACCTCGCGCCCGAGGATGCGCTCCATGGGCAGGTTCGCGCCGTCCTTGGCCACCACGAGCGCCACCTCGCCCGGCGGGACGATGACGAGCGGCACGCGCTCCACCTTGAACTGCCAGCGCCACAGGCCGTAGTGCCAGCCTGGAGGCAGCATCCGCGCCTGGTACCCTGCCTCGCCCGCGCGGGCGATGAGCCGCCCCGGAGGCAGCGGCCGCCCGAAGCGCCGGATGACGAGCCCGGACTCCCCCTCGTGGATGACCCAGGTACCCAGCATGAAAATGACCCAGAACGCCACTCCGGGCAGCAACAGCGCCGCGGCGATGAGCAGGAGGTGGGCCTGGATGAAGTCGAACATGGGGGCACTTCCTTTCGAGTGTTGCCCGCCTGAATTGCATCCGCCCTGCCAACTCCAACCCATTGGTTTTCCTGGAGCCCCTTCCCCGCGCGAGGACTCGAACCGAATTGGATTTCGGTGCGACCGGTGCTCGAATGACGGCATGGCCACCATCCTCTGGGAGGGCGCTCCCCCTCCGCCGTCGCTGTCCTCCCGCCTCTCCTCCGAGGACCACCGACTCGTGACGCGAGGCACCGCCGAGCTGGTCGTGGTCTGCACGCCCTCGGCGGCACGGGTGCCCCCGCCCCCCGTCGCGGCCCTGCCGTGGGTGTGGGCCAGCCGTGCGCGCATTCCCGCCCTGCTCGCCACCGAGGCCGCGCTGGCCGGCGCCTATGACACGGTGTGGCTGGGCTCCGAGGACGGGCCCCGGCGATTGCTGGCCCGGCTCGCGGAGCTGGCCACCCCCGAGCCAGCTCCGGCGGACGCGCCCACCTTCGTGGCCAGCAGCGCCGCGGCTCGCGCCACGCTCCATCAAATCCACCGCGCCGCCCGCACCTCCCAGCCCGTGCTCATCACCGGCGAGACGGGCAGCGGCAAGGAGGTGACGGCGCGGCTGCTGCACACCCTGGGCGAGCGCCGCGGCGGGCGCTTCGTGCCCATCAACTGCGCGGCCATCCCCAACGAGCTGATGGAGGGCGAGCTGTTCGGCTACACCAAGGGCGCCTTCTCCGGCGCCACGCGCGGCTTCGATGGGCAGCTCATGGCGGCCGAGGGCGGCACCGTGTTCCTCGATGAGATCGACGACACGCCCGTGCCCCTGCAGATGAAGCTGCTGCGCGTGCTGGAGGACCGGGTGGTGACGCGCCTGGGCGAGTCCGAGCCCCGGCAGGTGGACTTCCGCATCGTCGCGGCCACCAACAGGGACTTGCGCGAGCTCATCGCCCGGGGCGCCTTCGGGGCGGACCTCCACGAGCGCCTGGCCATCGTCAGCATCCACCTGCCGCCCCTGCGCGAGCGGCTGGAGGATCTGCCCGTGCTGCTCGAGCACTTCATCGCCCGCTTCCAGCGCGAAGAGCCCTCCGCGCCGCGAGGGCCGGTGCACGTAACGCCCGAGGCGCTCGCCGCACTCGAGGCCTACCCGTGGCCGGGCAACATCCGCGAGCTGCGCAACGTCCTCTTCGAGGTGCTCGTCTACAAGCGGGTGGGCAGTGAGATCCTCCCCTCGGACCTACCCAAGCGCGTGCTGCGCCGGGGCGTGGAGCGGGTGGCGCGCGGCAGCCTGGACGCGGGGGCGGTGGCGCGTGCCATGGATGCGGGCACCTTCAACCTGCGCGCGGAGGTGGAGTCGCTGGAGCGGCTGGCCCTGTCACTGGCCCTGGAGCGCACCGGAGGCAATGCCTCGCGCGCGGCGGCGCTGCTGGGCGAGGTGGGCCGCGGCCGCTCCGCCGACCCGGGCGCAACGGTGCGCGCCATGCTGCGCCGGCTCGGGATGACGGCCGGTCACAACTGACCTGGGACTCACCCGCCCAGGACGAGGCCGCCCGGATCCGTCGTGGCCCCGAGCCGCGAGGTCGCCTTTCGCGCCGCGCCGCTCTGCGGGTCGCGCTCGAGCACGAGCCGCCAGGCCTCCCGCGCCTGCTCGCTCCGGCCGAGCCGCTCGAGACAGTCCCCCCAGGCCAGCAACCCGGAGCCGCCTTGTCCCTTGTACGGGTGCGTGGCCCCGGCCTCGGGGCGCACGGCACTCAACGCGGCACCGGTCTCACCGCAGCGCTTCCAGCTCCGTGAGCCGGGCAAGCAATTGAGCGGGCTGCTCCTCGTCGGCGAGCCGCTCCGCCAGCCCGTGACTGGCCAGCCGTGCCACGTGGGCCAATCGCACCAGGTGTGCACGCCCGCGCTCTCCTCCCACGAGCACCACCAGCAGCCGCAGGGGCAGGCGATCCGGCGTCTCGGCCTGGAGGGGCTTGGCCAACGTCACGACGGCGGCCACCGGCGCGGCGTGCTCGACGAAGGCGTGGGGCACCGCCACGCCGTTGCCCACCATGCAGGAGGCCTCTGCCTCGCGCCGCTTCAGCTCCGCCACCAGCCGGGGGGCGCTCATGCCGGGGCAGGCCACCACCAGCCGCCCCGCGGCCACGTCCAGCGCGTCCTCGAGCGCCGTGCAGGTGAGGCGCAGCACCATCCGCTCGGGCGCCAGCAGCGGGGCCAGGGCGGGCACCGGGGCCTCATGCCCGGCGACACTCCGCACGGGAAACTCCGCGTCCAGGAACTCGCGCACCCGGGCGAGCTGCTGACTGGAGAGGCCCCGGCGCGCCATCTCCAGGAAGAGCATGCTGGCGCCAGGCACCTGCTCCACGTAGTGGGCCACGAAGGGGCTCAGCCGGTTCGCCACGTCCATGAGCAGCGTGGGGGGCACGTCCAGCTCGCGGGCGATGGCGGAGAGCCGCTCCGGCGTGGGAGCCGCATCCAGCCCGTTCTCCACACGGCTGAGGTAGGCGCTGGACACGCCGATGCGACGGGCGAGGTCGCGCAGACTCAGCCCCGCGTCCACGCGCAGCAGTCGGATGGTCGCTCCCAGATGCATGACGTCGTCGTCTCGTTTCCGGTTCGTGCGAGTTGCGGATGATGACTCAGGAGAAGGGGCCGCCGGCCGGGAGCGCCGGGGTTGCATCGAGTTCGTTCTCGGCCGCCCTGGCGGCGCTCGCCTGACGGGGGTGGTGCACCACCAGCAGCGACGTGGGCGCCTCCCGGATGAGGCGCTCGCGGTACAGGCCGAAGAGGCTGTTCTCCAGCCCCCACTCCGCCCCTACACCTACCACCACGAGGTCATACCCGCGCCGCGCTTCTTCCAAGGCCGCGTCCTCGGGCGAGTCGTGCGCCACCACGCGCGTGTGCACGCGCCCGAGCTCCTCCGGGAAGAGCTCCTCGACGGGGGGCCGCGTTCCCGTGTGCCCGCGCGAGCCTTCGGGTGGGGTCACGTACAACACCATCACCTCCGCGCCCGAGGAGCGCTGCAGGCGCCGCGCCAGGGCAAGCGCCGCCCGGTCATCCGGACTGGCGATGAAGGGCACCAGCACCCGGCGGACCTGCTCCAGCCCCCGGTCCACCAGCACCGCCACGTCCGTGCCCGCCTCCTGCATCACCTCGTGCACCGTACCTCCCAGCATCGTGCGGCTGAAGAGCGGCTTGTGCCAGCCGAGCAGGATGAGGCTGGCCTGCTTGGCCTCGGCGGTGCGGCAGATGTCCAGCCCGGGCTCGGCCGACACGAAGGACAGCGGGCGCACCTCCAATCCCAGGCTGCTGGCACGGCCCACCAATGGGGCCAGGGTGTTGCCGCTGGCCTTCTCCGGGTCACGGCGCAGATGGAAGGAGGCGCGCTCGGAGGGGGCAATGAGGTGCAGGGCGTAGAGCTGGGACGACTGCGCGGGCACACCGAGGAGGGCGCGCCCCAGGGTCACCATGCCGGCTCCCGCCTGCTCATGGGACACGCACATCAACACGGTGAAGGGCGACACCTCCGGAAGCGTGACCACCGGGGCGAGCGACACCTGGTCCCGCGCCATCTCCTCGGGGGGATAGATCCACCGCAGCAGCGGCGTCGTCATGAACGTGGTCACCAGCGCCATCACCACCATCATGGTGAAGAGGGTGGGCGAGATGACGCCCAGATCCAGGCCGATGTTGAGCACGATGAGCTCCATCAGCCCGCGGGTGTTCATCAGGACGCCGAGGGCCCCCGCCTCGCGCCAGCGCATGCCGGTGAACCGCGCGGCCAGCGCACTGCCGCCGAACTTGCCCACGCAGGCCAGGAAGATGATGAGGCCACACATCACCCAGTGGTCGCCGGTGGACAGCAGTCCAATCTGCGTGCGCAGGCCGCTGAAGGCGAAGAAGAGGGGCAGCAGCAGCACCACCGCCACGTCCTCGAGCTTCTCGGCCAGCGCCTGCGCCAGCCCGCCCTCCTTGGGGATGACCGCGCCCATCATGAAGGCGCCGAAGAGGGCATGGATGCCGATGAGCTCCGTGGCCCACGCGGACGCCAGCAGCATCATCAGGGTCAGGGCGACTCCGTTCTGGTTGAGCCCCTCCTTGTTCGCCACGCGCGCGCCCAGCCGCGCCAGGAAGGGCCGCACCAGCCCCAGCATGAAGGCGATGTAGAGCAGCGCCAGGAGCGTGGTGAGCCCCGCTTGCATCAGGTTCGAGGCCCGCACGATGGAGACGACGAAGGCCAGCAGGCACCATGCCGTCACGTCGTCCACCGCCGCGCAGGTGATGGTCATGGCGCCCACCCTGGACTGGAGCAGCCGCCGCTCGGTGAGGATGCGCGCCAGCACCGGGAAGGCGGTGATGCTCATCGCCACGCCCATGAAGAGCACGAAGGAGGAGAAGGGCACCGAGGGCTCGGACAGCCTCGGGTAGAGCCACAGCGCCGCCGCCGCGCCCAGCGCGAAGGGCACCAGGATGCTCGTGTGGCTGATGATGACCGAGGCATGTCCCCGGCCCTTGAGCATCCGCGGGTCCAGCTCCAGCCCGATGAGGAACATGAAGAGGATGAGCCCCACCTGGCTCAGCATCTTCAGCACCGGCATGGCGCTGGCCGGGAACAGCCACTCCATGGCTCCCGGCGCCACCCACCCCAGCAGCGACGGGCCCAGGAGGATGCCCGCGAGCACCTCGGCGATGACCAGTGGCTGGCCCAGCCACCGCGCGCCCCGCCCGATCAGCCGGGAAACTCCAATGATCACGAGGAATTGCACGATCAACAAGGTGAGCGCGTTGTGTGCGACGGCGTGCATGGGCCACCTCCGTGAAGCGTTAAGTTCGCACTTATCAGCTTCCAGATGAGCGTGTCACCCTCCCCTTCGCCTCTCATCCCAGCGACGCCATGGCCGCCCGCCTGGTCCACGTTCAACGAGAACTGCGCGGAGCGCCCCACGCGGCACGGACGCACGGCGCACCTCGGGCCGGTCCGGGAGTCCTGGAGGGCGCATGGGACTCACCCGCCCAGGACGAGGCCGCCCGGATCCGTCGTGGCCTCGAGCCGCGAGGTCGCCTTTCGCGCCGCGCCGCTCTGCGGGTCTCGCTCGAGCACGAGCCGCCAGGCCGCCCGCGCCTGCTCGCTCCGGCCGAGCCGCTCGAGGCAGTCCCCCCACGCCAGCAACCCGGAGCCGCCCTGCCCCTTGTATGGGTGAGCGGCCCCGGCCTCGAAGTGACGGAGGGCCTCGTCCAGGTGCCCCGCCTCCAGGGCGATCCGCCCGAGCAGGAACAACCCGTTCCTCGTGCTCGCGACCCGGCGCGCGAGCGCCAGTCCCGCTCGTGCTTGCTGCTCGGCCTCGTCGTACCGCCGCAGTGACAGCAGCGCCGCGGCATGCGTGAAGGCCACCTCGCTCCAGTACACGCGGGGCAGATCCTCGCGCTCCACCTGCTCGATGCACGAGAGCGCGTCGGCGCCCCACCCGGTATTCGCCTGGATCCACGCCCGTTGCAGGAGGATGCTATTGCGCAGGATCGGCACCTCGCCCACCGCCTCCTCCAATCGGTGGAGACGCTCGCCGGCGGCCTTCCAGTCACCGAGGTTGTAGAGCGCCTCGCAGAGATTGAGCTGCACCAGGGCCTCGGGCTCGCCGAGTGGCTCCTGCTCCGGCGCCTGGGCCTCCTGCCGCGGCCAGAGGTGCTCGACCTCGAGTGCCTCCTTGTAGAGACCCGCGTTGATGAAGGTGTTGATGGCCGTGTTGGCGAGCGCCCAGGAGCCCACGGCCCTGGCCTCGTCCGCGAGGCGCCGAGCCCCCTCGATGGCTCGCGCGGTCTCTCCGAGCGCCTCCCGCGCATGCACCGTCAACTGCCGCAATGACCGCCGCATCGCCGCATCGGGCCCCAGCAGCCAGATGAGGCGGGTGAGCAGGAGCGTGCCGCGATAGGCGCCCAGGTGGAAACTGCACTCCTCCGCGAGCTGGAACAGCGCGCCGATGAGCACCTGCCGCAGCAGCACGAAGACCAGGAGGGAGAGGGCGAGCTTGAGCATGAAGGGACCCCCTCAGCCTAACGCGCATGGGGGGGACACACGATGCCTGCTCGTCAGGCGGGCGACCCCGCGTCTCGAGGGGAACGGACCGCCTCCTCGTAGCCCGGCGGGGGTGGCCCCGCCGGGGATGGCGTGAGGGGCAGACCCCTCCGCCGGCACGTGGGCCCGATGAGCGTGAGGGCCCCCTGGGCTGCGAGCGCGAGCAGCGAGCGCAGCAGCTCGGTTCCTCCCCGCGAGGGCGCGGCGAGCGGCACGCGGAAGCAGAGCGCGTCGTCGTCCTGCTCGGGCTCGCAGGGCGCGAGGGCCTGGACGAGCCGGTACATCGGCAGGTTGCCCGACAGCACCCGGAACTCGAAGCCCTCCACTCCCCGCTCGCGCGCGGCCTCCTCCAGCCTGTCCATCAGGACGCGACCGAGCCCCTTGCCCTGGGCATCGTCCACCACGGTGATGGCCACCTCGGCGATCTCGGGAGCGTGGGCCAGGCGGATGAACCGCGCCACGCCCAGCCCCACCTCCCGCCCGCTGGGGCTCCTCGTCACCGCCCCGATGGCCACGTGCCGCTCCCCATCCACGTGCGTGAGGTAGAGCAGCTCCTCCTGGGAGAGCCGCGGCTTGGCGGACAGGAAGCGCTGGAGGCGCGAGCGCGAGGAGAGCCGCTCGAAGCCGTCCTTCAGCAGCGCGGCGTCCTCGGGCCGTACCATCCGCAGCTCCGCCCACGTCTCATCCGCGAGCGACAGCCGCTCACGGTACTGAGGATGGAAACGGCGGTAGGGCTGCATCGCGGACCTCCCAGTGGCTGGCCTTGAAACTGCGCCCGATGCCGCACTGCGGCAAGCCGTCCGGGACCCCCTTTCGGACACATGAGAGGTAGCGGACAACAGGTGCGTCAGACTCTCCGCAATTCAGGT
>CAVYSY010000037.1:0-68417 GCA_963771175.1 uncultured delta proteobacterium
TGCTGGCGGCGAACGGGGGCGCGGACTCGGTGCTCGTCTACGAGCGGGCGCCCACCGCCCATACCTTCCGAGGCAGCATCACCCTCGTCACGGACGGAGGTATCGACGCGGTGGAGCGTCCTCGCCACGTGGTGGTGAGCAACCGCGTCCTGGGCACCCGCTTCCCATTGGGAATGGTGGCCGTCCACGACAGCACCAACATCGGGGGCACCGAGAACTTCAAGCTCGTCCCCTGGGATGCCATCGCCACCCGCTTCACGCCCAACCTCCTCGTGGACACCAATGGCGGGAACGGCATGGACGGGGGCACGGACGGGGGCACGCCGGATGGAGGCGCGGACGGGGGTGGACCCGACATCACCGCCCCGCCGCCGCCCGGCCCTCCCGGCTCGCTGCCCGATGACCTCGCTCTGAAGGAGTCGAGCTGTAACTGCTCCTCGGTGTCCGTGTCGGGCTCGGTGCTGTTCGTGCTGGCGGGCATGCTGCTGCTCTCGCGCCGGCGCCGCGGGTCCTGATGCCGGTTGCCTCCCGGGGGGCGGCTGGGCTCAACTCGGCGCCCTCATGTCTTCCTCCCGACTCCTCTTCGCGCTGGTGGCCCTCGCGGCCGCCGGTTGCGCCAGCGCTCCGCGTCCCGCGGAGTCGTCCTCCCAGACGCCCCCCGCCCAGACGCAGGCCCTGAAGGCCGAGCCCCTCCGGCTCACGCTGGTGGGCACCAATGACTTCCACGGCTGGTTGATGCCCCATGACACCTCGCTGCCCGGTGGCCTCACGGTGCGCGAGGGTGGGGCGGCCGTCTTCGCCGGTTACATGGCCCGGCTGCGCGCGGACAACCCGGGTGGCGTGCTGCTGCTCGACGCGGGCGACCTCTTCCAGGGGACGCTCGCCTCCAACCTCACCGAGGGCGCCGCGGTCATCGACGCCTACAACCGCCTGGGCTACGCCGCCGCCGCGCTCGGCAACCACGAGTTCGACTACGGGCCGGTGGGCCCCCGCGCGGTGCCCGGGCCGGGCGAGGATCCCGTCGGAGCGCTCACCGCGCGCATCCGCCAGGCGCGCTTCCCGCTGCTCACCGTCAACGTCCGCGACGCCGCCACCGGCCAGCACCCGGCGTGGCTCGGCAATGACGGCACGCTGCTGGTGACGCTCCAGGGCGTGAAGGTGGGCGTGGTGGGCCTCACCACTCCGTCCACCCCTCGCATCTCCAACCCCGCCCACGTGGCCACCCTGCGCTTCGACGACATGGTGCCCACCACCCTGGAGGCCGCGAAGCGCCTGCGCGCCCAGGGCGCCGAGGTGGTGGTGGGCCTCGCCCACGCCGGTGGCAAGTGCGCCGACCTCTCCAACCCGCGTGACACCTCGAGCTGCGATCGGAAGGACGGGGAGATCTACGGCCTCGTCGAGTCGCTGCCGCCGGGCACGCTGGACGCCGTCTTCGCCGGCCACACGCACCAGGCCATGGGCCACTTCTTTGGCGAGGTGCCCGTCGTCTCCACCTCGGGCCTGGGCCGTTCCTTCAGCGTGGTGGAGCTCTTCGTGGACCCGGTGAGCCGCAAGGTGCTGCCGGAGCGCACCCGCCTCCAGGCCGCCGTGCCCGTGTGCGCCCAGGTGGAGGCGAAGAGCGGGAGCTGTGACGCGCGCAAGCTGAAGGAACTGGGCGCCCCGGTGCAGCTCGTGCCCGCCACGTTCCTGGGCGGGCCGGTGGTGGCGGATCCGGAGGTGGAGGCGATCGTGGCCCCCGCGCTCGCGCATGTGGAGGAGGAGCAGCGCCGGCCCCTTGGCGTCATCGTCGCCGAGCCTCTCGGGCGGAACTACGAAGGCGAGAGCGCGCTCGGCAATGTGCTCACGGATGCGCTGCGGGCGCTGGAGAAGGCGGATGTGGCCCTCCTCAACTCCGGCGGCCTGCGCGCCAACCTGAAGGCGGGTGCCCTCACCTACGGTGACCTCTACGAGGTGCTGCCCTTCGACAACACCGTGTCCATCGTCACCGTCACCGGGGACGAGCTGCGGCGCCTGCTGGCGGCCGCCTATGGCTCGGGCTCCGGCGTCTTCCAGGAGTCGGGTCTGAAGGTGACGCTCGCGCGCTGCACCGGCCCCGAGCGTCTGCGTGACGTCACCCTGGCCAATGGCAAGCCGCTGGAGTCCAGCCGCCTCTACCGGGTGGTGATGCCGGACTTCCTCGCTCGCGGCGCCGCCGGGCTTGGCTCCGTGTTGTCGCAGGTGCCCGCCGAGCGCATCGACCTGGGCATCGGCCGCGAGCTGATCCTCCGGGACGCGCTCGCCACCTGGTGGAAGACCCGCGGCACGCCCATCTCGGCGCCTGCTACAGGTCGCATCCGCTTCGTGGAGGAGGGCACGCCCTGCGCCTCCAAGGGCCCCGCAACCGCCCGTCCCGAGCGGCCTTGACATCGAGCCCGATCCCGCTCGCGGGCCGGAAAATCGGCTCGCGCGCGATCGGGCGGCACTCCGGGGGCTCGCGCAAGTGGCCGAGATTCGGACGGATCTCCTCCGGAGGCTAAAAATCGGCCTCCGATCAGTTTCCAACTCCTGAATTCCTCCTTACTCTAGTGGGGGCGAGTCGTGATCCGTGGAGCCTTTCGAGGCCCGATCACGGCCCGCCCGGCTGGGAGGGACGCACATGCTTTACAAGGTTACCCCGATGATGCCGCCGCCGGCCTCGAAGGAGGCCAAGACGACGCGCGAGCCGGGGCAGCCGCGCAAGCGGCGCAAGTCGGCGGTCTACGATGCCGACGGGCACGAGGTGCTCATCTCGCTGATGTGTATCAAGTGTCGCAGCCTGAAGCCGCTGGCGCAGTTCGGTCTGCGGAAGATGGCGGACGGGGCCATCCGCAACCAGCCGTGGTGCCGCACCTGCCGCTCCGGCGCCGGGACGCGCAAGCCCAAGGCCGAGGCCGAGGAGAAGGTCACCGAGGCCATCGCCGAGGCTCCCGCCGCGGTCTCGCCCAACCTCCAGGTGGTGCCGGTTCCGGCCGTCCCCCTCGAGGACGAGGCGCCGATCGCCGTCGCCTCGCAGGGCTGAGGCAGGGCCCGGCTGATCCGCTGGAGACGTGTCCCTCCGAGGGGCGGAGCGCTTCGCTTCGACCCCGGGTGGAGGGATCCGCCCGCTGCCAGGGCTCTGAGGGGGGATACCATCCGCCCCGGGGGCGAGTAGTATCCGAGGGTTGGCGGCGCGGCTCTCCGAGATCGCCTGGGACTGATGCATGAGTGATGACACGCAGGTGGGCAGCGGCTCCGTGTACGACACGGAGCAGGACCTGACTCAGCGATTGATCCTGGCGACGCCGGATCACACCACGCGCGGCATCCTATTCATGGCCACGCTGAGGACACTCCGGGAGCTCGGGGTGGACGAGGCGACGGTGCGGAGCTGCCTGGCTGCGTGCGGGGAATCGGAGTTCGTGGAGTTCTTCAACTACCCCACGAGCTCGCTCCTCCGGTTGCTCGGGGCCGCGGCGCGGGTGCTGAGCCCCAAGTACGGGAGCTACGAGGAGGCCATGCGACAGATCGGGTGGATGTCCGGGGACATCTACATGGCCTCCACCGTGGGTCGGTCGGCGCAACAGATGATGGGTGGAACGGACCCGATGCAGTGGGTGCGTGCCCTGCAGGCGCTCTACAAGGTCGTGATGGTCTACTCGGAGCCGTCGGTCATCTGGATGGGGCCGAAGCGAGGCATCCTCGCCGTCGAACGCACCTTCACGCCACTCGCGTACCACGAGGGAGGAGCGCTCGCGATCGCCAAGCGGCTCGGCGTGCAGAACGTGAAGGTGCGCGCGAGGAGTACGGGGCAGCTCAGCGTCGAGCTGGACCTCTCCTGGGAGTGAAGCCGGGCCTTCCCCGCCGACGAGCGGGGAAGGGAACTACAGGCGCAGCCCCGCCGGGAGGGTGTCACCGAGGGCCCGCGCTTCGTCCGCGGCCTCCAGCGCCACCACCTCCGTCACCATCCGCACCCAGGTGTCGGCCGCCTTCGCCGCGCGCAGGGCCTGGGCCGTCTTCGCTCGCAGCTCGGGGCTGATGTCCCGCATCCGGTCCCCCGTGAGCCGCGCGAGCTGCGCCGCCGCGAACGGCGCCCCGTCGATGTGCTTGAGGTCCAGCTCCAGCAGCAGCGACAGCCAGGACTCCGCCACCTCCACGTCCACCACCTTGTGGCCGCTGCCGTACAGCGGCACCCGCGCGCCCAGCCGTCCCAGCGCCCACGACCACGGGCCGCCGCTCTTGCTCTCCGCCTTCAGCCGCGCCGCCACCCACTGGCCCAGCTCCGCCTTGTCGCTCGGGTCGATGTGCTCCAGCGAGGCCGCCGTGCGCACCATCTCGTCCAGGCCCTCGGGCTGGATGCCCTTGAGCTTGGTATGGGGCTGCGTCACGTCCGGCGGCACCTTCCTCGCCAGGTGCGGCTTCAGGTAGTCGTACAGCTTGCGCTGCTGCGCCTCGCTCAGCCCGCCCGCCATGCGCCGCCACATCACCCAGAACTCAATCCACACCGCCTTCTCGGTGTGGTGCTGCACGAGCTGGTCGAACAGCCCGAACGTCTGCTCCGCCCGCCAGTGGTCCAGCGGGTAGCCGAAGCCCGGGCGCAGCGTGAAGCCCGTCAGGCTGTAGAAGACGCGCTCGTGGTCCGCCGTGCGGCGCCGCTTGGAGGCCCCCGCGAACAGCGAGCTCCACAGCTCGCGCAGCACCGGCACCCGCCATGTCTCCTTCGGGCCCAGCACCTTCTCCAGCGTGCGCGAGAGCTGCTTCACGTCCTTGGGGCCGATGGGCAGCGGCTTGTTGCCGTACACCCGCTCCACGTTCTCCTTCGCCTCGGCGAAGCGCGCGGGCATGGACTCGGTGACGGTCAGCTCGCGCTCGCCGCCCGTGCCCCGCAGCTCGAACTCCAGCCGCCAGCGCTCGTCCGCCACGTTCGACACGGCGAAGAGCTCCAGCGTGCCGATCTCCGTGAGCCCCGCCTGCAGGTGGACCGGTACCTCCGCTGTCTTCCCCGCGCCGCCCTTGAGGATGGTGTGGATGGGCGGCAGGGGCTTCAGGTCCTCCGAGAGCGGCACCACGTCGCCCGGCTTGTCGATGCGGTCGCTCGTGGTGGAGTACAGCGTGAACTGCACCGGCCGCCCCAGGGTGAGCGTGAAGGACCGCTCTCCGATGTCGACCTGGTTGCCCTCCTCGAAGCCTCGGGGGATGAGGCACAGCACCGGCTGCTCCGCGCTGTCCGCCGTGCGCTGCAGGGCCACGTAGTACGCGCGCGCCGCGCCACCACCGATGCGCAGGCCGTGCCCGCGCCGCACCAGCCCGTAGTAGGCCGCGCCGCGAGCCACCGCCAGCTCCAGCGACTCGTGCTTCAGCAGCCGGATGCGCGGGGCTCCCGGCCACCACGCGCTCACCGCGTCCACCAGCCGCTCGGTGAGCTGCGGCGAGTTGAAGACGCCGCCATTGAGCAGGATGGCGTCGGGGCGGGGCAGGGCACCCTCCGCGGGAGCCGTCTCGCCCAGCGCCGCGAAGCCCGCCGCCGCGTGCTGCGCGAGGAAGGTCGCCAGGTGCCGGGTGATGGCCGCGTCCTGCGCGTACGGAAGACCGAGCTCCTGGAGCGCCATGCGCGACACGCGCCGGGGACGCTCCTGCGCGCCCGAGCGGGGGAAGAAGCCGTCCATGACGATGGCCTCCGCCTCCTCGCGCGTGAGGTCCGTGGACAGCGAGCCTCCCAGCAGTCGGCTGCCCTCGGCCACCAGGGACACGCCGTAGCGCTCCGGCGGACTCGAGCCCAGCAGCGCCTCCTTGGCGGTGCGCGCCGCCTGGATGGCCTGCGTCCACTGGGTGGCGGACAGGCGCCGGTTGCCCTCCGGGAAGAGCTTCTCCTCCACGCGCCGGGCCAGCGCGGCATCCATGTTGTCGCCGCCGAGCATCAGGTGCTCGCCCACCGCGAGCCGCCGCAGCATGGGGCCCTCGGGGGACACGCCCGCGTGCACGAGGGTGAAGTCCGTGGTGCCGCCGCCTACGTCCACCACCAGCACCAGCCGCACGTTCTCCAGCGACTGCGCCAGGTCCTTCCGGTGGCGCGCGGTGAAGTCGTAGAAGGCCGCCTGCGGCTCCTCCAGGAGGGTGAACTTCTCCAGGCCCGCCTTGCGCGCGGCGCTCACCGTGAGGGCGCGTGCCGCCTCGTCGAAGGAGGCGGGCACGGTGATGACCACCTCCTGCTGGGCCAGCGGCGCCTCCGGGTGGGCGTGGTTCCACGCGCGAGCCATGTGCGAGAGGAGCAGGGCGCTCGCCTCCACCGGGGACAGCTTCGCCACGTCCGCCGGAGCACCCCACGGAAGGATGGGCGCCGAGCGGTCCACGCCCGGGTGGCACAGCCAGCTCTTCGCGGACGTCACCACCCGGCCCGGGCACCCGAGCGCCCTGCCAGCGGGCGAGCTCGCCCACCACCTGCGTGGCCGCCCTCGCCCCAGGGGAGGCGGAGCGACTCGGCCGCCAGTTCATGGCCGGCGGGCACGTAGACGCACGAGGGCAGCAGCGACCGCGGGCTCACCTCGCCCTGGCGCACCAGTTGGGGGACGGGGAAGTCCTCCACGGGTGCGGTGGGGCCCTTGCGTGGGGTCCACCGAGGCGACGGCGCAGTGGGTGGTTCCGAGGTCGATGCCGACGATGTGCATAGGCGTGCGTGCGGCCCTCCCTGGCCGCGGGCTCCTTCTACTCCTTCATGCGGACGTTGAGCTCCAGCTTCCAGCGGCCGGGGCCGTCCTTCTGCAGGCAGCGCAGCTCCAGCGTGCCCACCTCGGTGACGGCGGCCTGGAGGTTGACGGGGGTGAGGTCCCCGAACGGCGTGGGCGTGCCCGGCAGCGTCGTCTCGATGGGAGCGAGCTCCTCGAACTCGTCATTGCCCTCCACGTCGTCCACCATGACTCCCACCTTGTCGTCGCGCCGCACGGACGAGGCGAAGAAGCGGAAGCGGGTGGGCTCGCCGGTGACGAGGCCGAACTCCTGCGGAGGCACGTCCGCCTGGGTGCCCTCCTCCATGCCGAAGGGGGCCACGCACAGGGCCTTCACCGGGGGCTCCATGCCGGGCACCGCGGGCATCGCCGTCTCCACGCCCACGTAGTAGGCGCGGGCCGTGCCGCCGCGGATGCGCAGGCCGTGGCCCTGCCGCACCCAGCCGTAGTAGGCCGCGCCGCGCGCCACCGAGAGGTCCAGGTCCGCGCCCGCGAGCTCCTGGGCCGGCTGGCCGCCGTCGGCGGTGAGCCAGGAGTTGAGCACCTCCATCACCCGGGCCTTGAGCGGGCCGGCCTTGAAGACGCCACCGTTGAAGAGGACGGCGGTGGGGTGGATGAAGGACTTGCCGCCCACGTCCACCGGCGAGTCCGGCGAGTTGGCCAGCGCCTGCGCCTGCCGGGTGAGGAAGGCGGCGAGGTGCCGCGTCACCGCCGGGTCCTGCGCGTACGGCAGCGCCATCTGCGCGAGGCCCGTGCGCCGGGCCAGGCGCGGCATCTCCGCGACGGGGGAGGGCGGGAAGAAGCCATCGGTGAGGACGCGGTCCAGGTCCTCGCGGGCCAGCTCCGTGCGCAGCGTGCCGCCGATGAGCGACGAGCCGCGGCCCGGAATCGCGATGGGCGCCTTGGCGAGGCTCGGGTCCCCGTACAGGCTCTCCTTGGCCATGCGGCAGCCGTAGGTGAGGGCGTTGAACTGCCAGGCGTCGAGCTTCTTGCCCTCGGCGGTGAGGCGCTGGTTGAGCGTGTGCGCCAGCGCGAGGTCCATGTTGTCGCCGCCCAGGAGGATGTGGTCGCCCACCGCCACGCGGGTGAGCTCCAGCGTCGCCCTCGCGGTCGCGCACGGTGATGAGCGAGAAGTCCGTGGTGCCGCCGCCCACGTCCACCACGAGGATGACCTCGCCCACCTTCATCTGCTTGCGGAAGGCCTCGCCCTGGCCCTCGAGCCAGGCGTAGAGCGCCGCCTGCGGCTCCTCCAGGAGGATGATGTTCTCCAGGCCCGCGGCCCGGGCGGCCTCGAGCGTCAGGTCCCGCGCGGCGGCGTCGAACGAGGCCGGGACGGTGATGATGACGTCCTGCGCGGCCATGGCGTTGCCGGCGTCTTCCTTCGCCGGGCGAAGGTGTGGTCCCACGCCTCGCGCAGGTGGCGCAGGTAGCGGGTGGAGGCCTCCACCGGGGAGACGCGCTGCACCTCCTCGGGGGCCTGCCAGGGCAGCAGCGCGGCGCGCCGGTCCACGCCCGGGTGGCTCAGCCAGCTCTTGGCCGAGGACACCAGGCGGGTGGGCACCTTGGCCCCGTGGCTGCGGGCGAACTCACCGACGATGCTGCTGGCGGCCGGGTTCCACGGCAGCGCGAGGCTGCCCGGGGGGAACTCCTGGCCGCTCGGCAGGTAGAGGAAGGAGGGCAGGAGCGTGCGCGCCTCCACGGTGCCCGGCGCGGTGAGCTGCGGGATGGGCAGCATCGACTGCGCGGGACCGCGAGGCTTGCCCTCCTCCAGGTTGAAGTAGGAGACCGCGGAGTGCGTGGTGCCGAGATCGATTCCAATCGCGTAGCGGGCCATATGGGCTCAATCTGGTGTCAGGAGAGCTCGACTTCAGCGGGCGCGAGCACGCGCGGGTCCAGCGCCGGGCTGGTGGTCGGGAATTTCACGGCCGTGGTCACCCAGCCGTGGTGCTTGAGCGCGCCGGTATAAGGAGGCTGGCCGGCCACGTTGCCGGTGAGGCGGATGCGCTGGGCATCGAAGCCCGGAGGCACGTTCACCGCGTCCCCCTCGGACTGGGGCAGCACCGGCTCCAGGGCGAGGTACTGGCGCACCACCTTGCGGCACCCCTCGTGGACGATGCGGGCGGCGGCGCCCACATCCGCGTCCGGGAAGGCGGCCACGTCCTCCTGGAGGAAGTCGATGAGGCGCCCCTCGCGCTGCAGCATGGAGAGCAACTGGAGGGCCGAGGCGTGCTCCCGCTCGGGAGGCAGCGCGGGGGCCGGCTTCTCTTCCTCCTTGGCCGGCAGCTCGGCGGGAGTGGGGCCAGCTGGCAGCTTGCCGGCATCATGCGCCTGGCGCACCGGCAGTACGGCCCGAGCGAACTCCGGGTAGAGCCAGATTCGCCAGAAGCAGACGAAGGCGAGCCAGAAACGGGCGAAGAACGAAAGCGAGGGCTGTTCGGTCATCGGCCCCGGATAACAGAGCGCCGGAGCTTTTCAACGACTTGGAGGCCCAAATGAAAAGGGCCTCACTGTTTCCAGTGAGGCCCTTCCCTGTTGCATGGTGGAGGTGGACGGGATCGAACCGACGACCTTCGCATTGCGAACGCGACGCTCTCCCAACTGAGCTACACCCCCGCAACCACTACATGTGTCCCAACAGCCGGCGGGGCGCTGCTGTTTCCCGCCGCGAAGACGAACGGGCAGATACAAGACCCTATTCCACGTGTCAAGGCGGGAATCTTCAGTACCTCTTGCGCGATTGACGCGCGGCAACTCCGGGTGTCATAAGAACCCCCTCCACAGGCGCCTCCATTACGGAATGTCTACCTCTCCCTCGAAGACGTTGAGCCCGGCCGAGCTTGCGAAGCTGGAGCACGCGTTCGCATCCGACCCTTCCTCTGATGCTTACCGGCCTCTGGCCGAGGCCTATCTGGCCGCTGGGCCGCTTCATGGAGGCCATGGTCGTCTGCAAGAAAGGGGTGAAGGCTCACCCTGATCGTGCGGAGCCTCGCCTCCTTCTCGCTCGCGTGTACTCGGAGCAGGGCAAGGACAAGAAGGCCCTGGAAGAGGTGCTCGGCGCCCTCCAGGCACAGCCGGACGACAAGTCCTCCCTGCGCATGGCCGGAGCCCTCCAGCTCAAGACCGGCGAGGCCGAGGTCGGCACGGCGAACCTCCTCAAGGCGTATGCGGCGGACCCCGCCGACGCCGAGACGCTGGCGGTGATGCAGCAGTACAAGGTGCAGCCGCCCCAGGCCGCCGCGCCCGCTCCTGCTCCCGTTCCCGTGGCCCCCGCCCCCGTGGCGGCTCCGGCTCCCGTGGCCGCCGCTCGCCCGGTGGCCGCTGCTCCGGCTCCGGTCGCCGCTCCCGTCACCGCCCGCAGGCCGGCGGACGGGGACGCCGAGGCCCCGCGTCCCAAGGCCCGCGCCGAGCAGCCCGCTCGCACCGCGGCCCGCCGCGCGCCAGTGGTCGTCGAGGACGACGACACGACGACGACGACGACGCGCCTCGCAAGCCGCGCAAGACCGGCTCCGGCGGCGGCAAGTTCGTCACGCTCGGCCTGCTCATCGCCGTGCCCCTCATCCTGGGCGGCTACTTCTTCCAGGGGCGCATGGCCGCGCAGCGCAACCGGGAGATCAAGAAGCAGCTCGACGTGGCCACCGAGCAGCTCAAGCACGACTCCTTCGACTCCTACAAGAAGGCCTGCGACGCGGCCAAGCTGGCGATCGAGGTGGACCCCGACTCCACCGCCGCGCACGGCTACCTGGCCTACGCCTACGCCATCCGCTGGGGTGAGCACGGCGGTGGTGACGACGCCCGCAGCCAGGCCGAGGAGCATCTGGCCGCGGCCAAGAAGAGCGGGGAGATCAGCTCGCACCTGTACGCCGCCGAGGCCCTCGTCAAGACGTACGGCGGCAAGGGCAAGGAGGCTCTCACCGAGCTCGAGGGGCGCGTGAAGTCCTTCGACGAGCAGGGCAAGCGCAGCTCGCTGCTGTACCTGACGCTCGGCCTCATCCAGATGAACGCGGGTGACCTGGATCGCGCCAAGGACAACCTGGAGAAGGCCCAGGGCCTGTCTCCGGACGACCCGCGCATCTACGCCGCGCTCGGCGCGGTGTACCGCCGGCTCGGCCAGGACACCATCGCCTGGAAGAACTACGACTTCGCGCTGCGCTACGAGAAGGACCACCCCGAGTCCCTGCTCGGCAAGTCCCTGCTGATGCTGGAGCAGGACGAGCCCAACTTCGCGATGGCGTCGCTGATGATCAAGAAGCTGCTGGAGGCCCAGCCGCCTCCGTCGCCGCGCCAGCTCGCGGCCGCCTACCTGGCGCGCTCGCTGCTCATCTCGCGCGTGTCCGCGGGCCTGGAGAAGTTCAAGCCCGAGGAGCAGGCGAAGCTCGCCGAGGTCACCGGCGTGCCCACCGACAAGGAGAAGGCGCGTCAGGAGATGCACAAGGCCGAGGAGACGGGCTTCACCCTGGACAAGCAGAGCCCCGAGCTGCTGCTCATCAAGGGCCGCCGGCTGCTGTCCGAGAACCAGTTCGATCAGGCCGCCGAGGAGATCCGCAAGGCCATCAAGATGGATGGCACGCGCGCCCAGTTCTACGTCGAGCTGGCCAAGGCCCTCATGGGCAAGCCGGGTGGCGAGAAGGAGGCCTCCGAGGCGCTCGTCACCGCCATCAAGACGATGGGCGACAGCCCCAAGCTGCTCACCATGCTGGGCAACGCCTACCGCCGGCAGAACAAGCTGGATGAGGCGCTCTCCACGTACGAGCGCTCGGTGAAGGACGCCAACGCGAAGAACCCCGAGGCCCGCCTGGCCATCGGCACCATCTATCGCGAGCGCTCGATGTGGGGGAAGGCGCAGGAGTCCCTGGAGAAGGCGGCCACCGAGTTCATCGGCCAGCCGGACCGGGCGGCCACCACGCTGGTCGAGCTGGCGCGCGTCTTCGAGGGCAAGGGCGACGCCGCCAAGGCCGATGAGACCTATCAGAAGGCCTTGAACGCGGACGAGAGCTTCTCGCCGGCCTACTACTACTACGCGGCGTTCCTCTCGAAGGACAAGAAGCAGGCCGCCAAGGCCAAGGCGCTGGCGCAGGAGTACCTCAAGCGCGAGCCCAAGGGCGAGTTCGTGGCCCAGGCCCAGGCGCTGTGAGCCGGGCTGCCGCTTCCGACAAGCGGCGCTGATATCCACGGGCGCGGGGATGGCACTCATCCCGCGCCCGTTTGCTTGATGCGAGGCGCGCCCCTGTGTAAGGGGAGGGCCGTTTTCCACACTGGGCGGAGTCTGCGTGAGCGCGCGAGCCGTGAGTCTGTCGAGCATCGCTTCGGACCTGATGTCTCTCACCAAGCCGAGGCTGTCGGGCCTGGTGATTGCCACCACCGCGGGCGGCATGTGGCTGGCCCCCGGCGAGCTGACGGTGGCCCGCATCCTGGTGACGCTGCTGGCCACCTCCGGCACGGTGGGCGCCGCCAACGCGCTCAACTGCTACTGGGAGCGCCACAGCGACCGCTTCATGGCGCGCACCCGCAACCGGCCGCTGCCCTCGGGGCGCATGGAGCCGGCGGTGGCGCTGGGCTTCGGGCTGCTGCTGGCGGCCGTGTCCCTGCCGGCGCTCGCGCTGGGCGCCAACCTGCTCACCGCGGGGCTGGGGCTGCTGGCGCTGCTCAGCTACGTGCTCGCGTACACCCCGCTCAAGTCGCGCACCTCGGCCGCCATGCTGGTGGGCGCGGTGCCCGGCGCGCTGCCCCCGCTCATGGGGTGGACGGCCGTCACCGGGCAGATCGACGCGGGCGGCTACGTCCTCTTCGCCATCCTCTTCCTGTGGCAGATCCCCCACTTCATCGCCATCGCCCTGTTCCGCAAGGACGAGTACGCGGCGGCCGGCCTCAAGTCCGTGCCGCTCGAGCGGGGCGATGACTCCAGCCGGCTGCAGATCGTCCTCTATCTCGTGGCGCTGGTGCCCATGACGCTGCTGCCCTTCCAGCTGCGCATCGCCGGCGGGTGGTATCTGGTGGCCGCGGTGGTGCTGGGCCTGTCGTTCCTCGGGCTGGGGGCCAAGGGGCTCTTCCGGCAACTGGGAAGGGCCTGGGCCCGTCAGACGTTCCTGTTCAGCCTGCTGTACCTGGCCGGCCTCTTCGCCGCGCTGATGCTCGACAGCGGGGGACACGGTTGACTCAAGGATGACCACGGCCCTCTCGGCCCTCTCTCCCGCGGCGAGCCGCTCCCCGGCGCCTCTCCTCCAGCTCGATGGACTCACCCGCCGCTTCAAGGAGCGGGTGGCCCTCCATGGGCTGAGCCTCGCGGTGGGCGCGGGTGAAATCGTCGGCCTGCTCGGTCCCAACGGGGCGGGCAAGTCCACCACGTTCCAGCTCCTCGCCGGCCTGCTCGCCCCGGATGCCGGGCGCGTGCTGCTCGAGGGGCGTCCGCTGTCGCTCCATGACCCGGCGCTGCGTCAGCGCATGGGCATCATCTTCCAGCGCAGCAGCCTGGATGACCTGATGAGCGCGCGGGAGAACCTGATGCTCGGCGCCCGGCTGTACGGGCTGACGGGTGCGCGGGCCCAGGAGCGCGTGGAGCAGATGCTCCGCGTCATCGGCCTCCAGGACCGCGGCGACGAGCGCGTCTCCACCTGGTCCGGCGGCATGCGCCGACGGCTGGAGCTGGCGCGCGCCCTGGTGCACCAGCCGAGCATCCTCCTCATGGACGAGCCCACACAGGGACTCGACGAGGCCTCCTTCCGCTCCTTCTGGGCACACCTGAAGGCCCTGCGCGACGCCGAGGGCCTCACCGTGCTGCTCACCACCCACCGCGCCGACGAGGCGGAGATGTGCGACCGCCTGGCGGTGCTGGACTCCGGCCGGCTGGTGGCCGTCGACACGCCGGCGGCGCTGGCCGCGCGGGTGGGCGGGGACATCCTCACCCTGGAGGCTCGCGAGCCCGAGGCCCTCGCGGCCGAGTTGCGCGCGCGGCTCGGCCTGGAGGCCCAGGTGGTGGAGGGCCGGGTGCAGGTGGAGGTGGAGCAGGGGCACGCGCTGGTGCCCCGGCTGGTGGAGGCCTTCCCGGCCGGCCGGCTCGCCTCGGTCTCCCTGCGCCGTCCCACTCTCGCGGACGTGTTCCTCCAGCTCACCGGTCGCGCGCTCGGCGCGGACCAACCCACCGCCGAGCCCCCTCGTAGGAGTCGTCGTCGATGAACGTCCACGCCACCACCGCCCCGGACACCCGCCCGCCCGAGACGGCACTGCGCCCGGTGGACACTCCGGACTTCCGCCGAGGAGGCGAGGGCCCCCAGCGCGCTCGCGCTGCAGTGGGCCACCGTGCGCGTGCTGCTGGCGCGCGACGTGGTGCGCTTCTTCCGTCAGCCCAGCCGCATCATCGGCGCGCTCGCCCAGCCCATCCTCTTCTGGTTCGTCATCAGCGCGGGCTTCTCCGGCTCCTTCCGCGTGGAGGGCGCGCAGGGCCTGGGCTACCAGCAGTTCTCCTACCCCGGCATCGTCACCATGGTGGTGCTCTTCAGCGCCATCTTCGCCACCATCTCCGTCATCGAGGACCGGCGCGAGGGCTTCCTCCAGTCGGTGCTGGCCGGGCCGGGCTCGCGCCTGGCGGTGGTGCTGGGCAAGGCGCTGGGCTCCTCGGCCATCGCGCTGATGCAGGCCTCGCTCTTCCTCCTCTTCGCCCCGCTGGCCGGGGTGAAGGCCGCCACCCTCGACCTGCCGCTGCTGGCGGCGGTGATGGTGCTGTCCGCCCTCGCCCTCACCTGCATGGGGATTGCCCTCGCCTGGTGGGTGCGCTCCACCTCCGGCTACCACGCGGTGATGAGCATCGTCCTGCTGCCCATGTGGGGGCTCTCCGGCGCCGTGTTCCCCCTCAAGGGGGCCGGGCCCGTGCTGGCCTGGGTGATGCGCCTCAACCCCATGCGCTTCTCCGTGGAGGGGGTGCGTCGTGCGCTGTATGGCGCCGAGGCCTCGCTCGCGGTGGGCACCTCCTCGTCCGGCGCGGGCCTGGAGGTACCGGTGCTCTTCGTCTTCGCCACCGTCTTCCTCGGGCTGGCCGCCTTCAGCATCAGCCGCCGCGAATAGCTGGAAAGACAGGCCTTTCATTGACTTCCGGGTCCGCTCTTCTGCTACGACAGGAGGACCCGTTACATCTGGCTGCCCGCGCCCGATCCGATTCACGCCGGCGGCACGAGGGAGTGTGGATATGAAGCTGCGTACGCTGGGCGTCGCGGTACTCGGCACCATGGGGCTCGTCGCCCTGTCGGCCTGCAAGAACGAGGAGGCCGCGCCGACCCGCGCTCGTGGCGCCGTCCCGGCCCAGGGGGCGGCCGCGACGAAGCCCGAGGCGGCTCCGGCGGCGGCTCCCGCTCCCCAGGCGCTCACCGGTGGTGGGACCGTCCGGGGCACCGTGTCCTTCAAGGGCGTGCCTCCCACGCCGGTCGCCGTCACTCCCAGCATGGATCCCGCCTGCGAGGGCATGGCGTTGACGGCTCAGTCCGTCCAGGTGAAGGACGGCAAGCTGGAGAACGTGCTCGTGCGCGTGCGCGGCCTGCTGCCCAGCACGAATGAGGCGAAGCCCGCCGTCATCGACCAGCACCAGTGCACCTACCTGCCGCGCGTTCAGGGCGTCGCCGCGGGCCAGCCCATCCTCATCAAGAACAGCGATGGCACGCTGCACAACGTGCGGGCCCTCGCCGGGACGAAGTCCATCTTCAACGTGGCCCAGCCGCCCCACGGCAAGCCCGTGCAGCGCGGTCTGCCCGCGGATGCCGAGGTGGTCCGCCTCAAGTGCGACATCCACCCGTGGATGGTCGCCTGGGTGGTGGTGAACCCGAATCCGTACTTCGCCACCTCCGGCGCGGAGGGCTCCTTCTCCATCGAGCACCTGCCCGCCGGCACCTACACCCTCGAGGCCTGGCACGAGACGCTCGGCACCCGCACGGCCGAGGTCACCGTGAAGGAGGGGGAGACCACCTCCGCTTCCTTCGAGTTCTCCTCGGCGGATGCCAAGGGCATGGCCTCGGGCGGCGTGAAGTAGCATCCCGGGGGCGTGGACCTCGTCCCTCCAGCGATGCGCGGTTCTCCGTCGCCCGGGTGCGCACCGAGGCGCTGCCTCCCGTCGCTCCGGTCCTGTCTCGCCAACGCCTCCGCTTGGGCACCGTGGCCCTCGTCCTCTTCGCCGCCACCTATGCCGTGCTCGGGCTCTCGATGGACGTGCGGCGCTTCACCGGGCGCCCGCTGCTGGGCTTCCTCGACAAGGTGCAGGAGGCCCTCTCCGGCTTCCGGGGCATCAACACCTACGGCCTGTTCGCGGTGATGACCACCGAGCGGCAGGAGATCGTCATCGAGGGCAGCGCCGACGGGCAGACGTGGAAGGAGTTCCTCCTGCCGTACCGTCCGGGCCGCTGGACGAGGCTCCTCGCTTCGTGGCTCCGCACCGCGCCCGACTCGACTGGCAGATGTGGTTCGCCTCGCTCTCTACGTGTCGGGGCAACCCGTGGCTCATCCGCCTCCAGGAGCGCTGCTGACCCCACCGTGCGGCACCTCTTCACGGAGGACCCTTACGGGGACGCCGCCCCGCTTCGTGCGCACGCGCCTCTTCGACTACCGCTTCACGGACTGGGACACCTGGCGCGCTACAGGCAACTGGTGGACGCGGAAGGAGGTGGGGCCATACTGCCCGCCCCTCACGCTCGTGAACGGGCAGCTCCAGGCAGTGCCATGATGGGTGGATGAGGGCTGCGCGCGCTGGCCTACACGGGTGACGAACAGCGACAGTGCGTGCGCACCGTACGTCCGCCACGTCCCCTACCGAGGCCGCCGGCCTTCCGGGCGCGCTCTTCACGAACTTGTCCACTAACTGGACAAGTTGCTCAACCTTGAGCCCGGAGGGGTGCCCTGTCTTTAGCGACGCGCCGACCTCCCGGGCGCGCTTTTCAAAAACCTGTCCGACAGTCGGACAGGTTTCTCGAGACCGAGCCCGGAGGGTCTCCTGTCCACCGAGACCTGTCGGCCTCCCGGACGCGCTCTTCACGAACGGGTCCGACAGTTGGACCACTTGTGCGAGCTCGCGTCCGGCGGTCCCCTCCTGCACGGACTTCCTGGCGCGGAGTCCTCCCGCCTCTCACGCTCGTGAACGGGCAGCATCAGGCGGTGACTTGACCGTGGACGGTCCCTCGCGCCGCAGGGTGAAGCCCACCCGGGCGCCTCCTCCCGGACGGTTCTCCGCGAAGGTGTCGCCGCCGTGGGCCCGGGCAATCCGCTGCACCAGCGCGAGCCCCAGTCCCAGCGAGCCCGCCTCGCGCGCCTCTCCGCCCCGGTCCTTCCGGTAGAAGGGTTCGAAGATGCGCGTCTCCTCGCCGGGCAGCAGCCCCGGTCCTCGGTCATCCACGCAGAAGGCGAGCTGTCCCTCTCGCTCGAGGAGCCGCAGCGCCTCCGTGCCCTGACCGTGCTTGCGCGCGTTGTCCAGCAGGTTGGCCAGTGCGCGCCCCAGCAGCGTGGCGTCTCCCACCAGCTTCGCGTCGGGCGCCTCCACCGCGAGCGTCTCCACCGGCAGCCCCGCCCGCTCCAGCGCCCGCGCCGCGAGGTCCTTCCCGTCCAGCTCACGGGGCGTCATCTGGCCGAAGTCCAGCCGCGAGCTCGCGAGCAGCTCGCCCACGAGCGCGTCCAGCTCCACCACCTCGCGCTCCATCTGGTCCGCCGTCCGCTCCGGGCCTCCGGCGTCGCGCATCAGCTCCACGAGCACCCGCAGCCGCGCCAGTGGCGTGCGCAGCTCGTGCGACACCGCGGCCAGCAGCTCGCGCTGGTCCGCCATCTGCCGCTCGATGCGCGAGGCCATGTCGTTGAAGGCCTCGGCCATCACGGACATCTCGCCCGTGGCGTGCCGGCCCAGCGTCACCCGGGTGTCCAGCCTGCCCGCGCCCAGCTCCTGCGCGGCTCGCGCCAGGGAGTCCATGGGCCGGGACAGTCGCCGGGCGACCCACCCCGATGCCAGCCACAGCGTGGTCCCGGCCAGCAGCAGCACCATCGGTCCGCGCCAGGGCTGCCGATGCCGGGTATGCCCGTAACAGGCCAGGGCCGTGCCGAGCCTCACGCCGTCGCGCTCCACCGGCACGGAGAGCTCCGCGTGCGGGGGGCAGGTCTCCCCGGTGCGCAGCAGCAGCGCTCCGGAGGCATCCCGCAGCTCCACGTCGAACTGAAGGTCCTCGGCGACGGAGCGGGCGAGTGCGTCCCGGCGCGCGGGGTCGTCCCACACCTCGGCGAGGCGGTGGCCGGCGAAGGTGCGCACCCGGTCCATTTCCTGGCGCCAGGAGGGGCCGCCCATCAGGCCGCCCATCACGCTCATCACCGTGCCCACCACCAGGAAGGTGATGAAGATGGACACGCCGAACCAGACGAAGAGCCGGCGACGCAGCCTCGCGCGGATGAAGCACCCCAGCCGGCTCATGGGCCCGCGCGGGGGCCAGCCCCGGGGTCCTCTCCCATGGGGGCCCATGGGCCCGTGAGGGTGCCGTCTCATGGGCCATCCTTGCTGAACAGGTAGCCCACCCCGCGCACCGTCTTGATGAGGCGCGAGCCCTCGTCACCCAGCTTCTGCCGCAGGTGGGAGATGTGCACGTCCACGGTGCGCTCGCCCACCACGGTGTCGCTCCGGCCGGCCTCTCCGAGCAGGGCGTCACGGGGAATGACGCGCCCGGCGCGCCGTACCAGCGCCACCAGCAGGTCGAACTCGAGCCCGGTGAGCTCCACCAGTCGGCCGCCCACGCGCACCTCGCGGGCGGACGCGTCGATGGAGACGCCGCTGGCCTCCAGCTTCTCCGCCACCGACGCGGGTTGGGCGCGCCGCAGCACGGCCCTCAGGCGCGCGAGCAGCTCGCGAGGGCTGAAGGGCTTGGCCAGGTAGTCATCCGCGCCCAGCTCCAGCCCCACCACGCGGTCCGTCTCGTCGCCGCGCGCGGTGAGCATGAGGACGGGGATGGTGCTCTTGGCGCGGATGCGCCGGCACACCTCCAGCCCGTCCATGCCGGGCATCATCACGTCCAGCAGCACGGCGTCATAGGCGCTGGCCTCCAGCGCTGCCAGCCCGCGTCCTCCGTCGGGCGCGTGGGTGACGGTGATGCCGTGCTGCCCGAGGTACTGCGCGAGCAGCTCGTACATCCGGGTGTCATCGTCGATGAGGAGGACGCGGGTGGCCATGGGAGGGGTCCGACTCTAACGCGGGCCGGGCTCGGCCGGAGCGTCGGGGACAGGCGCCTGCGCCTGGGGGCGGGAGGCGTCGCGTTGGAGGGTGGGGGCCGTGGTGGCACCCGGCGTACGGCGAGCCGTAGCGGTGCCAGCGGTGGAGGCTGGCGAAGCCGGAGGAGTAGCCGGCGAGGGTACCGAAGGCGAGCAGGGCGATGAGAACGCGGCGGCGCATGGTGTGTTCCTTTCCTGTTTCAGGGTTCAGGACGGCTCAGCACCGCGAGTAGCCGCCGCGCCAGCCGCGGCCGCATCCGCCTCGGGCGTAGCCGTGGCCCCAGCCGTGCTCGAGCAGGTCCGCCAGCTCGCGCCGCTGCTTGGGGTCCAAGGCCTCGTGGAGCTTCGACAGCGAGGTGCGGAGCGTCTTGCGCAGGTTGTCGATGAGCTCGTCGTGCCGCGCGTCCAGCTCGCGCAGGCTGGCCGAGTCGAACGTCTCGCCGCGCAGGGAACGGGCAATGGCGGCGCGCGAGGCGCTCAGCTCGTCGCGCATCTTCTCGAAGGCCTCGGTGAGGTCATCCGCGGCCTGGACGAGGACCTTCTCCTGGCCGGGCGAGGTGTCCAGGCGCTCGAAGAGCCAGCGCATCCGGCCGCGCCAGCTCCAGCGGCCGCCGTGGCGGTGGTGCCAGCGGCCGCGGCGCAGGGTGAAGAGAAGGCCGGCGAGGCAGGCGGTGCCGAAAACGAATCCGAACATGTGCTGCTCCTTCCGTGAGCGGCCGGGCGGTCAGGGGCCCGGCATCCATCGGTTGGTGCAGAAGGTACGGGGGGGGTGTGAAGCGGGCGCCCAGTACTTATGAAGAAGTGTGAAGGCGGCAGAGAGGAATGGGGGCTCTGTGGGGGTCGTTGGACCTCGCAGGCACCCCTAAGGTTGGGGTGTTGGCATCCCTAATGTCCGGGATGTCCGTTCGGCAGTACGCAGAAAGCAGGGATGTACATGGCAACGGGTACCGTGAAGTGGTTCAACGACGCGAAGGGCTTTGGCTTCATCGCGCCAGATGACGGTGGCGAGGACGTTTTCTGCCACCACTCCGCCATCAACATGGATGGCTTCCGCTCCCTGGCCGAGGGTCAGAAGGTGCAATACGAAGTGACACGCGGCCCCAAGGGCCTGCAGGCGCAGAACGTGCGTCCGGCGGGGTGAGGCCGTAACGCGATGGCCCGAGGGCCATCTCCTTCGCGCCCGCTCTCACCCCAGAGGAGAGAGCGGGCGTTTCCATTGCGGGGTCCGTGTCGCCCGGTGCTCCTTACCTTGTCCGGCAAAGGACAACCGCCAGCGTCCGCGAAGGAGCCGAGATGGGCGACACCAGCGTGAAGAAGGTCGACTCCCAGTTCTCCCCGCAAGGGGCAGATGGGACAGAAGTACCTGGCCGGAGGCATCCGGGTCTCCATGCGCCTGTGGGAGAACGAGCAGCCGGCAGAGCCACTGCCCCCCAGCGCGCGGGACTACGAGACGGTGGGCTACGTCATCAAGGGCCGCGCCGAGCTGCACCTGGAGGGACAGGTGCTGCTGCTCAACCCCGGGGACTCGTGGCTGGTGCCGAGGGGCGCCAGCCACACGTACAAGATTCTCGAGGCCTTCACGGCGGTGGAGGCCACCAGCCCGCCGGCGGGCGTGCACGGGCGCGACGAGAAGAGCCGGCCGGAAGAGGCCAAGGCCTGAGCGGCGCCGTGCGAGGGAAGGGGAATGGGCCCTCCTGGATTCGAACCAGGGACCAATCGGTTATGAGCCGACAGCTCTGACCGCTGAGCTAAGGGCCCTCGAGCCACGCACGGACGGCGCCGAAGCACCGTTCTGACCGAGGGAACTATCGCGCACCCCGCGCGGGCGCAAGAGGGCTGCCTGCCTGGAGGTTCAGCGACTCACGCGCCAGTGCGTGCCCTGGCCCTCCAGGCGCACGCCCTCGGCCTTCAGCCGCCGGGCCTGCTCCACCGCCACGGGGGGCGCGAGCGTCCCGTCCGCGCGGATGACACGCCACCAGGGCACGTTCTCCAACGTCTTCAGCTCCCGCCCCACGCCGCGCGCCGCTCCCGGCCGCCCCGCGTAGAGGGCCACCTGCGCGTACGAGCGCACTTCGCCCCGGGGAATGGCGCGCACCGCGCGGCGCACGGCCTCGGGGAAGGCGAGGGGCTCGTCCTGCCTGGGGGCGTCGGTCCCACGTGCCGTCTTCCGTGCCTTCCCGCGCTGGGCCATGTCGGACCTCCTGAAACGACGAAGCCCCCGGTCCACGAAGGGAGCGGGGGCTTCTTCTTACGTCAGGCATGCCCTCCTCGGGAGCGGGAGGGCAGGGGACTCGCTCAGTTCTCCACGAAGGAGCGCAGGCGCTTGGAGCGGCTCGGGTGGCGCAGCTTGCGCAGCGCCTTCGCCTCGATCTGGCGGATGCGCTCGCGCGTCACCTCGAAGTCCTGGCCGACCTCCTCCAGGGTGTGGTCGCTCTTCTCGCCGATGCCGAAGCGCATGCGCAGCACCTTCTCCTCGCGCGGCGTGAGGGTGGCGAGCACCTTCCGCGTCTGCTCGGCGAGGTTCATGTTGATGACCGCGTCCGAGGGCGACACGAGGCTCTTGTCCTCGATGAAGTCGCCCAGGTGGCTGTCCTCCTCCTCGCCGATCGGCGTCTCCAGGGAGATGGGCTCCTTGGCGATCTTGAGGACCTTGCGCACCTTGTCGAGCGGCAGCTCCATCTTCTCCGCGATCTCCTCGGGCGTCGGCTCGCGGCCGATCTCCTGCACGAGGTAGCGGCTGGTGCGGATGAGCTTGTTGATCGTCTCGATCATGTGCACCGGGATGCGGATGGTGCGGGCCTGGTCCGCGATGGCGCGGGTGATGGCCTGACGGATCCACCAGGTGGCGTAGGTCGAGAACTTGTAGCCGCGCTTGTACTCGAACTTGTCCACGGCCTTCATCAGGCCGATGTTGCCCTCCTGGATGAGGTCCAGGAACTGCAGGCCGCGGTTGGTGTACTTCTTGGCGATGGACACCACGAGGCGCAGGTTGGCCTCGACCAGCTCGGTCTTGGCGCGCTCGGCGCTTGCGCTCACCCATGCGGATGGCCTCGTAGTTGCGACGAAGCTCGTCCACCTCGAGGTTGGCCTCCTCCTCCACGCGCTTGATGTTGCGGGTGGCGGTGCGCACGTCGCGCTCCAGCGCGTCGAGCTGCTCGCTGGTGACGTTGAGCTTGCGCTGGGCCTTCTTGAGGGCCTCGGGGTCCTCCTTGGCCTCGCGCAGCAGCTCGCGCAGCGTGTCCATGGGCACGCCGTAGCGGCGCTCGTGCTCGCGCAGCTCCGCCTCCGCCTTCTCCACGCGCTCGATGAGCCCCTTGAGGTTGAGGACGATGCGGTCCACCTGCTTCTTGTTGAGCCGCATCTCCTCCAGGACCTCCATCATCTTGGTCCGGAGGTCCTTCACCTCCTGCTTGAGCTCCTTCTTCTTGACGTCGGTGAGCTTCTTCTTGCCGAGCAGCTCCGCGTCCAGCGCCTCGCAGTCCTTGGCGAACTTGCGGATGCGCTCGATCTGCTTGTTGATCTGCTCGATCTTGTTCAGCTCGCTCTGGGCGAGCTGCTGCGGCTGGCCCTCGCCCTCGGCGCCCTCCTCGGCGACCTCGGCCTCGGCCTCACCCTCGCCCTGGGCCTCTTCGGGCGCGTCCTTGATGACGTCGCGCACGCGCAGCTTGCCATTCTTGAGCTTGGTGCCGATGTCGAGGATCTCCACCATGGCCACGCGGCAGGCCAGGAGTGCGCGCAGCACTTCCTTCTCGCCGTCCTCGATGCGCTTGGCGATCTCCACCTCGCCCTCGCGGGTGAGGAGGCTCACGCTGCCCATCTTGCGCAGGTAGAGGCGCACCGGGTCATTGGACTTGCCACCCGGCTCGTCGTCCTCGTCCTTCTCTTCCTCTTCGGCCTCGGCGCGCTCCTCTTCCACCGCGACCGTGGGCTTGATCTCCGCGCTCTGGGCGGCCTTCTGGGCGTCGACGATCTCGATGTCGTTGTCGCCGAACATGCTCATCACGTCGTCGATCTGATCCGACGACACGATGTCCGCGGGCAGGGCGTCATTGACCTCTTCGTAGGTGAGGAAGCCCTTCTCGCGACCGGCGGCCAGGAGGTCCTTGACCTCCTTGCGGTCCGCGATGGGCTCCTCATCCACCTCGTCCTCCACGGCGTCCGGATCGACCTCGACGGCGGCGGCCGCCTCCTCCGCGGCCTCCTCGGGATCCACCTCGTCGGACTCCACCTGGGTGACGGCCTTGCGCTTCTTGAGCGCCTCGGTGGCCTTCTCCACGGCGGCGGCCTTCTCGGCCTTCTCGGCCCGGTCCGCCTTCTTCGCGGACAAAGCGCTCGTGCTGGCCTCAGCGCTCTCGGTACCCTTTGCCGAGGCTTCCTCCGGGGACTTCTTCTTCTTCCGGATCTCCGGGGCCACCTTCTTCTTGGGCTTGACGGCCACCTTCGAGGAGGGCTTCTGCGTCGGCATTCGGGTACTTCTCCTTAGAAAAACAGGGGCTTGGCCTGGAGCGAGCCGGCCGATCTATCGCAAAGTAGAGGATTCTTACAAACGCGAACTCAAACCGGTTGCATTGGTGCCTTTGTTCCCGGGGGAGGCGGGCGAATTTCGTCTTCCACGCGTTTCTTCAGGGAGAGGAGCTCCATTCGCTGGGCGTAGAGCTGTTTCGTCTCCTCGGAGAGGTCGATGGCACCGTCGGTCTGGCTGGTGGCGCGCGCGATGGAGTCCAACTGCTGCTTGATACGGCGCAGCATGATGGCACGGCAGATCTGCAGGAAGTAGTGCTCGAGGGCGGAGCCCTGCTGCTCGGCGAGCTGGCGGCCAGCCGCCTCGATGGCCCGTTTGACGGTGTCGTGGGCCTCGAAGAGGGCGTCCTCGGCCCCATGGCCGGAGATGGCGTGGGCGAGCGCCAGCCGCAGGCCGGGGTGGGACAGCTCGTCGCAGACGCGGAAGGAGTCTCGGGCCACCAGCCGGGGGTCGCGCAGGGCGGCGGCCACGTAGAGGGACTCCAGGGAGTCCGGAGGCTTCACGGGGGCCTGACGGGGGGCGGGCGCCGCGGGGCCGTTGAAGGCCGCTCCCCGGGTGGGAGGCCGCTGGCCGGGTGGGGCGCCCTGGGCGGGCTTCGCCGGCGGGGGCGCCTTGGCGCGCAGGGTGGACTCCAGCTCGGCGGCGGGCAGGCCGCACCACGCACTCAGCGCGCCGAAGAAGGCCGAGCGCACCAGCCCCACCGGGAGCTGCGCCGACACCGGCTTGAGCCGCTCCAGCGAGGCCATCTTCTCCTCGAAGGTGGCCTCCTTGCCCTGGGGGAGGATGGTGGAGAAGACGTGGTTGGTGAGGGGACGGGCCTCGGCCAGCAGCCGCTCCATGCCCGCGGCGCCCTCGCGCCGGATGAAGACGTCGGGGTCGTCCCCCTGGGGCAGCAGGGCCACCTTGGCGGCCGCTCCGGCGGCGAGCAGGGGGCCGGCCAGGCGCTCCACGGCGTCCAGGCCCGCCTGATCTCCGTCCAGCAGGAGGAAGAGCTCCCGGGCCTCGGCGCGGCCGAGCACCTTGAGGTGGCCCGGGGTGAGGGCGGTGGAGCAGAGCGCCACCGTGTGCTTCACCCCCTCCTGGTGCAGGGCGATGCAGTCGAAGTAGCCCTCCACGAGGATGGCGGCCTTGCGGCGGCGGATCTCATCGCGCGCCTGGTCCATGCCGAAGAGCGTCTCGCTCTTGTTGTAGAGGCGGGATTCCCGGGAGTTCAGGTACTTGGGGCCCTCCTCGGCGTCCACCAGCCGGGCGCCGAAGGCAATGGGGCGGCCCTCCGGGGCGCGGATGGGGATGATGAGGCGGCTGCGGAAGAAGTCGTAGTAGCCGTCGCCCTTCTGGCGCTTGGAGATGAGGCCCGCGTTGAGGCCCCAGTCGATCATCCCCAGCTTGACGAGCCGGTCCGCCAGCGAGGTCCACGCGGCTGGGGCCCAGCCCAGTCCGAAGGCCCGGGCCGTCTCGTCGGAGATGCCACGGCTGGCGAGGTAGGCGCGGGCGCGGCGGCCCTCCTCCTCCCACAGGAGCGCGCGGAAGTGCTCGGCCGCCTGGTCGGTCACTTCCTTGAGCTGCTGGCGCTCCCGGGCGCCCGGGTCCTGCGCGGCCTCCAGGTCCACCCCCACCTCGCGGGCGAGGTCCCTCACCGCGTCGATGAAGGTCTTCCCCAGGTAGCGCTGGACGAAGGACACGGCGTCACCGCTGGCCCGACACCCGTGGCAGAAGTAGAAGCGCTTCTCCGGGACGACATAAAAGGAGGGCGTCTTCTCCTGATGGAACGGGCAGCGGCCCTTGAATTCGCGCCCGGCCTTCTTCAACTCGACATGGCGAGAGACGAGCCCCACCAGGTCCACCCGATCGAGGACCTCCTGGATTTTGTGCTCGGGGATCATCATGGGCCCAACCCCCTTCGCCCGGCGTGGCCGAACCGCCATGGTCCGCCCACCGGCCCCTTCGGACGAGTATGGCGCCGGCCCCTGACATGGGAGCCACGGGCGCCAGGACGCGAGGCGTCACCGGGGAGCGGGAGACCGGAGGCGTTCCGGCGCGGGTCGACGATGTGGGGCAAGAGGGCCATTTCCGGTGCTGCGTGGCTGCCCGGGTAGTGGGGCAGGGGGGCAACCGGAATACCCTTAATGGCCGATCAGCGGCCGGGCAAGTTCAAGACCCGCCCGGCGCCGTTCAAGGCCGGGAACTTCAGGACAGCTTGGAGAGCTGGCTCTTCACTTCCTCGGAGATGGCGCGGCCCTCGGCACGACCCTGCAGCTTGGGGCTGACGAGCTTCATCACCGCGCCCATGTCCTTGGCGCTCTTGGCACCGGCCTCGGTGATGGCGGCCTGGACCTCGGCGCGCAGCTCGTCGGCGGAGAGCTGCTTGGGCAGGTAGCTCTGGAGGACGGAGATCTCCTGCTCCTCCTTCTCCGCCAGATCCGCGCGACCGCCCGACTTGAACTGCTCGACGGAGTCGCGCCGCTGCTTGATGAGGGTGGCGATGACCTGAAGGATGGCGGGCTCGTCCAGGGGACCGGTGGCGCCGGGCTCCACTTCCTTGTACTTGATGGCGCTCTTGAGCATCCGCAGGACGCTGGTCTGAAGCTCGTTCTTCGACCGCATCGCGTCCTTGAGGTCGGCGTCGAGGCGCTCTCTCACAGTGGCCATGGCAGGACTCCAGGAATGTGTGGGAAGGGTTGCTACACAGACGGGAGCCAGGGCGCGGAACTGACGCGACCCCAGCTCCCGCGGGGCGGCTAGTACGTCTTGCGCGCCTTCTTCACCGCTCGCTTCTTGGCCGCGAGAGCCTTCTTCTTCCGCTTCACGGAAGGCTTCTCGTAGTGCTCACGCTTGCGGATCTCGGAGAGGATTCCAGCCTTCTCGGTGGCCTTCTTGAAGCGCTTCAGGGCGCTCTCGATGGACTCGCCGTCCTTAACTCGAATGCCGGGCATACTGTCACCTCCTTCCGCATGCGCTAAAAATGTGGGGGCGCCGATATGACGCAGCGGGCGTGAAAACGCAAGGACACCCGCAGAAAAGGATCAGCCGGGTGGGCTAAAATGTACCTTCCGTGAGCCCCGCCCTTTTCCTCGTCCTGCTGTTGTCGACCGGCCAGCACGGCGGCCAGGGAGCGACTGGTTGCTGGATGTCCTGTCAGAAGCACGTACAGGACACGGCCCTTCGCTCCCAGGTGTGCAAGCTGTGCGTCACCACCGGCCGCGCCGATGCCTGGATTCTGGAGTTGGCCAAGGTGAACCCCGTCCCCCAGGCGGCGCTGCGCTCGGCGCTCGCGGACCCGGACTGGCGGGTGCGGTGGGCGGTGCTGCGGGCCCAGGCGAAGGCCCGGGGCCACACCGAGCCGCGCGTGCTCGCGGACTGGGTGGCGGAGGCCCCGGTGAAGGAGGAGGTGCTCGCTTGTGTCACCGCCGCGCGCGCCGCCGCCCAGGCCGGGCGCTCCACCGCCACCTTCCTCAAGGAGGCGGGGAGCAGGGGAGGGGAGGCGGCTGCTCGGGTATGGACCCGCCGGGACGCCGTCCGGGAGGCCCTGGAGGTGGAGGTGTATTCGGAGGAGCGGCAGCTCCGGGGCGAGGCGCTCGTCCATCTCGCCACCTTCCTCGGCAGGTCGCCGGCCCGGGCGCTGCTGTCCGCCATGGCCGAGCGCGGCGAGGCCGGTGACGAGGCCGCCGCCAGCGCGCTCCTCACGGTGGCCGACAAGCAGGGCACCTCGGTGGGCCGGATGCTCCTGCTGGAGGCGAAGCCGCCGGATCAGGCCCTCATCAACCGCCTCTTCGCCGTCTACTCCAAGGAGTTGGAGGCCCTCCAGAAGGGGCTCTCCTCCCTGGATGTGGCCGAGCGGCGCGCCTCCGTGCAGTCGCTGCGGCGCTATGGCCCGCTGGCGCAGCGCGAGCTGGAGCGCGCCCTGGCGGACACGGAGGCCGCGGTGCGTCGGCTGGCCGCGCTCGGGCTGGCCGAGGCCGAGGGCGTGGCGGTGAGTGAGCTCGCGAGCCGGCGGGTACGCGCCGAGGGCGTGCCGCTGGCCACCCGGCGCGCGTGGCTGCAGGTGGCCGCGGCCGACAAGGGCTGTGAGTCGTTCCTCCTGGAGGTGGCGCGCGACAGGGGCCTCCCCGCGGACGTGCGGGGCGAGGCGGTGGCCTGGCTTTCCGAGTGTGAGAGCCATGGCAGGCGCCGCTTCCAGGTGCTGTCCCCCTTCCTCCAGGACGCGCAACCCCTGGTTCGCGCCGGGGCGGTGCGGGCGCTCGCCGTGCCGCGCTCGCAGGAAGGGGACGCCGCCATCGCCGCCGCGCTCGGGGACTCCGTGCCGGAGGTGGCGGCCGCGGCGCTCGACGTGGTGGGCCGCCAGCGTCAGATGCCCCAGGCGGAGGCCGCGGTGGCCCTGCTTGGTTCCGAGCACCCCCAGGTGCGTGAGGCCGCCGCCCGCACGCTGGAGAAGATCGGCCGTGCCCAGCACGTGAAGCCCCTCTCCCAGACGCTCCAGTCGGACAGCGTGGCCTCGGTGCGAGTGGCCGCGGCGCAGGCCCTGGCCACCCTGGGGGGTCCCTTCGCCGCCTCCGCCCTCAGTCAGGCCCTGTCCAGGGACCCGGACTCCCACGTGCAGCACGTGGCGCGGCGAGGCCTGGTGCGGCTCGGCTTCAACCCTCCGTAGGGCTCTCACGGAGCTCTTGTCGGCGATTCAGGTGCGTCGCTATGGTGCGAAGTCTGGAGAGGTGGGAATGAGGATTACACAAGCCATTGTCGTCGAGCCGGGGGCCGCCGCGCGCCGCAAGTTGAAGGACGGCCTGGAGAAGGCGGGCCTCGAGGTATCCGCCCTGGCGGAGTGGGAGGCGGAGCCGGGGCGCGCCCAGGTCGTGGTGCTGGGGCCCTCGGTGGAGCGGTCGGCCCAGGTGGCGCGCGCGGTGCGCAAGCTGCTGCCCCAGGCGCTCGTCCTGGCCGCGCGGGATGACGTCAAGAAGCCCGGCTTCGCGGATGGCCTGCTGCCGATGCCCATCTCCGCGAAGGACCTGCGGGTGCGCCTGCCCGAGCTGGTGAAGCTACGGACGCCCGCGCGCGCTACCCCCGCCCGGAAGGGACGCACCGCGCCGGCCTCCGAGCCCGTGCGTGCCTCGGGGGAGGCGCTGTTGGATCCACTCACCCAGTTCTACGCCTTCGCGCACTTCAAGGACTTCGTCTTCGTCGAGGTGAAGCGCTCGCGGCGCTACGGGCTGCCCCTGGCCATCGCGCTGGTGTCGTTCGATCCGCTGCCGGTGCAGGCGGACCGCGAGCTGCGCGAGCAGCTCTACGGAGGACTGGCGCTCGCCATCCGGCGCTCGCTGCGCGACACGGACTACCCCGTGCAGTACTCGGCGGACCGGGTGCTGTTGTTGCTGCCGCACACGGACCTGGCCGGAGCCCACACGGTGGCCCGCCGTGTCTGCGAGCGCGTGGCCCGCTCCAGCCTCACCTTCGATGAGAAGGTGGTCCGCCCCACCGTGTCCGTGGGACTGGCCGCGCTCGCTCCGGGGCGGGAGGTGTCCTTCTCCGAGCTCGTCCGTCAGGCCCAGAGCTCGCTGGAGTCGGCCCAGGCCGCTGGCGGCAACCGCGTGGAGATGCTCGCGGAGACGCCGGGACTGGAGATTGAAGGGACGTGAGTCGGAACGGCGCGAGGGCGCCGGCGTTCACGGACCGCTGATGGCCTTGCCGTCCACGCGGTTCCGGCCGGCGCGCTTGGCGCGGTAGAGGTACTTGTCCGCCGCGGCGATCAAATCCTCCGCCTGCGTGAAGTCCGAGTCGTGCAGCGTGGCCACGCCCAGGCTGATGGTCACCTTGATGGGCGTGCCACCGAAGATGAAGTCGGTGCGGTCCACCGCCACGCGGCAGCGCTCGGCGCAGGCCAGGGCCTGCTCCTCGGCGGACTCGCGCAGCATGAGGGCGAACTCCTCGCCGCCGTAGCGCGCGAAGAGGTCCTCGGTGCGGATGGTGTCGCTCACCCGCTGCGCGATGCGCGCCAGCACGTAGTCGCCGGCCGGGTGCCCGTACACGTCGTTGATCTTCTTGAAGTAGTCCACGTCGAACATCACCAGGGACAGGGCCACCCGGTGGCGCAGGCAGTACGCGAACTCCTTGCGGATCGTCTCCAGGAAGTACTTCTTGTTGAAGATGCGCGTGAGCCCGTCGCGCGTGGCCGACTCGTAGATGCTGCGCTGGTAGGCCTCCTCCAGTTGGTCCTGGATGGAGAACTTCAGCACCGTGTTCGAGCCGATCTGGATCTTGTCGCCGTCGTAGAGCGGCGCGGCGCTCACCTTCAGCCCGTTGAGGAACGTGCCGTTGGTGCTGCCCAGGTCCACGAGCTGGAAGCGGCCGTCGCCGAGCGACACCACCTTCGCGTGCTTGCGCGAGATGCCATCGTCCTCGACCTGGAACTGGGCCTCGACGCTGCGGCCGAGCACCGTCTCGGATCGGTCCAGCTTGAACATCCGCCCGATGCCCGCGGGGGATTTCGTACTGATGACGATGAGATAGGCGCTCTGCTGCTGGGGCGCGGCGGTCCCCAGCAGGTCCGAAATCGAATGGACGGCGGTCTTCTCGTCGGACATCGTGCCCCCATCTTACGGGTCGATGATTGTCCCCAGCAAGCATGCCACGGGACGATCTTCCCGGAGGGTCGCTCCTATCGCGTGCGCTTCGACTTTTTGGCGGGTGTCTGCCCGGCAACCTGGGGGCGCTCGGTCATCTCCCCGACAATTGGGGTCTGGATGAAGCGGGCCAGTGCCTCCCTGTCCGGGTAGTAGGCGAGCCCCTGCATCAGCTTCACCAGCGCCGCCGAGGGGGTCATGTCCCCTCCACTGAGGGCCCCTTCCGCCAGTGCGGCGGCCCCGGACTCGTAGAGGGTGAGGTCCACCCCGTTGCGGAAGGCCTGGCTCACCACCACCACGGGGACGTCGCGCTTCCGGGCCTCCTTGAAGAGCGGGAGGAGCGAGCGGCCGAGGGAGGGATCCACGGGGTAGTTGCCCGCCCCGTAGGCCTCCAGGACGAGGCCGCGCAGTTGGGGCAGCAGGGCCAGGGGCAGGGCCGGATCCAACCCCGGGAACACCTTGAGGAGGAAGACGCGGGACTCGAGCTTCTCGCGAAGGCGGAAGGGGCCCTTCTGGCGCAGACCCGGAGTGAAGGTGGCATCCACTCCCAGAATGCCCAGCAGCGGGAAGTTGGGGCTCTCGAAGGCGTCGTACTCGGACACCTTCACCTTGCGGGTGCGGTTGCCGCGGTAGAGGTGGGAGTCGAAGCAGATGCTCACCTCGGGCGGGCCCTGGAGGGCGGACAGCACCGCGTCGATGAGATTGAGCCGCGCGTCCGAGCGGATTTCACCCAGCGGCCGCTGGGCGCCCGTCAGCACCACCGGCTTGGACAGCCCGGGGAGCATGAAGGAGAGGGCGCTCGCGGTGTAGGCGAGCGTATCCGTGCCGTGCGTCACCACCGCGCCGTCGAAGTCCGGCAGCCGACGGTGCAGGTGGGCGGCGAGCCGGCTCCACAGCTCCGGCTGCATCTCCGAGCTGTCCAGGTTGGAGAAGAGCTCCAGCTCGATATCGGCGAGCTGGAAGAGCTCGGGGCAGCGGGCCTTGAGCGTCTTGAAGAAGGCCGCGGGACGCAGCGCGGACGGCCGGCCTCCGGCCATCCCCAGTGTGCCGCCGGTGTGCAGCAGGAGGATTCTGGGCATATCGCGGGGTCCCTCCCTGGCAGAGCCGGGGTTGCTTTACAAGCCCCGCGCGCATGGCTAAGACCGGCGCCGTGCTTCCCGTTCGCCGCAACCGTGTCCTCCTCGCGCTCTCCGTGGCGCTGATGGCCGTCGCCTGCTCCAAGAACTCCGAGGCGGCCTCGCCCCCCCAGTCCGCCGCCTCCAAGCCCGCGGCGGCGCCCGCGACGCCCCCCGCGCCCCCTCCGGCCGCTGCTCCCGCCTCGGGAGACGCCCTCTCCGGCCTCCCGGGCATGGACTTCTCCGCGCTGCCGCCGGCCGCCAAGCGCGAGCTGTCCACCGTCCTCACCGATGAATTCTGCTACTGCGGCTGCCCCCACACCCTGGGCCAGTGCCTGCGGGGCCACACCACCTGCAAGCACGCCAAGCGCATGGCCCGGGTCGCCGCCCAGCAGGCCGTGGCCGGTATTCCCGCCACCGACATCATCGTCGCCCTCTCCGAGTACTACGCCTCGTTCCGCCAGCCCCGGCCGAAGCTGGAGGTGGATCCGCGCATGTGCATGGGCGACGCCAAGGCGCCTGTGACGCTGGTGGAGTTCTTCGACTTCGAGTGCCCCTACTGCGGCAAGGCCCGCCCCCTGATCGAGGACTTCGCGAAGAAGAACGCCAGCCAGGTGCGCCTGTGCACCGTGCCGTTCCCCCTGCCCATGCACCCCAACGCGGTGCCCGCCGGCCAGGCGGTGCTCTGGGCGCGCGACCAGGGCAAGTACTGGGAGATGCACGACGCCCTCTTCGAGAACGCGCAGAACCTCGCCCCCGCGAAGATCATCGAGATCGCCAACAAGCTGGGCCTCAAGGGCGCGGACCTGCAGAAGACGCTCCAGGCCGGCACCTACGCGAAGGAGCTGGAGAAGTACAAGGCGCTGGGCCAGACGGCGAACATCCACGGCACGCCCAGCCTCTTCTTCAACGGCCGTCACTACGACGCGCAGATGGGCCTGTCCGAGGGCGCCCTCTCCCACACCCTGGAAGACGAGCTCGAGTGGCGCGCGAACAGCAACGCGTGGGCCGCCGACTGACGGCATCATGAGTCAGCGCTTCCGCATCGACGGCTCCCAGCTCGTCCCCGACGAGCGGCAGGGAGGACAACAACAACCGCAGCCGCTGGCGGGCCGCACGGGCTCGTACGTGCTGCAGCCCACCTCGCCGGATCTGCTCGTCTTCTCGCGCACCCCGGCCGAGGGCGGCTCCCTGCCCACCCCGCGCGTGGTGCTCTCCGGGGACGCGTCCGGCTTCCCGCTCTCGGACCTCATCGCCTTCCTGAGCCAGTCGCGCTGGAACGGCGTCGTCCGCGTGCAGGCGCCCGGCGGCGAGCGCTCGGTCATCCTCCGCGACGGCGAGGTGCGTGGCGCCACCTCGGACGTGACGGCGGACCGGCTCGGCGAGGTGCTCGTGCGCCTGGGCTACGTGGAGCGTTCCCAGCTCGAGGCCGTGCTGCGTGAGCAGCCTCCCTCCAAGATTGGCCGCACCCTGGTGGAGCGGGGCCTCCTGCAGGCGCATGACCTCTTCAAGTGCGTCACCCACCAGGTGAGTGAGATCTTCCACGCCATCGTCCTGTGCCGGGAGGGGAGCTTCTTCCTCATCGACCAGCCGGTGGAGGACAAGCTGGGCCACAACATCCAGCTGTCCACCCAGAGCCTGCTGATGGACAGCATCCGGAAGATCGACGAGCTGGCGCACTTCCGGAAGCGCATCCCCAACAGCCGCCTCTACGTGCTGCGCAAGGGCCAGACGATGGCCAAGCTGGAGGCGGACGAGGACAAGGTGCTCGGCGCTGGTGGACGGCCGCCGCACGGTGCTGGACCTGGGGCAGGCCGCCCGGCTGTCCGAGTTCGACGTCATCAAGGTCATCTACGGCCTGCTCGAGGGCGGCTTCGTGTCGCTCTCGGACAAGCCCCTGGGCGGCACGATGCAGTCCATCTCCGGCATTCCGGCGGTGCGCCCGCGCAGCATCATGGGCATCCCCGTGGTGCGCCCGTCCTCCACCGGCATCCCCTCGGTGCGCTCGTCGCAGTCCGGGCTGCGCTCCATCGAGCCCGCCCGGCCCGTCGCGGTGGACTCGCGCGAGGTGGTGCGCGTCTTCAACCGCATCTTCCGGGAGATCGCCACCGAGGTGTCCAAGCAGGGCCTGGCGCGCGAGTTCATCGCCTCGGCCAACGCGGCGCTCTCGGGACAGGCGCTGTCCTCGTCGCCGGTGCTGGCGGGGCTCGTCTTCGCGCCCGACGGGAGCCTGCCGGACGGCAGGCTGTTGGAGTCCTACGAGCGCCACCGCGGCGCGCTGGGTCCGGAGCCCCTGGTGGCTCTTCCGCCAGTCGCTCAGTGACGTGATGTTCTTCCTCCTCTTCCAGGCGGGTGAGCTGCTCGAATCCCGCGCGGACGAGGACCTTGCCCGGCGCGTGAAGGACATGCTCGCCACCCTCGGTGGCTCATGAGCGACACACTGCCCCGGTTGACGGAGGACGTGCCGGGGTGCGGCGGCGCCTTCAAGCTCGTTCCCGAGGACTTCGAAGTGGAGGAGTTGCCCGCCTACCAGCCCTCGGGGGAGGGGGAGCACCTCTACCTCTGGGTGGAGAAGCGCGGCCGGGACACTCGCGAGGTGGTGCGCGCCCTGTGCTCCGCCCTGGGCGTGGACGAGGGCGACGTGGGCGTGGCGGGGATGAAGGACCGGCAGGCCATCACCCGGCAGCTCCTCTCCGTGCCCGCTCGGGCCGAGGCGCGCCTGCCCGACTTCTCCCTGGAGGGCGTGAGCGTCCTGTGGAGCCGGCGCCACGGCAACAAGCTGCGCACCGGGCACCTGCGGGGGAACCGCTTCCGGCTGCGCCTCCGGGGCGTGAAGGACGTGGGCGCGGCCCGGGAGAGCTTCACCCGGCTGGCCACGCGCGGTGTGCCCAACTACTTCGGTGAGCAGCGCTTCGGCCGCGAGGGCGACAACGCGGACTTCGGCCGGCTGCTCGTCCTGGGCCAGCGGCTGCCGCGCCGGCCCGACAAGTTCCAGCGCAAGCTGTACCTCTCCGCCTTCCAGTCCCGCCTCTTCAACCGGGCCCTCGTGGACCGGCTGCGCGCGGGCACCTTCGACACGGCGCTCCTGGGCGACGTGCTGCGCAAGGAGGACTCGGGCGGCCTCTTCGTCTGTGAGTCGCCCGAGGTGGACGTCCCCCGCGTGGCCGCCTTCGAGGTGAGCCCCGCCGGGCCCCTCTTCGGGCCGAAGATGACCGCGGCCGCCCATGCCGTGGCCGAGGCCGAGGCGAAGTTGCTCGCGGACGAGGGCGTGACGTTGGACGACTTCCGGCGCGGTGGGGACGAGACCCAGGGCGGGCGCAGGCCCTACCGGGTGCGGCTCGGCAACCCGTCGCTCGAGGTGGAAGGGGAGGACCTGGTGCTCACCTTCGAGCTGCCCAAGGGCTCCTACGCCACCGAAGTGCTGCACGAGCTGCTGAAGGACTGAGGACCCCCACATCCCAGCGCCGGAGCGGGGGCCTCCAGGTCTCCCCGGCGCCCCCCCCCAAAAGGAAGAGGGTGCTCGCGACCTCTCGGGCGCGGCACCCTCTCCTGAAGCCCCTCCCGGTGGGGGAGGGGTTACTGCTCGACGATGTTGAACTCGGTGCGGCGGTTGTTCGCGCGGCCCTTCGCCGTCGCGTTGTTGTCGATGGGCTTCTCCTCACCGAAGCCCACGGCCTCCATCCGACCCGGGTCGATTTCGCGCTTGAGCAGCTGCGCCATCACCGCGTCCGCGCGCGCCTGCGACAGCTTCAGGTTGGCCACGTCCTTGCCGAGCGAGTCCGTGTGGCCCTCGATGCGGATCTTCTTGATGGTGGGCATGTCGCGGAGCACCTGCGCCACGTCGTCGAGGATGGTGAAGCTCTCCTTGCCGATGATCTTCGCCGAGCCGGACGCGAACTTGATCTGCTTCTTGATCTCGATCTTGTCCTTCTTGACGACGACCATCTTGTACTTCTTGGCGCAGCCGCGCTCGTCCTTCACGCCGGGCTCGTCCGGGCACACGTCCACGCGGTCCGGGATGCCGTCCTTGTCGGTGTCCGGATCCGGGCAGCCGCGCATCTCCTGGGGGCCGGCCTGGGCCGGGCACACGTCCTGGCGATCCACCAGGCCGTCGCCGTCCGTGTCCACGTCGGCGCAGCCGCGCGTCTCCTTCGGGCCGGCCTGCTCCGGGCACAGGTCCAGGCGGTCCGGGAGCCCGTCGCTGTCCTTGTCGGGGTCGGGGCAGCCACGCAGCTCCTTCGCGCCGGGCTGATCCGGGCAGAGGTCCTGGCGATCCACGGTGCCGTCCCCGTCCTTGTCGTCATCCGGGCAGCCGCCGTTCTCCAGCGGGCCGAGCTTCACCGGGCAGCGGTCGATGCCATCGGGGATGCCGTCGGCGTCGTTGTCGAGGTCCGGGCAGCCGTCCTCGTCCTGGAAGCCGTCCTTGTCCTCGGGCTCCGTCGGGCACTTGTCCTGCGAGTCCTCGACGTTGTCCCCGTCCTTGTCCGTGCGGGGGCAGCCCAGGTTCTGGATGGGGCCGGAGGCGTCGGGGCACTTGTCCGCGCTGTCGATCAGCCCGTCCTGGTCATTGTCGGCCTCGGCGCAGCCGTCGCTGTCCTCGAAACCGTCCTTGTCCTCGACCTGGTCGCGGCACTTGTCCAGGTTGTCGGGGATGCTGTCGCCGTCGCTGTCCTTCGGCGCCTCCTCCGGGCAGCCCTGGTTGGAGAGCGGGCCTTCCGTCGAGCGGGCACTTGTCGTTGCCGTCCAGCACGCCGTCCCGGTCGTTGTCGGGCTCGGGGCAGCCGTCCGAGTCCTCGAAGCCGTCGCGGTCCTCCGCGCGGTCCGGGCACGGGTCATCCTTGTCGAAGATGCCGTCGCCGTCGGAGTCCTTCTCCTCGATCTGCACCACCACCTGCTGCGACTGCTTGGGGGTGATCTCCACCTGCTGCGGGTTCTGCTGCGTCTGGGTGGGAGTCTCCGGCTTCTCCTTGACCGTCACGCGCTGGGGGGCGCAGCTCTTGGAGCGCTCCAGGGCCTTCTTGATGGCGGTCTCGGCGGTGCGGATGTGCTCGGAGGCGCGGTAGCTGGTGCCCTGGCTGAGCTCGCCCCGGGCGAAGTCGAGGTTGGCCTCGGCGGTGGCGAGCTCCACCGGGGCACAGCGCATGGCGCCGCTGCGGCGGGCGCGCTCGATGTCGGCCTGGATGACCTCGGAGTCCGCGCGGACCTTGTTACCGCTCACGCAGGCCGCGGAGAGCAGGAGCAACGAGGAGGCGATGAGGAGACGTCGCATCGGTAGGGTGCTCTCGCGTCAGGGGTTGGGGCTGGAGGACGCCGCATCTTCGGCGTTGGCGTTGGCCATGGCTTGCTCACGCGCCTGGGCGGCGAAGCGGGCGGCCTTCTCGGCGAAGTCCACACCGGCCTGGTAGTCCGAGTAGCTGACCTCCTCGCGGGCCTTGTGGATGTAGAGGTTGGCGGCCGTCCACTCGTAGGGCGCGAGCTTCTCGGCGCCGGCGGTGCGGGCGGCTTGAATCTGGACCTCTGCGTCCAGCAGGTGCGAGGTGGACTTCACGGGACCGCATCCGGCGAGGGCTCCCGCCGCAGCCACCAGTGCCAGGAGTCGCTTCATGGGAGGGGCCTCGGGATAAGGGCTTGAAGACACTGCCTGTGGTCGTATCAATCGCATGGGGGAGGGTCAAGAATCGGCCACTCCCACACGTCCGAGGGAGGGGGCGGGCTCGGCCAGGGTTTTGACAGCCTCGTGGGGGCCTTGTCATCGTGGCCGGCCGTGCGCACCCTGCCCGCCTGCCTGCTCCTCGTCCTCGTACTCACCGCTTCGGCCGTCCTGGCCGCCCCGCCCTCCGCCGAGAAGCGCCTGTCGCGCCGCGCGGAGACGGAGCAGCTCGTCAGTGAGCTGCTGGAGGGGCGACTGCCGGTGCCCACCGCCACCTCGCGCCTGCGCATCCTGCGCGAGACGCCCTACGCGGCGAGTCTCCTCATCCGGGCCATCCCCGACGTAGTGGAGCCGCGGCGGCTGCGGGACGTGACGGCCGTGCTGGGCGGGCTGGAGGTGCGCTCGGCCGAGTCCACCCTGGTGGGGCTGGCCGGGCACCAGGACGGGGCGGTGCGCATGAACGCCGTCGAGGGCCTGGGCCGGCTGCACAGCCGGCGAGTGGACGTGCTGCTGCCGCTGCTGGAGGACAAGTCGCTCGGGGTTCGCCGCGAGGTGGCTCGCGCCCTGGGCGCCACGCGTGAGCCCCGGGTGGGCAAGGCGCTCCTCACCGCGGCGCGCACCGAGGCCGATCCGCAGACGCGCGTCCTGCTGCTGGAGGCGGTGGGGGCCGCGGGTGACAAGAAGCAGGCGCCGGGCCTCAAGGCCTTCCTCGACGACAGCTCCGAGAGCACCCGCTTCTCCGCCGCGCGCGGGCTGTGCCTGCTGGGCGCCCCCGAGGGCTTCGCCTTCGCGCGCAAGCTGCTGGCCTCGGAGGACAAGCACGTGCGCCGCCAGGGCCTGGCCCTCTACGAGGGACTGCCCGTGAAGCTGTCGCAGACCGCGCTCCGCCCGCTGCTCGAGGACAAGGATCGCACGCTCGCGGCCGGCGCGGCCCGCATCCTCCACCAGGGGGGCGACAAGACGATGCTGGGGTGGTTGGTGCTCGCCTCGTGGAAGGCCAGTGGCGAGGAGAAGCTCGCCTATGAGAAGGAGCTGGAGACGCTCCACCTCGCGGACGACGAGCGCAAGGCCATCCTCCGCAAGGCGGGGATGGTGAAATGAAGGCGCTCGCGCTGCTCTCGGCGCTGCTCGCCCACGCGCCCTCCACCGCGACTCCCCCCGCGGCGGCCACTCCGGCCCTGCGGACGGGGAAGCCGCCGCCGGTGGTGTGGGCCTCGCTCAGCCCCCAGGAGCGCGCCGCCTTCATCACCCAGGAGGCCACGCTTCCCCTGCGGGAGCGGCTGCTGCGCGTGAGCGAGCGCTTCCTGGGCACGCCCTACGTCCACTCGCCGCTGGGGGAGGGGAGCGGGGTGGATCCGGATCCCACCTTCCGGCTGGACGCGGTGGACTGCCTCACCTTCGTGGAGCAGGCGATGGCGATGAGCCTGGCCAACGCCGAGTCCCAGGTGCCGGAGTTGCTCGAGCGCCTGCGCTACGCGGGCTCCCCCACCTACGAGGCTCGCAACCACCTGATGGAGGCCCAGTGGCTGCCCAACAACCAGCGCAAGGGCTTCCTGGTGGATGTGACGCGGCGCTACGGCGGTGAGGACACGGTGCGGGTGCAGAAGACGCTCACCGCCCTCACCTGGACGTCGCGCTCCTCGCTGGCACTGGGACTGCCCAAGACGCATCAGCCACGGGGCACCTACAGCCTGAACATGATTCCGCTGGAGCGGGTGATGGCGCACGCGCGCCAGATGCCCTCGGGCACCATCCTCATCGTCCTGCGGGAGGACCTGCCGCTGAAGGCCACGCGGGTGACGCACCTGGGCTTCGTGGTGCAGAAGGGTCGGCGCACCTGGCTGCGGCACGCGCGGCGCGGCGTGGATGGCAACGGCCGGGTGGTGGACGAGGACCTGGAGACATTCCTCGCGCGCAACGCGAAGTACGACAAGTGGAAGGTCTCCGGCGTGAGCCTCTACGAGCCCCACCTCCCCGACGCGGGCGGTGGCGAGCTCGTGCGCTCTCCGTGACGGCCTCCCTTCCACTTCTGGACGTCCAGAAGTGATGGGGTGAACCCACCTACATGTCACTTGGAGTCGACTCCGAGTGACCTCTGGGAGGTGCGGTCATGTCTCGGCTGCAGGTGCTGCCGCTGTTGCTCTTGTTGCTCTCGGGGTGCGCCGTCGTGGAGGGGAGCCTCCGACCGGAACACTTCCAGTTCGTGGATGTGGTCTCCAAGAAAGGGAAGGGTCCGGGAGGTTGGCGGGCCGCATGTGTTCACGTGGGTATCAAGAAAAGGGTCACGGGAGACATGTTCCTCTGCAAATTTGGCGTGGAGGTGCCCATTGAGAACGAAGAGCAAGGATTCATCCCGGTCGAACGGGCGCGGAGCGTTGCCGCGAAGTGTGCCAACCTGGCTGCGAGGAACGTTCTCAGCCTCACCACCAAGGAAACCCCTCTGGGCATTGCGTGCGAGGTCTTCAGGGTCGAGTACGAATTGATTCTGAATAATACCATCAGGGGTGCACACGTTCCGAAAATGTGTCACGCACGGACCAAACCTGTCGTCGTCATTCCGCCCTGACGCCATGACCCTCTCATCTGAGCAGTTGATTTCGATCGCCCGGAATTATTGGTCCACGACCGACGAGTACTATCTCCAGGGTGAGGCCAGTCCCGAAAATAAGAGACTTGGTGCGTTGTGGGAGCAGGAGATCAAGAAACTGGATCAATGGTGGGCGTTCCTGGAGGAACTGGAAGGAGCGTTGCCGGAATTCACTATCGGCGACGCTACTACGACATCCGATGCGAACTTCCGTTGTGTCGCCTATTGGGGGGAGAAGCCCCTGCGCGACTTCGCTGTTGTCGGATGCGTCAGCATCATCGCGCCCGTATTCATCATTTACGGTCTGGAGTTTGGCGTGGCCAAAGGGCGGCGAACCGTCAGAAGGGTCTGCTTCGAGCCTCTTCCGGCTGAAATGCAGAAGCCTGCCAGGATCATGGCCGACAAGATTGAAAAGACATTCAAGGTCAGCGCGCTTCCTCGTGAGCTCGCTGAAACCCCCGTTCCGCTCTTCGTGGAGCGGAAAGAGCCTCCACACACCACTCTCTTCCATGCGCTCTTCACGCATATGCCCGAGAGCGTGCCCTGATTCAGCGATGCACACCGTGGCGAGGCAGCGGAAGTATCGAGCTGAACCGGAGCCCGACTGCCCCGGTTCAACCCGGTGTGTGGTCATCGGGCGGCGGTGCGTTCAGCGGAAGCCGTCGACGATGTAGACGCCCGCGATGGGGAATTCGAGCTCCGCGGTTCCCGGAGCGGGTCCCTGCTTCTTCTTCAACTGGCCATGACCCAGGCGGGCCACGGCGCAGATGGGGATTGGATCTCCATCCGGAGGACGCGCCTCGTAGTACCGGATGACCACGTTCGGGCCACCGGTCCAGATCTGCCCGTACATCCGGGTCAACGGCTCCAGGTACCCGAGGTCTCGTTCCAGATAGCTCTCGACGGGGCCATCGTTGACGATGATCGGGCTCTGGCTGCTCTGGTTGGCGTCGATCACCACCGTGGAGGTATCACCCGGCCGGAGTCGCAGGATTCTCATCGCCTCCAAGGCCTTCTCCGGGCACTTCTCCGGTCCTGGACCTCCGTCTGGACGCAAGGCAACGCCAGATGCCGTGCAGGCCAAGCCCAGGCAGGAGACGACAAGGGCTGAAAGGAAGGGTGCTTTCATCGGGAGCATCGAAGGGCTCTTGACTTTTCCTGTCCGTGTTCTCCAATCCGCGAATGCGGATCCCACCACGTCGCGGCCAGGTCAGTGCAGCAGATTGGCGGGGAGCAGTTCGACGTAGGCTTGCCGGAGCCCTCCATTCCTGAAGAGCTCCAGGACGAGCTTGTCTTCCGTCCCTGGCCGGGTCGAACGAGGCGAGATCGGTGACGATGGCAATGCGGCCGGCCTTACCTGGGGGGATCGAGGACGGTGTTGTGCGAAGCGCGAACGGCTTGGGCTGCCAGGTGGTGAATGTCGAGAGTCGTGCCTCCTGCAACTCCCAAGGCCTCAGGGGGTCCTTGTTCTTCACGTTGAAGACGACGGCGGCCTTCTTCCTCGCCACTTTGCTCTGGTTCTTTCGGGGAACGAAAATGAGGATTTCGACGTCGACTCCATCGCCGCGCAACACCCACTTCTCGCCCTCCCGAAACGGGGTCATCTCGATCTGCTCGTTGAGCAGTAGCGCGGCGAGGGCGTGATCCACCGAGGTGCCCTCCTCGCGCTGGCGTCGGTTCTCGTCTCGGAGCACGTCGTTCTCCTTGCGCGCGTCCTCCAGTGCCGCGCGAACCGCCTCGGGGGACTCTGGCTTGGGGAAGACGGTGACCTGTCCGTCCACGCGCGTCTCGCTGGTCTTGACGGTGAAGGGCAGCGAGGTGCCGTCCATGAGCGTCACCAGCAGCATGAGGCGGTCGTCCGGGTCCAGATTCTTGAGCGGAACGATGACCACGGATCGGCCGCCCACCAGCAGCGGTTCGAAGCGACCTTCCCACCCCAGCAGCTTCGTCTTGCTCGGGTCGCAGTCACTCTCGAAGCGCAGCGTGGTCACGATGCCAGCGGAGACGAAGAGCTCCGGCACCTCGTGCTGGGGAGCCGTCGAGAAGTAGAGCGCCCTCCGCATGGGCGGCTCCGCGAAATGGGGCTGCCGCTCGTGGGCCGCCACGCTCGTGGCCACCAGCAGAAGGGCGACCAGCGCCGCCTTCCGTATCCAGCCGATGGGAAAGGTCATCATCGGCGGGCGAACCTATCCGGTCACGGAACTGGCCGCCAGCATCAGGCGCTGTCGCGGCCTGGCGCCAGAGGGCAGGGGCCGGGCCGCTCTGCCGTGAAATCCCGGGCCCTCGCTTCCGGACGTCCAGAAGCCAAAGAGGCCCGGTCCTCCGCTCGCTTACAGACGTCTGTAAGTGATGTGGGATAGGGGAGTACATGTCGCTCGTAGTCGACTACGAGTGCGCCACTTCTGGACGTCCAGAAGTGAGGTGTGCTGGCCCGTATCAGAGCGCGCTGTGCGGGGGGGCGGTGACTTCCGTCTCGCGCTCCTCCTCCTCGGCGGCCGCGGCGGCCTCGGTGGCCGTGGACTCCAGGGTGCTCTCCTCTCGCGACAGGAGCTGGATGGCACGCTCCTGGTACTCCTCGGGCACCATGATCTCCCACCAGGGCTCCAGCGCCCCCGTGGTCAGTACATCCACCGAGCCCGTGCGCCGGGGCCGCGGAGAAGACGGGGATGTGCTCCTTTTCCAACAGCGCGACGAAGTCATCCGCGGTCAGCGGATCGTCCGCCGTGGCCGCCCGGACGAACTTCTGCGTGTCATGCTCCCTCGACAGGGCGACGTGGCGCTCGCGCATCGTCTCCGCGTCCACCAGGGTGCTGCCCGGACAATCGGCACACTCCTTCACGTCGTCCTGGTACTCGGAACCGCACTGCATGCAGTACTTCATCGTGCCCTCCCTCCAGGAACATCACCCTGGCAACCAGGCTCGAAGTTAGCACGCACCGCCTCAGTGCCTGGCTGCTTCCCCGAGACTTCCGACGGCGGCTGACAACCGTTCGACATCAATGGGCTTGCGCAGCACCATGTCGCAGCAGCCGGCGTCCACGTCGGTGTAGCCGGACACGAGGATGACCCCGGCCTTGGGCTGGCGGGTCTTCACCTCCTGGGCGAGCACGGTGCCACACATGCCCGGGAGGGACTCGTCGGTGATGACCACGTCGGGGTGGTCATCCTCGAACGCCCTCAACCCCGCGGGACCGTCCGGCGCCGTGATGACGTCGAAGTCCACCTCGAGAATCTCCGCGAGGAGTTCCCGGCTGTCGCCGTCATCCTCGACCAGCAACACCTTGATTCGCTCTCCCATGCGCTACTGGAACCCAGAGGTTGAGCTGAAACGTCCGCGATCGCCCGGCGCTCCGTCCCGCGCCAGGAGGGCGAGCGAGGGGACGGGCCCCCCTCGCCGCTCACCGAAGGCCTCCGGGCTGAGCATCTTTCAGAGACCAAGGGAGGAGACGCCATGAAGGTGTTGATGCGAGGAGTCCATCTGGAGCTGACGGATTCGTTGCGGAACTACGTGACGCAGCATCTGGTGGAACCCCTCGTCAAGTACATCGACGACGAGGCGACCGAGCTGGATATCGCCCTGGCGGACATCAACGGTCCCAAGGGAGGCGTGGACCAGGAGTGCCGGGTGACGGTGCGGATACCCGGCTTCTCGAGCATGCACGTCACGGAGACGGCGGAGACGATGTTCAACGCCATCGACACGGCGCGTGACACGCTGGAGAAGATGGTCAAGCGCACCATCGAGAAACGTCGGGAGGCGACCAGCCAGGGCCTCCCCGAGGACGTCCGCTTGTAGCGGGCCAACGGAGCCCGGAGGCCCCTCGGCGGGTGTCCGGGCTCCCAGGCGGGCCCTGTCCGTTTCTTGCTGGCCCCGAGCGGTGGACGCTATAAGCGGAAACCTCCACCCCCGGGCTAAAGGACGGCGATGGTCCGCCTCAAGTTCTTCCTCTTCGCACTCCTGGTCCTCGGACTCGGAGTGGCTCACCTTCCCCTGGTGTCGGGACCCCTGAGCACCCGCGCCACGGAGGGGGCTCCCGCCCAGGCCGAGGCCGCCATCTCCGAGGTGGCCCGGGCCCTCGAGGCGCGTCGGCCTCTCGTGCAGGCCCTGGCGTTGAAGCTCGCCGCGAGCCCGGAGGTGGCCACCGCGGTGCAGCCCCAGGTGGTGCCCCTGCCCAAGGGCAAGGGCATCCGCATCGTGGAGCCTCCCACCGAGGAGCGCTTCGCCGGCCTGCGCGCCGCCGCCAAGGGCCTGGTGCCCGAGGCGCTCCAGGGCTCCGTCGTCCTCGCGCTCGCCACCCCTGACGGCACGCTGTACGCGCGCGCCGACGGCGAGCCCGCCTCCGACGACAAGCTCGACGTGCTGGCGCTGCTGAAGGCGGGCGGCGAGGGCATGTTGGTGGACGCGTTCGACGCGCCCCACGTCTTCTTCTCCGTGCCCGTGCTGTGGAACCCCGAGGGCAGCCACTCGCAGGTGGCCGCCACCGTGGTGGTGGGCGCCCCGCTGGAGCTGGACACGAAGGCCCTGGAGTCCGCGGCCGTGTCGTCCGGCGTCGCCGCGCTCGCGCTGGTGAAGGGCGACAAGGTGCTGGGCGTCGCCGGCTCGGAGAAGGAGCTCGCCGACGAGGCCCTCAAGACGCTCACGGCCGGCCAGTCCGGTCACGTGGTGCGGCGCGGCAGCGTGCGCGGGCTGCTCCCCCAGCTTCCCCAGGTGAAGCTGCCGCTGCTCACCCACCCGGAGGACTTCAAGGGCGGTGATGCGCCGCTCGCGCTGGGCTCGCGCCGGGCGCTCCAGGGTGGCTTCGAGGTCGTGGCCGTGGTCAGCGTGCGCCCCTTCATGGCCGCGCTGGCGGACTACCAGCAGAACGCCCTCTTCGGCCTGCTGGGCCTGCTGGGCCTCTCCCTGGTGTGGACGCTGCTGATGGGGTCGGGCAAGGCCGCCGCGGTCCAGGCCCCCGCCAAGAAGGAAGAGAAGAAGAAGAAGGGCAAGAAGGGCCAGCAGGAGGACGCGAGCGGCGAGCAGGCCCCCGCGCCCCTGGCCCTCGCTCCGCCCCCGCCGGAGCCGCCCGTGCCCGGCCCGGACGACTTCCCCTTCCCGGCGGCTCCCGCCCCTCCGCCCCCGGCCTCCAGCCCGGATGCCTACCCGTTCCCGCCGGCTCCGGACCCGTTCGCGGCTCCGGCCTCGGGTGGGGATGCCTATCCGTTCCCGCCGGCGGATCCGTACGGCTCGCCGACGGTGCCGGGCTCCACCGACCCGTTCGCCGCGCAGGGCCTGGGGGCCGATGCCTACCCGTTCCCGCCGGCTCCGGCCCCCGACGCCTTCCCGCCGGTTCCGGCCGCCGACGCCTTCCCGCCGGCTCCGCCACCGAGCGTGGCCACGGCCGGGCCCCGGGGCGCGTTCGCCTTCGAGGACCATCCCACGGCGGCCTACTCGCTGCAGCAGGCGGCGGATCCCTTCGCCGCGGCCACCGCGCAGACCGGAGCTCCGCCCCTGGGCTACGAGGACTCTCCGCCCGAGACGACCCGCGTGGCCGCCATCCCGCAGGAGTTGCTCGCGCGCTCGATCCGTCCCAACACGGTCGACAGCATCCCCCTGCCGCGGCCGGGCGGTCACCCCGGGGTGGCCGCGCCCACGCCCTTCATGGGCACGCCGATGGGGGGAGTGGGCCTGCCGCCTCCCATGGGCAACAACGCGGTGGCCCTCTCGGAGGAGCAGCACTTCCAGGAGGTCTTCCGCGACTTCGTGGCCACGCGCAACGAGTGTGGTGAGCCCAACGACGGCCTGACCTACGACAAGTTCGTGGCCAAGCTGCGCAAGAACAAGGAGCAGCTCGTCCAGAAGTACGCCTGCAAGACGGTGCGCTTCCAGGTGTACGTGAAGGAGGGCAAGGCCGCCCTCAAGGCCACGCCCGTCAAGGACTGACGCTCGGCACGCTCGACTGTTGCCTCCCGAGGGCTCCAGGTCTTCAAGGCCTGGGGCCCTCTCGCTTTTCCTGGTAGCCCTGGCGGCTCTCCAAGGAGGAGCACACATGAAGGTGGGCTTCATCGGACTCGGGAACATGGGCCAGCCCATGGCGCGCAACCTGCGCGCGGCGGGGCACGCGCTCGCGGTCTACAACCGCTCGCGCGAGAAGGCCGAGCCGCTGCGCCAGCAGGGGGCCCGCGTCGCGGACTCGCCGGCGGACGCGGCGCGTGGGGCGGAGGTCGTCTTCTCCATGCTCTCGGACGATGCCGCCGCGGAGGGGGTCGTCTTCGGCGAGTCGGGGCTGCTTGGTGGGTTGGGGCAGGGGTCCGTCCACGTCTCGTCGAGCACCCTCTCGGTGGCGTGCTCGGAGCGCCTGGCCGAGGCGCATGCGCAGGCCGGGCAGCGGTACGTGTCGGCGCCGGTGTTCGGCAGGCCGGAGGCGGCCGAGGCGAAGCAGCTCTGGGTGCTGGCCGCGGGCGCGAAGGACGACGTGGAGCGGTGCCGGCCGCTGCTGGAGGCCCTGGGGCGCGGGCTCACGGTGCTCGGGGAACGGGCGCCCTCGGCGAACGTGGTGAAGCTGTCGGGCAACTTCCTGATCGCCTCGATGATGGAGGCGCTCGGGGAGGCGTTCGCGCTGACGCGCAAGTCGGGCGTCGAGCCCCAGGTGTTCCTGGAGGTGTTCCAGTCGGTGTTCGCGCGCTCCCCCATCTTCGAGCGCTACGCGGTGCTGATCGCCAGCGGGCAGTACGAGCCGGCGGGCTTCAAGCTGCGGCTGGGGCACAAGGACCTGCGGCTCGCGCTGGAGGCCGCCGGAGCGGCGGAGGTGCCGATGCCGCTGGCCAGCCTCCTGAAGGACCACTTCCTCGGCGGCATGGCCCGGGGAATGGGGGACCTGGACTGGTCGGCGCTTGGGGCGCTGGCGGCGGAGCGGGCCGGCCTGGACGCGAAGTGACCGGGGTGGGCCCGCCTCACGTGGAGGAGGGCTCGTCATCCTCCGTGGGAGGCACCGGCTCGTCGCCTCTGGCGGGGCGCTTGCGCGCGAGGGGCGTCAACTCCGGACCCACGCCCAGGACGAAGGTGTGGCCGGACGTGGTGCTCGCGCTCTCGAGCGTCTGCAGCATGCGCAGGTTGAGCAGGGAGGGGTTCTGCTCCACCATCCGCGCCGCGTTGGCCAGGTTGCGCAGGGCCGCCGACTCGCCGCGCGCCTTCTCCAGCATCGCCTGCGCCTCCTTCTTCGCCTTGAGCGACTCCGCGAAGGCTCGCCGCAGGTCCGCCGGCAGCATCACGTCCTTCATCTCCACCGACTCCACGGAGAGGCCGAACGCACGGGCCTCGCCGGCCACCCGCTCGCGCATCCCCTTCCCGAGGTCCAATCGCCCCGACACCAGCTCCTCCAGCGGGTGGCGGGACACCTCCTCGCGCAGCGCGAGCTGCACGGCGAGGTAGAGCGCCTCGGTGAAGTTCTGCACACGATGCAGGGCCTGCTCGGGCTCCGCCACGGCGAAGCGCACCGCGACGCTCACCTTGAGCCCCACCTGCTCCTGGCTGAGCACGTCCTGGCCGGGCACGGTGAGCGAGCGCAGGCGCACGTCCACCTGCTGCGTGGTGTAACCCCGGCGCGGCACCCGGTGGGCTCCGGGCTTCAGCACGCGCACGAAGCGCCCCTGCCGGTAGAGCAGGGCGACGAAGCCCTCGGGGACGACCACCTTGCGCACGAGCACCACATAGGTCACCGCGAGCGCCATCACCGCCAGGGGGAAGAGTCGGAACCAGAGCATGTCCACGGGTGCGCACCTCGTACGGAAGACGTCCGCCCCGGGGGCCCCGGCGGCGCGGCGGGGGCTCTTCACCCGCATGGCCGTTCCGCACGGTGCGCTCGAAAGCGCTGGCCCCCGGAGCAGCCGTTGGGGAGTTGAACCCCGGCCTTTGCAGGCTGCCAGGAAGGGAGACCCCCATCCCAGGACACCCCCGGACCGATGTCCGCGGGCGCTGGCGAGGCCTCCCGCACGGACGGACGCATGCGACGCGGAGTCCTGACACGGTGAGGAGCCGGATGACGGACGACCTGCTGGTCGCGTGCGGCGAAAACCTGTCCGACTGTCGGACAGGTTTTTGAAAAGCGCGGCCGGGAGGCTCCCCGGGCACGCTCGCGAGCAACTGGTCCGATGGTCGGAGCAGTCCACGCGGTCATCTCCCGAGGTCCCGCGTGGAGAGCACCTCCGCGACCCGCTGGTACAGCCACGTATGCACCGGCACCGGCATTCCCTGAAGCACCACCTCTGAGTACAGCTCGTGGGTGAACCCGTGTCCGTGGACGATTCGTGCCGCGCACAGCTCGTCCCACTGCCCGGCGAGCTCCACGGGGCGTGTGTCGAGCACCTCGCCGGCCAGCTTCAGGGAGAACCGCTCTCGCGCCACCGCCACGGTGCGCGCTAGTTGCAGGGTGGGCAACGACAGTCGCGCCAATCGGCGTGCGAGCAGCTCCCCCACCTTCTCCGGCACGGGCAGGGTCCCGGGTGACGTGGACGCCAGCTCTCCGGACCCGAGGAGGCTCTTGAGTGTCTCCACCACGAAGAGCGGGTTGCCCCCGGTGTGGCGGGTGAGTGGCTCCGCGAGCGCCGTGGCCCCATCGACCTCCACCCCACCCAGCAGTTGACCCACCTCCTCGGAGGTGAGGGGCTCCAGCTCCACCCAGAGGGCGAGGCCCGCGTCCACCATTCCGCCGAGGAGTCGCTCCCCCTCGGAAGCCAGCTCCCCCGGGCGCAGCGCGGTGAGGACGCGTGGCAGCTCCGGGTCGTTCGACAGCCGGCTGACGAGGTACGCGAACACCTCGAGGCTGGCCGGGTCGCTGGCGTGCAGGTCGTCGATGAGGATGGCGGAGACGTCCCGGCCCGCGAGTCGCATCAGCTCGAGCTGTGCCTCGAAGAGTCGCGTCCGGTCCGTCTCGGGGTTGTATGGGGCGGGGGCCTCGCCCAGCTCCGGCATCACGCGCGCCAGCTCCCGCTTCACCCACGAGCGGATGATGGGGGAGGTCCTCTCCAGCAAGCCGGAGGAGGCCCGCCGGATGGCCGGCTTCGGCGCGCGGGGGCTGGACTGCTACCTGCGCTTCCTCGACGACTGCCTGCGCGCGTCCCAGGGCACCTGGACCGCTCGCGCCGCGGCGGCCTGAGGCCCTCACGCGACAGGAGCGCCGCCCCCGTTGCCAGGGACGGCGCTCCTCGGCTCACCTCACCGCCGTGACGACACCGGCGCCGATCGTCTTCCCACCCTCACGGATGGCGAAGCGCATGCCCGGCTCGACCCCGATGGGGTAGAGCAGGCGGAAGCTCACCTGGGCCCGATCGCCCGGCTGGACGAGCCCCTCGCCCTTCACCTCGATGCTCCCCGTCACGTCCGTGCTCCCGAAGAAGAACTGCGGCGTGTAGCCGGTGCCGAACGGCGTGTGCCGGCCGCCCTCGTGGGCGGCGAGCACGTACAGCTCGGCCTCCCCGGTGGCGTGCGGGTGGATGGAGCCCGGAGCGCAGAGCACCTGCCCGCGCGTCACCTCCTCGCGCTTGACGCCGCGCAGCAGCAGCCCCACGTTCTCACCCGCCCGCGCCTCCGGGCGCTGCCGGTGGAAGGACTCGATGCCGGTCACCACCACCTCTCGCGTGTCCGGGCCCTCCAGCCCCACCACCTCCACCATCGCCCCGGCCGTGAGCACGCCGCGCTGGACGCGCCCCGTCACCACCGTGCCGCGCCCCGAGATGGTGAAGACGTCCTCGATCGGCATCAGGAACGGCGAGGTGTAGTCCCGCACCGGGTCCGGGATGTGCCGGTCGAGCGCGTCCACCAGCGCGCGGATGCAGCGGGTGGCCTCGTCCTCCACACGCCCGGCGGTGACGGCCTCGAGCGCCTTGAGGGCCGAGCCCTTCACCACCGGCACGTCCATGTAGCCGTGGGTCGCGAGCAGCTCCTGCGTCTCGAGCTCCACCAGGGCGAGCAGCTCCGGGTCGGCCACGTCCATCTTGTTGACGAACACGACCATGTGCCGCACGCCCACCTGGCGGGCCAGGAGGATGTGCTCACGCGTCTGCGGCTGCGGCCCCTGCGAGCCGTCGACCAGCAGGATGGCGCCGTCCATCTGCGAGGCGCCGGTGATCATGTTCTTCACGTAGTCGGCGTGCCCCGGGCAGTCGATGTGGGCGTAGTGCCGCGTGGCCGACTCGTACTCGACGTGCGTGATGTTGATGGTGATGCCGCGCGCCCGCTCCTCGGGCGCGCTGTCGATCTGGTCGAAGCCGAGCCCCTTGCCGCCATGCAGCGCGGCCATCACCTGGGTGAGGGCGGCGGTGAGCGTGGTCTTGCCGTGGTCGACGTGGCCGATGGTGCCGACGTTGACGTGCGTCTTCTGCGTGCCCATGGGAGTGCTCCTGGTTGTGGGCCGGGCCGGCCCGGGTGAAGCGCTGGAAAAAGAAAAACCCCTCGAGCCACGCGGGCCCGAGGGGTTGGCCGGGGAAGGCGCTGCCGGACTCAGCCGGTCAGAGCGCCACCTCGCGCCGCGCACGCGGGTCTCGCGACGAGCGGATCGCCGCTGAGCCTGAGACTGATGACGTGGGCGCGAAGGAGGTCATGGCCGTCGAAAGGAAGAGAGTCCAGGGAGCACGGACGCTCGGGGCCGCGGAAACTGACACGCCCCGGTGTCACGCTTTCCCGGTTGTGGCCTGAAACGGGTGCATGGGCCTGGGAAGGAGTCAGGGTCTGAGCATCGGCGGGCCATGGATGGCGGCTCGTGGGTGCTCGGCGGGGCGGGCTGTGATAGCCCTGGTGTGTGAGCGACACCTTCCAGCAGCTTGGCCTGTCCCCCGAGTCCCTCGATGCCCTGCGCCGCGCGCGGTTCTCGGGGCCCACGCCCATCCAGGCGCAAGCCATTCCCCCGGCGCTCGCCGGCAAGGACGTCATCGGCTGCGCCGCCACCGGCACGGGCAAGACGGCCGCGTACGTGCTGCCCCTGGTGGAGCACTTCGCCGGCCGCAAGGGCACGCTGGGTCTGGTGCTGGCGCCCACCCGCGAGCTGGTGCAGCAGATCGCCGGGCCGGTGGGGTTCTTCGGCGAGTCGCGCGGCGTCACGCACGCGGTGGTCATCGGCGGCGAGGACATGGGGGCTCAGGTCGAGGCGCTGAAGCGGAAGCCCACGCTGGTGCTGGCCACGCCGGGGCGACTGGTGGACCTGCTGGGCTCGGGCGCCGCGGCGTTCCCGCACCTGGCGGCACTGGTGTTGGACGAGGCGGACCGGATGCTCGACATGGGCTTCCTGCCGCAGATCGAGCAGATCCTCGCCGCCCTGCCTCGCAAGCGGCAGACGCTCCTGTACTCGGCGACGCTGGGCCCGGATGTGAGCCGCTTCGCCCGTGAGTGGCTGCACAAGCCGGTGCGCGTGGAGGTGACGCGCAGTGGCACGCCCGCCGAGCGCGCCGAGCAGCGGCTGTACGTGGTGAAGCCGGAGGAGAAGTCCGCGCTGCTGCTCACGCTGCTCGCGCGGGACGAGGCGACGGCTCTCGTGTTCACCCGGACGAAGGAGCGCGCGGACAAGGTCCACCAGTCGCTCCAGCGAGCGGGGTACCGGTGCGCGGTGCTGCACGCGGACCGGACGCAGAACCAGCGCAACCAGGCGATGGAGGGCTTCCGCAAGGGCACGTACCGGTGCCTGGTGGCCACGGACATCGCGGCGCGAGGGCTGGACGTGGAGGACGTGGGGCACGTCATCAACTACGACCTGCCGCACGCGCCGGAGGACTACGTGCACCGCATCGGCCGCACGGCGCGAGCCGCCGCGAGCGGCGTGGCCTCGACGTTCGCCACGACGAAGGACCGGCAGATGATCGAGACCATCGAGCGGCTCATGCGGGGCGGGATTCCCCGAGCGACCGTGCCGCGAGAGGACCCCGTCTTCCAGGCGGAGGTGGAGCGACTCAGGCCGCGCAGCGCCACCCGGGTCCGCCCCAGAAGGACCATGGCGTCTCCAAGAAGGAGTCAGGGCAGGAGCCGGGGCGGCACGCGCGGTCGCACGGGCGAACTCCTCGGAAGTAAGGCGGGAGGAGCGGGCCCCCGCTCACGACGGACCGAGGACTGATTTTTAAGGGCTTGTCTATTGCCTCATGGGCCACATGATTCCCACGGCGTAGAGTGTCCCTCGCCGTAGGCTGGCCAATTCGTCCTGTCCCTTCGGATGTGGTAGATCCACCACCTTGACGATGGAACACGGCGAACATACTGATTTTCCAAGGTTCTACCGAGTCAGCCCTGCGGATCGGAAGCCGCTCATCGACTTCATGATCGAGGGTCTTGAGGCTGGCGGCTGCCGAATCATTCATCGGCCGCGACCGGACCGGGCTCCATTCGTCATCACGTTCGAAACGCCACTGGGCGAGCGCGTTGGAATCGTCGCGTACGCATTTCTCGCCAACAACGAAAAAATCAAGAATAGACCGTCCGACGAGCACCGCTTTCAGGTCAAATACGGAGGCGATCTGTCTGGATTGCATGGCGTATGGCAGGACCCGTACGGTCTCTATACGACCCTTTTTCTTGGCATCAATCCTGACTCAGGCTTCTTCGTGGCGGCCGACCCCACGCTGCACCATCCTACCCGGTTCTCTGTTTCGGTGGAGTTCAAGGACGAGCATGCCGCGAGTATCGAGGAGAAAGGGTGGTTTGCCTGGGAGCGAGAGCGGCGTGGAGGTCACCCGATCCGAAACAGAAGCGGACTTCGCGGGCGAGCGGTGGCGACAATGACCCGCTCTTCGAAGTGCTGGTCGGAGGGCGCCGCGAGCATTTCCTCCGGCTCATCCGGTTCGAGCGAGAGGCTTTTGGGGAAGCACCTGGCGAGCGTCAATACGTTGCAGACCATCTGGCCGATGGGAGCTTGGCGACCATCACGCCGGGGTTCTTGGAGGCCCCTCTCCCATCGCGAGAGCGGCTTCACTCGCTCGCACGGGAGTTTCAGTTGCCAGAGTCCCGGGTTCTCGACCTCATCGCTGAGCGCCGAATGCTTAAGGTCGCGGTCCGGGGGTCGGTGGCAGAGCAGCATCTGATCGAGACTCTTGGTGGCTTGCCCGGTGTCGAACGGTGCGCGCGCGTGCGTGACGAAAATGGTCCCGATGTAGAGGTTGTGTTTGAGGGAAAGCGCCTTCTCGTCGAATGTAAGAATAGCTCTCGTAATCGCACTGCCGATGGTCTCGCGAAAATCGATTTCCAACGAACGCGCGCCGCAAAGGGCAACCCGTGTTCGCGCTATTACAGCCCGACCGACTTCGATCTCGTCGCTGCGTGTATCCATGCTCTTACGGAGAAATGGGAGTTTTGCTACGCCCCGACACGCGCTCTTTCGCCACATCGCATCTGCGAGGGCAAGCTCGATAACAATGTGAAGCTAGATTCCAGGTGGATGTCCGACCCACGACAAGCTCTTCGGGAGGCGGCTCGGTGCACGGGTTGATGTCAGCCTCTTGGTGTACAACCGGCATTCATGTCGACTCTAAAAGTCATCAGTCTGTTTTCTGGCGCTGGTGGTCTCGACTACGGGTTTGAGGCTGCTGGGTTCCACACCGCCGTCACTCTTGAATTCGACCGCTACTGCTGTGAGACCCTTCGGCGGAACCGGCCGTGGCCTGTCATCGAACGCAGCATCTTCGATGTGCCCACAGATGAGTTGCTGTCGACGGCAGGTCTTAAGATTGGCGAGGCTGCGGTTCTGATTGGTGGGCCGCCCTGCCAACCGTTCTCGAAGTCCGGATATTGGAAGAGCGGTGATTCGAAGCGCCTTGATGACCCACGCGCTGACACGCTCAGTGCCTATGTTCGGGTTCTAGAGGAGGCACTGCCAGGTGTTTCTTCTCGAGAACGTTGGCGGTATGGCGTTCTCGGAGAAGGACGAAGGGCTGCAGATGCTGCTCGATCGCATTGCGCGCATCAATCGCCGAGCGAAGACTCACTATCGGCCCGTTTTCAAGCTACTGAACGCTGCGGATTACGGCGTGCCACAACTCCGGGAGCGGTTTTTCATCATCGGCGTTCGTGATGGAACACCGTTCCGTTTTCCCACACCGACGCATTTCGATCCGGCCGAGTCGAGCGACCTCCTGATGGGCAGTGCGTTCGTGCTCATACCGCACGGCGTGGGATGCCTTGGGCGACTTGCCAGACGACGGAGGGGGAGAAGACGTGGCGATGCGCGGAAAGTGGGCAGAGTTGCTTCCGTCCATTCCCGAAGGTCAGAACTACCTCTGGCACACGGAGCGTGGCGGCGGCCTCCCATTGTTCGGATGGCGCCGCCGCTATTGGAACTTCTTGCTGAAGTTGGCAAAGAATCAGCCGTCGTGGACGGTGCAGGCTCAGCCTGGGCCCTCAGTAGGCCCATTCCATTGGAAAAACCGCCGCCTGAGCATCCGCGAACTCTGCCGCATTCAGACCTTCCCGGGTGACGTGCAGATAGTCGGTGACCGGATCGCTGGGCAGCGGCAGGTTGGCAATGCTGTGCCCTCTCTTCTCGCGGAAGTGCTCGCGCGCGCGCTTCGCGAGCAGGTTTTTGGTGGGCGCGTCAAGTCAGTGCATCCGAGCTTGATGCCGCCAGTGCGGTCACCCGTTCCGGCGCCAGAGCCTATGCACTCTGTTCCCAGGAAGTACCGCTCGCTCATTGGCGCTCACGAACCGCACCCCGGGACGGGGATGGGTTACGGCGCGCTCGCTAGGAAAGCGGCCGCCGAGTACGAGTCCGCAGCAAGCCCAGTTCGTACGGCGGTGACGATGGCTTCGACGGCAGGTCCTCGGGTCCCTTTTGATGTCGGTCTCCCAGAAACGCAGCACTCTCCAGCCAAGCTCCGACAGCTTGCGCTCATTGCTGCGGTCGCGCTCAAAGTTCGCTTTCACCTTGGATACCCAGTAGCTCGCATTGTGTCCGCGCGCGAGCTTTCGAAGGCGCTCTTCGAGATTTCGTCCGTGCCAGAAATCCCCATCGACGAACACGGCCAAGCGAGCGCGTCGGAAGACGATGTCCGGACGCCCCGGAAGGTCTCCCGCGTCGATGCGGAAACGCAGGCCCGCAGCATGAAGCGCTCGGCGTAGATGCAGTTCGGGTCGGGTGTTTCGTTTCTTGCTTGATTGATGGGCACGTAGGCTTGAGAGCCGACTGGCTGGCTTCAGCCCATCAAAGCGCGGCATGCGAATCCTCCCCGAGGGTTTCCTTTTCGTGCTGGACGATCGTGCAACTCTGGGCCAACGCGGTCACGCGGTGGTCATCACGCTAGCCGTAATCTCGTCCAGCACTACGCCGGGGCGGTCAGTGGTGATCCTGGCTACTCCTCAATCAAGCCAGTAGCATGAACCGGTGCTTCAAATCAGTCGGACGCATTGGTTGGGATCGCATTAGAGGTGATCCATCCAGCAATCATGAGGAGTTACGACCTGCTCATCCAGTCGAAGTGGCGCTCAGGGTCCTCACTTCGAGACGTGTGGAAGTGGCAGCGCCTCCAGGACACTGAATCCACCTGCGGCGTCCAGTTCTTTGCCTGTGAGATGACATGAGCGCTCGCGGGGCAGGGACAGGGTGAAGCAGGCGCCCTGGCCCGGCTCGCCGCCCACGTCCAGCTTGCCCCCGTGCTCCTGGAGGATGCGCGCGGCGATGGCCAGTCCCAGGCCCGTGCCGCCGTCCTTGGTGGTGAAGTAGGGCTCGAAGATGCGGGCGCGGTGCTCGGGGGGAATCCCCGGGCCGCTGTCCTGCACCTCCACCACCGCCTCCCGCTCGCTGCCGTGCACGCGCACGTGCAGCGCCCCGCCGCCCTTCGTCATCGCCTCCTCGGCGTTCTTCACCAGGTTGACGAGCACCTGCGTGAGCTGGTCCCGGTCCACCTTCGCCACCACTCCCGGCTGCACCTCCGAGTGGATGCTGATGCCCGGCGGCGGTGAGGCGTAGAGCGACAGCACGTTCTGCGCGAGCTCGCCCAGGTCCACCGGCTCCAGTTGCGGCTTGGGCAGGCGTGCGAAGCGGCTGAACTCGTCGACAATCCGCTTCAGCCGGTCCACCTCCTCCAGGATGACGCCCGCGCTCTCGCGGAACAGGGCGGGGAAGCGCGCGTCCTGCGCGTCCTGCACCGCCATCAGCGTCTCCAGCGACATCCGGATGGGCGTCAGCGGGTTCTTGATTTCGTGCGCCAGCCGCCTCGCTACCTCCTGCCACGCGGCCACGCGCTCGCTGGCCACCAGCCGCTCGGTGGTGGAGCGCAGCTCCGTCGTCATGTGGTTGAACGTCTTCACCAGCTCGCCCACCTCGCCCGTGGCCTTCACCTGCACCTGCACGTCCAGCGCGCCCTCGCCCACGCGCCTCGCACCCGAGGTGAGTGCCTCCACCGGCTGGGTGATGCGTCGGGCCATCAGCATTCCCACCAGCACCGCGAAACTCAGGCCCAGTCCCGCCAGCAGCAGGAAGGAGCGCAACACCCCCAGCGTGGCCTCTCGCTCGGCCGCGCGGCTGAAGAGGAGCCGCACCGTGGCGGCCTCGCCCAGCGGCAGCACGCGCGACACCGTGGGCGGTGTCACGCTACCGGCCCGGGCCACCACCGTGTCCCCGGACAGCAGCGACACCTCCGCTCCCGTGAGCCGCGACAGGTGCGACGCCAGCCCCTGGTCCAGCAGCACTCCTCCCACCGCCCACAGCCTCGTGTCCCCGTAGTCCACCGGCCTCGCCGTGACGAGCGCGGGCACCTCGCGCAGGCCCTCGTCCCCGCGCACCGACACCTTCACCGGCACTGGCTTGGGCGACTTCTCCCGGGTGACTCCGAAGAGCTCCGGGTCCGGATCCCCCCGGCGCGCGGGCAGGTGCCCGGAGGACAGCGTGGTGCCCTTCCGGTCGAAGAGCGCCAGCACCGTGAGGCCCCGGCTCTTCATCAGCGCCTGGGCGGTGTCCGCGCGGATGGCGCGAGCGGGAGACTCTCGGGCCTCGCGCGCCAGGTCCTCCATCGCGGGGCTCTCCACCAGCTCCTCCACCGCCCGGCGCGCGTTGGCGGCGGCGCGCTCGAGGGCCTCCTGCGCGGAGGCGGTGGCCCCGTCCATGCGCGCATCCAGCCCCCGCGAGAGCGTGGCGCGCAGTCGCGTCAGCGTGAAGGGCACCATCACCGCCAGCGGCACCAGGGCCAGCAGGGCGAAGGCGAGCGCCAGCCGCGTCCTCAACCTCATTTCCGGGCTCCCGGGACTCCCGTCAGGGTCGGCTGCAGCCAGGTACCGTCCAGCATGGGCAGCCCCTGGCCGTCGAAGGCGAGCCCTCCCACCTCCGGCGCCGCGCGCAGCGCCAGCCCCTGCGCGTAGAGGGGCAGCATCGGCACGGACGGGGCGAGCGCCAGGGCCCGCTCGCGCGCCCTCGCGTCTCGCGCCGCCGGGTCCGCCAGGGCGCCGATGCGCGGCAGTTCCACCCCGAGCAGGTCCTTCCGGCCCGCCGCGTCCAGCACCACGGCCAGGGCCGGGCCGGGCACGGGCGGCAGCAGCAGCGAGTGCAGCATCAGCTCGTAATCGCCCCTTGCCCAGCGGGCGCGCAGCTCGGCGCGCGGCAGCGGCTCCAGCGCCACGGCGTAGCCCCGGTCGTGCAGCTTCACCTGGAGGCGCTCGGCCACCGCGCGCTGGTCCTCGCTGCCCGCGTCGTAGAGGAGCGTCACCTTGCGCGCGGCCTGGGGCGGGGGCGGCGCGGTGCGCGGGCCCGCGGCTGCGGGGAGGAGGGCGGGCGGCAGCAGGTGCGGCATGGGCACGGCCGGCCCGCGCACGAAGAGGCGCGTGAGGTCCTCCCGGTCGAGGGCGCTCTCCACCGCCAGGCGGAAGTCCGGAGGCACGCGTCGCGGCGTCCAGGCCAGATAGGTGGCGTACAGCGCCGCGCCGGAGGGGGTACCCACGTCGGGGAGGACGCCGAGCGCCACCTGGGTCTCCTTCGAGGACCACAGGCGCGAGAGGCCGCGCTCGTCGGTGGCGGTGAGGCGCAGCCGGTCCAGGTACGGCCGGCCCTCGGTCCAGGCGAGCCGCGCTTCCACGGCGGTGGGGCCCGAGGCGGAGAAGGGGCCGAGCGCGGCGGGGGCGGAGCGCGGAGGGGCGAGCGCGGGGTGGCACAGCGCGCGCTCCAGGTCCGGCCACGGGAAGGCGAGCGCCAGCTCCAGGCTGTCCCCGGTGGCGGAGAGCTGCCGGCCCTCGGCGCGCAGCGGGAAGAGGAGGGCGCGGTAGGGCGAGGGGGCCTCGGTGCCGGCGAGCCGTGTCCAGGCGCGGGTGAGCGCGGAGGCCTGGGCGGGCGAGGGCAGGGTGAGGCGCACCACCTGCGGGAAGGGGCGCGTCAGCTCCCGGGCGAGCGCGGGAGAGAGGTGCCCGTCCGCGGCCAGCCGACACGCGGGCCGCGAGATGAGCCCGAGGAGGGTGGCCTCGGTGGGGGTGTCGGCGAGGGCCGGCTCTCCGGGCTCGGCGGGGCCGGTGTGGGCGACGCGCAGCTCGCCTCCGTAGGGGACGCGGCCGGCGGCGAGCGCCGGCGCGGCGCCGAGCAGGAGGAGGCTGGCGAGGGCGTGGCGGAGCGTCATGGCGCACCCTGGCGCAGGAGGAAGAGCTCGCCGGTGCCGTCCGGCTTCGTGAGGCCCACCACCACCTCGCGGTACCTGTCCCCGTCCAGGTTGGCCGTCACCACCTGCAGGGCGCGGCCGGCGGGCAGGGGGCCCTGCCAGAGGGGCTCGTGGGTGGTGGGGTTGCTCCCGTTCGTCTTGAAGACGCGCAGGGTGTCCTGTGCCGGCTGTATCTCGGCCGAGGTGGTGAGCAGCTCCGGCGTCCCATCCCCGTCCAGGTCCCCGAGCGCGCTGCCGGCGCCGAGGCCGGAGAGGAGCAGGGGCGCCACCGAGGGCCGCGGGAAGAAGGAGGCCGAGCCATCCGGGTGGACGAGGAGGACGCGGGAGTTGGCGGTGCTGAAGGTGGTGAAGCGGGCCGGCACGCCGGGGAGGAGGGTGCCGCCGAGCCGCACCTCGGAGGTGAAGGCCGTCTGTCCCGGCACGAAGGTGCCGCGCGCGTCCGGGCCCAGGGGCGCGGCATCGAGCCGGGCCACTCCGTGCAGCGCGCCGCCCTCCAGGGAGAGCACCTCGCCGTGGGCGTAGCGGGTGGAGAAGGCGGCGAGGCGCGGCGGTCCAGCGAGGACGGTGAGGGCGCCGAAGGGCTCGCGGGTGGGGGCGGGGCTGGGGGACAACGCCTCCAGCGAGCGCTCCGCGACGAGGTGCCCGTCGGCGGCGAAGACGAAGACGGCGCGCTCGGTGAGGGCCACCACCTCGTCCTTGCCGTCCCCATCGAGGTCCCCCGCGGCGAGCGCGGCGAGCGGCTCGGGCAGCCGCGCCAGCACGGCGCCCAGCAGGCGCAGGGGGCGCGGCTCCTCCGGGGTGGTGGGCGGCGGGCGCGGAGCGGACTCCACTGCGGCGAGCGCGAGCGCCGCGGCGTCCGCCTCCACCGACTGGGCGATGGCGGCGGCGGGCCCGGGCGGACGGGTGGCCGTGCGACCGGACCAGAAGTTCACCCAGGTGCCGAGCAGGTCGCCGTGCGCGCGCAGCTCCCCGTCCCTCGACGTCCAGGGTGAGGCGCACCAGGGCTCGGGCTCCCTGCTCGCGGGCGAGGGACTCGGCGGCCACGGGCGAGGGCGCCTCCAGCACCACGGGCGCGAGCCGTCGGAGGCGAGCCGCGCGGCGAGCAGCGTGCCCGAAGGCACGTCGCAATTCAGGGGTGCCGCCGGAGAAGTGCAGGGCCACGGGGGCCTCGGGCTTCTCCGCCCGCACGTCCGCGGCCACGGCCTGCGCGAGCCGCTCGAGGGCGGGAGTCGGCCGGGCGCCGGGGCGGCCGGGGCTGGCTGAGCCGGAGGGGGTTGGGCGGCCGGAGCGGGCAGCGCGGCCAGCAGCAGCGCGGCGGCGAGGGCTCGGCTCACAGACCGCCCCGACTGCCTTCCTGGAGGAAGAAGTCGCTCGGGCTGACGTGGCCGGGCGGGGGGGCCTCGGCGGTGGGCTGGGTGCCCTCGAGGAAGGACTCGAGGCGGCCCGGCACGGAGTTGCCAGCGAGCAGGCCGGTGACGGGGTCGATGCGCACCTGCACCACGCCAGGGGGCACGCTCGAAGTCGCGCGAGGGCAGGCCCTGGTGGGCGGCGCGCATGAAGTCCGAGCCAGATGGGGAGGGGCGCGCGGCCGCCCGTCTCGCGAGCTGCCCAGCGGCGAGTGGTCGTCGAAGCCCACCCAGGCGCTGGCGACCAAGTCCGCGGTGTAGCCGCTGAACCAGGCGTCGCGGTTCTCGCTGGCGGTGCCCGTCTTGCCGGCGGCGGGGCGGTTGAGCTCGCGTCACCGCCTTGGCCGTGCCCTCCTCCACCACGCTGCGCATCAGCGAGGTGGTGAGGTAGGCCACCGCCGGGGGCAGCGTCTCCTCGAAGGCCGGCTGGTGCTCCTCGAGCACCTTGCCGCCGCGCGTCCGTCACCTTCAGCAGCATCAGCGGCTCGGCATGGCGGCCGTTGGCCTGCAGGGTGGCGTAGGCGTTGGCCGCCTCCAGGATGCTCACCTCGCCGGTGCCCAGCGCGAGGGTGAGGTTCTCCGGCAGCGGCGAGCGGATGCCGGCCCGGCGGGCGAAGTCGATCGCGGTGGCGGGGGTGATGGCCTCGATGAGGCGTACGGACACGGTGTTCTTGGACTTGGTGAGCGCCTCGCGCAGCGTCATGGGGCCCTCGAAGGCGCGATCGTAGTTCTGCGGCTTCCACGTCTTGCCGGTGTACGGGTCGCGGATGGCCTCGGGGGCGTCGTTCACCGGGCTGAGGGGGGTGAAGCGGCCGCTGCCGAGCGCGGCGCCGTAGAGGAAGGGCTTGAAGGACGAGCCCGGCTGGCGCTTCGCCTGGGTGGCGCGGTTGAAGGGCGAGCGTTCGAAGTCGTAGCCGCCCACCAGCGCCACCACGTGGCGGTTGCTCGGGTTGATGACGACGAGGCCGCCCTGCACGAGCGGCACCTGGTCCAGCGTGGCCTCCAGGAGCGCGGGGGCGGGCGTGACGCGCAGCACGCGCACGAGCACGAGGTCTCCGGGCTTCATCACGTCCGACATCTTCGAGGGCGCGCCCTTCCCCTTGAGGCGCGCCCAGGTGACGGTGGAGAAGGGAATCTCCGCGGTGCGGCCCACCAGGTCCACGCGGGCGCGCTTGCCCGCGTCGTCCACCTGGGTGACGAAGCCCGTCACCCGCAGGCCCTCCTTGAGGGGCTCGAGCTTCACGTCGAGCGCGAGCTTCTCGTCGGCGGAGAGCGTGGCCTCCTCCTCCTCCTCGGCGGGGGTCTCCACCGGCTCCTCGGCCTCGGCCGGCTTGGGCGTCTGCTCACCCGTCTGGGCGAGCGAGGCGAGGTCGGCGACGTAGGCGCCTTCCTTCTGGCGCCGGCCCGTCTCTTCGAGCTGCTTCGCGATGAGGGGCTGGAGCCGCTCGAAGCGCGCGGGCTCCAGCGTGCCGAGGGCGCCGCGGTAGCCCTGGCGCCGGTCCACCGCCTCCAGCCCCTCGCGCACCGCCTCGTCGGCGATCGCCTGGAGCTTCGGGTCCATGGCGATGTCCACGCGCAGGCCGCCGGTGAGCACGACCTCGTCGCCGTAGCGGGCGACGAGCGTGCGGCGGATCTCCTCGGCGTAGTAGGGGCCCACCTCGGGCGGCGGCCGAGGCGCGAGCACGATGGGCTTCTCCAGCTCCTTCTCCACCACCTCCCTCGGGAGGAAGCCGTGCTCGGCCATCTGCCCCAGCACGTAGCGCTGACGCTGCTTGGCGCGGACGATGTTCGTCTCCGGGTTGATGCGGTTGGGCGACTGCACCGTGCCGCCGAGCACGGCGGCCTCGCCGACGCTCAGGTCCTTCGCGTGCTTGCCGAAGTAGTAGAGCGCCGCCTCCTCGACGCCGTAGCGGCGCTGCCCGAAGTAGGTCTGGTTCACGTACAGGTTGAGGATCTGGTCCTTGGTGAGGGCCTGCTCCACGCGCGGGGTGAGGATCCACTCGCGAATCTTGCGCGTCAGGCTGCGCTCGTGCGTGAGCAGCAGGTTCTTCACCACCTGCTGGGTGATGGTGGAGGCGCCGGACTTGCGGCTGCCGGGGATGAGGTTCTTCACGGCCGCGCGGACCATGCCGACGAAGTCGAGGCCCTCGTGCTTGTAGAAGTCGGCGTCCTCGGCGGCGAGGAAGGCGTTGCGCACGTGGGGCGGCAGCTCCGTGACGTCCACCAGGGTGCGGCGCCCCTGGGGCATGAAGAACTCCGCGCACACGGAGCCGTCGGCGCAGGCGCACCTTGGTGACCTGGGGCAGGGCGTAGGTGCGCAGCGCCTCCACCGAGGGCAGGTCCCGGCTGAAGTAGAGGTAGACGCCTCCAACGACGAGCGCGAGCAGCACCACGCCCACGGCGGCCAGGACGAGGAGCCGCTTCGTCCATCGCCACAGCCGGGCGCCGAAGCGGGCCGGAGGGATGGAGGGTGGGGAGGATTTTCGCTGGGAGCTCATCTCTCGGGCCGTGTTCATGGGAGGCGGGGACAACAGAAGGTGGGCGACGTTAAACCGCCGGGAGGGGAACCGGAATGGGCCAGGTGGCCCGCCGGGCGGTTGGCCTCACGAAGGCTCAGCGCCCCCTTACTCCGGGCACCCCGGGGACTGCCTGTTCCCGAGGAGCTTCAGGACCTCGATGGAGGCATGGGCCTCGCGATTCAAGCGCTCCCGGTTGAGGCGGGCCTTGGAGTCCCTCGGAGCCAGGCGGGTGGCGGTGTCATAGGCCATGCGGGCCTCCTCGAGGCGGCCGAGTCGCTCGTAGGCGAGTCCCAGGTTGTTGTGGACGTAGCCCACGTGGGGCAGCACGTAGGCCGCCTGGGCGAGGACCTCGGCGGCCAGCGCGTCCTGGTCGGTCCGCAGGTAGGCCAGCCCGAGGTTGTTGAGGGCATACCCGTGGTAGGGATCGAGGTGCACGGCCTGTCTGAAGCGGATGATCGCCTCGTCGAGCTGGCCAGCGGAGAGGTGGGCTCGGCCGAGCACCTGGTAGATTTCGGGGTACTCGGGGTCGAGCTCGAGCGCGGCCTCGGCGGCGCGGAGGCAGCCTTCGGTGTCGCCCAGCTCCAGCAGGAGGCGGGCTTGCTGGACGAAGGGCTCGGGACCGTCGGGGAAGAGTCGGGCGAGCTCCCCATAGGCCTCCACGGCGAGCTGCTTCTGGCCGGTGAGGCGGGTCAGGCGGATGACGGTGTCGAGGGCGGCTTCGGCCGCATCGACGTCATCGGCGGCGTCGTGGACGGCGCGGCGGGCCTCGGTGAGGGCACCCGAGATGTCTCCCTCCTGGCTCAGCGCGCGGGCGCGGGCGAGGTGGTCCACGGGATGAAGGTGCTCCTCGTGGGAGAGCCAGAGCGTGTCCGCTGGCTCAGCGGGAGCGAGGTCCTCGGGCGCCACGGGGAGGGGGCCGGTCGTCTCGGGGAGGCCATCGGTCAGCGAGGGGAACTCCGGCGAGGGGAGCACCGAGACGGCGGGGTGCGACTCGACGGTCGAGAGGCGTCCGTGGGCCCGCCGGGTCTGGCTGGCATCGCAGGCGGCGAGGGAGAGGACGGCGAGGCAGGCGGACAGGATGGTGTTCCTCATGGTGCGGCTCCTTGTCGGGAGGAGCCCACTGCGATGCCCGTGCCAACCAGCCTCTCCCTCTGCGCGGAGGCCGGAGTGAGGGTCGCTGAGGACGCCTCCCCGCTCTCCTTGCAGGTGCGGTGCGGCCTGAGGGCCACACCCGAGGACACCGGGGGAGCCGAGGGCCACGGAGACAGGCCGCTACAGGACCTGCAAGGGTGTACCCCCGAGGAGGAAGGGAAAAAACCATGGCGGGGGTGGAGGTGACGTGCGAAGTTGGGCGGGATGAAGATCGCTGCTTGGAACGTGAACTCGGTCCGTGCCCGCCTGGAACGGCTGGTGGACTGGCTGAAGAGCGCTCAACCGGACGTGCTGTGCCTGCAGGAGCTGAAGTGCATGGACGCCGAGTTCCCGATGGAGGCCGTGCGGGAGGCGGGCTACCACGCCGCGGTGCACGGGCAGAAGACGTACAACGGGGTGGCCATCCTCGCGAAGATGGAGCCGACGGACGTGGTGCGGGGCCTGTCGGACGGGGTGGACGACTCACACGCGCGGCTGATCGCGGCGACGGTGAACGGGGTGCGGGTGGTGAGCGCGTACGCGCCCAACGGGCAGGAGGTGGGCTCGCCAGCGTACGAGTACAAGCTGCAGTGGTACGGGCGGCTGCGGTGGATTTCTCCTTCGCATCCTCTGCTATCTTCTATAACCCCGAACCGGTCTAATCGTGCCATCTGTATAATATGCTGCTCAATACTCCGCCCCGCCACTAGCACCCTCACCACCCAGAACCATTAACCGTTAATCACCCTCCCTCACCTCCCCACCTCGATCTTCTCTTCCACGACCATCCCATCCGGCCAGTTGCCTTCCACCCATTTTGCCACGGTTTGCAATGCCGATTCAAGGTGTCCGCGTTCATTCCCGATCATCGCACACCCAATGATGGCGTCCTGCCACTTGTCCTGCAGATCGAGCTCGGCTACCGACACGTTGAACTCCCGCCGGAGGCGGGCCATCAGAGGCTTGATGCGTCCCCGCTTCTCCTTAAGCGACGAGCAGGCGGGCAGGTGGAGGTGGAGGATGAGGCTCGCAATCATCTTGTTACTGACCGGTAATTGCCGCCCATAATGAAACGATAGCGCTCGAGAGTCCACTTAGGATCAGCAAGACTCCATCTACTTTAGCCGCTCGACCCCTGATTATCACGAATCCCATTTTGCCACGCCTGACACGCTCCCCTCGTGCAAGCACAAGTAGCCTCCTCAGGCCCAAGCCAATTGACACAGGCGCAGCGATGACCACTAATTGACCCAACGAATATCGTAGCAGCAGGGGAAATGCGGCAAAATATGCGAGAAACCATATGGCGCTTAGGGTGATTGGCCGCTGGACCGGATATGCTAACGATCCTAGGAAGGTCAACAATCTTCCCTCGTCCGCAACCCTCCGGCGCATCTCACGCGGCGACTTTTGGATAGCAGCCACAAACGTGGGTGCACTCACGGCGACAAGGTAGCCCGGTATAGGCTCCTATTAGCCCACATAATTCCAGGCTAATTCGAAAAGTTGGAGCCAGCAGCATTCCAAAGAAGCCGCCTATCTAACAGCCAAGCCCAGAACATCAAGTCAGCTGAGTTCTTCATTCGTCAGATCATCCTGTGATGCGATCCACAGCCATGACCCACCTGTGCGCAACTATGCCTCATGACTCTCAATTTACAAATACCGAGTAACGAATCCCGAATAACAAATAACAAATACCGCCTCCCCACTCCCGATTTACGAATCGTGCGTTACGCCTTACAATCGCCCGCATGCCCGACGCCGAAAAATCCTACAACGATGCCCTCGACTATCTCTATTCCTTCGTAGATTATAGTCTCAAACATTCCTCCGAGCTCGCCAAGGCCGACTTCAACCTCGGCCGCATGCGCGCCCTCATGGCGGAGCTTCGAAATCCTCAGGATCAGTACCCCATCATCCATGTCGCCGGGACCAAGGGCAAGGGTTCCGTCTGCGCCCTGATTGCCAGCGGCCTGCAGGCTGCCGGTTATCGCGTCGGCTTGTACTCCTCCCCGCACTTGTTGGACTACTGTGAGCGCATCCAGATCAATGGCGAGCCGGTGCCTCACCCGGGCCTTGTCGAATTGGTGGATGCCATCAAGCCTGCCGTTGCCAGTATCCCCAAGCTGACCACGTTCGAGATCACGACTGCCCTCGCCTTCATGTACTTTGCCCGCGAGCATGTGGATGCGGCGGTCATCGAGGTCGGGTTGGGTGGGCGGCTGGATGCCACAAATGTGGTTGCTCCCGTTGTCTCGGTCATTACTTCGCTTTCCTATGATCATATGGCTGTGCTCGGCAACACGCTCGCCCAGATCGCTGGTGAGAAGGCCGGCATCATCAAGCCCGGAATTCCGGTCATATCCGCACCGCAGAAGGATGAAGCTCTCGAAGTCCTGGTGAAGGTGGCCGGCGAGCACAAGGCCCCTTTCACCTTGGTCGGACGGGATATCACGTTCGAGCCTGTAAGCCATACACTGGACGCGCAATCTCTAAAAGTGCGCAGTCGGAGATACCGATCACCTCTTCACGATCCCGCTGCTTGGTTCGCACCAGGTTCAGAATGCTGCTGTTGCCGCGGCTGCTCTCTGGACGGCGCGCGGCCAGCGGATCGGCATCCCGGATGAAGCCATACAGCGGGCTTCGCGGCGGTCAAATGGCCTGCACGCTTCGAGGTTGTGCGCCGCGAGCCGCCCGTGATATTTGATTCTGCCCACAACCAGGATTCGTTTTCCCGCTTGAAACAGGCACTGGATGACTATTTCCCCGGCAGGCAGGTCTACCTGGTCTTCGGCGCCTCCGAAGATAAGAACATCCCCGGCATGTTTAGCGAGATCCAACCGCTGGTCAGGCAGATGTTCATTACCAAATCCTTTCACCCGCGCGCCCTCGACCCTTCCAATATCGAGCCTTTGGCGGCTGCGGCTGGCATTCCGTATGTCATCTCGCCCTCTGTGGAAGAGGCCTTCGCCCGCGCGCTGGAATTGTCCGAAAAAGATGGTAGCATTGTTCTCTCTGCCGGTTCGATGTTCGTCACCGCAGAGGTAATGGCTGCCTGGAAGAACCGACAAATGTAAGCCCACCTTCGAGAGCCGCACACTGGCTCTCCCGCATCCACTCTGTGATTTCTCATGGAGCCGCGTGCCGGATAACCGCTTACGGTTGCCGAATTTACTATAACGAATACCGAGTGCCGATGCCCCAACCTGACTGGAACGAAGAAGAAGGCAATTTCAACCTGGCGCTTTCGCAGCGCACGGAAGAGCTTTATCGAGTACCCAACCTCGAACCGGATGAAGAAGGCCTGATCGAAGCCGCGGTGCTGCCGCTGCGTGATCTGGTCGTGTTTCCCGCGCATGGTCTCCCCGATCTTTGTCGGGCGCGAGTCGTCCATGCTGGCGGTGCAGGACGCGCAGTCCAGAACCAGACGTTGATCGGCTTGGTCCAGAAAGACCCCGAGATCGAAGATCCCAAAACCGGCCGACTTCCTGCAGATCGGCATCGAGATGGCTGTCGGACGGTTGCTCTCCATGCCCGACGGTTCCTCCTCCGCTCTTGTGCAGGGGCGTCGCCGCGTCGAGATCGTGGAGTTCGTGCGCACGCGTCCTTATATGAAGGTCCGCGCCCGTCCCATCTACGAATCTCAGACCGCCGATCGCCAGACGCAGGCGCTCATGCGCTCCGTCCTGGACCTGTTCGACCGCTGCGTCCAGCTGGATCGCTCGATCCCCGAAGAGGCCCATCTCTTCGCCTTGAACATCTCCGAGCCGGGCTGGCTGGCGGATATGATCGCCACCTCGTTGTCCCTGAACTATGACGCCCGCCAGGGCCTGCTCACATTGCTCGAGCCGCGCGCTCGTCTGCAGGCTATCAACAAGATCCTGGCGCAGGAAGTCGATGTGCTCGAGCTCGAAGATGAGATCCACTCCCGCGTGCAGAGCGAGGTGGATAAGAGCCAGCGCGAGTTCTACCTGCGCGAGCAGATGCGGCAGATCCAGAATGAGCTGGGCGAAGGCGATATCTTCACCCGGGATGCCATCGAGCTCAAGCAGAAGATCGAGGCGGCCAAGCTGCCCGACGAGCCGCGAGCGGTTGCCATGAAGGAGCTCGAGCGGCTCAACCAGATGCCGCCCATGGCTCCCGAGATTGGCATCATCCGCACCTATATCGATTGGATCGTCGACCTGCCGTGGAAGACCGCCACGCCCGATAACCTCGATGTGAAGCATGCTGCCCGCGTCCTGGAACGCGATCACTACGGCTTGAAGAAGGCCAAGGAGCGCATCCTCGAATACATCGCTGTGCGCTCGTTGAAGCCGACCAAGGAACGCCAGCCCATCCTGTGCTTCGTGGGCCCTCCCGGTACCGGCAAGACTTCCCTGGGTCGTTCCATCGCGGAAGCCCTCGGCCGCAAGTTCGTGCGCGTCTCGCTTGGCGGCGTTCGCGATGAAGCCGAGATCCGCGGCCATCGCCGCACCTACATCGGCGCGCTGCCCGGCCGCATCATCCAGACCATGAAACGGGCCGGCACAGCCAACCCGCTCTTCATGCTCGACGAGATCGACAAGCTCTACTCCGATTTCCGCGGCGATCCGGCCTCCGCCATGCTGGAGGTGCTCGACCCCGAGCAGAACTACGCCTTCAGCGATCATTACCTCGAGCTGCCCTTCGATCTCTCGAAGGTCATGTTCGTGACCACCGCCAACTACCTCGGCCCGATCCCGCCGGCCCTGCTGGACCGCATGGAAGTGATCGAGTTCCCCGGCTACATCGAGGAAGAGAAGCTCGAGATCGCCAACCGCTATCTGATCCCGCGCCAGATCGAAGAGAACGGCGTCACGGATATCGGCCTCACCTTCGATGTCCACGCCTTGCAGCGCATCATCCGCGAATACACGTTCGAAGCGGGTGTCCGCAATCTCGAGCGCGAGATCGGCCGCATCTCACGCAAGGTGGCGCGCCTCAAGGCCGAGGAGCGCAAATATCCCGCCGTAATAACCGGCGAGCTGATCGAGAAATTCCTCGATCCGCCGCAGTACATCCCGCCTGAGATCGAAAAGGCCGACGAGGTCGGCGTTGTGCAGTCCCTCGCCTGGACGGAGAACGGCGGCGAGATCATGGCCGTGGAAGTTGCCGTCCTGGAGGGCAAGGGCTCCCTGCAGATGACCGGCCAGTTGGGCGAGGTCATGCAGGAATCGGGTCAGGCGGCGCTAACCTACATCAAGTCGCGTGCCGGCGCTCTGGGCATCGATATGGAAGTCTTCGAGCGCATGGACATCCACCTGCACATGCCCGAAGGCGCCATCCCCAAGGATGGCCCTTCCGCGGGCATCACGATCGCAACCGCCATGATCTCGGCTCTTACGGGCCG